>NZ_JBQFMJ010000009.1:0-200732 GCF_056531785.1 Ruegeria sp. K7
CAACGCATCTTCATCCGAATACCGCTTCCGAGCCATCCATCATCCCTTCCGTGACACCAAAATAGTGGCACAGTTTTACGGGGCTAAGACAGCTCGTCGATCTCAATGCACATCGACCCGGGCGATGGCGGCGAGATCGACGAGAACGCGGGTTAGAACGGTATTTCCGGCTCGTCGAACACTGGAACACGCGGATTGTCTTCGGGCATCAGACCGACCTCTTCCAGCAGTTCACGCGGTATCGAACGTTCCTCATCCACACGAAGAACCATCGCTTCAAGCACAACCTTGCGCTTCTTTTCTCGGGCTTTCTCTGGATTGGTTGAAACGAAGGTATTGCCAAAAAGCGACTCATATCCGCCTTTGGCAATGACTTCCTCTATTTTCTTCCTAGCGCGGTGTTTGCGTCGTGCGTCCTCACGGGGATCACCCGTAGGGCGGGTGCGCGGCCAACCTTTTCGCTCGAATTGTGGTGCACGTGGGAAATCACGTCCTCTGTTACTATCAATAGGCATTTTGTCTCCTATCATCGTGGCAATTTACAATGAGGGAAGAAACAACAGCCACACGGAGTCCAACCCATTCACCGCAGAAGCGGCGGAATTCAGTGATGGATTTCTCCGTTGATGGAGGCTGGGTATCACTGAGTTGGACAGGAAGTCAATTATTTTATTTATTACAGATGCTTAGCTCGTTTAAACGCTGAGTCTAGAATTGGAATGCGGTGTAAGTCATACGCCCAACCATGCAGCCGGTGTTCTATGCCACCCTGCTGCGCGTCTAGATGCGTGATGCGAAGATAGGCAAGTGCCGCAGCAATGGCCCGGTCGGCGTGATGCCCCTTGCCCCCGCCTGCGAGAACAAGGTTTCCGGCACTGGTCGAGGTCAGTTCAAAAGAGGCGATCTCGTTGATCAAATCTTGCTTGCCGTCGAGGTCATCGGCGACCGTCAATCCGCCGGTCTCTATCTCGGCAGCAAGGTTCTCTACCAGCAGCGATTTGGAGCAGCGCACCGTAGTGCCTTCGCGCGTGATTTCCTTCGTTCTGCAATGCTGGTTGTTAGGTTTTCCGCGAGAAATTTTCGTCACCGCTGTGGCTCAGCTGGTAGAGCACGTCCTTGCTCTTGAGCAAGGGGCATTGCGAAGCAATGGCCATTCGCATTGATGGGGGTTGTTCACAATCGAACTGTGAAGCTAAGCGAAAACTGCGGGTTTTGTTTTGAACGTTCACACTCCGTGCTACAGTTTCCACTCAAACTGCAACCCGTTAGGTAGTTGTTTTTGTTGAGAAGTACTGGTGCCGCTGAAGGGACTCGAACCCCCGACCCCATCATTACGAATGACGTGCTCTACCAGCTGAGCTACAGCGGCTTCCTGGACCCTACTATGGCCCTACTAGTTCTACTCCTTTGCCGCGAACTCTTTGGTTTCGCAAGTCATTCTCGCGGGGACCCGCTAATTACGAATGACGTGCTCTACCAGCTGAGCTACAGCGGCCTGCTTCTCTTCGCCGAGCCCTGCCTCCGGCCCGACTGTGCCGGCCTTTTCTAGTCAATTCGAAGCGAACGTCAATCGGAGATGGGGCGTTTTGAGAAAAACTTGCGCTCCTCACTCCAATGTGGCCGCTGTGCTCTCGACCCTGTGTGGCCTGTTAGCTTGGTGAGACGGGATGCGCCCAGTTCAGAAATCCAGGCCTAGGTCGATTGTCCGGTAGGAATGGGTCAGCGCGCCGGAAGAGATATAGTCCACTCCGGTGGCGGCGATTGCTGCAACCGTTTCACGGGTTACGTTGCCCGACGCCTCGGTTACCAGACGTCCGTCGACCATCGCGACCGCTTTTGCCAGGGTTTCCACGGACATATTGTCCAGAAGAACCACATCCGCGCCACCGACATCCAGGACTTCGGCCAGTTGATCCAGGCGGTCGACCTCGATCTCGACCTTCATCATGTGTGAGGCACGGGATTTCGTAGCCCGCAGAACGGCGGCGATTCCACCGGCGGCGGCAATGTGGTTGTCCTTGATCAGGATTGCATCTGACAGGGAAAAACGGTGATTGAAACCGCCGCCATGCAGGACCGCCTGTTTTTCGACCAGACGCAGCCCGGGCGTGGTTTTGCGGGTGCAGGTGATGCGCGCCTTTGTACCTTTGGTTTCCGCCACAAGGGCCGCTGTTTTTGTCGCCACGCCAGTCAAACGTCCGGCAAAGTTCAGCGCGACGCGCTCTCCGGACAGGATCGAGGCGGCGCTGCCCCTGATTTCCATCAGCGTTTCACCTTTGGCGCACCGCTGACCGTCGACGACAAGCGAGGTAATCTGAAGTGATGGGTCGACCAGACGGAAAGCCAGTTCCGCGACCTGCATTCCGGAAACAACAGCGTCTTCGCGCGCGTTGAGACGGGCCGTGTACTGCGTTCCTTCCGGAATAACGGTCAGGGTGGTGATGTCGCCATTGGAGCCGAGATCCTCCATCAATGCAGCCCGGACAAGGGGCTCCAGGATCATGTCAGGCAATGTCGGGATTGTCATTGTGGAACCTTTGCGATGCGGTCGCGCAGTGTCACGGCCTCGCCGAGTGTCAAAGCTGAGCGTTTACCGGGGCCGGGATCTGTCTGGGGAAAATCGGACCGAAAATGCGCGCCGCGGCTTTCTTCGCGCATCAGCGCGGCCGCGGTAATCAGGGTGGCGGTTGCGGTCATGTTCAGAAATGTGGCCGATGCCGCACTTTGTTTTTCGAGCCTGGCGATTTCGGACAGCGCTAGGCGCAATCCCTTGCCGTTCCGAACAACGCCCACGTAATCCGTCATGACCCGCCGCAGAGTTGAAACCGCCGGGACCTCTGTTTTCGGGTCACCTTTAGCCGGGTCAATCGAGACCTCAGGGCAAGGCTCCGCTGCCGTATTCGCTGCGATGTCTTGGGCGCAGGTGCGGGCAAAGACCAACGCCTCCAGCAACCCGTTTGAGGCGAGGCGATTGGCTCCGTGCAGGCCCGTGGATGCGGCTTCGCCACAAACCCAAAGCCCTGTGAGGGTGCTGCGGCCGTTAAGTTCTACTTCAACACCCCCCATGTGGTAGTGAGCTGCGGGCGTGACAGGGATCGGTTGGGAAACGGGATCCACCCCATTGCGAATACAGGCGTCGGTCACGGCCGGAAATTGCGTTGTGACTTCCACACCAATGGCCGCCCTTGTGTCCAACGCAGGCCGCTGTCCGGATTGCGCCTGCAAGTAAACTGCCCGGGCAACAATATCCCGGGGCGCCAGATCACCATCGGCATGAACCCCTTGCATGAAGCACTTCCCGGCTTTGTCGATCAGAACCGCCCCTTCACCGCGCAATGCCTCGGTGGCCAGCGGCGTTGGATCTTCGCCGACATCAATTGCGGTCGGATGAAACTGGACGAACTCAGCATCAGCTATTCGCGCCCCGGCGCGGGCGGCCATGCCGATCCCCTGCCCGCGGATACGCGCCGGATTGGTGGTTTGGGCGTATAGCCCCGCGGACCCGCCAGTCGCCAGAATGTGTGCGGCCCCGCGCAGAAGCACTGGTTTGGCGCCGTTGTCGGCAGCAGCAGTCAGGTAGACGCCGCTTACATGTTTGCCGTCGCTTTCCAGCCCGATGGCCTGAACCCCTTCGATCACCTGAACCGACGGGGTCCGGCGCAATTCGGCAATCAGAGCGCGCATGATTTCCGCGCCTGCCTGATCCCCTTTCACCCGCACCACGCGCGCAGCGGAATGGGCGGCCTCGCGGGATTGAATATAGGCCCCGTCCGGCGTGCGATCGAAGTCAGTACCCAGACCAGTCAGATCCAGAACATGGTCGCGGGCAGAGCGGGTCACGTATTCGGCAACCTCACGCAGAACGGACCCGGCCCCGGCACGGATGGTGTCTTCGGTATGGGCTTCAGGACTGTCACCCGGAGCCATGGCAGCGGCGACCCCGCCTTGTGCCCATGCGGAACTTGCCCCTGACCCCAGCGGCTCGGGCGAAATCATGACAACGGGTCGTGGTGCCAGCTTCAACGCGGCGTAAACGGCGGCCAGCCCGGCGCCGATAACGACCACCCTTGGAGTCACAATTTCCTGCATCGGCTGGGTCAAATACCCAGCTTGCAGGACAGGTCGATCATTCGCTGCACGGACAACCGCGCCTTTTCGGCAATGCTCGCGTCAACCTCGACCTGACCGGTCATCGTGTCGAGTGCATAAAGCACCTTTTCCAGCGTGATCTTTTTCATGTACGGACACATATTGCACGGCCCGACAAATTCGACTTCGGGCAATTCATCGGCGATGTTCGACGCCATCGAACATTCCGTGATCAGCAGTGCTTTCTCGGGCTTTTCTTCGGTGACATACTTAATGATGCCGCTTGTCGATCCGGAGAAGTCGGCCTCATTCACCACGTCCGGCGGACATTCAGGATGCGCAATCAGGCGCGTACCGGGATTCCATTCCCGGAAATCGCGCAGATCGCTAGCGCTGTATTGTTCGTGAACGATGCAGGACCCTTCCCACCAGACCACGTTCTTTTGCGGCACGTCACGCGCCACGTTCTGGGCCAGGTACTGGTCCGGCGTCATGATGACCGTTTCACTGTCCTGCGCGGCCACGATCTGCGCCGCGTTCGACGAGGTGCAGCAGATGTCGGATGCGGCTTTGACCTCGGCGGTCGTGTTCACATAGGACACAACCGGTGCGCCTGGATAGCGGCGGCGCATTTCCGCGATTCCCTCGGCTGTAATGGACTCGGCAAGCGAACATCCCGCCTCCATGTCCGGCATCAATACCGTTTTTTCCGGGCTGAGGATCTTGGAGGTTTCCGCCATGAAATGCACACCGCATTGCACGATCACATCTGCCTCGACCTCGGTCGCCTTGATCGCCAGTTGAAGGCTGTCACCCCCAAAGTCCGAGATACCGTGAAAAATCTCTGGCGTCATATAGTTATGGCCCAGGACGACCGCATTCCGCTTGGCTTTCAGATCATTGATCGCCTTCACGTAAGGGGCATAGATTACCCAGTCCGCCGGGGACACAACGCGGGACATGCGCGCGTATATGTCTGCCATGCTAGCGGCCAGTTCCGGCGATGGGCTGAGGTCATATTTTTCGGAAAGATGCGCGCGCTGCGCGGGTAGGTCGAACACGGGACTGTTTTTCTGCCTGATGACGTCGTGAAGCTCTGATTATTCGATTTTCTTCAGAATGGCTACCGTCAACGTGAACCGGCAAAACTGACCCAAATTTTCTGCGATGGATGGCCAAGGCGGTTGCCAATCGCCCGCAGTTTTCCTAGCCTGACGCAAAGGTAACAACCAACAAAAGGAGGGCACGAGCTGAACATGCGTATCATCCGCCGACTTCAGCACGGTCCCCGTTTCGCCCTGTAGATCCGTTTACAGGGCCGACCCGAGACACCTTTCATCGACGGTCTGCTCAAAGCCGCTGTGCGGCCATACCTTCTGGGTGCGAGATTTCCATGACTGTCATCAACATCAATGCCTTGGGCGTGATCCTTGGCGCGACTTTATTTTCTGACCTCAACCTGACTATATCGAAAACCGACCGGATCGGTCTGGTGGCCGCAAACGGACGCGGCAAGTCCACGCTGCTTGCATGCCTGTCGGGCGACCATGAGCCAACAACCGGAGAGGTTACCCGCGCTCGCGGCTTGCGAGCCGGACACATAAAACAGGACATTCCGACCGGTGCGCTGGCGCACAGCTTGCACGATTGGGTCCTGGCGGGCCTGCCACCAGAGCAGGCGGACTATGAAAGCTGGCGCGTGGATGTCGTGCTGGATGAGCTTCAGATCCCCTATGAGTTGCATCACAGGCCGCTGCGCGATCTGAGCGGCGGATGGCAGCGTACTGCCATGCTGGCCGCGGTCTGGATCACCAGACCGGACCTGCTGCTCTTGGACGAGCCGACCAACCACCTTGACCTTAACCGGATTGCGCTGCTGGAAAACTGGCTTGGCGCATTGCCGTGCGACGTGCCGGTTGTGATCGCCTCGCATGACCGGGCGTTTCTGGATGCCACGACCAATCGTACCTTGTTTCTGCGCCCCGAAAATTCCCGCGTGTTTTCGGCGTCATACTCATCGGCACGTGCAGCCCTTGCAGAATCTGACGCAGCCGATGGGCGGCAGCAAACCAATGAACTGAACAAGGCCCGGCAGCTTCGTCGTCAGGCGGCAAAACTGAAGAACGTTGGTGTGAATTCCGGCTCTGATCTGTTGCTGACCAAAACCAAACAGCTGTTACTAAGGGCCGACAAGCTGGAACAGGCAATCGGTCACGTTCACCACGAACAATCTGCAGGCGATATCCGGCTGGCGAACAGCGGCACTCATGCCAAGGCGCTTGTCTTTTTGGATGATGCGCCTGTTCGCTCGCCAAACGGGCAATTACTTTTCAAGACCGGCCGGAAGTGGATTGCGCGCGGTGACAGAGTTGTGATGCTTGGCGCGAACGGTGCTGGCAAGACACGTTTGATCCAGATGATAGCGGCGGCTCTGGCAGGGGCGGAAGATGGCATCAAATGCGCAGCGTCCATTGTTCCCGGCCTTTCCGATCAGCATCTGAGCCAGCTGGATGATGCGGAAACTCCTTTGGCTAAGGTGGTGGCACTGTCTTCCATCGGCGATCAGAGGGCGCGTTCGGTCCTGGCCGGGGCCGGAATAGACTACCAGATGCAAGACACGACAATTGGAGCGTTGTCCGGTGGCCAAAAGGCCCGGCTGGCGATGCTGATGCTGCGGCTAAAGGCACCTAACTTCTATTTGCTCGACGAACCGACCAATCATCTGGACATCGACGGGCAAGAGGCGCTTGAGGCCGAACTGACGGAACATGACGCAACCTGCCTGCTGGTCAGTCACGACCGAAGTTTTCTGCGGAATGTAGGAAACCGGTTCTGGTGGATCAAAAACCGGAAACTTGAAGAAATAGACAGCCCTGACACGTTCCTGTCTGACCAAAGTCAAGGTGGCGCGGACGACTGACGAACATTCTATTTTGCGTGCGTTTCCACGGCGCGGCGCTGCACTGCAGCGCCGTGTTGGCTCGCAACGCGTTCAATTCGCTGGTTTTCGCCTGAATGCCTTCCCACAAGGGAGATTCCAGTTGTAGTTTTTGGGTTTATCAATAATAAAAGCCGGAAAGACAGACGCCTAGGAAAAGTATCGATAAAATGGATCAATCGACCCCCACCTGGACCCGCGAGGCCGCGCAAGCCTTGTACGACATGCCTTTGATGGATTTGCTGTTTCGCGCTCAGACGGTTCACCGCGAAAACTTTGATCCAAACAAGATCCAGACATCCAAGCTGCTCTCGATCAAAACCGGCGGATGCGCCGAAGATTGCGCATATTGTTCTCAGTCCGCTCGAAACGGCTCGAAGCTGTCGGCGTCAAAACTGATTGAGGTTCAGCGCGTTCTGAACGAGGCGCGCAAGGCAAAGGATGGCGGCGCGACTCGGTTCTGCATGGGAGCCGCCTGGCGCGAGCCCAAGGAACGGGACATGGACGCGCTTGTGGCCATGGTAGAGGGTGTGCGCGACCTTGGCATGGAAACATGCATGACGCTCGGCATGCTGGACGACAACCAGGTCGTCCGTTTGCGGGATGCCGGTCTGGACTATTACAACCACAATATCGACACGTCCGAACGGTACTACTCCGAAGTGATCACAACCCGCACTTTCGCGGACCGGATCGATACGATGAACCGGGTTCAGGAAGCCGGAATCAAGGTCTGCTCGGGTGGCATCCTTGGCATGGGCGAGGAAATTCAGGACCGCGTCGATATGCTGGTGACGCTGGCCAACATGTCCCCCGCGCCCGATTCCGTGCCGATCAACATGCTGATGCCACAGGAAGACACACCGTTGGCCGATGCCGAGCCAATTGACCCGATCGACTTTGTACGCGCAATTGCAACCGCCCGCATCATGATGCCAAAATCCTACGTGCGTCTGTCCGCTGGCCGCAGTGAGATGAGCGATGAGATGCAGGCGATGTGTTTCCTGGCCGGAGCAAACTCGATCTTTGTGGGCGAAACCCTGCTGACCGCTGAAAACCCCGAGGAAGATACTGACGCAATCCTGTTTGCCAAACTGGGTTTGCAGGTCGAAACCGTGGCCGGGCAGAGCTGCGTGGAAGCGGCTGAATGAAGGCATTGGACCGCCTGAAATCCATGCTGGATGTTCTGAACAACCGGCACCGCTATAGGGTGCTCGCACCTCGTTGCGGCCTGGATTTCGCCTCCAATGACTATCTGGGACTGGCGCAGTCTCCAATGCTGAAGGTGGCGGCGCAAGACGCGCTGGACCGTGGAGTTCCGCTGGGGTCCGGCGGGTCGCGCCTGTTGCGGGGCAATCACCCTGAGCATGAAGCGTTGGAACAGGAAGCCGCCGCCTTCTTCCAGGCCGAATCCGCCTTGTTCATGGGCGGTGGGTTTCAGGCAAATCAGGCGATCTTTTCCACCCTGCCCGCCGCAGAAGATCTGGTTCTCTATGATGCATTGATTCATGCCAGCGCGCATGAAGGCATGCGCATGGGCCGCGCCACGACCCTGGAGTTTGCACATAACAATGTCACCGATGCGCGGCGTGTAATCGCCGAGTGGCAATCGGCCGGAGGCTCCGGTCAGATCTGGATTGCCGTTGAAAGCATCTACTCGATGGAAGGCGACTTCGCGCCTTTGGCAGAATTGTCGGAGCTGGCCCGCGCCAATGACGCGATCCTTGTTGTGGACGAAGCCCATGCCACAGGCGTATTCGGCCCGCAGGGCAAAGGGCTGGCGCATGGCTTGAACGCGGAACTGCTGACGCTGCACACCTGCGGCAAAGGGCTTGGTGTTGCCGGCGGGTTGATTTGCGGATCAAGGGTGATGATCGACGCCCTGATCAACCGCGCGCGCCCTTTCATCTTTGCAACCGCCCCCTCCCCCTTTAACGCAGCGCTGGTGCGGGCAATGATCAGCGTGCTGAAGGCGGATAGCTCGCTAATTGATGCGGCGCAGGAACGTCTGCGGCATGCCCATGCAGAAGCACGGCGTTTTGGCGTGCCGAACGACGTTCTGAACAGCCAGATCATACCCGTCATTCTGGGGGATGACGGGCGAACCATGGAAATGGCGGCCACGCTGGCAGAACACGGATTCGATGTGCGCGGTATTCGACCACCGACCGTGCCGCGCGGCACTTCGAGGTTGCGTATCTCTATCACCGGCAATGTCAGCAAGGCGGAAATCAGCGCCCTGTTCGAAACACTGAACCGTTACCAGAGGAAAGCGGCATGAGCGCTGTCGTCGTGACAGGAACCGACACCGGTGTCGGCAAAACGGTCTTCGCCGCAGGCCTGACGGCGGCGCTTGGAGCCAGCTATTGGAAACCAGTTCAATCCGGGTTGGAGGATGCAACCGACAGCGAAATCGTTGCAACTCTCTCGGGGGCTGAAGTGCTGCCGGAAGCCTATCGGTTGAACATGCCTGCATCTCCGCACCTATCCGCCGAAGATATGGGTGTCGAAATCGACCTGTCGCAGCTTGCACTGCCGGAGGTAGACGGCCCGTTGGTTGTTGAGGGCGCAGGCGGGGTCATGGTGCCGCTAAACCGCAGGCATTTCTTTCTGGACCTGTTCACCCACTGGAAGGCGCCGGTGGTGCTTGTCGCGCGTACCGCGCTTGGAACGATCAACCATACGACCCTGTCCCTGATGGCGCTGCGCACCGCGGGCTGCACCGTGGTTGGCGTGGCCTTTATCGGCGATGCGGAACCCGAAGTAGAACAAACTATCGTCGAAATGTGTAACGTCCGCCATCTGGGCCGGCTGCTGCTAATCGACGATCTGTCACACGACACGCTGTCAGCGGCCTTTGAAGCCATCGATGTCAACGCTATCCGGAGCGTCCTGTGACCCCGCTGGAATTCGACGCACGCCATCTTTGGCATCCCTACACCAATGTGTTGAACCCCGGCCCGATGCACCTCATCACCGGGGCCGAGGGCGTCTGGCTTACTCGGGAAGACGGCACACAGATGATCGATGCCATGTCGTCATGGTGGTGTGCAGTTCACGGGCATCGGCACCCTGCCATTATCAGCGCAATGCAGGATCAGCTGGCGCGAATGCCGCATGTCATGTTCGGCGGCCTGACCCACGAACCCGCCGTGGAACTGGGCCGCAGGCTGATCAGCCTGTTGCCGGATGGTCTGGACCGCATTTTCTACAGCGACAGCGGTTCGGTCGCGATCGAAGTCGCACTGAAAATGGCTGTGCAGTATCAGATGGCCATGGGTCGTTCCGAGCGCACGGAATTCGCCACCATTCGCGGCGGTTACCATGGCGACACCTGGAAGGCGATGAGCGTTTGCGACCCCGTCAACGGTATGCACGGGCTGTTTCGGGGCGCATTGTCGATACAGCATTTTTTGCCCCGCCCACAGATCACTTTGGATCAGGACTGGTCTGACGACACTGCCCTCAATGGCCTTGGCGCACTTGAGGAGTTGCTGGAGACCAAAGGCAATCGAATTGCCGCACTGATCCTGGAACCGGTGGTTCAGGGCGCGGGCGGCATGTATTTTTATCACCCGGTCTGGTTAAAGCGCGCGCGGGCGCTATGCGATGCATACGGGGTTTTGTTGATTTTCGACGAAATCGCCACAGGCTTCGGCCGCACCGGTGAATTGTTTGCGATGCATCTGGCTGACGTCGTGCCGGACATTCTTTGCCTTGGTAAAGCGCTGACAGGTGGTCATATCACTCTGGCGGCCACGGTCGCCACTGAACCTGTGGCTCGTGGGATCGGTGAAAGCGAAGCCAGTGTGCTGATGCATGGCCCGACGTATATGGCCAATCCCCTGGCCTGTGCCGCCGGTGCTGCAAGCCTTGACCAACTGTCCCGGCGCGACTGGCGCGCCGAGGTGCACGCAATCGCACAGCAGATGGCACATGAACTCGCCCCCGCGCGGAATTTGCCCGGAGTGGCGGATGTCCGGGTTCTGGGCGCAATCGGTGTCATCGAGATGGAGAATTGGCTTGATCCCTCTATCGCGCACAGGAAGGCGCCGGAAACCGGTGTCTGGCTGCGCCCGTTTGCGCGGAATATCTATTGCATGCCACCCTACATCATCTCACCGGACGAGTTGAGCAAAGTCACCGCTGCGATGGTGGCGTTGGCCAGGGAATCGTAATGAAACGCCAGTGGTTATCCCGGTCGGAACAATCATCGCTGATCCTTGTTTTTGGTGGCTGGGCGCTGGGTGCGGCCCCGTTTGCAGAACTGACGGGACAGGACGACGTCCTGCTGGTGGATGACTACCGTCACTTGGATGATGCCCTGCCCGAACTCGCGCAATACGACCGCGTTGATCTGATTGCTTTTTCTTTCGGTGTCGCGTCCGCCGCGCATTGGATGGCAATGACTGGCTTTTCACCCGCGCGTCTTGTCGCCGTCAGTGGAACGCTGTCGCCAGCGGATGCGGAAACCGGAATAGCGCCCCAGATGATACGCGCGACAGCCGATGGCCTTACGGCAGACAGTTTTTCGAAATTTTGCCGTCGCGCCGGTTTGCAAGGCCCCGCTCCTGCCCTGAACATCGAGGCCGCGCAGGCTGAGCTGCATTGCATCATTGATCGGGGTCCAGCCCCGGAACGTGCCTTTGATCGCGTCTGGATACCCGAAAAGGACCGGATCATCCCGACCGGCGCCCAAAAGGCAGCATGGGCGCGGCAAGGCAAGGCTGTTCGCCCCGTCTCGGGGCCACATGTTCCGTTTCGGGCCGGGCAAAGCTGGGCGGAGTGGATCACATGATGGCGCATTCGACAGACCGGGTTCAGCGCAGCTTCAGCCGTAGCTTTGACACCTATCACCAGGCCGCGGGTCCTCAGGGGCGGATCGCAGAGCGACTGGTAACGGACCTGCGCGATTGCGGCGCGCCGGGTCACTTTTCCTCAGTCCTGGAACTTGGCTGCGGTACCGGGCTTTTGACACAAAAGCTGCGCGAAGCATTTGTCATTGGGGACCTGACCCTCAACGATCTGGCGCCCGAAGCCGGGCTGACTGCACAAACGGCCGCCGCCACGTTCCTGTGCGGCGACGCGCTGCAGGTGGACTGGCCCGACCGGCCTGATCTGATCACCTCTGCCTCAATGATCCAGTGGCTGGCGGATCCGGCCGCACTTTTGCGCAGAGCCGCAGACGCGCTTGCGCCGGGTGGTTGGCTAGCAGTCTCAGGCTTTGGCCCAAAGCAGTATCATGAGCTCGCTCAAATCGGCTCGTCTGCAGGGGCACCGGGTTTGTGCCGTTCCGAGGATCTGGTTGCTTCAGTCCAAACTAAAATGGAACTTGTGACATCGGGCGAGCATGTGCAGCAACTGCACTTCGCGTCACCGCGTCTTGCGCTTAAACATCTGCGCCAAACCGGGGTCAACGGGCGGGCCAAACAGTTCTGGACCAAATCCGATCTGTTGCGGTTTTCAACAGATTACACCCGCCGGTTCGGGACCGACGCCGGCGTACCCTTGACCTATCATTCAGTCTGGATCGTCGCACGAAAACCGGTCTAAGTCACCTTTGTGCCCGGACCGAACAAGACAGATGGCCTAGATGTAGGAATTGGCAATCAATTGCTGGGTATAGGCATGATGGGCGGATCTGCTTCGCAGTTGCTCGACGCTCAGATGCTCGACGATCTGGCCAGCATTCATCACGGCAACGTGGTCACACAAATGCCCGACAACCGCCAGGTCATGGCTGACCATAAGATATGTCAGGGATCGCTCGGCGCGTATGTCCGTCAACAGGTTGAGAATCTCGGCCTGAATTGAAACGTCCAGCGCGCTGGTCGGCTCGTCCAGCAAAAGCACATCCGGCTCGGCCGCAAGCGCCCGTGCAATTGCAACCCTTTGGCGTTGGCCGCCTGACAGCTGATGCGGATACCGAAAACGAAACCTGTGGCCCAGGTCCACATTGGCCAGAAGATCCTCGATCCGGCGGTCAATGTCGGTCATGCCGTGCAGACGCAGGGTTTCAGAGAGAACCTGATCGACGGTCTGGCGGGGGTGAAGCGAGGCATAGGGGTCCTGAAAGACCATTTGAACCGTCTGATAGAACTCGCGCGAGCGATGTCGGCCCAGTTCGGCACCGTTGACATGCATTCTGCCGGACCAGCCGGGTACAAGGCCGGACAGCGCCCGCAATATTGTCGACTTGCCCGAACCGCTTTCGCCGACAAGGCCCAGGCTTTGCCCTTGTGCGACAGAAAGCGAGGCGCTGCGCACGGCGTCCACCCGATCCCTTCCCGTTCCGAACCAGACGTTCAGATTGTGTATGTCAATCATGCTCATGACTTGACCTGTCCGCTGACTGAAGGCGCATCGGCCCAGGCTTCGTCCCTGTTCAGAACCGCAAGCCTTTCATGCGGCTCATCCAGACGGGGCAAGGCATTCAGAAGTCCCTGAGTATATGGGTGTTTGGCCTCAGACAGCTTGTCGGCATCGCAGACTTCGACAATGCGCCCCGCAAACATGATCAGCACCCGGTCGCAGAATTCCGCCACCAGGTTCAGGTCGTGACTGATAAAGATCAGCCCCATTCCACGCTCGCGCACTAGATCGTCCATGATATTCAACACCTGACGCTGGACCGAAACATCCAGCGCGCTCGTCGGTTCGTCGGCAATCAGGATCTCGGGATTTGCGGCCAGCATCATGGCGATCATGATCCTTTGCCCCATGCCGCCGGACATCTCATGCGGATAAGCGCGAAGTACCCTTTCCGGGTCTCGGATTGCAACGGCGTCCAGCATTTCCAGACTGCGCGTTCGGGCAGTGGAATGCCCGGCGCCGGTGGATTGGCGATAGGCCTCGATCATCTGCGCACCGATGGTCATCACGGGGTTCAGGCTGAACTTGGGATCCTGCATGACCATGGAAATCTTGCTGCCGCGAACAGCGCGCATCTTGGGTTCGGACAACCTCAGCAGGTCAATGTCGTGCAGCTTGATATGGTCCGCCTCGACAAGACCCGGGCTGCGCACCAGGCGCAGGATTGCCCGCCCGGTCATGGATTTTCCGGACCCGCTTTCGCCGACGATCCCCAGTCTTTCGCGCCCAAGGCTGAAACTGACCCCGCGCACTGCGTCGAACACGCCCCTGCGGGACGGAAACCGAACCCAGAGGTTCTGCACATCCAGCAACTGTTCGCTCATCCCTGGCCCCCTTGTTTGGGGTCAAGAATGTCACGCAATCCGTCGCCCAGCAGATTGAAGGCGAGCGATACGATGAATATCGCCAGCCCCGGCATGGTGGCGACCCACCAGTGATCCAGGATGAAACGGCGCCCCTCGGAAATCATCGCACCCCATTCCGGGCTGGGCGGTTGCGCGCCGAGGCCCAGAAATCCAAGACCGGCTGCCGCAAGAATGATCCCTGCCATATCCAGCGTGACCCGAACGATGAGTGAACTGATGCACAACGGCCAGATGTGGCGCGTGATGATCCGGAACGGACCGGCCCCTTGCAACCTAATGGCACTGATATAATCCTGCGATCTGATCGTCAGCGTCTCGGCCCGAGCCAACCGTGCATAGGGCGGCCAGGCAGTGAGCGATATTGCAAGAACTGCGTTTTCGATCCCCGCGCCCAGACCGGCCACAAAGGCCAGGGCCAGAACCAGCCGGGGAAAAGCCAGAAATATATCGGTAATCCGCATCAGGACGAGGTCGGCGATTCCGCCGACATATCCTGCCACGGTGCCAACCAGAAGCCCAAGAACCGGCGCGATAAGAGCGACAAGTGCAACGATGTAAAGCGTTATTCTCGCACCGAAAATCAGGCGGCTGAGGATATCACGCCCGAGGCTGTCCGTCCCCAGCAGATGTCCTTCTGTCCCAAGCGGAAGCAGACGTTTGCCAAGGTCCTGAACATACGGATCATGCGGTGCCAGAAGTGGCGCGAACAGGGCGGTCAGGATCAGCGCCACAATGATGACCAAACCGATCATAGCCATGACATTGCCGCGCAACGTGAGCCATCCGTTATATATGGAGGCGAGGCGGGCCTGTACCCTGCTTTCCGGTTCTTCCGAGAGAAGCCATTGTCGTAGCGTTTGAGTGGTCATTTGGCCCTCGGGTCCAGAACTTTGTAAAGCAGATCGCTTGTGACGTTCAGCAATATGAAGCAGAAGCCGACAACCACGGTTC
Organism: Ruegeria sp. K7; assembly: GCF_056531785.1. Lineage (NCBI taxonomy): Bacteria > Pseudomonadati > Pseudomonadota > Alphaproteobacteria > Rhodobacterales > Roseobacteraceae > Ruegeria > Ruegeria sp. K7. The sequence goes on from NZ_JBQFMJ010000009.1 coordinate 15,217, forward strand.
CACCCAGAACGGCATTCATGTCCGCACTCAGAAGCGCCGTGGTGATATAGCTGCCGATACCGGGCCAACTGAAGATGATCTCGGTCAGCACGGACCCTTCCAGCAATCCCGCATAAGACAGGGCTATGACGGTGATCAGTTGCACACGGATGTTGCGAAAGGCGTGACGCCAGATAACGATACGTTCGGGCAATCCTTTTACACGGGCGGTCAGGATGTATTCTGCGCTGAGTTGCTCCAGCATGAAACTGCGGGTCATGCGGCTGATATAGGCCAGCGAATAATAACCCAGCAGCAGCGCGGGCAGGATAATATGGCTGACGGCATTCCAGAAGACCGTCATGTCGCCGGCAATCAGGCTGTCGACAAGGATCATACCCGTACGCGTCGGCACGATGTCCTCGTAGAAGATATCCAGGCGCCCCGGGCCACCGACCCATCGCAACTTGCCGTAAAATATCATCAATCCCATCAGGCCCAGCCAGAAGATCGGCATTGAGTATCCCACCAACGCGATGAAGCGGGCGATCTGATCGATCCAGCTACCCCGGTTGACGGCCGCGACAATGCCCAGCGGCACGCCGACCAGAATACCCGCCAGAACACCCAGGGTGGCCAATTCCAGTGTTGCGGGAAAAACCCGCTTGATATCTTCAATCACCGGGCGCGCGTTGAGATAGGAAATTCCAAAATCCAGCCGGGCGACGTCGGACAGGTAGTACCAGAACTGGACAAGCAAAGGCTTATCCAGCCCGAGCATTTCATAGGTTTCCTGATAAACTTCCTGCGTGGCGCGTTCACCCACTATCGCTATCACCGGGTCGACCGGCATCACCCTTCCGATGATGAAGGTCACAAATAACAATCCCAGCATCGTCACCAGAATCGATCCGATCGTCAGAACGGTTGTTTTTAAGACGTGAATGAGAGGCGCGAGCCCGCGCCTCTCGGAATTTGTCATGTCGCTCATTACTTGGTTACGACAAAGTAACCGGCTTCGGACACCGCACCGCCAAGGTTCCAGTTGGTGACGTTGCCGCCGATCCCGGATCTCTCAGTCCTTTGGAACATGATTGCAAAGGGCGAAGTCTGGCGGAATATGGCCTGGATTTCCTCGTACATCTCGGCCCGTTTTGCCGTGTCGGGTTCAATCTTGGCCGCATCGGTCATTGCCGTCAGTTCTCCGGGGTTCCAGGAATTGCGCCAAGCAAGAATCCCGGTGGCCTTTGCTTCGTCTGAATTGTCAGGATTCCAGGCAAAGGTTCCGGCATTGGTCTGCGGATCGGGGTAATCCGGCCCCCAAGCGCCAAGATAGGCGTCCAGTTCACGGGCGCGATACCGGGTCAGCACCTGCTTGGCGGTCCCAACAGTGATCTTCATGGTGATCCCGGCCTCGGCCAGCGTGTTCTGGATGGACTGTGCGATCTCGATACGTTCCTGCGCCTCGCGCACACCGACTTCGAACTCAAACCCCGAAACACCGGCCTCGGCCAGCAATGCCTTGGCTTTTTCCGGATCATAGCTGAACGGATTGTCGTCGACCGATCCCATGTAGGTTGCCGGCAGGAAGTTCTGGTGAACCGCCCAGTCACCCTTGAGGAAACTATCGGCCATCGCTTCATAATCGATCAGGTACTTTATGGCCTCCATGACCTTTGGGTTCGACAGTTCGGGGTGTTTCTGGCTCAGCGAGAAATACATGATCTGACCGCTCAGGGCCGCGTACATGTCCAGATCGGCGTTCGACTCGACCGCGGCCATGTCTTCAGGGTTCAGGTTGCGTGCGATGTCGATATCGCCTGCCTCCAGCAACAGCCGCTGCGACGCGCTTTCCTGCACATGGCGGGTGATGACGCGTTCCATGGCAGGGGCACCGCCATAGTAATCAGGGTTGGACTGCAGCGAATAGCTCTCATTCGGTTTCCAGCCTGTCAGCATGTAGGGACCGGAACCCGCCGAGTTTGTCGCCAGCCAGGTGTTGCCCATATCGCCATCCACGGCGTTGGCTTCGACGGTCTTCATATCGACGATGGCACCGACACCGGCTGTCAGGCAGTTCAGCACAAAGGATGTCGCGTATTTCTTGTCCGTGGTAATCAGCAGCTTGCCATCTTCCACGCGGATCATCTGATCAACGTTTTCAGGGGTGAAACCGAACTGAGTGAGGATGAAGGCCGGTGTCTTGTTCAGCTTGATGACACGGCGCAGCGAGTACGCCGCATCTTCCGCCGTCACCGGGTTGCCGGAGTGGAACTTGACGCCCTCGCGCATCGTGAAGGTGATCGTCTTTCCGTCCTCGGACACGTCCCATTTGGTCGCAAGATCCGGCTGATACCCGGCGTCCAGATCAAGCGGATCGTAATTGACCAGCTTGCCATAAATGTTGCGCGTCATCTCCATGCCGGTGAATTCAAACGACTGTGCCGGATCGGCTGTCGTGATGTCATCGATACGCATCGCCATGACCAGCATGTTGGGCGGCGTTTCGGCAAACGCGGCCGGTGCACCCACAGCCAGTGTCGCCGCAAAAGCTGCGGTGCCGACAAGTTTGGAAAATAACTTCATAGTCTAACTCCCTGTTGATTATGCTCGGGTCTACCCGCCCCAGGTGTCGGTCAGCACGCGCAGCCAGTTTCCGTTGGCTATCTTCGTGATCCGATCTTGTGTGTATCCATGGACCTCCATCGCATTCAGCAATGCAGGCAGCTTTTCTGCGCCGTCGAGGGCATTGGGCACCGTCGCCCCGTCATAGTCCGAGCCCAGGGCCACAGTGTCTTCGCCCATGACGTTGATCATATGATCGATATGGGCCAGAACCTGATCCAACGGCACATCCGGGTCGCGACGACCGTCTGCGCGCAGGAACTGGGCCGCGTAATTTATCCCCACGACACCGCCCTTTTCGCCAATTGCGCGCATTTGCGCGTCGGTCAGGTTCCTGGAATTTGCGCAAATGGCATGGGCACAGGAATGTGTGGCCACCAGCGGCGCATCCGACGTTTCGGCGACATCCCAAAACCCCGCTTCGGTGATATGCGACAGGTCCACAAGAACACCAAGCGTGTTGCACCGTGCGACCAGCGATCTTCCCGCTTCGGTCAGTCCACCACCGGTATCAGGTGATCCGGGAAAGCGGAACGGAACGCCGTCGCAAAAGATGTTGTTGCGGCTCCAGACCGGGCCAAGCGACCTGAGGCCAGCCGCATAGAACAGATCGAGCGCTTTCAGGTCCGGATCAATCGCCTCGGCCCCTTCCATATGCATGATTGCGCCGATTTCGCCGGACTCGCAGGTTAGGCGCAACTCCGCCGCGTTCTTGCAAATGCGCAGCGCCCCGCGTTGCTCAAGCTGAACAAGACTGCTTGCCAATGCAACCGATCGTCTCATCGCCGCATCTTGTGGCAATTCGGGTGGCAACGGCACGTCATAGGTCGCTCCGGCCATCAGGCCATCATAGTCGATCGTATCGTTTTCGGATGGCCCCCAAATGGCGAAGAAACCGCCCAGCAATCCGCCGGCCTTCATTCTTGGACGATCAAGATGCCAGTCCCCGTTTCCGGAACAAAAAAGCGCAAGAGGATCCGAGGCATTCGAACCGGCAATTTTGCTTAAAACGTCATTGTGCCCGTCAATGGCGAATGGCGGCATCTCGAAAACCCTGGACTACGTGTTCTGAGCATGGTTCCGCTGGTTAGTATCAATTTGCAACAAAAAAATCCAAAACTCCGGAAATGTCTTTCGGAGGGATTGCAATAAAATGAATGCCTTCTGGGGACGCCAACAGGTTATAGGGCGGTTTTTGCCTTTGTCTGCCCATCAGCCCTCGGATGCAGATCATCAATAATGATCACGTGCTGATGAGGCTCATCGCCCTGTAGATGTGGGTGATCCTGCGGCAAATCCGGGTGGTCGTGACGGACAGGTCGGCCGTCATCGGCCGGCCATAGTCGCACGGCCGCCAGAAGGCCGAACAAAGCCAGAGCAGACAGTGAGATCATGGCGACAACGGTGCCGAACACGGTGATCAGCCAGCCCGACGCAGGGTAAAATACCAACCAGCAGGCGTGGGACAATGTGAATTGGGCTGCAAAGATTGCCGGGCGGTCTTCAGGATGTGCTGACCGTGTAAGCAGCCGCCCTGTCGGTGTCAGTATTGCGGAATATCCCGCACCAACCAGAAGCCAGCCGACCATCAGAGCGGTTTGGGACAGCGGCGTTGCCAATGATGTCAGCGCCAACGTGAACAGGGTCAGATTGCTTAGCACCGCCCCTGACAGCATCACCTTTCGGTCGGGCACGCTGTTCAGCAGGCGCGGAAGGGTCAATGCGGTCAGCATGGAACCTGCCCCGAACGCCGCCAAGACAACCGCGACAGCGCTTTCCGACAGGCCCAGATCCCCACGCACGATGACAACAGTGTTGACGATGACCATCGCGCCGGTGGCCGAGGCGACCCAGTTCAGCGCCAGCAAGCCGCGCAGGCGCGGCGTTCTGAGATATAGCCGCATCCCGCGCGTTGTCCGATCGTAAATGCCGCGCGGCTTTGCCGGCTTTGGCGACGGCAGAAGCACCGAGACAACCAGAAGCGCCGAAGCGACAAACCCGATTCCGGTGCCCCAGAACAGGTTGTCAAAGCTCATCACGGTCAGCAGCGCCGCGGCGAGCATCGGGCTCAGCAGGCTTTCCATGTCAAACGCAAGACGGGACAGCGACAGCGCCTTGGTATAGTCTCGTTCATCAGGAAGAACGTCGGGGATCGTGGCCTGAAAGGCGGGTGTAAACCCGGCCGATGCCGATTGCAGGACAAAGATCAGAACGTAGACCTGCCAGACCTCTGATACAAATGGAAGGGTCATGGCAACCGCGGCCCGGATCAGGTCGAGGACCACCAGCATTCGTCTCCGATCGACGCGCTCGGCAAATGCCGCCGCAATCGGAGCGATCGTGACATAGGCCACCATTTTGATGGTCAGTGCGGTTCCCAACACCAGCGCCGCCGAATCCCCTGCCAGCTGGAATGCAAGCAAGCCAAGTGCAACAGTGGCCAGACCTGTGCCCGAAAGCGCCACGATCTGGGCGAAGAAAAGATGGCGATAGGTGCGATTTCTAAGAACTGAAAGCATCGGATTACAGGTACTTGCTGATTGTTTTCAACTCTTCCACGGCTCCTTCCGGATCGTCGCCACCCGTCAGACAATGATCGATATGATCATGGATCAAAGCCCGTTTGGCGTTTGTGATCGCTTTCTCGACCGCGTGCAATTGTTGGGCGATGTCGGAACAAGGTTGCTGCAGCTCCAGCATCGAAACCACTTTGGACAGATGCCCTTCGGCCCTTTTCAGTCGTGCAATGATTGCCGGATGGGTTGAGTGGATGTGTGTCATGTGGCGAACCTTATCCTCCCCCGGGGGATATCGTCAATCGATCTGTCTTTCTTGTCGAACGTGTCCCGATACTTCGACAAATGGCCACCGTCGGAACAGTTGCGGGCCGTCGAACAACTTCATTTCCACTGTTGAATGCCTGCCTTACGGCTTCTTATGGTTCTGTCCCTGATGACACGTGAGCCCACCTGAAACGCGGCCCAAAATCCCGCGCTGCTCCACTATTTTCGTTGAGCTAGAAATTCTCAGCCGATAGGTCTCTTGCATCGCGAATACAAAGGTCAGTTTCTTGGCAAACCCACTCTATGACAGCCTGTTCGGAATTCATGCGGACAAAGACACACCGTTCCTGCATCTCGCGGATGGCAGGGTGATCTCTTATCGCCACTTTCTGAATACAGCAGCGCAGATCGCGAATGTCACTGCGCGGATGGGGTTGCAACCCGGTGATCGGGTCGCGGTGCAGGTCGAAAAAACGCCCGAGGCGCTTTCCCTTTACGCAGCCTGTGTTCAGGCCGGGTTGGTGTTTTTGCCACTCAATACGGCCTACACGGTCGAGGAACTGACCTATTTCATCGAAAACAGCGGCGCATCTCTGGTCGTATGTGACGAACAGAACGAGGACCAACTGAAGTCTGTCAGTACTCCGATGGGGGCCAGCGTTTTAACCCTCAATGCCGATGGCGGTGGCACATTGATGGAACAGGCCGCCGCCATGCCGAACAGCTTTGCAACTGTGGATCGTACAGGAGACGACCTGGCGGTCTTTCTTTACACCTCCGGCACAACTGGCCGGTCCAAGGGGGCCATGCTGACGCAGAACAACCTGCTGTCCAATGCCCGGACGCTGGCAAAGGAATGGCGGTTCTCGTCTGACGATGTGTTGATGCACGCGCTGCCGATCTTTCACGCTCACGGGTTGTTCGTGGCGACCAATGTCTCCCTGATCGCCGGTAGCCGTATGGTTTTCCTGCCCAAGTTCGATCTGGACAACATCATCACACTGATGCCGACGACCACGGCGATGATGGGTGTTCCGACTTTCTACACGCGACTGCTGAATGACGCGCGTTTCACCAAGGAATTGACCGCACATATGCGCCTGTTCGTCTCAGGCTCGGCCCCGCTGCTTGCCGATACACATGTTCAGTTCGAGAACCGCACGGGCCATCGCATTCTCGAACGCTATGGCATGACTGAAACCAGCATGAACACGTCCAACCCTTATGACGGTGAACGGCGGGCCGGGACGGTGGGATTCCCACTTCCGGGGGTCGAGCTTAAGGTATGCGACGCAGAAGGCAGTCCGTTGCCCCAGGGCGAGATCGGCGTGATCGAGGTGCGCGGCCCCAACGTGTTTTGCGGATACTGGCAGATGCCGGAAAAAACTGCCGCCGAGTTGCGAGAGGATGGTTTCTTCATCACCGGCGATCTGGGGCGGATAGACGAAGACGGTTATGTCCACATTGTCGGGCGCAACAAGGATCTGATCATTTCGGGAGGCTACAACGTCTATCCAAAAGAGGTTGAACTGGCGCTGGACGACCAGCCGGGTGTTCTGGAAAGCGCAGTCATCGGCGTGCCGCACCCGGATTTCGGTGAAACCGTGGTCGGTGTGATTGTTGCGGAACCGGACGCGCACCCCGATCTGGAAGCGATACAGGCCGCGATCAGCAGCGGTCTGGCCCGCTACAAACACCCACGAAAACTGATCCAACTGGATGAGTTGCCGCGCAATACGATGGGCAAAGTTCAGAAGAACGCGCTACGCGCGCAATTCAAAGACCTGTTCGCGGGCTTGTGACACGATCACCCCGCAAGAGCCCTAGGGGCCTTCGCGTACCATCGGAAGAACCTCAACCCAACCGCTGTGAAAAGAAGATTCTGAGGTCTTCAAGATGAGTCTGAACACCCCTATCAGGTGATGTTGGGCACCACCATCGTTGGAATTGTCGAGCGTCTCAGCACCCGTTTGACGACCGTCCCGATGAAGGTGTGTCCGGTGCCCTGCTCGTGCGTGCCCATGACAATCAGGCCGCAATCCAGCTCGCGCGCGCGCTGCAGGATGGACTCGGCGGGATGCCCGTCAACCAGCTCCACCGAGGCGACAGACGCGTAAGCCTCCTTTCCTTCTTCGGTCAGGGTTTTCACGAACTTCTGCTGGTTCTCTTTCAGCAGTTCCTTCACCGAAGCGTGGCGGTCCCGGATCGCTTTTTTGCGCGATGCATCATCCTGAATGAACATTCGCATCGTCACGATGGCGTCCTGTGTCAGAGGCTCGGTCACGTGCAAAACATGGACTTTCGCCCCATGGGCGCGCGCCATGCTCAGGGCATGGCGCAACGCATTGTTGGCGTTTTCGGACAAATCCGTTGCGAACAGGATGTCTTTGATCTGAGGTAACATGGTTCAGTTCCTTTCTGTCCGCACTCAATACCCAAGCGCCCGCGGCAGCCATAGCGAGATTTCGGGAAAGAACGCTATGATGAAGATGGCGACCGTATTGATGAAGGCAAAGGGCAGCGCTGCAACGGAAATCTTCTCGATTGATATATTGGATATACCGGATGCGATGAAAAGGTTTTCGCCCAATGGCGGGGTTTGGAAACCGATCCCCAGCGTACACACCATCACGACACCAAAGTGGATTGGGTCGATGCCGACGCTGTAGGCCACAGGCAGCATCACCGGAACCAGGATAAGAATGGTTGCCAGCGTTTCCATGAACATGCCAACGAACAGCAGGAACAGGATGACCAGCGTCCAGATCACATAGATGTTGCTTGTGACGGAAAGCATGCCTTCGGCGATCAGTGCAGGGATCTGGTTTTCGACCAGAAGCCGGCCAAACACCGTTGCTGTGAACATGATCAGCAACACGCGCCCCGTCAGCCATGTGGTGGTTTCAAGCGAGGTGAATAGCTTTTCCCAGCTGAGTTCGCGGTAGATGAATGCGCCCACAACCAGTGTGTAGAAGATCGCGACGATCGCCGCCTCGGTCGGGGTGAAAAAGCCCGAATAGATGCCGCCCAGGATCACCACCGGGGCCATCAGGGCCCAGAAGCCGCGATACATTTCGCACCAGATATGACGCATGGACCAGCCCTCGGTCGTACCCTTGTAGCCGCTCTTTTTGGCCAGGATGTAGTTCATCAGCAAAAGGCTGCCGGCGATCACGAAGGCGGGCATGAAACCGGCGATGAACAGTTTCGGGATGGACACGGTCTGGAAGGTGCCATGTTCGGCAACAGCTTCTGGCGGGGCTGGCATGCCGAGCGCGGCAATGCCGAAGATGATCAGCGGGATGGACGGCGGAATGACAATCCCCAGCCCTCCGGACGATGCAGTGATCGCCGAAGCATAGTTGCGTCCGTATCCCCGATCTATCATGGCCGGGATCATCAGCATGCCGACGGCGGCAGTTGTCGCCGGGCCTGAACCCGAAATCGCGCCGAAGAACAGGCAGGCAAAAACTGTTGCCGCCGACATACCGCCGGTGAAGGGACCAGCAAAGCTTTCGGCAACATTGATCAGTCGCCGTGACAGGCCCGAGGCTTCCATTAATGCGCCCGCCAGAATAAACGCCGGCAGGGCCATGAGCGGGAATGAACCCACGGACGTGAACGCAATCTGGACAAATTTGATCGGATTCTCGTCCAGGACGAGAAAGGTGATCATCGTCGAAACGCCAAGCGCGACCGTTATCGGCGCGCCGATGAACAACAGCAACAGGAAGCCGCCGAACAGGATATATACGATTTCACTGCCCATTATTTTGCCTCCCCAATGTCAGTGTGGTCCACGTCAGCGCCCAGGTCTGCGCGGACTTCTTCCAGATCGATCGCGTCAGGATCACGCAGGTCTTCGTCCAGAATGATTTTCTTGTAGTTCACCTGAAGGATACGAATGGTCATCAGGGTGAAGGTGATCGGCAAAACGATGTAGACCCAGCTTAGGTGGAACCCCAGGGTCTGGGAGGACTGGAACCGGTTCATGCGGTTGAAGATGAAGTCGATCGCCAGGTAGACGAAGTAGACATTGAAGCAGATCCAGAACAGATCCGCGAAAGCCTCGATATATTTGATCGCGCGAGGGGGCAGAAACTTGAACTGAAACGTGACGCGGTTATGCGCACCCATCTTGGCCGCATAGCTGGCGCCGAAAAACACGAACCAAACGAACATGTAGACGGACAGCTCTTCAACCCACGAGAAAGAAAAGTTGAATACTGTCCTTACGACCACCTGCAAAAACAAAAGACATACAAAGACTGCCAGAAGAAACCGACAGATGTAGCTTTCTATGTTGTCGACTATTCCCCAGAAGTTTTTCATCGGTCCCTCTCCCTCAGAATGGAAAGCGCCAGTCAGGCGCTTTCCTTTGTTTTATACTATTTTCATTCCGAAACGGGGTCGCGGCCGATGGCGGCCAGAACGGCGTTCAGCTTTTCAACACCACCGATGCTTTCATAGAACTTCGGCCAGACCGCTGTGGTTGCCAGTTCGATGAACTCTGCCTCGTCGTTTTCGGGAACATGGATTTCCATACCCTTTTCAACCAGCAGTGCTTTGATCTCGGCTTCCTTGTCGCGCAGGAATTGGGCCGAGGCCTGGGTTGCATACTGCCCGGCTTCCAGTACGGCGGCCTGATCTTCGGCGGACAGACCCTGGAATACCTGCTCGGAAATGATCAGAGGCTCGATCGAGAAGATGTAACGGATTTCAGTCACATAGTCCTGAACTTCGTAGAACTTCATCGCGTTGATCGTGGTGTAGGGGTTGTCCTGACCATCAACAACCTTGGTTTGCAGACCGGCAAAAGTTTCCGACCAGGCCATCGGTGTCGGGCTGATGCCCCACGCCTTATAGGTGTCGATCATGATCTCGTTCTTGGGAACGCGGATAACCAGACCTTCCAGATCCGCAACCGATTTCACCGGCTTCTTGGAGTTCGTCAGAACGCGGAAACCGGTATAGGTCCAGGCGATGATGCGTACGCCTGCATCATTGATCGTGTTTTCGGTCAGTTCCTGCCCAATGGGGCCCTGGGTCAGGGTTTCGGCGTCCTCCAGGCTGAGGATGACGTAAGGCAGTGTGAACACACCTACGGTCGGCGAGAACGGCGTGACGTTGTTGATCGCCAGCAGCGACATGTCCAGCGTGCCGATTGCTGCTTCGTTCACGGTGTCCTGTTCGGACCCGAGCTGGCCGTTCAGAAACAGAGTTGCGGTGTGATTGCCACCCGACAGTTCCTCGAGTTTTTCCTTGAAGGCAAGGCCGGTTGCCTCCTGGCTGGAACCGCCGCTGTCGCCCACGGCAATCTTGAAGTTCTTCGCCATGGCCGGCGCGGCAAAGGTCGCGGCGGCAAACGTGGCAGCCAACGCGACAGATGAGAATGATTTGATGAGTTTCATAAGTCCTCCACCTTATTTGTGACGATGGCATCGCATTCCTACGCCTGTGAGTATGGCGCAAACTGGAGTCACCGGTGGGCGAGTTATAAGTTGCAAAAACGGTTGAGGTAATACAAAGTAATCTACGTAAAGTTCGACAAAAGGAAACCTTTCAATTCCAAAGAAACTCGCCATTACGCGCATCTCGGATGTGGACATTCGCTTGCTGCAGATTTTTCGTACCGTGGTTGCCTGCGGAGGGTTCACCGCCGCCGAATTTGAGCTCAACATCGGGCGTTCAACTATCAGCAAACACATCTCGGATCTCGAAACCCGCCTGAACCTGAAACTATGCCATCGCGGGCCCGCCGGGTTCTCGCTGACATCCGACGGCCAGCATGTCCTGAAGTCCGCAGACAGCCTGTTTGCATCAATCGACAGATTTCAGAACATTATCGGTGAGGTTCGCGCCGAAATGGCGGGAAAGTTGAAGATTGCAATCTTTGACCGGTCTTCCTCCAACCCGGATGCCGAAATGTCCGAAGCTATTCGCCTGTTCCGAAACCGGGCGCCGGGCGTCACGCTAGATATTTCGGTCGAACCGCCCAACGTGATCGAAGAAGGTGTCATAAACGGTCGATTCAATCTGGGCATCGTCCCCTTGCACCGCCAATCGCCGATGTTGAACTATTCACCGCTGTATACCGAAGACATGCGCCTGTTTTGCGGCCGGAATCACGAGCTGTTTCAGCGCGCAGAAACCGAGTTCAAGTTAAGTGAGCTTCGAAAGTACACCTACGCGGGCCTGAGCTTTAACTCACCCAACATGTCGATCCATCAAAAACTGAAACTGAGAAAGTCCGCCTTTGTCCAAAGCGAAGAAGCGTTGGCGCTTCTCATCCTTTCCGGCTGCTATCTGGGCTTCTTGCCGACCCATCAGGCACAGCCGTTCGTGGAAGCTGGTCAAGTCAGGGAGGTCAGATGCGAAGCTGCGGAATATATCTCAAGCATGGCCGCAATCGTGCGCAAAAGCGCTTCGCAAGGGCGCAGGTTGAACGTGTTTCTTGAATGCCTGAAAGACGCTCATGACAGGTAGGCTATGAAATGCCGGTCCGGTTACTATATTCGACCACCCAAAGTTAGCGGGATCGGATTCTTCACCATTGAAAGCACGGTGCCCGATTGGTTGGAGCAAGCAGTGTGTCAACTTGTTCAAAGCTCGGGCTCCTGGCATAACTTTATTTCGTTTCCGCCATGGCCGGCGAAACTTCATGACAAGGCTAGCCCAATAAGTTAAGTGTTCCCTAAAGACCAAAATACAATTTCCCGGTGAACTTTGTGGAACAAGTAACCTTTACGTTCGAGATGGGTGTGGTTTGCGCCCTGTTGGCCTTCACCGTTTTCCTGTTTGTCTCCGAAATCGTAAGAATCGACCTTTCCGCCATACTGGTTTTGGTCATCGTCGGCCTTCTCAGTTATGCGCCCGGGTTGGAGAACCTGGCAAATGTCTCTCGACTGTTCGACGGGTTCGCGTCCAACGCCGTTATTTCAATCATCGCGGTCATGATTGTCGGTGCCGGATTGGACAAGACCGGCATCATGAACAAAGTGGCTGCCGTCATCCTGAAATACGGCGGCACAGCCGAGAACCGGGTTTTGCCGATCGTGTCAGGCACTGTCGGAGTGATCTCATCTTTCATGCAGAATGTCGGCGCGGCGGCCTTGTTTTTGCCGGTTGTCAGCCGAATTTCCTCAAGGTCTGGCATTCCGCTGTCGCGACTGCTGATGCCGATGGGTTTTTGCGCCATTCTGGGCGGCACCATGACTATGGTCGGTTCTTCCCCACTGATCTTGCTGAATGACCTCATTCTGACGGCAAATGACGGGTTGCCCGAAGGGCAGAAAATCGAACCGTTTGGACTTTTCTCAGTCACTCCAATCGGCATGGCCCTGATCCTGACAGGTATCGCATATTTTCTTTTGCTGGGGCGCTGGGTACTGCCGACTGAAGGCGCGTCTGATGCAACAGGGACCGGGCAAGGCACGCAAGAATATCTGCAAAGGGTCTACGGCCTCAAGGCAGACGTTTTTGAGGTCATCGTCCCCGAGGACAGCCCCCTGGTGGGGCAGATTCTGGCCGATATCAACCACGAGAACCACCTTTACATCATCTCGACATTCTATCGCGGGAAAACCTCGATGGTGCAGGTTCTGACTGCCGAGATTGCCGCACCTTGCCGGCTGGCCATCATCGGGCGTCGCTGGGTGGTCGAGGAGTTCGCGCAGAAGTTCGGTCTGACTGTTCTGCCTGAACTGGATATCTTCGTCGAAGAGTTTGCACCCACCAATGCCGGGATCGCAGAAGTTGTCGTGACCCCGGACAGCAAGCTGATCGGCAAATGCCCGCGCGAGCTTTTGTTCCGCAAGACCTATGGCATGTCTTTGCTGGCGATCCATCGCGGGGAAGAAACGCTCAGCCATGTCGAGACGGATGATCACGCATCAACCCAGATCGGCCTTGAAGCATTTCACGCCGGTGACATGCTGGTCGCCCATACCCGATGGGACAACCTGATGCGGATCAAGCGCGATCCGGATTTTGTCGTTGTGACCACGGACTTTCCGCAAGACGAATTGCGGCCGCAAAAGGTCGGTTGGGCGCTTGCCTTTTTTGCCATTTCCTTGTCGCTGATCCTGTTCACCGACGTCCGGCTGTCACTATGCCTGCTGACCGGAGCGGCCGGCATGATGCTGACCCGCGTGTTGAGTGTGGACGAGGCATATCGCGCAGTTGGGTGGAACACCGTTTTCCTTCTTGCCTGTCTCATTCCACTTGGTCAGGCCGTGCAGAATACCGGGACGGCCGCATGGATTGCGCAGCAGATCATGACCATTCTGGACGGCTGGCCCATTTGGGCGCTTCAGGCTGGGGTGGCAATACTGGCCACAGCTTTTTCGCTAGTAATGTCGAATGTCGGGGCAACCGTCTTGCTTGTGCCCCTTGCGGTTTCAATCGCGGTTGCCGCAGGGGGCAATCCGGGGGTCTTTGCGCTGACCGTTGCCATATCGACCTCGAACAGCTTCATCATTCCGACCCATCAGGTGAATGCCCTGATCATGGGTCCGGCAGGCTACAAGGTAATGGATTTCGTGCGATCCGGCGGGGTCATGACAGTCCTGTTCCTGTTCGTGTCTCTGTTCATGCTCAACGTCCTGTATTGATTTTACAGGCATGTCAGTGACAGCCTTGCAGGTCTTTTTCCTCAGACGGCCGTGATTTTGAACACAAGCACCTGCGACCACTGGATATGACACGATGTGGTCCGGAACCCATTTCGACGATACATATGCAGATCGTGTCGGGCTTTCTCGAAGCACTCTGTGTAAAACGGATCATTGGCGAAATGACCGATCACGGGGTTGAGCATGATCAGGATCGTCTTTCGGGTGATGCGGCAATACTCGTCCAGTATCAGCATCCAGTCCTGAGGGTGGCAATAGTGCTCGATCGACTGCATGCAAATCAGCACATCCTTTGATTTGTCCGCCAATGGATAGGGCGTGCGCCCGGCGTCAAACAGCGTCATTGGAATATCGATTGCTTCGATAATCGGGCGATAGGGCCAGTCGTGTACCTTGTGGTCTTTGGGGATCTGAATGCCGTGATTGTCGGTTTCGCAGACAAACGTCTCGTCGTTCAGGCGACGATGCGTGGATGCCAGTTCAGTTTGTTTGTTGTTGAGCATATTGGGAAAGTCATTTCCCAAAACGGTATGGCCAAAGTGCCGGGCAACCTCGAGCATACCGCCATGCGCCGTCGACATCTCGAATATGTCCTGCGGTTCTTCGGTGTACATCAACTCGGGAAGGTAAAGCTGAAACCTGTTCCAGCACCTTCGGATGTTGTTGGCACGATTGATATATTTCCTTTGTACGCGGATCTGCTCAAGCTCGGTATTGTCACCATTGGAATACGGCGTGAGAAGTTCAGCGGGTACCGGATGGTCGAACAGATGGCCGTTATCGCCCATGACCCGTTCAGCACGAACTCGTTTTTCAAGCCTGCGCTTTTCTGCAGCCGTGAACTCTTCCGACATGTATTGGTCCCATCCTTCTGTACCGCGCCTACTCGGGTGTTCTCGACGCCCGAGCGCCGGTACCCGCCCCATTTGGTACAGAACCCGTGCAGCAGACAACACCAAAACCCAGGTCGTGTGTGGTAGTTCTGAGGAATTGTCGCCGAGACGGCACGCAAAACTGAACCGATCGGATTCAGTGCCCGCCGAAATACGCTTCGAGCAGCCTTTTGTCGTTCCGCAGTTCATCCGCAGTGCCGGACGTTTGCATGCGGCCGGACTCGAGCACATAGATACGGCTAGCCAGTGACAGGGCGAAATTGGCGTTTTGTTCGGTGATGACCACGGTCAGGCCGTATTCCTTGTTTAACTGACGCACGACTTCGGCGATCTCAAGGCAGATTTTCGGGGCCAGACCGATTGTTGGCTCATCGACCAACAGCAACTCGGGGCTGGTCATCAGGGCCCGTCCGAAGGACACCATCTGCCGTTCGCCACCGGACTGGGTCGAGGTTTCCTGCCCTTCCCGCTCGGCCAGCCGTGGGAACAGCTTGTGGACCATGTCCAGATTGCTTTCGATATCCTCGCGGGCAGTATAGGCGCCCACCATCAGGTTGTCGCGCACCGACATGTAGGGAAACAGGTTGAACCGTTCGGGCGCGTAACCGACGCCGTGGCGCACGATTTCGGCCGGTGATCGGCCTGCAAGACTGTGGCCGCGCAGCCGGATATCGCCTTCCGTTCTGACCATCCCCATTATGCTGTCCAGCAGGGTGGACTTACCCGCACCGTTCGGACCGACGACGGCCACGATCTCGCCCGGCTGGACCGTGATCGAGATGTCTGTCAGCGCCTGCGCCTTGCCGTAGAATGCGGACAGGTTTTCGATTTCCAGATAGGACATCAGGCGCCCCCCAGATACGAGGCCTGCACGGCCTTGTCATTCATAACTTCGGTGAATGTGCCTTCGGCGATCATCGTTCCCCGCTCAATTGCAATGGCACGGTCGATCAGGGGTTCAAGCGCGGGCAGATCGTGGCTGACGATCAGAAAAGTCATGCCGTCCTTGCGCATGGACTGGATGAGGTCCGAGATCTGCGCGATTTCCCCCACCGTCAAACCGGCAAACACCTCGTCCAGCAGCATCACACGCGGCGCGGTGGCCATGGTGCGCGCCATTTCCAGCTTGCGCAGATCGCCCATGGCCAGTTCGGACGGTGTCCGTTGCAGGTCAGCCTCGGTGAAGCCGACGCTCAAGGCAAGTTCCCGTTCCAGATCCGTGTCAGGGGATTTGGTGATCATGCGCCAGATGTTGTCAGGCATCAGGCCCACGCGGATATTCTCGGCCACGTTCATGTCGCCGAAGGGCCGCGGGATTTGATACGTGCGGCTGACGCCCGCCCGAATGCGCCGGGACGTGGGCAGGGCCGATATCTCCTGCCCGAAAAGTTCGATCGTGCCGCTGTTCTGTCGCAGCTCGCCCATGATCTGGCTGAACACGGTGGTCTTGCCCGCCCCGTTCGGACCGATCAGACCCAGAGATTCCCCTTCTTTGAGGGAAAAGGACAGACCATTCGTGGCCACCAGCCCGCCAAAGCGTTTGATCAGATGGGAAACTTCCAGCGCCACAGTCACGCCACACCCCCTTTCCGCAGCCGGGTGAATCCGCGCCGCACCAGTTCCACCAGCCCTTTGGGTTGGTACATGTAGAGGATCAGCGCGATGGCGCCGTAGACAAAATACCGCTCGGCCCCCGGCAGGACCGGCCGCAGGTATTCCAGCAGGAAGGTCATGAAGAATGCGCCGATCATCGGCCCAATGATGGTCGATGTACCGCCCAGCAGTGCGGCAACGATGATGGTAAACAGGAAGTTGATGTCAAACAGCGCACGCGGGGCAAGTGATCCCAGATAGTGCACATAGAAAGCCCCGCCCAGCCCTGCGATAAACGCGCTGGTCAAAAAGGCAAACGCTTTCAGCCGGGTGGTGCTGAGCCCCGAGCCGCGCACGCTTTCCTCGTTCATGCCGATCGCTGCCAGCGCTGTTCCCAGCCGGGTTTTCATCAGCAGCCACATGCTGACGGCGACGCTCAGCATCAGGGCGGTCGACAGGTAGTATCCGTTTGCTGCGCCCCGCGTCAGGGTCTGGATACCAGACATCCCGCGTGTGCCGCCAGTCAGATCCGGACGGATCACCTGCACCAGCTGATACAGCAGCTCCATGAAGGCCAGTGTAACCAGTGCGAAATAGCTTCCGCGAATACGCAGCGCAGGCAGCAGCACCAGCAGTCCGGCTGCCATGGTGACCAGCACCGCGACCGGGATCGAGATTTCAACCGGCACATCAAACCGTTTGGTAAGAATGGCGGTCGTGTACGCTCCGATGCCGATCAGGAAAGGGTGGCCAAAGCTCACGTATCCTGTCCGCCCGGACAGCACGTCCCAACTGATCGCGAAGATCGCCAAGTAGTTGGCAAAGATCATCGTACGCAGTGTTCCGTTGGAAACGACCTGAGGCAACAGGAACATCCCCGCAATCAGACCACCCCAGAGGGCAAAGTGAAACCAGCGCAGCCCCATCTTTATAACTCCTCACGGCCAAACAGGCCCTGCGGGCGGGTCACCAGAACACCAATGATCAGCAGCATGGTGAAGACACCGCGCAACTCGGGCGCAAGGGTCGCCACCACGATGACTTCAAGAAAGCCGACGATGTGTGCGACAACCAAGGTCCCGATGATCGACCCAATTCCGCCCACGATGACAACGGCCACCGAGATGATCAGCGGGGCGACCCACATGGATGGCGAAAGCTGCGTGTAACTGGCGAAGAACACACCCCCAAGTGCCCCCAATGCCCCCGAGATGCCCCAGGTGATCAGGTTGATCCGGTCCGGGTCGATCCCCGAGATAGCAGCCCCCTTGGCGTCCATCGAAACCGCCTGCATTGCCCGCCCGGTGTGGGTGAGCCGCACGAAAGCGTATAGCCCCAGAAGGATGGCCCAACTAATGAGCGTTGCAATCAGGATGTTGTATGTGACGGACGCTCCGGCAACGTTGATCACTCCGGGCACGATGGGCAGCAGGATCTTACTGCTGTCGCCAAAGACCAAAACGATCCCGGCCTGTATCACGACCGCAAGGATCAGCGTCGATATTTCGACCGCCACATGATCACCTTTGAGCGTCTTCACGATCAGGCGGTACTTCAGAATACCCATCAGAACGCCCATTGCGGCGGCCACGACAACGCCCATGAGCTTGGGCATCCCCAGCGTTTGCGATACCCAGAAGTAGATGTACCCACCGACCATCAGATAGGCGCCATACGCCAGATTCAGAACACGCCCTATGCTGAAGATCAGCGTGAAACCCATTGCGATAAGCGCATAGAGCCCACTGAGCAAAAGCCCCTGGATCAGTATCTGCAACATTGAGGTATCCCTGGCTGCGGGCGCACGCTGTCGCGCGCCCGGTTCAAGCTATGTGGACGACCGGATCAGTTTTTGACCCAGCTTGGCAGGGTAAACTCGCCCGTCGCGTATTTCTCTGGATACACAACAGCGGCGGTTCCGTCCTCGTACCACTGCACAACAACCATGGACGGTGCGGCGTCATCAAACGGCTCGGACAGATCAAAGCGGATGTTGTGCGGATAGGTACGGCCGGTTACGGGTTCAACCTCCTCATCGCCCCAGAAGGCATAGCGCAACCACAGCTGACCATCCATCTCCAGGACCAGATCCTGCTTCTTCATCGCATCGGCCCAGCCTTCGACATTGTCGAAACCGCCAGCCTCTTCGGCTGCAGCCATGGCCTGCTTAAGACCGTGATAGGCGTTGAACCCGTTGAAATGCGGCAGCAGCGGGCGGCTGTCATACTTGGCCTGATAGGTGTCGACAAAAGCCTGGCTTGCCGGATCCAGTCTGAACCCGACCGAAGGGATCGGGGACAGGGTCGAAATGCCGCCGCCGGCGCCGCCCGTGTCTTCCCAATACTCCATTCCCAGCGCGGACACGTTGACGCCCGTCATCGCCATCGGCACTTGCAGTTTCACATATTGCGACGACACAACCTGAGAGTTAACGGACGAAACCTGATAGATGAAGTCGGCCCCTGTATCCTGCGCACGGCTGAAGATCGGCGCGAAATCGACAGTGGCCACATCATACGTAATGATATCCTTGACCTCGATCCCGGCGACCGGTGCAAGCGCTTCGGTCACAAGTCCGGTGATCGCTTCGCCAAAGGCGGTGTCCTCGGCCAGAATGACAACGGAATCCCAGCCCATCTTTTCCTTCAGGACATCCGCGCCGAAATTGATGTAAAGCGTGGCCAACGCCTCGTCCGAGGCGATGTTCATGAAATAGGGCGCCATGCCTTCGGGGTCTTCGACCACCATGTCGATGATGCCGATATAGGATGTCCAGGTGTCCAGCGTCGGAATGCGGTATTCCTGCATCCGAGGCAGCCAGCCAAGCGACACATCGTCGATCGAACCCGATATGATGAAATCAACCTCTTCGGTCTCGGCCAGGTATTCATAAGCGCGTACGCCTTCGGTCGGATCCTGCCCGGTATCGGCAGAGACCAGTATGATCTGCTCGCCCATCACGCCGCCATTGGCGTTAAGCTCCTCAATCGCGACTTCTGCCCCGCGAAGGGTCGACAGCCCGGTGTCCGAGGAAAGCGACCCAATAAACCCAACCTTAATTTCTGCTCCGGCCGTCGAGGCCATGAGCGCGATGCATGTTCCGCTAAGTAGCGCTGTCTTGATCATCAGTTTTGCTCCCTGTGTCTCATTATGCCGTTCTTGTATTCTGTATACAGTACACAAGAAGATGGATCGATCAAATCCTTTCTTGAAAACTCATGTTCAGAATCCGCCGATTTTACCGCTTTCATCGTGGATCACGGCGTCCACATCGATTTCCACCATCAGACCGGGTTGGGTCAGGCCTGCCTGAACAGCGGTCAGAACCGGATCGATACCCTTGAAAAACTCTCCGTGCACACGCGCGAATTCGCCCGCTGTTGACAGATCGGTCAGGTATGCGCGCACCCGGCCCACATGGCGCAACTCTGCCCCGACAGCCTTAAGCGCGTCTTCGGTACGGGACAGGATATACCGTGTTTGCGCGCCCACATCGCCCGGCGCATGAATACGCCCTGTTGGTTCAATCGCGGTCGTCCCTGCGACCCAGACAAATGGTCCGATCCGCTTTGCGCGGGAATACGATGCGACCTCTTCAAACCGCCCGCCGAACTTCCACGACCGAAGGGTCACAGACCCAGCCTCAGCCGGATCGCATCAGCTGCTTCTTGCAGCCCTGCCTGTTCCTGGTCCGTCAGGCGCAGTTCCTCGACCTCGACCAGTCCACTGGCGCCAAGATGTGCGGGCACGCCCAGCACCACGCCATCAATTCCATATTCGCCCTGCAACATCACAGACACCGGAACCGGACCGGACCGAGCGCCCCTGATGTGATCGATCAGTTCAATCGAGGCATGGGCCGGGGCAATCGTCGCCGAACCGGATTTCTTGAGCGCGACGACCTGCCCGCCGCCTGTGATCGCGTCCTGTACGCATGCTTCAATTTGATCCGGTGACAGAAAGACCTCAAGCGCCCGCCCCTTGATCCGGGCGCGGCTGGGGATCGGCGCCATTTCGTCACCGTGACTGCCAAGGGTAAAGGCCTCGACATCAGCGGGAGAGACCCCCGCGGCCATGGCAAGTGCGTTGCGGAACCGGCTGCTGTCCAGTGTTCCCGCCATGCCCAGAACCTGTTCGCGCGCGAAGCCTGTGGCCCGCAGCATCTCGACCGTCATTTCATCCAGAGGATTTGTTACGACAATCACGATGGCGTTTGGTGCGGCTGAACGGATCGCTTCTGCCGACTGGCGCATCACACGCGCGTTCACATCTATCAGGTCAGCACGGGTCATGCCCGGGCGGCGTGCGCGCCCGGCGGTTACGACGACCACCTCGGCACCTGCCACCAGATCCAGAGAGTCCCCTCCGACGCATCGGACACGGGCACCAGTGATGCCGGATGTGTGATTGAGGTCCAGCGCTGTCGAAGCTGCCAGACCCGGAGCAATGTCGATCAGGGCGATTTCATCCGCGATATCCGCCATCGCTGCCAGATGTGCGATATTGCCACCAACGCCGCCTGCACCGATCAGCGCCAGCTTGCCCAGCCTGCGGGCCTTGCGCGGTGCCCGCGCAGGCGCAACCCATTTGGGTGAACGACGATAGAGCACGCGGCGCATCGAAACGGCGCCATCTGTACGTGGTGCCTGTGGCCGCTCCAGCGGTCCGTCCACCAGGGTGATGCCGATGCGCTCCGCCGTTTCCCGGGCCAGCGCCGTGACGATGTCGCCGGGCAGAACTTCGAACACGATCCTGCCACTTCGGCGCGCGTCCTCGACTGCGTCCGAGCCTATGACCCGCGAAGCAGCCATCAGCCTGCCTGCCCGTCCACCGCCTCGATGGCGCGAGTTGCCGCTTCGACGGCGGTTTTGACCGAGTTTTCCGACCCCGAGATGAACAGGCGGCCAAACCGGCCCACGGCGCGCACTTCGACGATGTCGATCTCGGCTGCCTTCTCCGCCTCGTTCGCGGCGATCGAGATGTAGGCGGCTGGCGCGCATTCGACGATCCCCAGTGTTTGTCCGGGAACGATGAGGGCGCCCTTGCGCCATTTGTTCAGCAATTGCGCCTGATAAGGTTCAACGCTTGTGATGATCTGAGTCGAACTGATTGCGGGTTTCAGACGGTCCGACATCGAAGCCCCAAGTTCGGCCAGCATCGCATCGCGGGCCGCAGACACCTCGGCATTTGAAGGTGAGCGCAGGATAAAAAACCCGAACTCTCGTTCCACCATCTGCGTTGTTGCCTCTACCGAAGACGCCTTGAGCGCGCGATCGATCAGCGAAAACACCCCGTTGCCCGGTGCAAACTCTCCGATCAGCACTGTGTCCCCCGACAAAGGCACCGAACCCTGCACCGTCGCGCCGTTGTAGGCCGCGAATTTCGGTTGCAGGTTGTCGATCTGCATCAGCGCCCGGATCGTGATCTCGCTCATGCGCCATACTCCTCGTAAATGTCGCGCCAAGGTCTGCTTTCATAAGCGACCCGCTTGATGTTGATGAGATGCAGGGCCGTCACGTTGTCCGACGTGATCGACCCCGACCACGTGCCAGTGCCCAGCATGAAAGACGGCTCCAGATCTGTGGAATAGCCCATGCCACCCATGATCCCCGGCGTGTTGACCAGCACACGTCCCGTGGGTACGGTGGCAAACCGGGCGACAACCTCGGGGTCGTCCGAATGGATGACCGAAGAATGTCCCCAACCTTCGAACCGCGCGATGGACTGCGCCAGTTCGATGCCGTGGTCGGTGGATTTCGCCTCGTAGAAAGCCAGCACCGGGTTCAGTTTTTCCGCCGATAACGGGCGTTGCCAACCCACTTCGGTTTCTTCGGAAACCAGACAACGGGTGCGCGGCGGAATCGAGAAACCGGCGGCATCGGCCAGGGCCTGCGGGCTTTGCCCGACCTTATCGGGGTCCATCGCCCGCGCACCCTTGAAAATCACTTTCGCCAGTCGATCCGCCTCGGCCGGGGTGCAGAAATAAGCTCCCTTCAGCTTGAGTTCATGCCGCAGGTCACGGGATATTTCCGGGTCGGCCACCACGGCCTGTTCGCTGACACAGGCAGTGCCGTAGTCGAAGCTTTTCGATGTGACGATCATTTCGGCCACTTCCGCCAGATCGCGCGCCTTCGATTTGTGCACATAACACGGCACGTTGCCCGCCCCGACCGCCAATGTCGGCTTGCCGCTGGAATAGGCGGCCTTGACCATAGCCGGGCCACCTGTCGCCATAACAACCGACGTACGGCGGTGCTTCATCAACTCGGCCGTGCCCTGAATGGTCACTGCATCCAGGCATTGGATCAGCCCCTTGGGTGCACCCATCTGTTCGGCCACGCGCGCCATGATGCGGACGGTTTCGATTCCGCACCCCAGGCCTCGCGGATGGGGTGCGCAGACAATTGCGTTGCCCGCTTTCACTGCTGACAGCACTTTGTAGATGATGGTTGAGGTCGGGTTGGTGACCGGAATAAGGGCCGCCACCACGCCCATCGGTTCCCCAAAGGCGGCGACCTTTGTGGCATCATCCCGCCACAACAGGCCCAATGTCGTTACATCCCGCAAATAATCCGCAACTGACAAGGCGTTGAAAAGGTTCTTGACCCGTTTGTCCGGGACATTGCCGTATCCGGTTTCCTCGACCGCCAGCCGCCCCAGCAGTTCAGCCTCGGGTTCAATGGCACGGGCCATGGCGTCCACGATGGCATCTACCTGTGCCGGATCGGTCCCGAGAAAGGTCCGGTAGGCCTCGAACGCCGTTTCGGCAGCGCGCCGCGCGGCGGCGATGGATTTCAGATCTGCGTCCATCACGAGGCTCCAGTGGCAATAGTGTCAAAGATACGACGCGCCTGATCGACATCGCCTGCGGTTATTCCGATGGTTTCAAGCCTGCGCCCTGCCGCCGCGACGTCAGCGCCAAGAATACGGTCTGTCATGGTGATCAGACTCTCTGTCAAAGGAACGGGCTGACCGGCCAACCTTGCAGCAGACACCAGCGGGACCAGCGAGCCAAGCACACCGTCACGCATCAGGTGACGTGCGGCCTGTCGATCCGGCACAGGCCGGGAACCCGACCCCCGTTCAGCCCCGGCAAAGGTGGCGATCCAGTCCGACGTTTCCGGCAGGTTTCGGACTCCAAATGCAGCCGCGACCTGTCTCCGTTCCTCGGCCAATCCTTCGATGACGGCGATCTGATCGGCGCCGATGAGAGAGGCAAAAGTCTGGTTTGCCTCCAGCGGAACGCCCCCCATCGGAACATCGGGGCCGCCGTTGCCCATCCCCTGCCCGCCAAGGGTCAGGGCAGGTATTTCCACGGCCGCGGACAGGTCACGAAATCCGGAAGCCAGGACAGAATCAACCGGGTGAAGGTTCGGCAGAAAACGGTTCAGAGCTTCAAGGATGTTGTTGCGGCCGCGTGGCAGCGTTGCCGCCGCCATTGGTGCGGCTGTGGACAGGGTCAGCCCAGCACCTTCGGCGTTGAACCAGTAGGGCAAACCCAGAATTTCAACCAGCGTCACATCCGCCCGACACCCCCCGATGCGCAGCATCCAGGCGGCTTCTACAGCGCCCAGAGACCGCCCGGGGGCCAGTACCAAAACCTGGCCGTCACTCAGGTGATCAGCCAGAACCATGGCATAGGTGCGCTGCTTGTGAACGGGTCCGGTTAGAAATATCACCTGTGCGTCCCGAACCGCAGCATCCAGTTCCGCTGTTGTTTCCACCGATGGCCCGTCCCGGTTCACCTGATAGGTGCCCACAGGACCGTCACCCCCGATACCAATGCCCGAAGATTGGGTCAGCAGCGAAAGCTCGGCTCCATAGGCCGAAAACAGTGTGACATCGGCCCCTTCAGCCAGACACAGCGCTGCCAAAAGGCGGGCATCCGGTCCGCCGCCCAGCACTGCGAAACGCTCAATGCTGCGCGCGGCAGGGGCGTCGCGGGTAGCGCCCCGCGTCACCGCACGGGTGAAATCCTCAAATCCGGCTGACATAATGTCTCCTTAGCGGCGATGGATCAGGCCGAAGATCCGGCTCCGAGCCCGTCGATAATGGCTTCAAGCTCATCATGCGGGCGCGCGATCACGTGGACCGACACCACTTCACCAACTTTGTTGGCTGCCGTTGCGCCCGCATCTGTTGCGGCTTTGACGGCGCCGACTTCGCCGCGCACAAGGGTTGTCACCAGACCGCCGCCGGCTTTGGTCTGGCCGACAATCGCCACGCTGGCCGCCTTGACCATTGCGTCCGCTGCTTCGATCGCCCCAACAAGACCGCGGGTTTCGATCATGCCCAGGGCCATCTGCCCTGCCACTGGTTTCGCCATTTTTCCTATCCTCCGAAGGCTATTGATTTGTGTGTTGTGTTTCAGTTCGTTGAAACGCGATCGACCACCGCGATAATCGCCAGATCCACCGGAGCGGTGGACAACCCCGCCGCCATTCGTGCGGCCGAGCCTGTCGCGATCAGCACCGTGTCACCCACGCCCGCGCCGCATGTATCCGCTGCAACGCGCGCCGGATCGATCAGATTGCCGTCGCTGTCGATCAGGTCTGTCACCAGTAGTTTCAGACCAACCAATCTGGCGTCCTTTGCTGTTGCCGTAACCGTTCCTGCAACTTTGCCGAGGTGCATCAGAATGTCCTCAGATAGCGGTCAAGCTCGACCTGAGTGACCTGTTGGTTAAAAAACTCCAGCTCGCGTTCGGCCTGCTGCAAGACCAGTTCCCACAGCATCTCGCCCATTACGTCGCGCAGCCACTCGGACCCGCGCGCCAGTTCGATGGCGGTTGGAAGATCGGTCGGAATGGGATCACCAATGCCATCCTCGTATGCGTTGCCGGTTGTGGGGTCTGTTGGGGTCAGTCCTTGCTCGATCCCGTCCAGACCTGCGGCGATTTCGGCGGCGAGCAGAAGATAGGGATTGGCATCCGCACCGGCATCGCGTTTTTCGACACGCACGGCGCTGTCGGATCCTTCGATAATGCGGATACCGACTGTGCGGTTGTCGTATCCCCAGCTCGCGTTGATCGGACAGAAGGTATACGGCTGGCGGCGACGGTAACCATTGACTGTTCCACTACCGCAAATCGCACTTTCGCACATCCGCTTCTGCAGCCCGGCGATGAAAGCCTTACCTGTGTCGTTGATCTTGCCATTTTCGGCAAAAACGTTCTTTCCGTCCTTCCACAGCGAATAGTGTGTGTGAAAGCCGTTGCCGGACTGGTCAAAGAACGGCTTGGGCATGAAGGTGGCCAGATACCCGTGGGCGATGCCCAACTGGCGGATTAGCGACTTGAAAAGAACAACGCGATCTGCAGCAGCCAGCGCTTCGCCATACCGAATGTTCACTTCGATCTGGCCGGCGGCATATTCTGGGTTCGATTGTTCGATCGGAATGCCGCATTCATTGATCTGCTGACGAATGGGCCCAACGATATGCTCCATTCTTGCCGCCCGACCTAATCCATAGACCTGAATTCCGCTGTCACGCGGCTGCCCGGTTTCAGGGTCCAGCAGATAGAATTCCAGTTCGGTGCCGACATTGACCTCGAACCCCATGTCGCGCGCGCGCTCGACCTGACGCACCAGAGCCTGGCGCGGATCGATGGGCACCGGCTTGTGGTCCATACCTTCGGCGCGGCCAAAGCAGACCGCCACGCCCGGCTCCCACGGAACAGCAACCGGTTTGGTCATCGGGAAAACATGCATGTCGGGATAGCCGTTGTCGAAATTGACATAGGGCGTGTCCCAGACATCGCAGGTCATATCGATTGCCATCAAAGCAATCGAGAGCGCATTGCCGCTGTTGCACACATGATCCCAATGGCTGGCCGGAATGCGCTTGCCCCGCATGATGCCGTTCAGATCGCCGACGCCAAGAATGACGGTATGCGTGCCCTCGGGCAGATCAAACCCCGAACTCATTGATGCGCTCTCCCTGTTTTTTAGCTTTATAAATGCTGTATTCTGTATACAGTATTCACAAAGACAATCCAGAAACAAGGAAAATCTACGTCATGTCCAAAAGCTCGGTCATCGTTGTCGGGGGCGGCATCGTCGGCGTCATGACGGCGCTCACACTGCAACGAATGGGCGAGGCGGTGACTTTGATCGATAGGTGGGAACCCGGTCATTCCCGTGCATCTTCAACGGATTACAACCGGGTGATCCGCGCCATATCGGGACGGGATGAGTTTTATACCCGATGGGCGCGCGAAAGCCGCCTGCGCTGGCTCGAGCTGCAGGCCGAAAGCGGACAGAACCTGATGTATGAATGTGGTGCCCTGATTCTGGCCACCGGCGGCCATTGTGACTGGGAAGACGCAACCGCGCAGACTTTCGACAAGGTTGGCGTGCCTTACTACAAGTTCGATCAGCAGGAGATCGAATCGCGGTTCCCTCAGTTTCGGGTGTCCGATATCGAATATGCACTGTTCGAGCCAGAAGCCGGAATGCTGATGGCCCATCGCTGCGTGTTGACCGGACTGGATCTGTTTCGGCGCGCTGGGGGAATCGTGCAGCGGGGACGTGTCACCACGGACGGCTCTGAGCGCCCGATGCTGGACGGCAAACCGCTTGAGGCTGATCTGATCGTCATTGCGACCGGCCCCTGGATGGCGGACATGTTCCCCAAAACAATCAAGCCGATATCAACGGTGGTTGGCGTCAATGTCCTGTACACCTCGACGCCAGATGGGTCCGAGGATTTCGATATGAGCCAAATGCCCTGCTGGATCGATCATGGTCAGGGGTCATTTGGCCTGCCCTCGTCCGAGGGGTCTGGTGTGAAGGCGGCTGTTGTGATCCCCGACAAGATCGACCTGGACAACGACGAACGCCTGATCCGTCAGGAGACACTGGGTCGCACACGCAGCTATATTCGCCACCGTTTGCCTGGGCTGGAAGGCGAGCGTGTCGTGGATTCGAAGTTCAACCAGATCATACTGACACCGGACACTCACTTCATCGTTGACTGGCACCCGGAACATGACAACGTGTTATTTGCCGGGGGATGCTCAGGGCATCTGTTCAAGCATGCTCCTGTGTTTGCTGAATTCGCTGCAGGTGTCGGCATGAAAGATTTTGGCACGGCTGACCGGTTCAGGGTCGCCGGACGCAGAAAACTCAGCCCAAAAGAAAGCCCAAGCGGCCGCTAAACTTCGGACAAGGCGCGGTACAAGCCAGCATTGGGACATTTTTCCTGCGGCAGCCGGGCTCCGGCCCGAATGGCGTCGCGGCATGTTTCCGCCTGCAGGCAATGACCGCACTTTTCGGCAAGCTCCAGGCCAAGGTTGGTGTGCGCGTTCAGGTCATCTTCCGTCAACCCGAACTGCCGAGCCATCGCCAGTATGCGCTCGCGTGCCTGTGGCGCACCCGAGCGCAGCATCGCCAAATCCGCGCGGGAAAGCCCCAGATCTGACAACTCGCGATCATCCACATGTTCCGTGCGGGGCGCGCCAACGATCCGCGCAATGGACTGAAAGAAATCTGAGTAACCGGACATCTGACACCTCCTTTGCCCTGCCTTGTATTCAGTATACATGACAAGCTCACGGGAGAATTGATCAGGATCAAATGGTGCTGGCGGCTATTCGCGCTGCTGAGTCCGATATGTTCCCCGAAACAAGGCTGCAGCCTGCGACGCGGCCAGATCGCCCGGAACATTCGCTGTCCTGAGCGCTGCCAGGCCGGCATCCGCATCCTCTGGCGTCACAATGATGTCGCGACCCCGAATGAACAGGTCGCGCAAATGTTCCGCCGTGTATTCGGGATGAAACTGAACCGACCGGGCAGGAAACTCGTAATCGAGCGCCCCGACAGGACAGTGATCAGCCGAACCCGTAACCCGAGCCGTCGGAGGCACCTTGGTCACCTGATCCTGATGCCAGACATAAGCGTCGGGATTGCCGCCTCCGTAGTCAAAGGCGCGACAGCCAACAATGTTGCCGATCACCGCCTTTTCCGCCTTTCCGCCATAGACATCGGCCATGATCTGATGGCCGAAGCAAATTCCGAAGACAGGTTTGCTCTGGTCCCGACAGTCTTGCAGGAACAAGCGCAGGGGCTGCATCCACTCCGTGTCGTCGTAAACGCCGAACTCGGAACCTCCGACTATGACCCCTTCAAAATCGGACAACGCAGGAAGAGCGACACCATCCACGACATTCGCCACAAAGAACTCTGCTTCCGGCAAATGCGGTTCGATCCACTCGCGGATCTGCTGCGCGGTTCGCGGCAAACCCTCCAGCAGCGGCAGCGGGTGGCTGGTCATCTCAAGCAGGGCGATCCTCACCAGTCGAAAGCCCGGTCTATGCCCGCCATCTTGACCCCGGTGAAGGCCGACGCCTGAAAGCTGAGTGCGCGCAGGTCTTCGGTTTCCAGATTGTGGACCGAGGACTTGCCGCAAGCCTTGGCCAGCGCCGTGATCTCCATCGTCATGGCCGTCAGGTACCGGGCGATACGTTCCGCACCGGCATGGGGGTTCATGCGCGCCTCAAGTTCAGGGTCCTGCGTTGCGACGCCGACCGGACACCGGCCTGTATGGCAATGATGGCATGCACCGGGCGATGTCCCCAAAGCGGTGTAGTCGTCGAGATACCTGGGGCTGTTGCACCCAAGCGCGACCATCGCTGCGTTGCCAATCATCACCGCATCGGCACCCAATGCCAGACACTTGGCTGCATCCACTCCCGAGCGGATACCCCCGGCTGCCACAAGTGAGACCTTGCCGGTCATACCACAATCGTCCAGAGCCTCGCGTGCGGCGCGAATGGCGCTCATGGTCGGAATGCCGGTGTGATTCAGCAGCAATTCGGGGGATGCCCCGGTACCGCCCTCTGCCCCGTCAACAACCACGACATCGGCGCCTGCCTTGGCCGCAACCGCCACGTCGAACCTGGGACGGGTCGCGCCCATTTTGATGAAAATCGGCACCTGATAATTGGTCGCGATCCGCAATTCCTCGATCTTCACCGCCAAATCGTCAGCTCCGAGGAAATCCGGGTGGCGGATGGT
Source organism: Ruegeria sp. K7 (assembly GCF_056531785.1). Classification (NCBI taxonomy): domain Bacteria; kingdom Pseudomonadati; phylum Pseudomonadota; class Alphaproteobacteria; order Rhodobacterales; family Roseobacteraceae; genus Ruegeria; species Ruegeria sp. K7. Next base: position 44,739 of record NZ_JBQFMJ010000009.1, read on the forward strand.
CGAACGCTGATCCACCCCTTCGGGCAGTGTCCGCATCTGGCTGACCCGCGGGCTGACCTTCATGCCCAGCAGCAGGCCGCCGGTTCCGGGCTTGGCCCCCTGCCCCACGACGATTTCCAGCGCATCCGCGCGGCGCAGGTGATCCAGATCCACACCATAGCGGGCGGGCGACATCTGGTAGAGAAGGCGTTGGGAGGCTTCGCGCTCCTCCTCCAGCATGCCGCCTTCGCCCGTGCAGGTCATGGTGCCCACTTTCGAGGCCCCATAGCCCAGCGATGCCTTGGCTGACGCCGACAGCGCGCCGAACGACATGGATGCAATGTAGATCGGAATCTTGAGTTCCAGCGGGCGTTCGACCAGGCCGCGCCCACCGCCCAGAACTGTCGTGGTGTCGCAGCTCTCACGATACCCTTCCAACGGCAGACGGGTCATGGTCGCCGGGACGAATGTCAGATCATCAAAGGTCGGCATCCGCTTGTTGAACGTGTTGTAACCGCGAACCTGATAGCGCCCCAGCTGCGCCAGCGCGTGAACCTCGGAAATCGCTTCGGGTGTCCAACGGGTCGATCCGCCTTCATCATACGAGGACGGCACGCCTGCCGGGCGACCCTCGATCGCGCCTGCGTCGCGGAACCGGATTTCTTCCTCTGAGGCGACCTCGAACGGATACTCATAGGGTTTACTCAGATCATGAGCCATGCGCTTGCATCCCTGCTTTCAAAATACCAAAGACGTTGACCGGACACCATTTTTCTCCAGTTCCGTGAACTGTCGACAAGCCCGAGCGGGTCAAGAATGGCGTCGACCTCGGCGACTTCCTCGGCCGTCGGTTCAAGTACATCGACATCGACGCCAAGGCTATCGACCTCGCCCGCCACCCAAACCTCTCCTTGCCACAGGGCATCGGCACAGGACTCGCCCGCTCCGCCCAAGGCAATGATCCGCCCGGAATGCGCCATGAAACCGGATTGATACCCGATTTTGCCTTCGACCACGATATTTCCGCCCTTCATGGCAACGCCGACGCGGGGCCCGGCGTCCCCTTTGACATGGATCGTGCCGCCAATCATTGCGGCCCCACAGGACATGCCCGCATAGCCGCCAACGGTTATGTGGCCCTTGGCCATTCCCTCGCCCACGGCCCAGCCGCAGTTGCGTTCGATCGTGATGTTTGCTCCGGTGTTCAATCCACCGCAGTAATAGCCAACGGACCCTTCGAACGTGATGTCCACATTGTCCGGCAAACCTACACCCAGATTATGCCGCGACAACGTATCGACCACCCGGATGGGACGCCCTGTGGCACACGCTGCCATGATGTCCTGATTCACTTCGCGAATATGCCGTTTCCCGACTTCGATGACGATCTCATCCATCTGCCTTGCTACCTCGCTCATGCCGCCAGGCTCCGGTTTCCGACACCCCAGATACCTGTCAGCGACGGGCCGTCGTAATTGATCACGTCGCATTCCTCGGTCATCACCCGACGCACCGCCTGCTCCTCGGTCGCGGCGGCAAGATCGCCGTTGCGGTTGACGACGACCAGCGGCTTCATGGCGAAGCGATCCTTGGCAAAGCCAATCCCGTTCGGCGTTGCGATCATGTATGTGAAAACCCCGTCGATCGAGGTGATCGACTTCTTCAGCGCCTGCTCCATCGTCAGGCCTGCCTTCATCTGGTCACTGACCCAGACCGCAATCAGTTCACTGTCATTTTCGGTCAGAAAGCGATAACCCATCCGGGTCAGTCTGTCGCGCCACGTGAAATAGTCCGTGATCTGCCCGTTGTGGACAATCGCCACATCCGAGAAAGGCCGTGCCCAGAACGGGTGCGAAGCGTTTGGCAGAACCGAGCTTTCGGTGGCCAGCCGCGCATGCCCCAGCCCATGGGTCCCGACCATGTCGCGCACGCCGTGTTTCTCGGACACGGCCTCGGCTCCACCGATATCCTTGATGATCTCGAGGCTGCGTCCGCAGGACTGAATTTCGATCCGGTCGGTCAATTCATCCGCATCACGGACCCAAGCCTGCAAATCCGCAGGGTCCGAAATTTCCATCCGAAAGCAATAGTGCTGATTTTCATCCGTCAGAATTTTTGGGTCGGATAGGAACTCTGAGCCGTGTTCTTTCAATACCGCCTCAAAAGCATCCAGATCGGAACTTTGCCGGGATTTATTGAACCCCATGCCTCGCAGAACGTATCCTGCTTCCCGTGGCGGCCCATAGATTGCAAACCCGGTGCTGTCCGCGCCGCGGTGTTCCTGCGCGTCCATCAGGTCTACCAGGTCCGCCCCGACCTTACCGGGCGCGGCCAGAATCCTTCCAGCGATTCCACACATGAAGAGCTCCCTGTTCATTCGCGTCTGTATACTGTATACAGTACACGAACAATAGCAAGCCCAATCGCCTTGGCACCGGTTGCTTTTTTGAATACAGAATTCACAAAATGCGGAAAGTGAGGCTCCGAGTGGCTCTGAAAGAAATTAAAACTCAACGCAGAAGACTGGCTGACGAGGTTTACGATCAGCTGGTCGAGGCCATCATGAGCCGCGAGATTTCAGCAGAAGACCGGCTTGTGCAGGAAAAGCTGGCGGCCGAACTGAATATCAGCCGCACACCGGTCCGAGAGGCATTGATGCGGCTGGAAACCGAAGGGGTATTGGAAGTTGCCGCCAGCGGCGGCTTCCGTCTGGCGCGCATGGATCAGGCCGAGGTCAGGCAGTTGTATCAGGCGCGTGCTGCCATCGAAGGGCAGGCGGCGCGCATTCTGGCGGTTCACGCGGAACCCGAAGTGCTGGACCGGCTGCGAGACTTGATTCGCCGCGAAGAGGATTTGATCAACGGCTCGACTCGGGACTACTTCATTGCCAACCGGCGCATTCACCGTGCCTTCATGATTGAAGCGGGCAACAAATTCCTGCTGGATATGTTCGACATGATCTGGGGCAAGGCGATGGCCTTTCACCTGTTTTCCGCGATTGAAAACGTGGATATTTCGAAATCGTTGGGGGACCATCTGACGCTTGTCGATGCCATCGCAACGGGCGATGCAACCGAAGCGCTCGAGACATTCACCGCGCATATTCAGGCCGGTTTCGACCTGCAGATCGAGGGCCTGAAGGAAGCCAAATAGGGCTGCGTCACGGGCACATCTTTAATCGGGAACGACAAGATCAATTTCGTTCAGCGCGAGCATTGAACGAATCTCCTGTGACGGCTGGGTGTCTGTGAAGAACAGATCGATTTTGCCCGATGCTTCCAAAGTGACCGGTGCGCGTTTGCCCAGTTTCTCTCCATCTGCCACCACCACGCGAACTTGTGCCCGGTCAATCGCAATACGGGCCAAGTTGGCCTCTTGCAGATCGTGCAGCATGAAGCCCAGATCCGCGTTGACCGCGCCTGCCGACAGAACCGCAAACCTGACGTTCAGCCGCTTGATCAGGTCCTGAGCCTCCACACCAAACGCGCCGCCATCGTGGGGGCGCAACTCGCCACCGGCCATGAAAACCCTGTTGTTGTTTCTTGAGGCCAGTTCATTGGCCACGAAAACGGAATTGGTGACGATAAACAGGCCCTTATGATCCCTAAGAGCCCTTGCGACATAGGCTGTGGTCGATCCGATATCAAGAAACACGGAATCCCCATCGCTGATGATCTTCGCAACGGCCTTGGCCAGTTTTTCCTTGGCGTCGACCTTTTTGTCCAGACGGCTTTCCAGCGTTGGTTCCAGGATGTCTTCGACCAGGTGAACACCGCCATGGACCTTTCGCACGATACTGCGCTCTTCCAGATTGCGAACATTGCGTCTGATGGTTTCCAACGTGACGCCCAGTTGATTGGCCAGAAAGCTTACCCGGCACGATCCGCCGGCCTGAAACAGCTCTCGCAGGATCTCTTCTTCGCGTTGGTTGGTCGTCTTTAGATTCATCTTTTCGGGCATTGGATATCGATCTTGAAGTGGCATTCAGGCATATCACAACACCCACAGAAAGCAACACTACACGAAAAATCAACGGTTTGAGTGGCACAATTTGAGTATTTATGTGGCTTTACGTGGTTTTTATTGACACAAAACCCCACGATATGGTCGTCTAGAGAGAGTACCACCGATTCACCAGAAAAAACCACGACAGGGAGATGGTATGATGAAACGCAATCTGGGACTCTGTGCACTTGCCTTGGCAGCTGCCGGCGTGACCTCGGCGGCATGGGCCGCAGAGTCGACCGACCCGATAAAATTGACACTGCACGACTGGTCCGGTCAGCTGATCAACACCAAGATCATGGGCTCGATCCTGCAAGAGGCGGGATACAACGTCGAATACGTTCAGGCGGACTACATCGCACAATTCGCAGGCCTGAAGACGGGCGACCTGCATCTGGCGATGGAAATCTGGGAAACCACCGGACGCGAGGCTCTGGACGAGGCGACCGCCACCGGCAATGTCGTCAATGTCGGCGAAACCGGCCTGATGGCGATCGAGGAATGGTGGTATCCGTCCTACATGAAAGACCGCTGCCCGGGTCTGCCCAACTGGGAAGCGCTGAAAGACTGTGCCGAAGAATTCGCAACGGCCGAGACTTCACCAAACGGGCGCTACGTTGGCGGCCCTGTAACCTGGGGCGGGTTTGACGAAGAGCGTGTCGAGGCGCTGGAGCTGGAGTTCGAAGTTGTCCACGCGGGAACCGATGCGGCCCTGTTTGCAGAACTGGAATCCGCCTATCAGCGGGAAGACCCGATCATGCTGTGGGTTTACGTACCACATTGGGCGCCCGCGAAATATGACGGCGAGTTCGTGGAGTTTCCGCCTTTCTCGGCCGAATGCTACAGCGATCCGTCAGTCGGTGTGAACCCGAACCTGGCCTACGACTGCGGCAAGCCGCGTGGTCCGATCTGGAAAGCGGCCTGGTCCGGTTTGCAGGAAAAATGGCCCGGGGCTTATGACATCATCGAGGCCTACAACATCAACAACGATGAAATGAGCGCGATGGTCGGAAAGGCCGATCTGGAAGGCGTGGAAATCGATACGGTTGTTGCGGATTGGATGGACACCAACAAGGACCGCTGGTCCGGCTGGATCTCCAAGTAATCCGCCTTTTGCCGGAGCGGGCAAGCTCCCTCTCCCCACCCGTTCCGGCCTTTTCCATTCTCTGACTGGACACACCAGATGACCCCCAAGACAAAACTGTCCTGCCGTAATGTATGGAAACTGTACGGTCCAAATGCGGATTCGCTGCTGCGGCAACACCCGAACCCATCGGCGGATGAGATTCGCAACGCAGGCGTCATCGGGGCGGTGCGCAACGCCAATATCGAAATCACCAAGGGAGAGATTTTCGTCATCATGGGCCTGTCCGGATCGGGCAAGTCGACTTTGGTGCGTTGCCTGTCACGGCTGATCGAACCAACTGGCGGAGAAGTTCTTTTCGATGACACCGATCTGCTGCGCGCCAACGAGAAAGAGCTGATAGAAATCCGCCGCCACAAGATGGGCATGGTATTCCAGCACTTTGCCCTGTTGCCGCATCTGACCGTTCTGCAAAACGTCATGTTCCCATTGACCATTCAGGCTAAACCAAAAGCCGAGGCAACGGCCAAAGCGCGCGACGTAGTGGAACTGGTGGGTTTGAAAGGACGCGAGGACTACTACCCGCGCGAACTTTCTGGCGGACAGCAACAGCGCGTCGGAATCGCCCGCTCGCTGGTGACGGAACCCGATCTGTGGTTTCTGGACGAGCCCTTCTCGGCCCTGGATCCGTTGATCCGGCGCGAGATGCAGGATGAATTCCTGCGTCTGCAGGAACGTCTGCACAAGACCATCGTCTTTATCACGCACGATTTCGAAGAAGCCGTCCGCCTGGCCGACCGTATCGCCATCATGAAGGATGGCGAAGTGATCCAGATCGCCACCCCGGAAGAGCTGGTTATGCATCCCGCCACCGACTACGTGGCCGAATTCACCCGCCATATCCCCCGTTCAAAAGTGCTGACCGTCGGCGGCGTCATGATCGCGGGTGCCAGTGGCGATGGCGATCCCATACCGCAATCAACCCGTGTGTCAGACGTGGCAGAACGGATCATCGCATCGGACACCCCAATCCCGATTTCGGATGAAAACGGCCAGATTGTTGGCGCGATAGATCGCAAAGCCGTGGCGCGTGTGCTGTTCGGCGGCGGAGATGCGGCATGATCCGCGTGAACCGCAGCCAGATCGTCATCCTGACGCTTGTTCTAGTAACGATCCTGCTGGGTTGGTTCGGACGCGATCTGGGCAAGGTGATGGATGCCCGCTGGTTGACGAAATTTCCTTCGGCATGGGTGATCCCGTTCAAAACCTACATTTCCTCTGCCATGACTTGGCTGATCGAGGACGCGGCCATCGGACCGGTTTCGTTCACCGATATCACACGTGCCATCGCCTGGCTGATTGAACAGCCTTACAACTTTGTTTTGGCGCTGCTTGCCAATGGGTTCGTCAGCGGTTTGGGCAATGACGCTCAGGTCATCCTGCCCGCCATCAGCTGGATCGTGGTGATCACCGCAGTGATCGCGTTGGGCCAGTATTGCCGCGACTGGGCACTGGCCGCGTTGGTTGGTAGCTGTTTCATCTACCTTGCGGTCTTTGGCCAATGGGACAGCGCAATGGTCACATTGGCTTCGGTTCTGATTGCAGTTCCGATCGGCGCGGGCGGAGGGTTGCTGACCGGCATCATCGCCTATCGCAACCCGACATTCGAACGCATCATCTCACCCATTCTGGATCTGATGCAGACGATCCCGATCTTCGCCTATCTGGTGCCGATCCTGTTCATGTTCGGCTTTGGCCCGATCTCGGCTCTGGTCGCGACGATCATCTACGCCACGCCTCCGATGGTTCGGATCACGACACTGGCACTGAAAGCCGTTGACCCCGAGATTCAGGACTTTGGCCGCATGGCGGGCACGACACAGCGGCAGCTAATGTGGCGCGTTCTGGTGCCCTCGGCCAGTCACAGCCTGATGGTGGGTGTCAATCAGGTGATCATGCTGACGCTGAACATGGTCATCATCGCCTCGATGATCGGGGCCGGAGGGCTGGGGTTCGACGTCCTCGCCGCGTTGCGCCGTCTGGACATAGGCGCAGGGTTCGAAGCTGGCATCGCCATCGTTGTTTTGGCCATCGCAGTGGACCGGCTGAGCCAGGCTTTTGCCGAACGGATGGGGCACGTGCATCATGAGGCGCCGGGCTCGTGGGTCGCCCGCCATCGACGGACAGTTCTCGTGCTGATCCTGCTGGTCGTTACATGGGTCCTAGGCCAGTTTTCACCCCTGCTGCTGGAATATCCCGAAAGCCAAACAATCACCACGGGTGCCTTCTGGGACAACACTGTCGAATACCTGAACGTCAACTATTTCGACACGTTCGAGGCGATCAAGGTCTTTTTCCTGACCTGGTTCATGATCCCGATCAAGACGGTTCTGCTGGGCATCCCATGGCCCTGGGCCATTGCAATGCTGACGTTGCTGGGCTGGCACGCAGGCGGCTGGCGATTGGCGCTGCTGTGCGGCGGCATGGCCTCGCTGATCCTTGTGTCGGGTCTGTGGTCGAAGGCAATGGTGACGGTATACCTCTGCGGGGCATCAGTCATTCTGGCAACCCTGATCGGAGTGCCTCTGGGCGTGCTGGCGGCCCTGAACAAACGCGCCGGAACGGTGATCAATCTGCTGATCGACACGCTGCAAACTCTGCCCAGCTTTGTCTATCTGATCCCGGTGGTCATGCTGTTTCGGGTCGGCGACTTCACCGCACTGATCGCCATCGTGCTTTACGCATTGGCCCCAGCAGTGCGCTATGCCGCGCACGGTGTGCGTTCAGTCAGCGAAGACCTGATCGAGGCCGGGCTGGTTTCTGGCTGTACCCGCACGCAACTGCTGCGCCATATCCGCCTGCCGATGGCCCTGCCCGAAATCCTGCTGGGCATCAACCAGACGATCATGCTGGCTCTGTCGATGCTGGTCATCACCGCGCTCGTCGGCACCCGCGATCTGGGGCAAGAGGTCTATATCGCACTGACCAAGGCCGACACCGGTCGGGGTCTGGTGGCTGGTCTGTCGATTGCCTTCATCGCCATCATTGCGGACAGGCTGATCAATGCAGGTGCCCGGCAGGCCCGTATCCGCTTTGGACTGGAGAGCTAACATGAGCCAATCCGATCTGATGACCCGCATCCGCGATCTGCCGATCTGGCAAGGAAATATTGAGGCAACGCCTCTGACCGGCGGCATCACCAACATAAACTACAAGATCACCGACGATAGCGGCTCCTACGTGGTGCGTGTCGGAGACGATATCCCCCTGCATCAGGTGATGCGCTTCAATGAACTGGCGGCCAACAGGGCGGCCCATGCGGCTGGGCTTTCGCCTGCCGTGGTTCACGCCACAGGTCATCTGACGGTATTGGAGTTCATCGAAAGCCGCACCTTGTCCGAAGAGGACGTTCGCCACCCCGACATGCTGCCGCGTGTTCTGGACCTGGTGAAAGCCTGCCATATCGAGGTCCCCAAGCATCTGCGCGGCCCGTCGCTGGTGTTCTGGGTCTTCCACGTCATCCGTGACTACGCAGCTACACTCAAGGAACGCGGAAGCACCCATTCGGCTTTGCTCCCTGATCTGGTGAAAATCAGTGACGGGCTCGAAGCTGAGGCGGGACCATATGACATGGTTTTTGGCCACAACGATCTGCTCTGCGGCAATTTTCTGGACGACGGGACTCGCCTCTGGTTGATCGATTTCGATTATGCCGGGTTTAACTCGCCGCTCTTTGACTTGGGCGGGCTGGCTTCGAACAACGGCCTTTCGCCCGAACAGGAAGACTGGGTGCTGAAGACCTATTTTGAAACCCCAGTCACCGACGATCTGCACCATCGCTACACGGCCATGAAATGCGCCTCGCTGCTGCGCGAAACGATGTGGAGCATGGTGTCCGAAATCACTTCGGATATCGACTTCGACTACGCAGCCTACACAGCCGAAAACCTCGCGCGGTTCCGCGCGGCCCTGACAGACTTCAAAAACACCTGAGGACAGACATGACCGACCTTCCGAAAACAGCCAAAGCCGTCATCATCGGCGGCGGGATCATCGGCTGCTCGACCGCGTATCACCTGGCCAAGCTGGGCTGGACAGATACGGTGCTGCTGGAGCGCAAGAAACTGACCTCGGGTACGACATTTCACGCGGCGGGATTGGTGGGCCAGCTTCGATCGAACGCCAATATCACGCAGTTGCTGGGCTACTCGGTAGACTTATACAACAAGATCGAAGAGGAAACCGGCCTCGGCACCGGCTGGAAGATGAACGGCGGCCTGCGGCTGGCCTGTAACGAAGAACGTTGGACCGAGGTAAAACGCCAGGCCACAACGGCGCATTCCTTCGGTCTGGACATGCAGCTTCTGACCCCTTCCGAAGCGCAGGACCTGTGGCCGCTGATGGACGTCTCTGACGTGATCGGCGCGGCGTATCTGCCGACGGATGGTCAGGCGAACCCGTCGGACATCACTCAGGCGCTGGCCAAGGGCGCGCGCATGGCCGGAGCGAAGATATTCGAGGACACCAGGGTCACCGATATCGAAATCGAAGATGGCAAGATCCGCGCGGTGATCACCGAACATGGCAGGATCGAATGCGAAAAGGTGATCTGCTGTGCCGGTCAGTGGACCCGTACATTTTCGGGACGTTTTGGCGTCAACGTGCCCCTGGTGCCGATGGAGCATCAGTATATGGTGACGGAACCCTTTGACGTGCCTTCAAACCTGCCGACCCTGCGCGACCCGGACCGACTGACATACTACAAGGAAGAGGTCGGCGGGCTGGTCATGGGAGGGTACGAGCCAAACCCGATCCCCTGGGCAACCAAAGGCATCCCGCAGGGCTTCCACTACACGCTGCTCGACAGCAACTTCGATCATTTCGAACAACTGATGGAGCTGGCCCTTGGCCGTGTTCCCGCTTTGGAGAATGCGGGTGTCAAAACGCTGACCAACGGGCCTGAAAGCTTCACGCCCGACGGCAATTTCATCATCGGTGAAGCGCCAGAGTTGCGCAACTTCTTCGTCGGTGCGGGTTTCAACGCCTTCGGCATTGCAGCTGGCGGTGGGGCGGGCATGGCGCTGGCCGAATGGGTCCACAAGGGCGAGCCGCCTTTCGATTTGTGGGCCGCCGACATCCGCCGCTTTGGCCGCCCGCATTTTGACACCGACTGGTTGCGCACCCGCACAGTCGAGGCATACGGCAAGCACTACACGATGGGCTGGCCGCATGAAGAACACGACTCGGGGCGGCCCTGCCGCAAATCTCCGCTCTATGAAGCGCTGAAAGATCAGGGCGCGTGCTTTGGTGAGAAACTGGGCTGGGAACGCCCGAACTGGTACGCCGATGCCTCGCTGGGTGAAACAGCCAAAGATGAGTACAGCTTCGGCCGTCAGAACTGGTTCAGTGCCGTGGGCCGCGAACACAAAGCCGCGCGCGAGGCGGCAGTGCTGTTCGACCAGACCTCTTTCGCCAAATTCGCCCTTAAGGGTCCGGATGCGCTGGCCGCTATGAACTGGATCTGCGCCAATGACGTGGACAAGCCCGTGGGCGCGCTGACCTATACCCAGATGTTGAACGACAAGGGCGGGATCGAGTGCGACCTGACCGTGGGCCGCGTCGCGCATGATGAGTTTTACATCGTCACCGGCACCGGCTTTGCCACCCATGATTTCGACTGGATCAGCCGCAATATCCCCGAAGATCTCAACTGTCAGCTTTTTGATATCACCTCATCCAATGCCGTGCTGTCGCTGATGGGCCCGAAAGCGCGCGATATTCTGGCGAAGGTCACGCGCGATGACGTTTCGAACGACCGCTTCAAGTTCGGCACGATCCGCACAATCGGCATCGCCGGGTGCCCGGTCAAGGCACTGCGCGTGACCTATGTAGGCGAGCTTGGCTGGGAACTGCACCTGCCGGTGGAATATGCCCAGACGGTTTATTCCGCCCTGATGGCTGCGGGCCAGCCGCACGGCCTGCTGAACGCAGGCTATCGGGCGATTGAATCGCTGCGGCTCGAAAAAGGGTATCGCGCCTGGGGTGCGGAAATCGGCCCTGACCACACGCCATTCGAAAGCGGGCTGGGCTGGGCGGTGAAGCTGCGCAAGAACGTCGACTTCAAAGGCCGGTCTGCGTCGGAAAAACAAAGGGCCGAAGGCGTCAAAAAGATGCTGGCCTGTTTCACCGTCGACCCGGATGTTATTCTGCTGGGCCGCGAGACGATCTATCGCGACGGCAAGCGCGTCGGCTGGCTGACCTCGGGTGGCCATGGCTTCACCGTGGGCAAATCCATCGGTTACGGCTATGTCCGCAACCCCGAGGGGGTCGACCCGGGATTTGTAACATCCGGCAGGTACGAGCTGGAGGTCGCTACCCAACGCGTTCCCTGCGAAGTCACTTTGCAGCCGCTGTACGATCCGAAAATGGAACGTGTCAAAGCATAAAAGCGACGATACCGGAAGGTTAAGACCTTGTGGTACCGGTAACATAACAACAGAAGGGAACGGCCAAGCGCCGATACTGGCTTCAGACGGCGGAGTAACTTCCGCCGCGACGCCGGAACTTCATACTGAACTTTCGAGGTTGCTGAGCGACCAAAACCGAAAAACCGATACCCGTCCGAACCGGAAAGACAGGCGACAAGTTTTGCATCAGAGTCGGTTCTCCTTCCTGGCGGACTGACCAATTGGAAGCGCTGGCAGCAAGCCGCCAATTGCGATCAGCCCTGCCCCGACCCATCCCCAGAAATCCGGCAGGTTGTTCCAGATCGCATAGCCAAAGATGATGGCCCAGATCATCCCGGAGTACTCTACCGGTGCCATCAAGCTGAGCGGCGAAACCGAGCACGCTTTCGTTCGACAATACACGCATAAGGCGCCGAACAGCCCGAGTAGAACAACAAGCCACAAATCCGGCGTCTCGGGCAGGTGGTCCCCAGCCGGAACCAGAAGGACAGCGACCAGAAAAATCGTCAGATATTCATAGCCCGTGATTGCTTCTGGCGTGTCGCGGCGGGACAGGGCGCGCGCCGCCGCAAGACCGAAAGCACTGCAAAAAGCCGCGGCCAGCGGCAGCAAAGCGGCCATGTTCATGCCGACGCCCGGCGGGCGAATAATGAGACATGCACCCAAAGCTCCGGCAACCACCGCTAAGACCTGCAGGACGCTCGCGTGTTCCCGAAAGAACAGGGAAGACAGACACATTGAAATGATCGGGGAAACCATGAAGATGATCGTCACCTCAGCCAGAGGCAGTACCTTCAGACCTGCAATGAAAAAATACATCGTTCCCAAGGTCAGCAAGCCTCGGCCAATCATCAGCGGCCACCGTGGCGATACCATCGAACGCCAGGTCGACGGGGCGATGATCCCGAAGAAAAACAGCAGCCCGAACACGCTTTCGAAGAATATGACCTGAAGCTCAGAATATGTCTGGGCCAGCATTTTTGCGACCGCATCCAGCGCGGACATGAAAAACACGCCCAGCGCAAACAAGATTATCCCGCGCGCGCTCCCTTGAAACTGACGAAGCATGGCGCTCATTGGCCGACCCGGTCGAAAACCGAAGTGCGTTCCAGATAAAACTGCGACGAAAACCTGCCCGGATTCTGCTTCAGGAAGTCCTTCATGAAGGTTAGCATTTCGACCGCATCAGCTTTCTTTACATCAACTTTCCCATGGTCTAGCCAGTCTTCAAAACGGGCGAGTTCCTTTAGATCAAACCCTTTTTGACGACCGTATTCGATCATGTTGCAATAGGAACGGTGTGAGAAATATGTCCGGCTCATATGCGCTTCAAAAGCTGCTGCGGTTTCTTGTGAAATAACCCCGTTTTCCAACGCAGCCGCCAGCGTGGCCTTGATGTTCAACAATGGTTCAGACAATGCGGGATAACCCAGTTCGGCGGGTCCGTGGTTCAGGGCGACTTCGTCGTCCCGTGTAATCCGGCCAGTGCGGTAATCCTCGAAAACGCGCCCGATCCCCTTCATGCCGAAATCGCAAAGCTCGGCGGCTCTTAGCGCTCCCATGCTGGCGCTGCCGAAAACGTGAACGCCTTGGTCAAGCGCCCAAAGTATTTCCTTGTGTAAGACCGAAGGTGTCAGCTGAAAGTACCCGTCAATGATACCGATGGCATGGGGGTTGCGCGCTATCACGGCCATCACATCCCCCTGTGCAGCAGGTGGCAGGTATTCAGCGTCAAGAATACTCAATGCTTCACTTTTCCGGATCGTGGGGCCGCAAAATACGAATATGGTCATTGGGCCGGTTCCAGCTGTCTTTGCGCCCGCACCCCCATTGCGTAGCGCGGGTCGTCGCTTGGACCTTCCAGTCCCGGAACAAGCACACGGACCACCGAAATATATTTGGCCACATAGTCCGCGGTTATGTCGATGATGTATGCGTCGTGAAGTCCAGCATTCTGCAAGCCCGCTAATATCTGATCCAGATCACCATCCGGGGTTGCTGTGTCTTGCGATTTTCTTGACCCGAACTCAAGCTTTCCGGGCCTTGCGATTGTCTCGTGAAATTCCATTTCGCGATAGAACTCCCTGGACAAGTCATCGCGGGAACCGGTGATCAGCGTCAGCCGTTCCTGTGCGGCTTCTGTCAGCGCGCGGGACAATGCGATTTCGCGGCAAGGGTGACACCCCGCACCGACCGAGGGCCGCGGCAGCAAAACCGGCAGGTTTCCTTTCTCGCATGTCCAGACCAGATATGCAGGCACACCAATGTCGGAAGTGACGTCCCAGATCGCCACATCAATATCCGCGTCTTGGAATTTTTTCAGAATCGCAAGAAGTGAGCCGCCGCAAATCGTATCTTGGTCGATGCGTCGCGCGTCACGATCTGTCCAGGGCAATTGCGACCATAGCGCTATGGCGTCGCGTTCAATGACTTCGCACAAGGCGTGGCAGGCGGCTTCGGCAAAGGTGTTTCCTGACGCCAAGCCGTTGGAGCTTGAAAGGAAGAACCCACTGCCAGGCGGCAAAGGCCGTGTGTAATTTGTGTGTATCAGTTCATATGGCGCCCAGCCCCCGGAATTGCCCCCAAGCGCTTTCATCTCCAGCCACAATATCGGCTGGAAGGGATCGAACTGTCTTCCCCTGCATTGCGGCAGAAGATCCGGCTCAACGACATTGTGCGTATACCGGATGTCCTCATAACAGGCGTGAATTACCGGAAAGACGATACGCTCTGCATGAAATATCTCTATGGACTCCATCACCGCCGAGGCGACGGCGGCATCATAAGTGGCCCCTTTTCCCTGCGATACAGCCATCGAGCGGGAATTTGGCCGACACACGACGATTGTCGGCAACCCAACCCGGTCGAGCCCGGTGACATCCGCGATGCGCGTTATCCCGAAAACGGGGAACAGATCGCGCATCAGGTCAACGGTCTGGCCCGGCGGGCGGACCCTGTGTGTGCCTTCGAAATACTGCTTCAAAACCAATCTCTGCCGGAAAGGACAGGGCCCGGGATCTGATCCAGGTTTTATTCCCGGGCCCGTTACCAGAACGCCGAGGTTGGCGTTCTGATCCAGCTGTTAGCCCTAGGCTGCCGGATCAATCTTGGCGCCGTGTTGTGACGGGTCGATCTTGGCTCCGCACTGGGTCGGATCGATTTTCGCACCATGCTGGGTTGGGTCGATTCTTGCACCAAATTGGGTGGGGTCAATCTTTGCGCCGTGCTGCGCCGGATCAATTCTCGCACCAAGTTGCATTGGATCGATCTTGGCGCCAACCTGAGCAGGACTGGAACGGGGCTTACTACCGTTGATTTCCGGTGATCTTGAAATTCCGGTCGATGCCTTGACCGGTGTTTCCACTTTTACACCTGTCCGACCGATTGAGATCAGCCTGCCATCTGGCGCGCGAACAATAGTCTGATTATCCAACATGAAGTAGCTCCTTGGGTTAATTTGGTCTCCTGATCCTTTGGATGTCACCCGGAATTGGCGACGCGCCCTATTACCACAAAATACTGCTGAAATCACGAATGGATCAGCAGCCAAGATCGGCCCGGATCTGGTCCGATTGACGGCTTGTATTTGTGCTGTCCACACCGAGTTGCCCCGCCTGCCCGCACTGGATGACCTGGCTGTTGGGATCAATCATCTCGGGCCTGTCGGTGTACGAAACAAGCCCGCTGCCGAGAACCGTGTAAAGACCACTTGGTTTCGGAACGGAAAAATACCCCTGAACCTGCACAATCCCGAGAGGACCATCAAACAAGCCGGTTTCGATCCTTTTGGCCTCGATCCCGTCCGACGTCGGCATACCGAACACTCGGATCACATCGCCGGGTTCCAGGTGCATTGGTCTGATCCCGGTGATCTTGCTGCCTCCTATGACGATATCGCCATTTGGGTCCGGACCCAGATAGGTTCCGCTCAACCGGGCCTGATGATCCATGCCGTTTAACCGTTCGACCCGAGAGGCAAGCAGGCGCTCCGCTTGCCACAAACCGCTGATCGCGACCCAGTCTCCCACTTGCACGTCCGGTTTCTGATCTGCGACTTCAATCCGGGTCCCAAGCACGGTCAGTGTTCCGCCTTTGACATCAGACACTGGGCCGACGACCGGCAGAACCTGCCGGATTTGCCTTGCGTGCCAACCATCGCCCCTACGCTCGGCTGTGATCGCGACCGTGTGGCCCGGTTGAAGTGACCCGGCGGCTATTGCCGGAACCGAACCTGCCACGGATGCCTGATCGTCAATCTGAATGCGTAACCCGTTCACATGGATACTGCCGAGATGCGTAATCGTTCCGGCGATACCGGTACCAATTATCCCGCCTTCCCGCTCTTCGCTACCCTCTGCGCCGGCGGGGGAGGCCAGTATCAGGATTGTCAGGATTGCGGACAAGGCACGGTGAAACAGGAACATGGTCACTCACTCTTATCCCTGCCTTTGTCCGGCAAGGGCATCACATAAGCGCCCGTCGCAAATCGGCCCGAGTGGCCCTTGCCCTGATCCTTGTCCTGCAGGGATCGGGCCAGCGCGTTAATTTCCTGCAACAACGCCTGTGCCTTTTCATCGGATACCTTGCGCAACTCTTCGATCGAGGCCTCTGAGAGATGTGAATACCGGACAGCGCGGTCGAAATTCCGCCGGGCGCCCGGCTCTGCCAGCAGGTTCTGCGTGGCGGCCAACAGATGTGCGGACAATGTTGCCTGGTACGCTGCGACCTGTTCCGCCCCGCCGCCCGATGGCAGAAAGGCGTGGGTCAAAAGACGCAAATCCCCATCCTGTCCTTGTTCGACGATATTCTGGTCAAGCAGGGTTTTCAGAACGGTACCCGGGGCCATGTCGATACGTGCAAGCCGAACCAGATCGTCAAATCCTGGCCCACCCTCGCTGCCCTTTCGCCGCAGTTTGCGCGGCTCACCGGAGTTGTCCTGAAACTCGGGCGATGTCGCCCAATGGCTGATCACCAACGCGGCCGCACTGCAACTGCGCTTTTCCGGCGCTTCATCATCAAGATTGCGCAGGCGTTTTACATCCTTGCGATGCAGCCCCGTCAAAAGGCTGGCGCGGCTGTCGCTCAGAGGTGTGTCTGAACTGTCTTCAACCGCTTTCAGCAACGCCTTTTTCAGCGCCTCGGTCGCGCTGCCAACAGTGACGCCATGTGCGACCATCGCCTGTGCCAAAGGCTCCAGCAAGGCTGGCAACGCGGATTCAAGAGGTGTCTTGGGGGTCGTCGACATTGCGCTACTCATTAAAGGCCTTTGGCGGATAACATCTGTCACGCATTAACACATTCAACGCTTTCGTGACTATTTCGTGATCAATCGTGAGTCATAATGGGAAATTTTCCCATTATCAATATTGCGTGACCCCTGAACCGATAGGAAATTGTCATGCAAGAAATCAACATCTCAGCTTCAAGCAATTTTACCCCTCTTAGCTCCTCAGAATTGCCCCTTCGACAACACCCAGATGTCCTCTGCCATCTCAGCCCTATGGATCAGGTCCGCTTCCGAAATTTCGGCTGGGGCCCCAAGGCGGAACCACGCCACGCCACAATTGCCGAAGCCTTGCAGCATCAAATGCAGCGGAACCCAAACGCGGTCGCCATCGACTGCGGTGGGCACGAGATAAACTACCGTACGTTGGACCAGGCATCCAACCGTCTGGCCGCCGTATTGCGCGCCCATGGTGTGAAACGCGGCGATGCAGTCTGCCTGTTTTTGCACCGCTCGATCGAAATGGTGGTTGGCATTGTGGCCGCCATCAAACTGGGTGCTGCGTATGTACCGCAGCATGTCGGCGTTGCGCCTCCCGAAACGCTCCGGCATGTGGCCGAAGTAACGCACGCGCGCGTTCTGCTCAGTCTCAGTGAACTGGCGGATCAGGTGCCCGTATCGGCAAACCAAACATTGATCACCATCGACACGGTCATGTTCGACCCGCTCCTGGATGCCCCAGCCCCGGATACCCGATACCGGGCGCGACCCAAAGATCTTGCGATGATCCTGTTTACATCAGGTACGACAGGTGTGCCCAATGGCGTTCAGGTCAGCCATGCCAATCTGGCGAATATCCTGCTGACCGCGCCCGGTGATCTGGGAATGCGCCCGGGCATGAAGGTTGGACAGGTTCTATCCATCGCTTTCGACATGGCCGCCTGGGAAACCCTGGGGGCGCTGTCAAACGGGGCAACGCTGGTTATTCGTGGCAAGTCCATTCAGGATACGGCGGAACAGGTGGACGTTCTGATCGCCACGCCGTCGATCCTGAACGCGCTGGATCATACACGATGCCAACAGGTCAAAGTCGCCGCCGTTGCCGGAGAACCCTGCCCACGCCCTCTTGCCGACAGGTGGTCGGCCTTTTGCACATTCTACAATTCCTGTGGTCCGACAGAGACGACAATCATCAACACGGCCGAGCCGCATCACCCCGGCAAACAGATCCTGTCCATAGGTCGTCCGACACCCAACAACACGGTCTACATTCTGGACGAAAACCTGCGCGCCCTGCCAATTGGCCAGAAGGGTGAGATGTGGGCCGGTGGGGATTGCGTGACAACCGGATACCTCGCCAACCCTGAGCTGACGGATGAGCGTTACCGCCCCGATCCGTTTCGCCCTGGCCATATGATGTTTCGCACCCGCGATCTGGGCCGCTGGACCGACGATGGAGAGCTTGAACATTTCGGCCGCGTTGATGATCTGGTCAAGATACGCGGCTTTCGGGTGGAACTGGACAGCGTCTCAGGCGCGCTCGAACAGTCGCCCTGCTGCCAACAGGCCGTGACGCTGCAATACGACAGCCGAAATCTGGTAAGTTTCATCTCGCCTGCTTCCGCTTGCCCCAAGCGTGCGGCGCGATCGGTTGCGGACCGTCTGCCCTATTATTGCTGTCCGGCTGTGGTGATGCCGATGGACGCCCTGCCACGGACAACACGCGGCAAACTGGACAAGCGCCTGCTGAAGCAACTCGCCCGTGACCACATCGCGCAAACCGGGACGGAGCTGAAGTGATGACAACTCAAACCACAAATCTGCAATCCCGGGGCCTGAACTGGCGGCGGGTCACACGGCACCCGGCGCTGATGGAATATCGGCGACTGGCGGCGCTGGTTGCCGTCGTCAATCTGGGTGTTTTCGTGATGGGGCTGCACCAGGGCAGGTGGTTTCATGATGGTGAGTACGCGCTGAACCTCATCGCGGACATGGCGTTGATCAACCTGAGCATCGGTATCCTGATCCGGCAGCAAAGGGCGGTCAACGCATTGTTCTGGCTGGCGACCCGGGTTCCGACATCCTGGCCTTTGTGGATTCGCTGGGGTGCCGGCAAGGTCTTTCATTTTGGCGGACTGCATTCAGGATGTACCGTTGCGGGCACGATCTGGTTCGGGTTCTTGCTGTTTGGAATGATCGCGAACAGGGGTGCAGGGGCGGATTCGCCCTCGGGCCTGACACTGACGCTAAGCGCCGCCATGGTCGTGTTGATGACCGTCATGGTGGTTTCAGCGTTGGGACCGATCCGAGCCCGATTCCATAATATGTTCGAGAAAATACATCGCTTCATCGGATGGACCGTCCTGGCGCTGTTCTGGGCACAGACGGTGTCAATAAGTTCTGACACGGGCGATGCATTGTTGCACAGCACAGCGTTCTGGATGCTTTGCCTGATCACACTGTCGATCCTGTCTCCGTGGCTGACGCTGAAACAGGTGAAGGTTGATATTGTCAAACCGTCAAACCATGCGGTGATTGCCCGGTTCGAATACGGCGACACGCCGTTCCCCGGCAGTTCCAACGCCATCAGTCACACACCGTTTGGAGAGTATCACTCATTCGCCAATATCCCGGCCCCGAACCAGAAAGGCTACCGGCTGGCAATCAGCCGGGCCGGAGACTGGACAGGACGATTCATCGACAACCCGCCTGACAGGGTCTGGGTCAAAGGCATCACGACATCTGGCGTGGCCCGCATTGAGGTTTTGTTCAAAAAGGTCGTTTATGTCGGCACCGGGTCCGGAATTGGTCCGATCCTGCCTCATCTTCTGGCCGGTGATGTGCCGAACAGGCTGATTTGGTCTACCCGAAGCCCCCGAAAGACCTATGGGAACGCGTTGGTTGACGAGATCGAAGCGCATACTGACACCCCTCTGATCTGGGACACTGATAAACGGGGTAAACCGAACCTTTCCGCATTGGCTTTGCAGGCCGTGCGTGACAGCGACGCCGAGGCTGTCATCGTGATTTCGAACCAGAAGCTTACGCGCAAAGTCGTGCACGACTTGGAAAGCCTCGGCATCCCCGCCTATGGAGCAATCTGGGACAGTTGATCATGTATGAGACAATTCAGACGGAAACTCACGGGCGTGTCGCCACAATCCGCTTCAACCGGACGGATCGGCTGAACGCCCTGAATTCGCAGGTCATGCATGAAGTGCTGGACGCGGCCACCATCTTCGAGGAAGATCCGGCAATCGGCTGCCTGATCCTGACCGGAAACGAGCGCGCCTTTGCGGCCGGGGCTGACATCGGCGAGTTGGCGGTTCAGACCTATGCCAGCATGCAGGCCAGCGACTTCTTTGGCGGCTGGGACCGGTTCGCCGCACTGAAACTGCCAAAGATTGCAGCTGTTGGCGGCTACGCGTTGGGCGGCGGGTGTGAGGTTGCCCTGATGTGCGACGTCATCCTGGCGTCGGACACCGCAAAATTTGGCCAGCCTGAAATCAAGATCGGCTGTATTCCCGGTATCGGCGGCACGCAGCGCCTTACCCGGCTGGTTGGACGCGCCAGGGCGATGGACATGATCCTGACCGGTCGAATGGTGGATGCGCAGGAGGCGCTTCAGATGGGTCTGATCAGCCGCGTAGTACCGTCCGAAGAACTTGAACGAACCGCACAGGATGTAGGACGAACCATTTCGGGCTATGCACCTGACATCGCAGAAATGGCTCGTGCCTGTGTAAACATGGCCGAACATAGCACGCTGGACTCCGGTCTTCGCTATGAGCGGCAGATGTACCACGCCCTTTATGGATTGCCGGCGCAACAGGAAGGCATGAATGCGTTTCTGGAAAAGAGAGAACCCCGGTTCCATTCCGCCTGAATCCCATCGAACGGGCAAGATCGGGATTGACTTTCCAAAAATTGTATACAGCTATGCGTACAATTGCATCCAGTGAGGCCACGCAATGCAGACCTGTTACGGTGGAAAAACGGTATACGGAGCCAATCTTGGCATTCTTATGCTTGAAACGCAGTTTCCGCGCATTCCCGGCGACATCGGAAATGCGCTGACCTGGCCTTTCCCGGTACAGTACCGCGTCGTGCGCAGCGCCACGCCCGAGCTGGTGGTGCGCAATGATGCACGGAAACTGGTGGACCTGTTCATCGAAGCCGCAAAAGACCTGGTTGCCTCAGGCTGCGACGGTATCACGACAAATTGCGGTTTTCTGTCTATTGTTCAGGACAGGCTGGCCGAGGCGGTACGGGTTCCTGTTGCCACATCCTCTCTGATGCAGGCCCCCATGATTCAAGCAATGCTTCCCCCCGAAAAACGAGTAGGCATTCTGACGATCTCGAAAGAAACGCTGACGCCGGCCCATCTGGCTGCCGCGAATGTGCCGGCTGATACTCCGGTCGTGGGCACCGAGGGTGGTCGGGCGTTTACCCGTGATATCCTGGGAGATGCCCCCAAAATCGATTTTGCGGCCTGCCGACTGGATATGCTTGATGCGGCGCGGCAACTGGTGACAGAACATCCGGACGTCGGCGCAATCTTGCTGGAATGCACCAATATGACGCCTTACGCGGCGGATGTCCGCAAACTGACCGGGCTGCCAGTGTTCTCGATCTACACCTTCCTGAAATGGTTTCATGAATCGCTTGTACCGGGTCGCTTTTCCCCGGAACTGGATGATCCACTGCTGGGATTGGCGTAGACATCGCACATCCTGACCCAGCTGCATGATACAGTTGGGCAGGACTGTGGGTCTATAAGTTCCCCGGAACGTAGAGTTGGGAAAACGCCACGCGCACCAATTCGACCGTCTGTTCACTGCGGCGTTCAATGTGACGCCGTAAAGCTGCGATCGCGGCGTCTTTGTCCCGTGCCTTCACCGCATTCAGGATGATGCGATGCTGTGACAAGGAAGAGTGATCATAGTCAGGCGTATCCCGACGATCACGCAGCAGCCGCAAGTTTATCATCCTTACATACCGGATGCGTTCGTTCACGTTGTACAGCAGCCGGACCAGTTCATTGTTGCCCGACAGAGTCGCAAGCTTGACATGAAACTCTTCGTCCATGCGCAAAAGAACATTCAGATCGCTGCAAACAGAATAGGATTTCTCGGCCTCATCCAGATAGGCGACAACCTCGGCTATTGCGTTGTCATCCGCTCCTTCAATGGTACGGATCAGCGCCTCGGTCTCAAGCGCGCATCGTAGCTGGTAAAGTTCCAGAATCTTGTCGGGGCTGAGTGGGCGGCAAAAAAACCCTTTGCCAAGTTCGAAAGTCAGGAACCCTTCGGCGGCAAGCCGGTTCAATGCCTCGCGCAGCGGGGTGCGGCTGACATCAAGGGTTTTTGTCAACGCGGTCTCGTTCAGGCGCTCACCGGGCATGAACTCGAAACTGATCGCCTTCTTGCGTAACGCCTCGTAGGCGCGTTCTACGCTTCCTTCGGATTTGGACATCTCATACCCAACAGTTCGGATTTTGCCCGTTCTATCAAAGCGCACGGGAAAAGAAACATTTGTCTTCACAGATTGCGACAGTACTGTATACAGGCTGGAATACGATGCAAGGGGCGATGATTCTCGCCACAATGGGATGATATGACGTCTGAGGCTCAACAAGTCGTCGTAATTGGCGCCGGAATCGTCGGTGTCTCGACCGCTATCTGGTTGCGTCGCAAGGGCGTCGACGTCACCATTGTGGACCGCAACGCGCCAGGGGATGACAGGGCGACGTCATATGGCAATGCCGGGGTGCTGGCGGCATGCTCAGTCGCCCCTGTCACGGCGCCGGGACTGGTTCTCAAAGGTCCCCGAATGGCCTTGGACCCGAACTTCCCGCTGTTTCTGCGCTGGTCCTATTTGCCACAGCTTGTGCCATGGCTGACAAAATACCTGTCACATGCCAACGACAAGGACACCCGGAGAATTGCTGCCGGGTTGGCTCCGCTGACCTCGGACTCGGTCGAGCAGCACTTTGCCCTGACCAAGGGAACAGATGCCGCGCAGTGGGTCCAAACCTCGGACTACAGTTTTGCCTATCCCGACCGCGCCGCTTTCGAAGCGGACAGCTATACGTGGATGTTGCGTCATACCGCAGGCTTTGAACCCGAGGTTTTGGAAGGGGACGCCGTTCGCGAGTTCGAGCCGAACCTAACGGAAAATCTGAAACTTCTGGCCGTGATGCACGATCACGGATTTACACGCAGTCCCGGATCATACGTGGCCGCGCTGGCAACCGAAGCCGAAAAACTGGGGGCTTCGATCCGTCGGGCCGAGGTAACAGATTTCGAGTTCACTGACGGTAAGGCAACGGCCGTGATAACGGATAGCGGCACGTTGCCCTGCTCCAATATTGTTCTGGCGACCGGTGTCTGGTCCGGACCGTTGGCGAAAAAGCTTGGACTGTCCGTGCCGCTCGAATCCGAGCGTGGTTACCACATTGAATTCGCGGAGGCGGAAAACGGGCCATCGACCCCGTTGATGATCACCACCGGCAAATTTGTCGCCACCCCGATGGCAAATGGGCTACGCTGTGCCGGTGTCGTCGAATTTGGCGGGCTGAAAGCCGGGCCTTCAAAGGCGCCGCTTGATTTGCTCAGGCGCAAGGTCGAGGAAAGCTTTCCGCACCTCAGGTTCGAAAACATGAACAGCTGGCTGGGCCATCGCCCTGCCCCGACCGACAGCCTGCCGTTGATCGGAGAGATTGGCCATAGCGGAGTTCTGGCGGGGTTCGGGCATCATCATGTTGGCCTGACCGCCGGGCCCAAAACCGGACGCATTCTGGCCGGGCTGGTGACCGGAGAGCGCAGCAACATTGATCTGACCGTCTACGATCCGCAGCGGTTCTGAAGAAACGACCATAAACGCCCCGGAAAATCAGGGGTCGAAAATAGGCAACAAGGGAGTTTGAAATGCCAAATACAATCACCAAAATTGCCGCTGGTGTCGCGGTAGCCACCGTATCAGCGGTATCGGCCAATGCTGAAACCTGGGATATGCCGATGGCCTATTCGGCCACCAACTTCCACTCGGCCACCGGTGCGATGTTTGCTGAATGCGTGACCACGGGAACGGCGGGTGAGTTGACCATTCAAACCCATCCGGGCGGTTCGCTGTATGCGGGCGCGGAAATAAAACGCGCAATCCAGACTGGGCAGGTCAACATCGGTGAGCGTCTGTTGTCCGGTCACCAGAACGAAAACGCGCTGTTCGGCTTTGACTCTGTTCCATTCCTTGCGACCTCGTTCGAGGATTCCGAAAAGCTGTGGGATGTGGCCAAGGGCCCGCTGTCCGAACTGCTGGCGGAACAGAACCTTCATCTGCTCTATTCGGTGCCGTGGCCGGGTCAGGGTCTGTATTTCGACCGCGAGGTCAATAAACTGGCCGATGCCGAAGGTCTGAAGTTCCGCGCCTATAACTCTGCCTCGGCCCGCATGGCCGAGCTTGCCGGGATGCTGCCGGTGCAGATCGAAGCCGCAGAAATCAGCCAGGCATTTGCGACGGGTGTTGCACAGGGCATGGTCTCGTCCGGGTCCACCGGTTACGACCGCAAAGTCTGGGAAAGCCTGTCGCATTACTACGGCGTGGATGCCTGGATGCCGCGCAATTATGTTCTGGTGAACATGGATGCCTGGAACGGCCTGGATGACGCGACCAAGAACGTTGTGAACGGCTGCGCCCTTGCCGCGGAATATGCAGGCGACTGGCGTTCGATCCAGTACACCGAGTTCACCGTGAACGAGCTGGGCAAGAACGGCATGACCACCGGCCCCGCAAGCGATGAACTGGCCGCTGAACTGCGCGCCATCGGCGAAACCATGACCGCCGAATGGCTGGAAGCTGCCGGCGAACAAGGTCAGCAAATCGTCGATGCCTTCAAGGCTGCCCAATAATCCTTGACTGAAACATGTCCCGATGCCGGTCCGGCGTCGGGGCGCATAAGAGGAGAATTGCCGTGGCGCTGTTCAGTCTGTTGCGCGTTGTTCTGGATGCTCTGTACCGTTGGGCCGGATATGTCGCCGCTGTCTTTCTGATCCTGATCCTGTGTTTCGTCTCGATGCAGATGATCTCACGCTGGGTGGGTGAGGTTGTCGTGGGCGGACCAGATTTCACCGGCTATTGCATGGCCGCCGCGTCGTTCCTGGCGCTGCCTTATGCGCTGAACAGCGGCAGCCATATTCGGGTGAACCTGCTTCTGAACGCGCTTGGCCGGTTCCGGCGATTTGGGGAAATCTGGTGCTGGGCGATTGCCAGTTATCTGACATATCTGTTCGCGCGCTACGCCATCAAGCTGACCTATGAAAGCTATCGCTTCAACGACATCAGCCAGGGGCAGGACGCATGGCCCATCTGGATCCCGCAGATGTCGATGGTCATCGGCACGGTCCTGCTGGCGATCTGCGCCTTCGACAACCTGATCAGCACCCTGTTCACGGGTAAGGACAACATTCGATCCGCCGGGGTCGATGTGCACGCGGAGTAAGCCCAGTGGAACAATTCTACCTCGTCTCCATCTTTCTGTTCGCACTGTTTGTGCTTTTGGGCACAGGCGTCTGGGTCGCTCTCGCGCTGTTTGGCGTGGCTTACCTTGGACTTGAGATGTTCACCTCGCGCCCGGCTGGCGACGCGATGCTGACCCGTATCTGGACCGGATCCTCAAGCTGGACACTGACGGCGCTGCCGCTGTTCATCTGGATGGGGGAAATCCTGTTCCGAAGTCGATTATCGCAGGACATGTTTCGGGGTCTGAGCCCGTGGATGCAGCGTTTGCCCGGTGGCCTGGTTCACGTGAATATCGTCGGCTGCACCATATTTGCTGCCGTGTCCGGTTCTTCAGCGGCCACGCTCACCACCGTCGGCAAAATGTCGATCCCGGAACTGCGCAAACGGGAATACCCTGAATATATGATCATCGGGACCCTGACCGGCGCGGCGACGCTGGGCCTGATGATTCCGCCATCTCTGACCCTGATTGTGTACGGGGTCGCTGTCGAGCAATCGATTTCGAAACTGTTCATGGCAGGCATCCTGCCCGGTATCGTGCTGGCCAGCATGTTCATGGCCTATGTCGCTGGCTGGTCCTTTCTGCGCCGTGATGAAGTACCGGAAATCTCCGACCGTATGACCTTTGGGCAGAAAATGAACGAAAGCCGGTTTCTCATCCCGATCATCCTGCTGATCCTGGTGGTCATCGGCTCGATGTATGGCGGCTTTGCCACGGCAACCGAGGCTGCCGCTATTGGGGTTATCGGATCGTTCATTCTGGCGGCCATGCAGGGATCGCTGACCAAGGAGGCCTTCATAGAAAGCCTATTGGGTGCCACCCGAACCTCGGCCATGATCGCCTTTATCCTCATGGGTGCCATTGCCCTGACACTGGCGATGGGCTTTACCGGACTGCCGCGCGCGCTGGCGGAATATATCGAAGGGTTGCAACTGTCGCGCTTCTCTCTGCTGCTGGCGCTGATGCTGTTCTATATCATTCTCGGCATGTTTCTTGACGGCATCTCGTCGGTCGTTCTGACCATGGCGATTGTGCAGCCGATGGTCGAGGGCGCGGGCATCGATCTGATCTGGTTCGGAATCTTCATCGTGGTGGTTGTGGAAATGGCGCAGATTACACCCCCGATCGGTTTCAACCTGTTTGTCATGCAGGGGATCACCCGGCACGAGATGGGATATATCGCCAAGACCGCCCTGCCGCTGTTCCTGATCATGGTGGTGATGGTCTTCGTGATGATCGCTTTCCCGGAACTGGCCACCTGGCTGCCTGACAATATGCGGAACTCGGCTGGCCGGTAACCGGCCGGCCCCTTCCACACTTGATATTCGCCTGTCACAGCAGGGGGGGACCCACGTCATGACCCGATCCAAAATACTCGCAGCCGTTGACCTTGTGCACAAAGACAGCGACGCCCACGTCGTTCACGAAGCAATTTCGCTGGCCCGATCCCATGACAGCACGGTCGAGGTGATCTTTGTCATACCGGATCAGGAACTCAGCTATGTTCAGGGTTACATCCCGGCAGAAATGCACCAGCAGGTACTGATCGAGGCAGAGAATGATCTGGCCGCGTATTGTGCCGACTTCAATTGGCACGGCATCGCACACAAAACCAGGGTGCTGCGCGGTGTCGTTTACGAGCAATTGATCAACTACGCCGACGATCAGTCAGCAAGTTTCGTCGTGATCGGTGCCAGCAAACCATCGGTCCGGGATTTACTGATCGGACCAAACGCTGCCCGGGTGTCGCGATACGCCCGTTGCAGCGTGCTGGTCGTGCGGCCGAACTGACCATCTGCCAACTCTCACTTTCGGAGACATACGTGAGCGACCATAAAATCGAAACTCTGCGCGTTCATCGCATTTCGATCCCTGCCAAAGCTGTCCATTCGCATGGCAGCGGCGACGTAGCAGGTATTAACGTTGCGATATTGGAAATGGTAACGGATACCGGCCTTACAGGCTGGGGCGAAGCCTCACCCTGGCCTGTCTTTACCGGAACCGCCGAGGCGAACGCCGCCGCCCTGCACGTGCACCTGCGCCCGCATCTGATCGGTCAGAACCCGGTCCAGGTCGAAAAGCACATGAACATGGCGGACAAGGTGCTGATCGGCCACCCCGAGGCCAAGGCCGCGCTGGAAATGGCGCTGCTGGACATCACCGGCCAGATCACCGGCCTTTCGGTCTGCGAACTGGTCGGCGGTAAAATGCGTGACAGCATGGGGATGAGCTTTTCGGTCGCCAACCCAGATTTCGACGCGGACCTCGATGACATCGCCGCGATGTGGGAAGACGGCGTGCGCATCTTCAAGTTCAAGACCGGTTTTGCCGACCATCGGTTCGACCTTATGCGCTGTGAAAAACTGCGTGATATCTATGGCGACGAGGCGGACATCCGCATCGACTACAATCAGGGCCTTCTGGCCTATGAAGCCGTGCGCTGCATCCGGGATCTCGAGGCGTTTCGCCCGACATTTGTCGAACAGCCCGTCAAGATGCACGAACGTGAAGCCCTGGCCCACATTTCGCATGTAATCGATACCCCGATCATGGCAGACGAAAGCGTGTTTGACCCCAAAGGCGCGCTTTACGGAGCGCAGATCCGGATCGCGGACATTTTCTCGCTCAAGATCATGAAATCCGGTGGTATTCGGCGGGCGCTGGAGGTGGCGGCAATCGCCCGAGCTGCCGGAATCGAAATCTATGGCGGCTGCATGTTCGAAACGGGTCTGGCCCATGCCGCCGGTGCCCATCTGATGGCCGCCGTACCGGACCTGGTCCTGCAATGCGAATTCTACATGGCGACCTACTACGCCGCCGAAGACATTCTGACCGAACCCTTCCCTGTCAAACACGGGCAGGTACACGTTCCGACCGGGCCGGGCCTGGGCGTTCAGGTCAATCCTGACATGCTGACAAAATACGCTGTCGCAGAACCTTTGACGTAATCTCAAAAACTTCGGATCGGCTGCATACAGCACTGTGTGCGGTGGTTGATCGGGAAAGGGAACCTACCCATGGAACACCAAGACACAAAGCGCATGAACGGCGCCCAGATCATCCTGAAGATGCTCGAATTGCACGGCGTCCGCCATGTTTTCGGCCTGCCGGGGGAAACCACCATCGGCTGGTACAAGGAATGGCGTGAACACAGCAATATCGAGTTCGTCCTGACCCGCGATGAACGCACCGCATCCTACGCCGCCGAGGCCTATGCGAAGATCACCGGGCGCCCATGCGTTCTCGAAGCGCCCAGCCCCGGCGTCACTCATTGTTCGCCCGGCATCACCGAAGCATTCCTCAGCTCGGTTCCGGTGATCTTTTTCAGTTCGGACATTCCGATCAATCAGGACAAAAAACACGGTCTGACCGGGGTCGATCAGACCAAACTCTACGACAGTATCTGCAAGGAAAGCTTTGTGCTGACGAACGCAAGGGAAATCCCGTTCCTGCTGCGCCGGGCCTTTCGTGTCGCAACCTCCGGTCGCCCTGCACCGGTGCATATCCGAGTGCCGATCAACATCTTCGGAGAAGAGGCGGAGGTTGACGATCTCTATGCCGAGGCGGAATACAGCCAATACCCGGCGCACCGCCCAGTTGCCGACCACAGCAAAATCCGCGCTGCAATCGAGATTCTTCTGGCTGCCAAAAAACCGGCCATTGTCTGCGGTCAGGGCGGGCTGATCTCAAAGGCCTCCGACGCAATTCAGGAACTGGCGGAACTTCTGCAAATCCCCGTCGGCACAACAACGCCCGGCAAAGGCACTATTCCAGAAGATCACCCACTGGCGCTGCGCGTCATCGGGGGGCGCGGCGGAATGGAATATTCCAACCAGTACGTGTTCGAAGCTGACACGATCTTCTTTGTCGGGTCAAACACCGACAGCGCTGCGACCGACCACTGGAAGCTGTACGGGGACCCAAAATCCAAGACCTTTCTGCATCTGGATATTGCCGAGGCGCATGTCGGCAACAACTTTCCCGTCAAAGTGGGCATGGTCGGCGACGCGCGGGCCAGCATTGAATACATGGTCGAGATCATCAGGGCCGAGCATCCGAACCTGAAGCGCGAAAGGATCGATCTGAACCCGATGAAGAAAACCGCGCTCGACAATGTGTTCAACTCGAACATCCCGATGCCCGAAGGGACGATCTCACCGGTCAAGCTCAGCCAAGCGCTGAACAGAATAATGCCGGACGACGCCGTGATCACGTCGGAGCCGGGCGTCAGCGCGATCTACCCGTCTGCCCTTCTGACGTTCAAAAAGCCGGGCCGGCGTTACATCACCAACTACTCCATGGGGGCGCTGGGATATTCGGTGCCTGCCTGTCTGGGAGCGTCCTATGCCAATGACGGCCCGGTGATTTCCTTTACCGGTGACGGGTCGTTCGGATTTGTCATTGGCGACATGGAGTCGATCAAGCGTTCCGGCAAAAACGTCACGATCATCCTGACCCGCAACGATACATTCGGCTGGATCCGGGGCGAAGCTATCCTTCTGGACGAAATAGATGAACCTTGGTCCACCGACTTCGGCCGTGTGGATTATTGCAAGGTTGCCGAGGGGTTTGGTTTCCGCACTGCGAAAATCACAAGTGAGTCAGAAATAGAGGCTGTTCTGTCTGAGGCGATCGCCAACCCCGGAGCGAACTTCATCGAAATCATGGTTCCGTCGCAGGACAAGATCGTCCCGTTTGTACCGAACTGGGTGCGCGCCGCGCGGGCCAAAAACCTGCCGCACTTCTACTGACTCAAGCCGCGGCCCCATTGGCCGGGGGCCGCGCTAAAACCTGTCTTATTTCACCAAGGACACTAAGAAAGGTATTAGGTTGGCGCGTGCTGACATGCGCCAACACGGACAACGAAATCGCCTCAGCCCCGGCACACGGCCTCAGCTATTTCAGTAATGGCATGGTGAAGTGACTTGGCCGAGGACCGAGGGCCAAGAGCGGAGAAGGACGTTCCGGTCTCGTGGCACCACAGGTAGCAACCGATGTGGTGGATCGAGCATCGGGTTGCGGCACCGGATTGCATGGTTCGGATATCAACATTGCAAAGCCGTTCGAACAGATCGCAGGCGGTCGGGCCAGTAATGTCAAACCGGCACCAGCCGTCGGTTTGTTCGACAACCGAAGCAGTGTCTCCGACAGCGGCCTTGACCTCAACTGCCAGCATCTCGTGGCTTGCGTGATCGGCATCGATCATCCAACTGTCGGGACCAATCCAGAATGCCGAAAAGGCCGATGTCGCCACCGATTGGCCCAGCGCAGGCAGAGCCGCACCGATCAACTCATTTGCCTTGGTGACACACGCTGCCTCATGCCCTTGACGTGCGGTCAGTGACGCCAGCGCCCGCGAGGTGTTTTCCGTGATCGTCAAGCCGGGAAAGCCGTCTGATCGGGGCTCGGCACCTCCAAGCGGTGTGAGCGGTTTCAGTTTATGCACGCTGACGTCCTCCATCGGGATCGACAAAATGGGCGCTGACCACCTCGACCTTCACTTCGCTGCCCTCCAGGGGGTTGACCAGACGCAGAACCTCGCCCATCCGATCTGCACCGTTTTTCAGGAACCCGATGCCGATCGAACTGTCCAGGACCGGTGAATAGGCGGCCGAAGTGACATAGCCCTGGTCGTGGGACGCGTCGACCGGTCCATCACTGGTCATCAAATGGCCCCCTGCGACCACGGGGTCGCCGGCATCCACCGGTTTGAAGCCCACCAGACGCAGAGCGTCTTCCTCGTTCAGCCCAGCGCGCTCGCTCAGGGTGTTGCCGATGCAGTCCTTCTTTTTACTGACCATCCGGCCCATACCAAGGTTCAGCGCCGTGGTGGTGCCGTTCAGCTCATTGCCGGTGGCATGCCCCTTTTCGATCCGCATGACGCTCAAGGCTTCTGTGCCATAGGGTACCACACAGAATTCCTCTCCCGCCTCCATCAGCGCGCGGATCATCGCATCGCCATAGCGTGTGGGCACGGCGATTTCATAGGCCAGCTCGCCGCTGAAAGAGATACGGAACAAACGCGCCCGGCAACCGCCGCAAACGGTGATCACGGCGCAGGCCATGAACGGGAACGCTTCGTTCGATAGATCGAAACCCGGATCGACAATCTTTTCCAGCAACTTGCGGGAATTCGGCCCGGCCACGGCATACTGGGCCCAGGCCTCGGTGGTCGAGATCAACTGCACGTCCAGATCGGGCCACAGACATTGCCGCGCAAACTCCATCTGGCGGTAAACCAGAACAGCGTTGGCGGTGGTTGTCGTGACCACAAAGTGGTCGTCGGCCAGTCGCGCAGCGGTGCCGTCGTCATAGGCGATGCCGTCTTCACGCAGCATCAGGCCATAGCGCACCTTGCCAACCGGCAGTTTCGCGAACCCGTTGGCATAGATTCTGTTCAGGAACTCAGCCGCGTCCGTTCCCTGCACGTCGATCTTGCCCAGGGTGGTAACATCGCAGACACCAACCGATTTGCGGGTCTGCAGAACCTCGCGATCCACCGATTGCCGCCAGTGCGTCTCACCCTTTTGCGGGAACCATTGTGCCCGAAGCCAATCGCCGACTTCGGTGAACACCGCGCCCTGTTCCGTTGCCCATTTGTGGCTGGGCGTCTCTCGGGTCGGATGGAAATGTTTGCCGACCGACCGGCCAGCCAGAGCACCCATCGCAACCGGCGTATAGGGCGGGCGGAAAATGGTGGTGCCGGTCTCCGGGATCGACTTGCCCGTCATCTCGGCCATTACCGCCAGGCCACCCATATTCGACGTCTTGCCCTGATCGGTGGCCATACCCAACGTGGTATAGCGTTTCAGATGTTCGACCGAGACATAGTTCTCCTGATGCGCCAGTTTGACGTCCTTGACGGTCACATCGTTCTGCTGGTCGATCCAGGCGCGACCCTTGCCCTCTTTCACATACCAGAAGGGTTGCAGGTTCACCGGTGCGTCCTCGGCCTGCGGCATATCCCCGACCTTCGCCGCAATCCCGAGGTCCGACAGTGCTGCCGCCGCCCCTTCTGCGCCGGTTTTCAGCGCGCCGTGGGTCGACATCAAGCCAGCCGCGGCCCCGGCGACCGACATGCCAACCGGTAACACGTCACCCGGAACAAACGCTGCAAGACCCTCGTTCCATTGCGGACGCCCGCGCTGATGACAGGTCAGGTGCACATTGGGGTTCCAACCGCCTGAGACAGCCAGACCGCCGCATATGATATCGCGGGTGAACCCTTTCGCTGTACGGACCGTCACCGACCCCAGACCCAGTCTGCCCTTGCTGTTGATCACCTGCGCACCGGCGAACAGTTCCGTCCCTTCGATGGCGGGTGCGTCGGCCCGCGTGTCGATCACGGCGGTGACATGTACACCTTTGGATATCAGGTCGGCAGCCGTGCGATGACCGTCATCGTTGTTGGTAAACACCGCCATATGTTCGTGCGGTGTCACTGCCCAGCGATTGGCATAGGCCCGGGTTGCCCCGGCCAGCATCACGCCGGGGCGATCATTGTTGGCAAAAGCGATGGGCCGCTCGGTTGCGCCGGCACATAACAACGCCCGTTTCGAATAAATCCGCCACATGATCTGCCGGGGCTGCCCGACACCGGGCGTCAGTACGTGATCGGCCACCCGCTCGACAGCGCCATAGGTGCCATGATCGAAAGCCCCGATCACAGTGGTGCGCGACAGCAGGCGTACATTGTCCATCGCCGACAGTTCTGCCACGGCCTGCGCTGCCCAGTCCGATCCGGCCATTCCGCCGACCTCGTAACTTTCGGCGTTAAGGCGCCCGCCCAGAACAAAATCCTCGTCCGCCAGAATGACCCGAGCACCTGCTCGGCCAGCTGTCAGCGCGGCCATCAGGCCCGCCGGACCGGCCCCGATCACCAGCAGATCGCAATGCAGAAAGCCCTTGTCGTATACATCAGGGTCGTCCTGTCCGGACACGCTGCCCAAACCGGCCGCGCGCCGGATCGCCGGTTCATAGAGCTTTTCCCAGAACGCCTTCGGCCACATGAAAGTCTTGTAATAAAAGCCTGCGGTCAGGAAGTTGCTGAACATGTCATTGACCGACAACACATCCCGCTTCAGCGACGGCCAGCGGTTTTGCGATTTTGCCTCGAGCCCGTCAAAAAGCTCGGCCACGGTGGCGCGGGTGTTGGGCTCCTGCCGCGCGCCCGAGCGGAGTTCGACCAGCGCGTTGGGCTCTTCGGATCCGGACGTCAGCGGCCCGCGTGGACGGTGATACTTGAACGACCGACCCATCAGCCGCACGCCATTGGCCAGCAGGGCCGAGGCCAGTGTGTCGCCAGGGTGACCCTGATATCTTTTACCGTCAAAGCTGAAGCTCAGGGGTTGGGTCTGATCGACAAGCCCACCATTCAACCGGTTGGTCTGTACACTCATTTGCTGCGCCCCCTTGCCCGGGCCACATCACGGGCCAGTTCGACGGATGTGATCTCATGCGTCAAGGTGTTGCGCGTCACCACCAACCAGGACCGGTCGCCTTGCTCGTGATACCACAACTCACGATGCTCTCCGGCCGGGTTGTCGCGCAGATAGAGATAGTCGTGAAAGGCGTCAGCAGCATTTTCGGCCTGCCAGTCGGGGCGGTCGATCAGGGCAGCGTCGCCGAGATAGACAAACTCCTGCGCATCGCGGGACCCAAGAAGCGGATGGTTGATAATCAAGGCATTGGCTCCTGTCGCATTTTCGAACCGCGGAACCGGTTACCGGTTTTGCAGAAAATGCTCATGTCTTCTTCAGTGCAGGTTGGGCTGCGCGCCCACCCCCTTCTCATCGATCATGTGGCCGGTGCGGAACCGGTCCAGGCGATAGGCGGTCGCGACATCATGCGGCCGGTCTGTGGACAGCAGATGCGCAAAGCACCAGCCCGAGGCCGGGGTCGCCTTGAACCCGCCGTAACACCAGCCGCCGTTGAAATAGAGCCCATCAATATGTGTCCGGTCGATGAACGGAGACCCATCCATCGACATGTCCATAACGCCGCCCCAGGCGCGCAGCAGACGCACCCGGCCTAGCGCCGGTATCAGCGCCACGCCGCTTTCCACAACATCCTCGATCACCGGCAGGTTCCCCCGCTGGGCATAAGTGTTGTACATGTCGATATCGCCACCAAAGACCAGTCCACCTTTGTCGGACTGGCTGCAATAGAAGTGGCCCGCGCCAAAGGTGATCACACCGTCAATCACCGGCTTCAGCCCTTCGGACACAAACGCCTGCAACACATGGCTTTCGATTGGCAGGCGCATCCCCGCCTTTTCCATCACGCGGCCTGAAGACCCGGCCACAGCCACGCCAACTTTCTTGGCCCCGATGAACCCACGCGAGGTCTCGACCCCCAGAACCTTGCCGTTCTCGATGCGAAAGCCAGTGACCTCGCAGTTCTGGATGATGTCCACGCCACGCTGATCCGCGCCACGCGCATAGCCCCAGGCCACCGCGTCGTGGCGCACCGTGCCGCCGCGCCGGTGCAGAAGGCCGCCCTTGATCGGAAAGCGGCCGTTGTCGAAGTTCAGAAATGGATACATCGCCCTGACACCCGCTGTATCCAGCAGTTCAGCGTCCGAGCCGTTCAGGATCATCGCATTGCCCCGGCGCCGTGCCGCATCGCGCTGCGCATCCGTATGCACAAGATTAAGAATGCCGCGCTGGCTGACCATGGCGTTGAAATTGAAATCCTGCTCCAGCCCTT
Source organism: Ruegeria sp. K7 (assembly GCF_056531785.1). NCBI lineage: Bacteria > Pseudomonadati > Pseudomonadota > Alphaproteobacteria > Rhodobacterales > Roseobacteraceae > Ruegeria > Ruegeria sp. K7. Next base: position 79,727 of record NZ_JBQFMJ010000009.1, read on the forward strand.
CCCAAAGCTTCAGGGAAAACTCGTAGAACGGCTCGTTCCCGTCCAGCAGGTAGTTCGAACGAATGATCGTCGTGTTCCGCCCGACATTTCCACCGCCGATCCAGCCCTTTTCCAGAACCGCAATCCGCGCCTCGCCGAACTCTTTAGCCAGATAGTATGCTGTGGCCAGACCGTGGCCGCCGCCGCCTACGACAACAATATCGTATTGGCCCTGAGGTTCAGGGTCGCGCCACGCCGGTTCCCAGCCCTTGTGCCCGGTCAGAGCCTCTTTGATGACCCGAAAGCCGGAATATCGCATGCTTTGCCTCGTTCTCGTTTGGAACGCCGTCTGGCGTTCCGCTTGGCCATACTCATCGAATCTAAGACCAACACATGTCATTCCGCGACATTGTTTTTCGTTTTCGGGTCAAAATTCAGAGAAGTCGGTTAGGAGACTTGACCTCCCGAGTATTCTAATTCGAGTGCTCGAACACAAGAAGCGGGCAATCGCACATGCGTCGTCAAGATGCTTGGTTCCATTCCGATCTGCAGATCTTAGCGCCAGAAACTGCGTTCGCTGATGTTCGACCTGTGTTTCGGCGCGGTTCGCAGCAGCCGGGGAACATGAGCGTTTTTGAGAAGGGCGGGAGCTGTGGTATGATTTCACAATAAGACAAAGGATTTAGACATGTTTGAAGGTTTAAACCCCATAATTGCCTTCCGAATGTCCGAACGATTGCTGCTGACCGCAATAGTCATTGTCGTCGCTCTGGTTGTTCTTGTCGGATTCTGGAAAACCGTTCAAAAAATTACGGTGACTGACAGTGGCCCGCTGGGTGTTGCCGGGTCAATGGCCCTGTCCACACCGGTTTTCGCGCTGTTGGCGGTGATACTGTACGCGTGGGTCAGTCTTTCGCATCCCATTTCCTATTCCGACGCGGCACCGCAGAGCGCTGCGGAAGAACAAGTTGCCGAAGCATCAGGCAGCGCCCCCAGCAGTTTCACAGGATCTCTGAGCGAGCAGTCCCATCAAGTTGCGGCGTCCGAGATCGACGCCTATGCGCGCCAGCAGACTCGCCATCAGATCTGGACCCTGAACTGCCTTGCGGATTCGACAACCGTTCGCCCTTCGGCACAGAGCGACCTGATCGGCATCAAGCTGGCGTTGATGAAACAGGTCTGGCAGGACGATTGGGGCAATCCGGTGCAATTCGAACGCTGGGCGCAAAATCCATCAGAAGGCGTTCGCCCTTCCGATGCGGCGCTTAAGGTATTTGAAGGCAGGCACACGGGATGTTGAGGCTGGTTATTCTCATCTACGTCCTTATGACCGGCAGTCTTGCGGCCGAAGTCGTCTACAGTCCTGCCGATCTTCAGCGCGTTCGCGACGGCGCAATTCCCACGATTCAATCCGTCATGTGGCAGGACATCGTGCCACGCCTGCCTGATCAGTTTCGAGACCGCGCCAGTGACGTGCAGCTGTTTTTCCCGGAACGCGGACCGGGGCCCATGTCATTCTATGCGTCACCCGCAAATGGCGAAATCTACATGCCATTGACCTCGTTACGGTTTTTCGATGATATCGCGACGCTTCACGCCTGGTTTGAATCCCAGGACTGCCCGACGGAATACATTCAGACCTACCTCGCAGGACTTCTACGGGCGGGCGAGGATCTGCCGGCCCCGCTTGTCGCTTTTGGTCTGGATCGTGACCGGCTCTTTGCCGACAACTACACCTATGACCTGAGCGGCAAAATTTATTCTTCGGCAATTCAGTTCATTCTGGTTCATGAACTGGGGCATGTTCTGCTGGATCATCAGGCCGGTGTTGAAGGCGCAGAAAGCCGTCAACAGGAAGCCGAAGCCGACAGTTTCGCACTGGATCATTTCGCACGGTTGGGTGGAAACCCCATGGGAATATTCTGGTACTATCAGGCCGCATGGTGGCACGACCCGGCCAGTGACCGTGGAAGGCGCGAAAACACCCATCCGGTTTCAGCGGAACGCATCCGGTCGATGGCGAACCGGTTGATCGAGAACCCGGGCGATTTCGCCCATGGCGAGGCCAACCCCGAGCGTGAAGCGGGCTTTGTCAGGCAGCTTGGCGTCATGACGGCCGCATTTGCCGATCTGATTGACGATGACACTTTTCTGACCTGGATGGCTCCGGCGATGTTCAACGACTATCCGCTGTCCAATCTGCGTCAGGCCTGCCCCCACCAATAGGTGCGGATCAAAACCTTGCCAGACCGCACAAATCCCGTTTGCGTTACTCGTGTTTCGCGGGCGATGTTCGATTGCGGAACCTGCGTCATCGCAACGTCGATATCATCGTTTTGAATATCCTTGCGAAAACAGATCTGATGGTGGCACACGTAGGATATGAAAATAACGTTCAAACAAATCGATGCGTTCCGGACAGTGATTTCAACCGGAACTGTGACCGAAGCCGCCGAGGTGCTCGGAATTTCGCAGCCTGCGGTCAGTCGGCTTGTCTCGGATCTGGAATCCGAAGTTGGATTTAGCCTTTTTCAGCGCTCTGGCAGGGCGCTTGTTCCGACGGAAGAGGCGCGGCTACTGGTGAACGAAGTCCGCCAGGCCGTCAGCGGCATGGAACATATCAAGCAATCTGCGACGGCGATCCGTCATTTCGGCCACGCGCGCCTCAGCCTGGTTACCACCCCGTCATTTGCGTCACAACTGGCTCCCGATCTTATCAAGGAATTTTCGGAAACCTGCCCCGAAGCGATGGCGCGCATGGAATTCGAAGCCAATGACGACACTGTCGAGTGGCTGGTGTCGCAGAACTATGATTTCGGCATCAAGACAAGCCCGCCGTCAAACCCGTCCTTTGAAAGCCTGAAGCTGTATGACGACGATGCCTATTGCGTGCTGCCCAATGGTCATCCGCTTGCGGCCAAGGAAGTCATCAAAGCCCGCGATCTGAAGGACGAAAGCTTTATCTCATACATGGGCCTGTCCCGCTTTCGCTTTGAAGTGGATCGGTTTTTTGAGGCCAATTCTGTTACGCGACGAATGAAATACGAAGCCCGGACAACGGACGGGATCTGCCGTCTGGTCGCGCGCGGCCTGGGCGTATCCATTGTCGGATCGTCCAGAGATTACCTGAAAACGATGCCAGGGTGCATTGCCCTGCCCTTTGCGGCGCCGCTTAGCTTTCAGGCCATCCTGTTCTGGTCCAAAAACGAGCCTTTGTCGGCGGTTGCTAAGATCTTCCTGGACCTCGCCCGGCAGAAGGCAAACTCAGCCTAGATCATGCTGCAATTGGCGGCGACATGTTCAGGTTGCGGAAATGATGACCTTTCGGAAGGTGGTCACTGCTCGGACCGCCTGAGTAAGGAAAGCAAAGAACGCATTCCTCGTCCGACATCAGGGTTCCAACCAACCTGGTGTCAAAGGCAAACACCCGGCCAAAGCTTGTTCGATTAGGCGCTCATCGACAGTGCCGCTAACAGACGACCTTCATTCAAACGTCTCCGATCCGTCCGGTTCGATGTGGGCGGCCTTGTTCATTTGCTGACGAAAGACTGCCAGTTCCTGATACATTCGCCGCCGCGCCCGGCTCTGGTTGCCTAGCGGGCGGTGGTCGGCCAGCGAATGCCAAGGATTGATCCGCAAGTTCCGCGCGAAAGACATCTGGGCCGGAGTATCAAATTCCTGCTGCGGGATATGAATACGCGCGACGGGTATCCAGGGCGATTTGTCCTCGGGCCACAGCACCGAAGCATCCTCGACCGGCATCAGGTGCGGGTCGGACTGGATCTGCACCAGCATCTCAAATTCGGCCGGACCCGCGCGCAGGGCGCGGGACATGTTGTCCCGTAGGTAGTTCGGTGGCACGCGCCCGAACGGAACCCCAGGGATGGTCATCGGCACATCGGTCAATGGTTTGTAAGAGTACAGCATTGCCTGCCCTTCGCCCAAAAGGTACGGCACGCAACTGAAGTAGCGCTGGCCCAGCGGATTGTACTGGGTCTCGTTCCACAGACCCTGCATGAGGAAGTCAATCAGGTGTGAATCCTTTGGGTTCAGGAAATACCAGATCGGCTCGTCAATAGTGCTCCAGTATTGCAGCTTGGCATTCTCGCGCACGTCCGGCGTCACGAATGTCGGCGTGACGACGGCGGGCCAGTCCTGAGTGAATTTCTCCTCCTTCATCAGCTTCGGCCCCGGCACGTCCATCAGCTTGACTGACATCGACCCGAACCCGACATCCCGAATGTCTTCAGGCACATCCGGGCCGGGCCCGGCAAAGCGAATATAGGCCGGATAGCTTCGTTCGGTCGCAAATACGCCTTTACGCAGGTGTTCGGGCAAATCGGGATTCACCGTAAAGGTTGCGCGTACCAGCCCGTGTGTTTTGGTATTGCCACCGCGTTCGTAGGCACCGGGTTGAAAATGCAGGTTCATCTGCTCGCGCATCTCGTCGATGATTGTCTGCAGCGCCTCCTCTTCCCAGTCAAATATCTTCTCCTCGGCCAGGCCAAGCCCAAGGTTCGGGCGCTTGCGGTTCTTGAGACGCTGAAGAAAGCGCGCCGCAGGTGCGCGAACCAGGCGGTTTAGCTGCGGGCGGAAAAATGGCTCCAACCTGCGTTCGAAGTGCAACCCGATCTGAAGTAGTGAATGCAGAAAACGGCGGATGAAAAGAAGGATAGCGCGCATGAGGATCTCCTATTCCTTCTGTTCTGCGAGCAAGCGTAACGCGCGCAAGCCGGGCAGGAAGAAATAGCCGCCGCCCCTGACGGTCACGAATTGCGGCAGGTGGTCCAACCGCTCGGCGATACCGGTTGCACGCTGGATACTGAAACTGTCTGATGCCACGCCGCCGACGGGCTCGCGGCTTCCGACAATCGGGTCCGCCTCACCGTGCAAACCATCGAAGGAAGGTGAAGACATCCAGGCGTTCTGCACAAATTCGAACTGGCGCGTGATATCGGCGCAAAGGCAGACAAAATGCAGCCCCCTTGCCTCTTGATCGGCCCCTTCGCCTGACAGCGCCTGTTCAGGCGACAGCGGCGGCCCGTAGGCGCGCCCGCGACGGACAAGCCGGTGAAAGCGTGTCGACGCAACCAGATCACGCCGTCCCGGCAGCTTGTCCTGCCTGCGGCGGAACCCAAGCGTGCTGGTGATCCAGGCCCATCGGCTGGTGACACCGGGTGGCTGATCACCGGTTCTCGGATTGGCGCGCCTGATATGGGCGCCAACCGGGCAGACCACGCCATCGATGTCATCCTCGTAGGTGAAATTGTTTCCCTGACGCCCGCCCTCGATCTCGCGCCTGCCCTTTATCAGGGGTGTGCCGTCCCGCGCGCGACCCACTATCGCCGTTGCCAGCGCTTCGCGGTGCGCGGCGTCGCCATGCGCCACCGAGTCGAGATGTCGCCAGAACCCCGGCACGTCCTGTTCAAGCTGGCGCATGACCAGATAGCTGCCATTGTGTCCAAAGCCGTTGTCCCCCGAGGCCGCGCCGGAATGCGCCGTTGATCCATCTTCGGCGGTGATCAGCGGACTGGAGGAGACTTCCTTGTATTCGTTGACATGGCCCAGAACGACCTCGCCGGGTGCGATAAGATTGGAATACGTCTCTCGACCATGCTTGGGTGGGGGGCTTTTCCAGTCCCAATCCACTTTCGGCTCGCTGATGCCATCGGCAAAACCGAAAGGCTCGATGCCGTCGTTCAGGCGCGTCGGCAGTTCTTGGATGATGTCGAATGCATCGTGAAATGCGTGTTCAAGAATTGTCGACTTGAAAGGGCCGAGCCCGCCCTCGCGTGCATAGAGCATCAGCAGCACATGGACTTTACCGCCTTCCCACATCCAGTTTTCCGGCGCGTTTCCACCGGAATCGCCAAGCCTTCGGATGCGGCTGTCTTCACCTGCCATCCCGGCCAGAAATGGTTGCGAAAACCGCGCCAGAATCTCGTCCGGCAAACCAAGTGCGCGCAATCCGCCAGCCGTGAACGCAACCTGAAGCGCGACCTCGGGCGGGGTATCCAACCACTCGGCCGACGTTATGGGTGCGGATGCCAGCCAATCCCGGGCGGTCCGAGCATCCGAAACGGTCAGCAGCAGAAACTCGGCCTCGGGCAGCTTGCCATAACCAAACCGGATCAAGCCTTGCATGTCCGCGAAATCGACCTGTGTGGTCTGGATATCCTTGTTTTTGCTCATATCTTGGCCAGCCATTTACGCAGCGCGCGAAGCCCGGACGGCCGCCGTTCCAGCCCGGCGCGTATATGCGAGTGCCTGTCGAGATCGACCGCAGTAAGGCCGGGATAGGCTTTGTACCAGACCAGTGTGGCTTGCTGGCGGTTCCGCAGGAAGCGTTTGAACTTGTGCTCCTGCTCGGCCCCATCCTTGATCAGAAACCGCGTACTGGGATAACCCACACCGTTCGAAAACACGAGGTTGAGCCCCCAGGCGACTTTGTTGACGAAATCGTCCATGTAACTTTCCAATGCACCATCGTAATTGCTGCAGAACATTACGCGGCGCTTGTCATCGAAATAGACCCAACGCGCGAAATGGATTGTCTGAACGCGGGTGAGGTAGCCACGCGAGAAGATGTGCCTTGCCGCGTAATTCAACAGATACAGTGCAACCGTTGTCACCGCGCGCCGGAACCCACCGGGCTTGAGATCGCCAACCGCCGAAAAGGGGTTGGTGACGTCGTGGTCTTCATAAGTGCCCATCGCAGCGATATGCGTGTCATCCGGGCGCGGCAGGATTTCGGGATCCGAACGCTCAAGTCGGCGCAGGCGCCAGATCAATAGCGGCGAGGCCAGCAGAACGAGCGGCAATATCGCCAAGAGCACCAACGGCACACCGAATTTTTCGGTCCAGTCGATGAAAACCCGCCGTAACGAAGGTGACCGCCTCGGCGTCAGGCGCAGGCGTCCTTCGCGCCGTTCGGCCGAGACAAATTCCTGCAACCGCTCGTGCAGCAGGATGGCATCTTTTGCCCCGTGGGCCTCAATAAGCGCGTGCAATTCCAATTTCAGAGCGCGCGCAAGCGCGGCTTCCTCGTGAATCTGCTGCACCGTGCGACCGCGCCGGTTTACGTAATTGGCGGCCTCGACCACATTGTGCCGGGCCATCCAATCACGCAGGTCCGTACCTTCACGGAAGTCCTCGCAATGCGAAAAGATGCGACGCAACCCTTCGCCCGCGTGATTTGCCATCTCAACCAGAAAGCTGTCCCGGTCCCCGTCCATATCGCCCAGAAACGCCAGATGCGGCGGGAAGGCGCGCGCTTCGACGCCATAAGCTTCAATGTCCCGCCATGTGTCGACTTGCGGAAGAAAGAACCGCGCGACGTGCAAACGATCGAAATCCGCGAAGGGCACGATCGGGTTCTTGGGATCCGCAAGCCCGGGTTTAAGCACCATCTCGGACAGCAGAGCGCGCAAATCCTCAATTCGTCCCTCAGCGATGGGGGCCAAAATCAGGAAGGTGCTCTGCTGTGTCATGGCGGGGCCAGTCTACCAGATTTAGGACGATATCGCGTCAGCATTGAAATCCAGCGCGAAGTCGATCAGGCGATTGTCGTCCCAATAGACCTTGCCCAGATAGAGGCCAGGACCGATGGCCCGGATTTCGTCGCGGATCCATTGTGCGAGAAGCGATGTGTCGGAATAGTCCAGCACGATGCATTCCTTTCCATCGAGCCAGCTCTTGTCCTTGTAAACCTTGGCCAGAATGGCGTTAAGCCCAAACGGCAGGATCCGATTGCGCAGCACCCCTTTCGACTGGTCGAAGACTTTGCCCTGCCAGGCAAAACTGTTGATAAAGCGCGAGATCAGCGGTGTGAATTTCGTGCCCGGGGCCACGATGGCGGTTCCTTCGGCTTCGCCGTCGGGAATGTCCCCGGCCGGTACGCTGGAAAACAGTTCGTCCAGTTCTTCCTGAGTCATATCCATGAGCGACTCGATGCTATGTGCCATAATGGCCCCCTTTCTAGACAGTGACGTGTTTTGCATGCTCCAGAATGTCTTGGGCGGCTTTTTCGCCGACCATGTAAACAGAGGATGCGATGAAAAATCCCGGAATGCGCGGAAAGACCGAGGCGTCGGCTACCCGTAGCCCCTTTGTACCATGTACGCGCAGGCGGCTGTCCAACACGCCGCTGTCGGGCGGCCCGATGGCGCAACTGCACGACGCGTGATGCCCCCAGCATTCGTCACGCACAAACTGGGCGATTTCCGCATCCGTTTTGACATCCGGGCCGGGAATTTCCTCGGCCTCGATCTGGCCGTTGCGGCGCAGCGGCTCGGTCAGGTTGCGAACAAATTTCACCCCTTCGACAACCGCTTGCAGGTCGTCGTCGCCGCCTTGCTTAAAGTAGTTGAACTCGATGAGGGGCCGGTCGCGCGGATCAGCCGAGGCCAGCCGCACGCGCCCCGTCGCATTTGCTGTATGGGCCTTCAGGACGGCCCAGCTCAGATGGTTGCGGCTGCGCGCCAGATCAGCAGCATAGCCGGGGTAGTAACCGGCGAACCGCCCTAACAATGCCATGCAGAACAGATCAGGCAGCTTCTTGTCCGGGCTCGAACGCCGAATAACGCCCAGCGCCGCGCCGTTGGTTGAATACAGACCCTTACCGGTGTCCTGCCATTCCCGCCATAGCGGATCGCCGGATTCATAGCCGCAGTCGGTCAAGCTTTCCCAGCAATCCACCGCCATGCGGTTTACGACGGCAACTTCGTAGCGATCCTGCAGGTTGCGACCAACGCCGTCCAGCGCTACGCGTTGCGGAATACCCGCCCGCGCCAGTTCGTCGGCCGGACCAATTCCCGACAGCATCAGCAATTGCGGAGTGTTGAAGGCGCCACCCGCAAGAATAACTTCGTGTTTAGCCTGCACGCGCCGTCGAATTCCCTGACTGTCGCTTGGAGTTGCATGCGCACGATAAAGCCGCTCTCCCTTGAGGTATTCGATCCCGGTGGCGCGATTCTGATCATCAAACAGAACCCGGGTCGCAAGTGCGTCAAGCTCGACCGTCAGACAATCCGGATAACGCCGTGCGGTTTCGAGCACCCGCTCTCGTGTGCCGATACGCCGTCCGTTTTGCGTGGTAAGCGGCGTGTAAACCAGGCCCTCGGCGTTGCCGTCGATCCGGTCAAGGTCATTTGGATCTGCCGCACTCTTGAGCTGCCAGCGCAGGTGCCGCCATACCTTGTCTCCATCACCCAGCATTTCGCGAACGGATGCACGCAGCATGTCCATGATGTCGTCGTCGCGCAGGGCCGCACGCGGGATCGCCTTTTCCGTAGAAAGCCAACCGCGATAGCCGTGGCCGGTCCGGTCGATGCCAATTGCATTCAGCACCTTTTGCATCGGGCGATGGCGGCAGTTTTCGATCCGGCGGAAAATCTGATGCATCGCCTTCGGCGACCAACCGGCGTCGCCGGCAAGCTTCTCGATGTGGCGCCAATCATCGTGATGCGGGTAAACGAATATCATTGCGTTATGTGCCGTGCAGCCACCCAGCGTACCCGCCCGTGGGTACAGTACGCCATCCGGCCCCGCTTTTGGATCGCGCACTTGAAGGGCCGGGTCGTCATAGTGGCTGACATGAAAGTCCCAGCGCAGTGCTTCTTCTCGGTGGCGAAGGGATGAAATGCCGGCACGTCATAGTCATCGGGCAACCGGTTTTCCGCGCCCAATCCCCGCACTCCGCCTTGTGCGGAACGGGGATCGCCACCTGCCTCCAGAAGAAGCACGCGCATTCCCGCTTCGGCCAGTCGGGCCGCAACCGTGCCGCCGCCCGCGCCCGAGCCGACGACGACATAGTCATAAATGGGCGCGTCCACGCTCATACCTCAGAAACGTTTGAGGTAGGCGATCAGATCCTCCTTCTGCGGATCCGTCAGCCGGGTTCCGAAATAATGACCACGATTGACGACGAAGTCGGGGCATTTGCTGAGTTCGAGAAGCGGTTCGACCAGATCAGCGAACATGGCCCGCACCTGAGTATTGCTGGCATTGTCGGGCAAATCCTTCAGGTTCCGCTTGATCATGATGACAAGCCGGGCGAGCCTGAAATCATGCTCGATCCGTTCCAACAAGTCGGCGTTGTCCAGCCGTATGTTGAGATTGGCAAGCAGATTGATCGGTGTCCCCGCAGGGATCGGGCCCAGTTCGATGTCGCCGTTTTCGCTGAAAAGCCAGGGCAGTTCGTCCCGGAAGGGTTCGAACAGGCGCACCAGGAAGTCGGGCTGGAAACCACGCGGGATCATCAGGTAGCTTTGCTCGGTCGTGCGATCGATTAGCCCGGGCACCTTGTCGCCCAGTTCACTGTCACGCAGCCGGCGTTCTGGCCACAGCATCTTGCGAATACCATCGTCGAAGGTGCGCATCCTGGCTGCGACCGACGGGTCGGGTTCATAATAGCCCACCGTGTTGTTCAACAGATACGGCGCCGTCGACCAAAGACTGATCAGCGAAGGTACACGCGTGTAACCACGGCCGCCTGCAGGCATTTCGTACATGTAGGGTTCGCCGGTCACCGGATGGTGCACCTCGATCTCGCCGACCGACGGCAGCGCCTTGTAGGTCGAGGACGAAAAATTGTCCCAGATGTTACCCTCGATGGCGTTTGTCGCCAGCGGGCTGCAGGCGTTTGTCTCAAGTAGCGTGACCGGAATCCGCATCTCATTCGACAGATAGTTGTTTTCCAGAAAATCGTCGGCGTTGACGATTTCGGTCATCTCTGCCTTGAATTGATCCGTCTTGGTTAGCTCCCAGTAGTTCGACCAGCACTGCAGGTATCCCGGCCCCGAACATCCGCCTGGCATGGCCGCAAAGGCCGTTTCGGGCAACTTGGAGGAATGGCAGCGGGCGCAGTTTTCGGCAAACAGCGTCTTGCCCCGGTTCACCGTCTCGTCATCTTCGGTCAGGTGCTCTGCCCCGCCCGGCGCGTCAGCCAGGTAGTCCGGACGTCCGGCCTTGAGAAAATAGAGCGCAGTCAGCGGAGACTGCAGTTCCGTCGCGCGCCAATAGGCCGAATTCTTCTGCGCGGTTTCAATCTCGATGGGCGTGATCGTGCGGCCTCCGACAATCGGGTTGAAGTGCCGCGTCCATTCTTCACTGAAAAGACCGATATTGAGATAAACCCGGTTTAGCGCCCCAAGCGCGCCAACCGAATCCGCGCCGTCCTTCAGGACGCGCGGGCTGAAGCTGATATCGGGCGGCTCAAAAAGCTGTGCCAGCGGACCCTGATCCACGAAATCCTGAAACTGCATGTTGTCGCGCTCGCCCCCGGTCAGGCGTTCCTCGCCCAACCTTTCGGCTATGCGCAGACGTTCCTCCAGCAGGTAGATCGCGTTCATTGTCCGCGGGTTGTTGATGTAGTCAGGCGACACCAGCGACGTATCAAGCGATCCGGGCCGCGCCGTGTGAATCAACTGAACCATGTACTGCCGGTCGTCCGGCTTCCACGCGAACACCCTGTCGAACCAGAAATACTGGGCGCCCACCGTCGCGTTAAGATTGCGCATCTCGGGGTTTTCGGGGTCCTCTGGCGGGTCGATCGGGCTTGGACCGACATGGCAGAAGGCGCAAGACATGCCAACGCGATAAGGCCGGACCAGATCCTTGTCGAAATAGTAATCGGGGTCGTTGTAGAAACGCTCGGGATCCCAACGCCGCTCAGCGCGTTCGTCGAAATCCGGGTTGGGGAATAACCGAAGACCCAGAACGCCGGTTGGTTCACCGTAATATGAGCCGACAGGCATGTTGCGGCCCCGCGCACCGATTTCAACGCCCGGATATTTTTCGGCGTTGTCAAATGGGTCGGCTGCGCAATCGTCACGCCGTTTGTCCAGCCAGAGCCCATAGCGTTCGGGATCCGGGCCAGTCGCCTGATCGAAACACGGTTCGTTTATCAGACCCAGATATTCGAACCGATTGGCGCGTTGCGCTGGCAGATCAAGATGCGAAGACAGGGTCTTGAGAAGATCAAATTGACCGAACGTGTCGCGCGTCAGGCGATCCCAAAGCAAATCGTTGCCGCCGGTCCAGACCATCCACATGTTGCGACCCTTGATTTCATCCGGGCCAAGCGGAATGCCGTTGTCAATCTCGGCGAAATAGTCCTCATCCGCAGGCGGAAAAGACGTCTCGTCTCGCCCGACCAGCATTGCCTCGTCAAGCGGGCCTGAAAAAAGCTGCGCCAGGGCGGCAACGGGCAGAAATGCGACCGGAAAAGTCAGCGAAATAATGCGACAAAACATCAGGCAAACTCCAATCTTCAGCTAGAAATTGGCATCAACCTCTCAGTTGGTACTGTCATATCAGTGTTGGTCCGAATCGAATTTATTGCAACCATGAAGGGAAAGCCGGGTATTTGCGCCTGGATCGAAGGGCCGAATTTTGCGGCTGAAGCGTTTTGGTGACCAGTTTCTGGCACCGTATGACAGTGTGCTCCGGTCGTCTGGCCAGCAAACCGGAAGAGGATTTTAATGTTTTATTTCAAAGTCTTAATGACATGATAATTTTTCACCGATGAGCCTACTGCCTCCTTCCGGCCACCGGTGCGCGAGGGAATTGATTAGTCCGAAGGTGCGTTATGGATGACCATGAAGACACAAAGACTGCAGCGGGCCTTCCTGAAGGGCGCAAACCGCGCACAGGACCGAACAAGCGGCTCATTGTGTTCGCTGACGGTACAGGCAACGCATTCGGCGGTCAGGCATCGAACATCTGGCGGCTTTATGAGGCCATCGACAAACGCGGGCTTAGTCCCCTGAAGTCCAGCCCGCAACTGGCGCGCTATATCCCGGGTGTCGGAACGTCATCGATTGGACTGGTGCGCTTGTTTGACGGTGCCACTGGGCTGGGCGTGCCGGGCAACGTGCAAAAGCTGTATCGATTCCTGTGCTGGAACTGGGAACCCGGTGACGAAATCTGGATGTTCGGCTTCAGTCGCGGCGCTTTTACCGTGCGTACGCTGGCTGGACTTATCAGCTCCCAAGGGTTGATGCCCCGGGAAGTCGACGGGACCACCGTGTCCGTCGCGGAAATGCATCGCAACTCGAAAGGCGCGTGGCGTGCCTACAGACGGCAGACCGCACCATTTCGCGATCCTCGCACAGGCAAAGTTCGCATGAGCCCGACCGTCTCGATCGGGCGCTTCATCCGGGATGCTTGCGTATGGGCAAAACGGACCATCAGCAGACAGAAGAAACATGTCCAGGTGACAGAGATTCTGCAAACCGAGCAACCAGAACGTTGCGCCGGTCAGATCAAAATCAGGTTCCTGGGCCTGTTTGATACGGTCGAAGCTTATGGAGTGCCGCTGGAAGAGCTGCGCGCGGTGTTCGATTTCTGGATATGGCCCATCAGTTTTCGCAACCGCGTCTGCAGCCCGGTTGTAGAACATGTCTGCCACGCCCTGTCTCTGGATGATGAGAGACGCACCTATCACCCGCTTCGATTTGATCAGACTCCACAGCTCGATCTCAAGGGCTCAGGCAATCAGAAGGACGGGCCAAGGATCAAGGAGGTTTGGTTTGCCGGTGTCCACGCCGACATTGGTGGCGGATATCCCGACGATGAAGCTTCGCTTGAGCCGCTGATCTGGATGATTGAGGAAGCCAGAAAGGATGGCCTGATCTTCATTGACGAAAAGGTCCACGAACTTGACAGCCGGCGCTCGAAAAACGCGTTGATTCACGATTCACGCAGCGGATTGAAATCGGCCTACCGCTACACGCCCCGACCCGTTGAAAGTGGTGAGGCATTTGGTGGCAAGCCTGTTGTGCACAGTTCGGTCGTCCAAAAGATCCTGACTGGCCGCGATGGCTATGCGCCAGTGATGATGAACGACGATTTCCAGCCGCACGATCAACCACAACAGGTTTCACTGCACCACAACGCGGAAGTTGCCGAGCAGGTCAAGGCACTGGTCTTGTGGCGCAGGATCGCAAATATCTCGTTCATCAGCCTGCTTTTGTTCGCATTGGTCCTGCCATGGGCGGGCGAGCCCGTCCGGGCCATGTTGCAGCCCGGTCGACCGCCGGTCGGGTCAGATGGCGTCGTGCTGCCCGACGCTATATCGTCCGTCGCACCCGGCATCGTTCAGCCCTGGATACAGTCCCTGTGGAAGCATCCAGTGCTTTCGATACCTCTCATCGTGGCAATTGTGGCGCTGTTTCTGTCCGGCGCGGCGCTTCGGGACCGGATAAAGGATACCGCCCGTCAGGCCTGGACCTCGGATCGCAAAACCAATCTGCAAAAACCGGCAGACCGGTTTCTGGTTCGAACGGGCAATTTGCTGCAGTCCAGCCGAACACTGAATGCGGCTTATGCATTTCTGGGCCCAAAGCTGGTGCAGGTCGTCTTGGCTGTGTTGATCTTGCTCGGCGTGTTCAAGCTTGTGCATGTTTTTAGCCTGATGTTCACCACCGTCAGCGGCAGTCTGTGCCCAGACGCTGGCCCCGGACACGTGATCGAACCGGGAAGCACTTTTGTTCTGCAAGATGAGTTCTCGCCCCAATCTGTCTGCTGGCCGACTGGTGTCGATCTTGTCAAAGGGCAAACATACTGGATCAGGCTCGAGGAAACCGATCCATTCACCGACAAAGGCGCACGCGTTCCGATGTCCGGGTTCCAGACCAACAAACGGGTGTATGTACTGGGCAGCCTGATAAGACGTTCGAGCGCAAACTGGTTTCAACCGGTCGCGCAAATCGGGGCGAAGGGCCAATCGATTTTACCGCTTTTTGACTACACAGACAAAACCACGGCGTTCATTTCTTGCTTTGATGACATGGCCGCGGAAGACGGACACAAATGCGATCCGATTGATGCACCCAAGGCGATGACGGCGCGTATCCGGGCAGAGAGAAGCGGACCGCTGTATCTGTACGTGAACGACGCGATCATCTGGCCCTTTGACGGTTTCTATGCAAACAACGGTGGCTCCGCCCGTGTCAGCATCCTTGCAGAGAAACCGCCGCTATAACTCGTGATGCAGCGGAACTGTTTCAATGCTCTGACCGTCAACATGCGCTCCCTCCGCTTTTGCAGAAGTGCAGCAATCAAGACTGTCGCCTAGTGCCTGGGTGCAGTGCAATCAGCCGCGAAAGGCAAAGTCCCAACTGAGTTACCGAGAACCCATTGCCTTTACAAACTGGTTCTGGCACCAGCCCGACAATTATGACGGAAACGAGCATTTCGGAAGATTTCGCCAGTTTTCAGACCAGCCCGGGATCAAATGGGATGATGCCCGGCACGTCTCGACCGCGCGAGGGTATCTGGTCGAATTCGAAGGTTCCTCGATCCAGAACTGAAGAGTTGGAATTTTTTCAGCAGAAACCGGTTTTCTGTCTCAGGGAACTTTGACGGCATGCACCAAATTTCGAGATCGTCGTAGCACACAGAAATGCGCTCCAGAAGCCCAACCATTGGGGCCATTTTAGTTCTGCTACCGCGCCCGTCTTTGAAACCTCAGGCGCGACTTCGCTCGGGAAACGGAGGATGGTTCTCACGGCTGACTTGCCAGTTCTCCTTCTGAACGAAGATCAACAGGCAACACGTCGCATGGTGCGTTCGCATCGGAGTTTCTGGGTTCAGGTCAGATTGCCGAAGAGAAAAAGTTGGGCACGGATCGGCGGCAGTCGATTCTGCATCACACAAACGCAACTTTATGCATTAAGCTGTCTGGAGGTTTCCAGCCTTTAGCTCTGACTATTTTCGACTGATCCGGGCCGCTGTCACAAGACTGTCGCCAATACCTTGCAGAAGACCTTCGAAACACGAACCCAACAGGTGTCCCATGACTATGAAAAACGCAACGGCCCTTTCTCGCCGTCAGTTTCTTGCCACGACCACGGCTGGCGCAGCGCTTGTCGTGCTGCATCCCTACTCGGCAGCGGCAAGTGGAAATCAGGCGCACCTGCGGATTATGGAAACCACGGATATTCACGTCCACGTGTTCCCATATGATTACTATGCCGATAAGCCCCGCGACACGGTGGGTCTGTCGCGCACCGCTTCGATCATCAATCAGATTCGGTCAGAAGCCACGAACTCCCTCCTGGTCGACAACGGCGATTTTCTCCAAGGCAACCCCATGGGCGACTACATCGCTTATGAGCGTGGAATGAACGAGGGCGACAGCCATCCGATCATAACGGCGTTCAACACCGTCGGCTATGACGCGGCCACCTTAGGCAACCACGAATTCAACTACGGCCTGAGCTTTTTGGAGAAAGCACTTGCAGGCGCGGAATTCCCGGTTGTTCTGGCCAACGTGGCCAAGGAAAAGGGTGCCGGCCCGCTGGGGGACAAGACGTTGGTTCAGCCGTACACCATACTCGACCGCGAGATTGAGATGGGCGACGGCACCAAACACCCGATCAAGATCGGCGTCATCGGCTTTACCCCGCCGCAGATCATGAACTGGGACCGCAAGCATCTGGATGGCAATGTCGAGACGCGCGACATCGTCGAAACCGCCAAAGCCTACGTCCCCGAAATGCAGGAACAGGGCTGCGATCTGATTATCGCCCTATCGCATTCGGGGATTGGCGAAGCCGACCATATAGACGGTATGGAAAACGCCTCGGTCGCACTTGCAGGGGTTGACGGGATCGACGCCCTTGTGACCGGGCACAATCACCTGGTCTTCCCGTCACCGACCTTTGCGGATCGCCCCGGTATCGATGTCGAGAAAGGGACGCTGATGGGAAAACCAGCCGTCATGGGCGGATTCTGGGGTTCGCATCTGGGTATTTTGGACCTGCTGCTGGAACGCGACGGATCCGAATGGCGTGTCGTCACCACCACTTCCGAAGCGCGCCCGATCTCGAAGCGGAACGAAGACCGCTCGATCACGGCTCTTGTCGGTGACGATCAGAAAGTGCTGGATTCGGTTGCCGTAGAACATGAAGAGACGCTGGCCTATGTCCGCCGCGCGGTGGGCAAAACCTCAGCGCCGCTGCACAGTTATTTTGCACTTGTGGCGGATGACCCTTCGGTCCAGATCGTCTCGATCGCGCAGAAATGGTATATTGATCAGATGTTGAAGGGGACCGAGCACGAAGGGCTGCCGATCCTGTCGGCAGCGGCACCTTTCAAGGCCGGGGGTCGGGGTGGACCAGATTACTACACCGATGTCCCGGTTGGTGATGTCGCAATCAAGAACGTGGCAGACCTGTATCTGTACCCCAACACCGTGCGGGCCGTGCGGGTCAACGGGGCGCAGGTGCGCGGTTGGCTGGAACGGTCGGCAGGCATGTTCAATCAGATCGAGCCCGGTTCCAAGGACGCGATCCTGCTGGACCCAAGCTTCCCGTCCTACAACTTCGACGTCATGGACGGCGTGACCTATCAGATCGACCTGTCTCAACCCTCACGCTTTGGTCCCAAGGGGGAAGAGGTCAATCCCGACGCTGCTCGGATTGTGAACCTTCAGTTCAACGGCGAGCCCGTGACAGACGACATGGAGTTCATCATCGCCACCAACAACTACCGCGCCTCGGGCGGTGGATCCTTCCCGGGCGCCTTGGGGGACACGGTTGTTTTCGAGGCCCCTGATACAAACCGCGATGTGATCGTTCGCTATATCGTCGAGCAGAGAACAATCGACCCCAAGGCGGACGCCAACTGGTCGTTTGCCCCGCTGGAGGGTACTACCGTCCTGTTCGAAACCGGGCCCAAGGCTCGTGATTATATGAACGATGTCAAAGGTGTAAGCATTGAAGACGCCGGCGACGGTGCCGACGGCTTCGCAGCGTTCCGTATCAAGCTTTGATGCGCAAAAGTTCAATCTCAAGGGCGGCCGATGGGTCGCCCTTTGTTTAATCTCGAAGCCTGCTCCGTCTCCTCGGTAACAGCTGCCTGCGTGAGGTCGTGCCTTGACTTCTCTCTACCTACTGATAGGTAGTTGCTTGTTGATTGATCCGCCCAAAGGGACATGCCTCATGAAATTCTATGACGTTGAAGGTTTCCCAAATCCTGCCTGTGCCTGTATCGCGCTTGCTGATAAACGGGCCAAGGACAGGGTTGAATTCGTCCCCGTGGATATGATGGGCGGCGAGCATTGCACGAAGGCGTTCAAGGCGAGGAACCCCGAGGCCGTGGTCCCCTGCCCGGAACTGGCGGGTGGCACATACATCTCGCACTGCCATGCGATCACCGAATTTATCGGCGCGGCCTTGGCCGATTTTGCAAAGGTAGACATTTCCGAAAGATTGAAAACCTGCAGTCTTGGCGCGCCAAACTTTCGAACCGCCCACCTGTAGCGGGTTGATCCCCGGGTCGTCGGCATCACACATCGCAGAAGGAATCGGACCAATGGAAATAAACTCGGACTTCTCAGATCGCGTTGTAGTTCACTCCGACCAGCTTGCGTGGCAAGCCTCGCCCATGAAGGGTGTAGAGCGCCGGATGCTGGACCGGATCGGAGACGAGGTTGCACGCGCCACCACAATCGTGCGCTATGCGCCGGGCAGTCATTTTTCCGCCCACACTCATACAGGAGGCGAGGAGTTCATCGTTCTTGATGGCGTGTTTCAGGACGAACACGGCGACTTTCCCGAAGGCACCTACGTTCGCAACCCCCCGACCACGCAACATACGCCGGGGTCGGAGCCCGGGTGCACCATCTTTGTCAAACTCTGGCAATTCGACATGGAGGACCGCAACCAGTTCCGCAAGACAATGGCGGATGAGCTGGCCGCGCCGGAAAACGGCGTCGCCACGGCGGTCCTGCACAAAGACGAGCGCGAGTTTGTCACCTATAGCCATCTGGATGCGGGCGCGACGCTGACCTCGGATGCCACAGGTGGCATCGAGGTTCTGATCATCGACGGCTCGGTCACAGAAAGCGAGGATGAACTGGTCAGGAACGACTGGCTGCGCCTGCCCGAGGGTCAAAGCCTGTCAGCCGTTGCAGGGCCTAGTGGCGCCAAAATCTGGATGAAGACCGGTCATTTGCCGTTTGCCCGGCCACCAGCGGTGTAACCGATGACCCAACAAAAACCCTTGGCGCTTGTCGCCGGAGCGGGAGCTGGCCTTGGCCAATCCCTGGTGTCGCGTTTTCAGGCTGAAGGCATGAAGGCGGTTGGTCTTGGCCGTAGCCGTCCGGAAAACCAAGTCGGCGCATTTCACGAGGTCGATCTGTCCGACCCGGACCTGACCGCACCAATCATTGCAGACCTGATCGCGGAACACGGGCCGCCAAAGATTGTCGTGCACAACACCGCAGAGCTTGTAGTCGCGCCATTCGCAGCAACGACGCTGGATGACTTTCAGCGCACATGGACCTCGATGGTACAAACACTGGTCGTGCTGGCGCAATCGGTGATGCAGCCGATGGTCCGTGGTGGCGGCGGTGCCCTGATCGTATCGGGGGCAACCGCCTCGCGGCGCGGCGGGGCCCGTTTTTCGGCCTTTGCCTCGGCCAAGTTTGCCCTGCGCGGGCTGACACAATCGCTGGCGCGCGAATACCATCCGGCGGGTGTTCACGTCGCGCATGTCCTTCTGGACGGCATCATTGATACAGCCCGGTCGCGTGATCGCCACAGCCTGGATCCGGCCAAGATGATGAAACCTGAAGACATTGCGCAGGCCTATTGGCAACTGGCGCAGCAACCGCGTTCGACCTGGACCCATGAGCTGGACCTGCGCCCCTTGAGTGAGGCGTTCTGAGGCATGCGCACGGATACGCTTATCATTGGTGCAGGGCTTTCGGGTCTCAGCCTGGCGACACAACTGATGGATCAGGGGCAGGACGTTCTGGTGGCCGAGGCACGCGCCCGTCTGGGCGGGCGCATCCTGACCGAAACGCAGGGCGACGGCTATTTCGACCTGGGCCCGTCCTGGTTCTGGCCGGGTCAGCCCCGGATTGCCGCGCTGATCGACCAGCTTGGATTGGACCGGTTCGAACAATTCAGCACCGGCGCGCTGAGTTTCGAGGATGAGCACGGCCGTGTCGAGCGCGGCCGGGGATTTTCATCGATGGAAGGGTCATTTCGCCTGAAAGGCGGCCTTGCCGCCTTGATCGATGCACTGGCAGCCCGAGTGCCTGCCGGAATGATCCACCTGTCTACCCGGATCACCGCGCTGACGCAAACCGAAAACGGAGTGTTGGCCACAACGCAATCGGGTCAGCAGATCAGCGCACGGCGTGCGGTGCTTGCGTTGCCCCCGCGCGTCGCGGTTGAGCTGACTTATAGTCCACCCTTACCCGAGAAAGCTCGCTCCGCCATGCGCGAGGTCGCGACCTGGATGGCTGGACAGGCAAAGGCGATTGCCGTGTACGACACGCCCATTTGGCGCGAGGCCGGACTGTCGGGCGACGCCATGAGCAGGCGCGGGCCGATGGTGGAAATACACGACGCTTCGCCCGCCGAAGGCCGTACTTATGCACTGTTTGGCTTTATTGGCGTTCCACCACACATGCGCGCGTATGAACAGACGTTGCGCCAGCAGGTTCTTGCACAACTGGTGCGCCTGTTTGGCTCAGCGGCGGCAAATCCAAATGCGCTTTACATCAAAGATTGGGCATTCGACCCCTTCACCTCTACCGACCTGGACTTGCAACCTCTGTACACGCATCCGCGATACGGATTGCCGCAAGCCATGCGGGGCGTCTGGAGGGATCGGATCATTTTCAGCGGCACGGAAACAGCCGCGCAATTCGGGGGATATCTTGAAGGCGCGCTGGAAGCGGCAGAAACCGCAGCGGCTTTGGTGCGTAGGGAAAGGGTTTAGACGCCATGGAAACAGATACAAAGACGGCTCTGCTGAATTCTGCCGAGCGTGCCGCCCGCAGCAAAGGGTTTGACGGGTTCAGCTATGCCGACCTTGCCAAAGAGGTGGGCATCCGCAAAGCCTCGATCCATTACCATTTCCCTACCAAAGACGCGCTGACGATTTCGTTGATGATCCGCTACCACAGCGAGTTGTCCGGCCGCTGTGCCGAGATTGAGCGGCTGTATGACACGGCGGGCGAGCGGATAAGCGCGTTGATCGCGCTCTATCGCACAGCATTGAACGGTGGGAAAACCCTGTGCCTGTGTGTCTCGTTGATCAGCAGCCGGGAAAGCCTTTCACATGAAGTCACTGATAAAATTCGCGAATTCCGCAGCATGTTGGTTTCGTGGATCGAAGGGGTCTTTACTTTGGGCAAGGCAGATGGGTCGATCTCGGGCGTTAGTGAACCTCGGGCGGAAGCGCGTGCCGCATTGGCCTTGCTGGAAGGCGCCCACCTGGCCGCGCGGGCCGAGGAAAGCCCGCAAACCTTTGATGACGCAGTGGCAATACTACAGTCCAGATGCTGACACGGGCCTGATCCTGATCACGTGGGCGCGGCAACGCTTCAATCAAACCACCCAGATGCGGTCGTCCACTGCCGGTGATCCAAACTAGCAACGACGTATTGTTTGGCCCGCAGGCCAAACAAACGCCTGAAACTCAGTCACCATCCGCAACCCCTTCGGCCCGGGCACGCGCGCGGCGGCGGCGGAAGCTAGGCAGCAACACCAGAAGCACGGCGAGAACCAGAAGACCCAAAGTCATCGGCCGCTGCCAGATAAAACTCATGCCATCATAAAGCTGCATCGCGCGCGAGAAGTTGTTCTCAAGCAAGGGTCCAAGAATGAACCCGATCAACAGTGGCGCCAGAGGATAATCGGCAAAGCGCAGGATCGTCGCGCAAACACCAAAGCCGACCAGAATCAGCAATTCGGTCGCATTGTTCTGCCCGATATACGCCCCCATGAGCGTGAAGAACAAAATGAACGGGATCAGGAAGTTGCGCGGAACGGCCAGTACCTTGGCGATATAAGGGATCAGCGGCAGGTTCAGGATCAGCAGCACCAGATTTCCAAGATACATCGAAATGATGACGGCCCAGAAAATCTGCGGCTCGTCGATCATCAGGCGCGGTCCGGGGCTGACATTCAGCGCGATCAATGCCCCAAGAAGGATCGCAGTGGTACCCGACCCGGGAATGCCCAGCGTCAGAAGCGGTACAAACGACCCGGTACAGGCGGCGTTGTTTGCGCTTTCCGGCGCGGCGATACCTTTGATCTCGCCCTTGCCAAAGCGCTCCTGTTCTTCCTTCGGCGCGATGTTGCGTTCCACCGCATAGCCAAGGAAAGAGGCAATCGTCGCCCCGGCCCCCGGCAAAACGCCGATGAAGAACCCTTGAATGGACTGGCGTCCGATGACCGGGGCTATCTTTCTCGCCTCGCTGCGGTCAATTCTCAGGTTCGTGATTTCACCACTATCGCCACCCCCGGTTTTCGACCGGTTGGGGTCCAGAACAAGGTAGATCGCTTCCGGCAAAGCAAACATTGCCATGGCCAGCGTAATGAAACCAAATCCGGACTGCAGGTCCATGATGCCCATGGTGAAGCGCGGCGCGTTGAACAGCACACCTTCGCCCACCGTCGCCATGATCAGACCCAGGAAGGTCATCAACAGCGCTTTGCTGACCTGCCCCGTTCCGGCAAAGGCGGCAATGGCCGAAAGACCGACGACCATCAGCGCGAAATACTCCGAGGAATGAAACAGCAGTGCCACCGAGGCCAGAGCCGGCGCAAAGACCATCAGCAGCACCGCCCCGATCGTGCCCCCGGCAAAGGACGAGATTGCGGCGACGGTCAGCGCCTTGCCTGCCTGCCCCGAACGGGCCAGCGGGTAGCCGTCGAAACTGGTTGCAACTGTCGAGGCCACCCCTGGCGCGTTGATCAGGATCGATGATGTCGATCCTCCGAAGACGGCGCCATAGTAGACACCGGCCAGCAGGATCAATGCGGCCGACGGGTCGCCGATGGTAATCGCGATCGGGATCATGATCGCAATGATCGACATCGGCCCCAGACCCGGCAGCATGCCAATGAACGTACCGATCAGGCAGCCGCCGATCACCATAAGAATGTTTGTGAACGTAAAGGCCGTCGCGAGGCCCATCATGAGTCCTTCAAGCATGTCAGCCTCCGTTTGCCATCGCGTTCAGAAATCCGGGAAACGGGCTGAGGAAAATGCCAAGTATCACTTCCACCAGATACCAGACCACCCCGGCGGCAATGGCACTGACAATGACCATCAGCACGTACCGGCGCTCGCCGAGAATGAAGCTTCCTACCGTGAGAAAGAGGAAGGTCGAGACCAGAAATCCAAGCGGACGCAGCAGCAGCGCATAACCGACCATCAAGGCCACCAGCAGAAACGCCTGACCCAACTTGTATTCATGCAGCTTCGCCAGATTGATGTCCGCCGCATCTTGTTTCTCAGGTGTTTTTTCCAACCCCAGAATAATGGACACCGACATCAGAATAGCACCTATGGCCAACACCTTGGGAAAGCTCGACGGCCAGATCGGGCTGCGCCGCATGATTGGCGGCAACAGGTCGTCCATGGTGAAATAGGCGGTATAGCCATAGGCCAGACAGATCAGAAGAATGACAAGTGCAATCCAGCGATCCAGTGCCATTTCCATCCCCTCCCCTTTTTTTGTTTGAGGTGTCCGGCACACAGCCGGGCACCCGTTTTTCAGGATATCGCAGACCGCGTCAGAGGAAGCCCAGCTTCTTCATCAGGTCGCCGATTTCCTGTTCCTGCTGCTCCAGGAACGCACGGAAATCATCACCGTTGTTGTGGATATCGACCCAACCGTTACGATCGCGGACTGCCACCCATTCCGGCGTGTCGTACATTTTGGTCAACGCATCCTGATACATGGCCAGCTTGTCTTCCGGCAGTCCGGGTGCGGCAAAGAACCCGCGCCAGTTGACGAACGTGGTGTCGTTGCCCTGCTCTTTCATGGTCGGAGCATCGGGATAAGCGTCCACACGCTCGTCCGAGGTCACGCCGATTATGCGCACCTCACCGGCCTTGGCCAATTCCACCGCTTCCGAGAAGCCCGTCGAAACGGCCTGTACCTCACCCGACAGCAAACCGGCCATGGTCGCACCGCCGCCGTCATAGGGGACGTATTTCATGGCCACTGGGTCAGCACCAGCCGCCTGAAAAACCATGGCGGCGACCAGATGATCCATACCGCCGGGCACCGAACCACCACCCACGGCAACGCCGTTCGGGTCGGCGTTGAAGGCCTCGATCAACCCGTTCAGGTCCTGAATCGGGCCGTCTGCCGCGACCACAAGCGCCGCGTAGTCACCGATGGTCCCGGCCACAAGGGTCAGATCGCGGAAGTTCTGTGGGAAGATGCCCGTTAACGACCGAATCACGATTGGGGTCGAGTTGACCATAAGCGTGCCGTGGTTGCTGTCGGCGTTTTCGATCAGATAACCGATGGCCTTGCCACCGCCGCCGCCTGACATGTTCTCGTAGCTGGCCGATCCGACCAGCCCCGATTCCGTCAGTGCCTCGCCAGTACCACGCGCGGTACCATCCCAGCCGCCGCCGGCACCGCCGGGGATCAGAAAGTGGATACTTTCAACGACTTGTTCCGCGTGCGCCAGTGTCGGCGCGCCAAGTGAAACCGCCGCCACGGCGGCAGCCGCAAATGTCCTGCGGGTTAGATTGAATTTTGCCATGATTTCCTCCCATTGGCTGGCATTTCCTTGTTTTGTTTAAAGTGGTTCCTCCGCAATCAGGATACCGTCTTCATCGCAGTAGATGTAACTTCCGGGCTCGAAGAGCACGCTGCCAAAGGCAACCGGAACGTCTATTGCGCCGATCCCTGTCTTGGCGGACCGAACCGGAGTTACGCCCAGCGCTTTGATGCCAAGGTCGAGCTGCGCCAGACGCTTGCTGTCGCGGACAGCACCATTGATGACGATCCCGGCCCACCCGTTGGCGATCAACCTCTCCGCCATCATGTCCCCCAACATAGCTGTTCGGAGTGACCCACCGCCATCAACTACGATGACACCGCCATTTCCCTGTAAAGTAAAGAGTTTCTCTTGAATCAGACGGGTATCTTCCGCTGTCACAGCAGTATGAATACGCCCCGAAAAGCTGCGTTTTGCACCGTAATCGTTGAACCGTTGCAGTACAGGGCGCACCTTGTCCGGATGGGCATCACTCAGATCCGTCGTAGGTCGGCTGGTCTGGAAACTGGTCAATGCGCTTCCTCCATCAATTCGGATGGGTAAAGGACGGCCCCTTCCATAATTCGCCTCTGTGTGCGGAAAGTACCGGCCGATATTGCCTCGGGTCCCGACGGGCCTGGCCGGACATCCGCGATGGTTGGCAAGTCACCCGATGGGTTTCCAATGCGTAATTCCTGACCCTCAGGTTGCGCGATCCTTTGCACCAGACTGCCCGGTATCTGGGCTGCAACGGCGGTGCACATGGCCCCCGTCAGTGTAATCGCGCGATGAAAGTTGCCCATCGACACGAGCCGCACATTGATGTCATGGCTGTCCTTTTTGTGAAGGCTGCCATCCAGCGCCGTGAACTCAGCGGGCGCACCGAGCATCGCCACTTTCGGGCTGGAGCGTTTTACGTCCTTGCGCGACGGAGCCATTCCCATTGCAACAGCACCAACAACGCGAATTTCTTCGACCAGAGCCATAAAGTCCGGATCACCATCCAGATCCTGGGGGCGTTCGGTGGCGGTTTTGTGCAGATCAGCAGCGCGGAAAAACACTACCGGATTGGCCGCGTCGATCAGTGAGACCTCCAGCGCTCCGAACCCTTCGATCTGAAGCGTATCCAGCGCATTGCCCGTCGGCAGCAGCTTGCCGGTTCCGGCCCCACCGGGTGCAAGGAAATCTATCGTCACTTTCGCCCCGGTTCCCGCCACACCGGGAATTTCAAGCGTGCCCTGTTCGACGGGCTGACCGTCCCGCACCGGAAAGCGCGCGTGATAAACGCCATTGGTATTGGTGCTGAATATGCGGACCAGCACCTCACTTTGATCCGCTGCAACCTGCACCATGCCTTCCTCAACCGCGAAAGGGCCGACGCAGGAGGACATGTTTCCGCAGGCCGAGCCGTAATCGGCGACCGGTTCGTCCACGGCGATCTGCACGAATGTATAATCCACGTCCGCATCGTCACGATCCGAAGGCTCGACGATGACCACCTTGGACAAGGACGACAACCCGCCGCCCATGCCGTTCAGCTGGCGCCCGTTGGGGTCAGGGCTTCCCAGGACATACAGGAATATGCGATCGCGCGCGGCCCGGTCCCTGGGCAGATCTGCACCGTTGAACACTACAGCCTTGGATGTACCGCCGCGATAAAACGCGGCCCGTAAACGTTCCGCCATCACGCCGCCCCCGCCAGAAATCCGCGGAACGCACGCGGCAGCAGACCGCCCTCGGCAAAGGTCGCACGCTCACCGTCATTGTACAGACGCAAATCCAGCGGCGTGGTATCCGTGCGACCATCCTTTCTGTGGATGGTCAGCTTGGCCTCGGTCAGATCATCGCTGAAGTCGATGTCAAAAGTCTCGGACCCGTCAAGTTGCAGCGTCCTGCGGTTCACGCCCTCCGGGAAACACAGCGGCGCAATCCCCATGTTTACAAGATTCGAGCGGTGGATCCGCTCAAAGCTCTCACAGATCACGGCGCGTATTCCGGCAAGCCAGGGGGCCTTTGCCGCCGTGTCCCGGGAAGAACCGCAGCCATATTCTTTGCCGCCGATCACCACCAGTTTCTGATCCCGGTCCAGATAGGTCTCAATCGCCTTGAAGACCGATGTAACCTCACCTTCGGGCTCGATCCGGGTCCACGAGCCTTCTTTGTCCGGGGTCATCTCGTTGCGCAGACGGTAGTTTGCAAAGGTCGAACGTATGACCACATCCGAACATCCACGGCGGGTCCCGAACGAGTTGAAGTCGCGTTGGGTAACACCCTTTGCCTGAAGGAACTGCCCGGCCTCAGAATCGGTGGTGATGATACCAGACGGCGATATATGGTCGGTCGTGACACTGTCGCCCAGTATGGCCAGCGGACGCAGGCCGTGCAGCGGTTCGATCCCGGCGTTCTCGGGGCGAATGCCTTTCACAAAGGGTGGAAATGAGACATAGGTCGAAGGCACCCATTCATATGTTCCGGTGCCAACCTCCATCGCGTTCCACTGGTAATTCACATCTCCGATTGCAGCGTAGTTGTCGCGAAACTCGTCAGGTGTGACATAAGTCTCGACAATCCGCGCCACCTCATCCGCCGAAGGCCACAGATCATTCAGCATCACCGGCTTGCCGTCCCGGTCCACCCCCAGGGGCTCGGTCGTAATGTCCTTATGGATCGTACCCATCAGCGCATAGGCCACGACCAGCGGCGGCGAGGCAATCATGTTGCGCGAAGCCAGCGGGTGAATGCGCCCGGCAAAGTTCCGGTTCCCGGAAAGGACCGCGATCCCTTTGACATCATTGTCCTTGATCGCCTTTTCGTGATCTGGATGCAGCGGTCCCGACATGCCGTTGCAGGTCGAACAGGAAAATGCCGCAACTTCGAACCCGAGGGCGTCCAAGGGCGCCTGCAGGCCGCTTTCCGCCAGGTATTTAGCCACGACCCGCGAACCCGGAGCCAGCGAAGTTTTGACATGTGGCTTGACAGTCAGGCCGCGCGCCACGGCGTTTCGGGCCACCAGCCCGGCTAGAACCATGTTGCGCGGGTTGGCGGTGTTGGTGCAGCTGGTGATCGCACCGATGATCACATCGCCGTCACCGATGTCGTGATCGGCATTCGGGACCGGAACCCGACGGTCCGTTTCGCCCTCAAAAGTCAGACGCTCAGCAGCGGCGGACAGGTCAATCCGCTGTTCCGGCCGGGACGGGCCCGAAACGGACCGGCCAACCTTATCGAGGTTCAATTCAATCACCTGCTCGTATTCAATGGCCGCATCCGTACCATCGACCCACAGGTTTTGCGCCTTGCAGTAGCTCTCGGCCAATGTGGCGCTTTCACTGCGGCCGGTCTGGCGCAGGTACCCAATGGTGCGCTCGTCGACCGGGCAGAACACCATAGTGGAACCATATTCCGGCGCCATGTTTGCAATGGTGGCTCGGTCGGCGACGCTTAGCGCGGAATAACCGGTGCCAAACAGCTCAACAAAGGTGTCGACCACGCCGATGGCGCGCAGTTTTTCGGCGACGACCAGGGCAATATCGGTGGCGGTGACGTCATCAGACGGGTTGCCCGTTACCTCAAGCCCGATGACGCGGGGCACATTGACCGGGGTGGTCTCACCGAACAGCAGCGCTTCGGCCTCTAGCCCCCCAATGCCCCAGCCCATGATCCCCAACGCGTTGATCATCGGCGTGTGGCTGTCAGTGCCAAGGCTGGAGTCCGGGATCAGAACATCGGGGGTCTCGTTGGATGGCAAAACAGTCTGCCCGAGATATTCCAGATTGACCTGATGGCAAATCCCACCCCCCGGCGGAATGACCCGCAGTCGGGGGAACCGTGCTTCACAGGCTTTTAGAAAAGCGAAACGCTCGCGGTTGACCTCAAACTCTCGGTCCATGTTCTTGGCCAGCGCAAACTTGTCCGCCCAATGGTTGATCGACATGGAATGGTCGATAACCAGGTCGACCGGCAGGCTCATATCAACCATGTCCGGATTTCCGCCCACCTCCTCCAGCCGGTTGCGCATGGCCATGATGTCGATCAGCGCCGGAATTCCCAGCATGTCGTGCAACAACAGCCGTGCAGGACGGAACGGTACAGCCTCGCCAGAGCGTCGGAGCACATCCAGCGCCGCAGCGCCTCCTTCGGAATGACGCGCAGCATTTTCCGCCAGAACCCTTAGAGAATAAGGAAGCTTTCGAAATTCGGGGCCCAATAGGGCGCAATAGTCCACGGCCCGAAAAGAGGTGTTGGCGATAGGTTTGTAGGTTGCGATTGTCACGGTTGCCTCCTGATTTGCCGACAAGCTAGACATTGCGGCTGGATATCAGCAAGATCGAACCGACTCCATTTCACCTGACAGAATGCTATGCCCGCGAACAGGACCGAATCCGTCGAACGTGCCATGTCCATCCTCAGTGCCTTTTCGACACAGCGCCCAATCATGTCTCTGGCAGAGTTGGCCGAAGAGACAGGCCTGCACAAGAGCACGATCCTGCGGCTGACCAACTCGATGATGATCTATGGCTTCATTCAGCGCGATAGTGACGGCATGTTCAGTGTCGGCCCCAGCGTCTGGCGGCTGGGGTTGATATTCCGGCGCGATTTCACCAAGCGCGAACACGTCGCGCCATCGCTAAAAATCCTGGCTGAGGCAACTGGGGAAACCGCCTCGTTCTATGTCCGCTCGGGCAATGAACGTATCTGTTTATACAGGGAAAATTCCCCCAACCTGCTGCGATTCCATGTTGAGGAAGGTATGCGCCTGCAATTGTCCACTGGGGCCTCCGGGCTGGTCTTGAGGCATTTCTCGGGCGAGGATGTCGGTGACCTGGCCAAGTTCAACAAGAACGGCACGGTCAGTTCAGTCGGTCAGACAAATCCCAACATCTCCTCTGTCGCGACCCCTGTTTTTGATGCAAACGGCGATCTCATCGGCGCCCTGACAGTGTCCGGTCTGGCCAACAGGTTCGATACCGAGGCGCGGGCAAATACGGTCCCGCTGCTGGAAAGTCTTGCGCGCAGTCTGACCACACGCTGACGGCACTGTTTCATCTGACAGAACGCAATTCACAGCAACTTGCCTCGTACCGCAGGCTTCGCTAGGCAGGCAGGCAGACCATTGAACCGGAGAGCGCGCCGATGATGAACCATGAGATCAACAAAGCATTCCGTGAACGCCTGAACACGGGCAAAGCCGTTCTGATGCCCGGCGCAGCCAATGCTCTTGCGGCACGCGTGATCGACCAGTTGGGGTTTGAGGCCGTCTATATCTCGGGTGCGGGGCTGACCAACACCTATCTGGGCATGCCCGATCTGGGCTTCATCTCGCTGCCCGAGATCGCCCAGCACACATCGGCCATCCGCAACAGCACCGAACTGCCCATTGTGGTTGATGCGGATACCGGCTTCGGCAATGCCCTGAACGTCCACCATACCGTGCGCACGCTGGAACGCGCCGGCGCCAGCGCCATTCAACTTGAGGATCAGGTTAATCCCAAACGCTGCGGTCATTTCTCCGGCAAGGATGTGGTCGATCTGACAGAGGCGCGCAGCCGTATCAAGGCCGCAGCAGACGCCCGCCACGACCCAAACTTCCTTATTGTCGCGCGCACCGATGCCTGTGCGACCCAAGGGTTCGACGCCGCCATTGAACGCGCGGAAGCCTTCATCGAAGACGGGGCTGACATCACATTTATCGAGGCACCGCGCAGCCTTGACGATATTCGCAGCATTCCCAAGCGGCTTGCAGGCACGCCACAGCTGATCAATCTGGTTGTAGGCGGCAAAACTCCAATCATCGAATTCTCTGGTCTGGACGAAATGGGGTTTGGCCTGGTCCTATATGCCAATGTCGCGTTGCAGGGCGCACTGAAGGGCATGAACGACGCGCTGTCGATGCTTCAGGCCAACGGCCGCATGGACGAAAGCGGACCCGTCGCCAGTTTCGAAATCCGTCAGAACGCAGTTCAGAAAGCACATTACGACGAGATGGAGATGCGCTACTCGGAATAAACCGCAAAAGCGGCCTGCCGTTTCTGATCGGCGCTTTGACCCGGTGCGTTACCAATCGTGCGAAAGGCTGCATCCGGACAAAAATAGTCAAACCAGCACCACCAAGCCCGGCCTTATTCTTCCCAGACGTCTGCGACGGAACCACCGTCGGCGCGACCGAAGCGGCTTATCAGAAACTCTGACAGTTTTTCCAATCCCTCCCGCAGCACATCGGGGTCATTGGCAAAACCGATACGGACATAGCCTTCCATGTCAAAGGCGTCACCCGGGGTCAGCATCACTCCGGTTGTCTGCACCAAGTCGACACAGAATTCGCGTGAGCTGATCGGTATGTTGAGTTTCAACATCGCGGTTGTCCCGGCGCGGGGTTTGACCCAATCAACGCGCGGCTGCGTGGCAATCCATGCGTCCAGCACAGCAAGATTCCCCCGCGTGATCCGGTGACTGCGGGCCAGAACCTTATGCTGGTTCTCCAATGCGATGGCAGCAAAGTGATCGTTGATCATACCGACCGAGATCGTATCGAAATCACGGTGGATCAGGATCTGCTCGGTCACCTCTTTCGGGGCCACCACCCAACCGACGCGCAACCCGGCCAGCGAAAACGCTTTCGATGTACTCGCCGTGCTGATCCCCTTTTCGTAGATGTCAACAATTGAAGGCGACATGCCGTCGCCCTCCTGCCCGGTGCCGCGATAGACTTCGTCACACAGGACATATGCGCCGACAGAACGGGCAATCTCGGCAATGTCCTGCAACATTGGCCGTTCGATCAGCGCACCCGTCGGATTGTTGGGGTTTGTCAGGGCAATCAGTCTGGTTTCCGGTGTCACCAGTTCACGTAACCGGTCCAGATCAGGCAGGAATGCGTCTTCCGCGCGCAGTGGCAGAATCTGAACATCGGCTCCGATACTGGCGGGGATCGAATAGTGTTGCTGATAGGTCGGCACAATCGAAACCACCCGGTCCCCGCGCGAAACCACTGCCTTATGCACCAGCATATTGGCCGCAATCGTGCCGTGGGTAATGGTGATATCTTCGACGTTCCGATCGTCATAGAGATCTGAAATGGCCTGACGCAGGCGGATTGACCCTTCGATCGCACCGTAGGTCATTTTCATTGGCAACAGTTCGGACAAGTCGTTTTGATTAAGTCCGGACAGTTGCAACAGCTGATCGATCGTGATGCTGGCCACGCAGGTTTCGGCAAGATTGTAGGTACAGCGGGTTTCCCACTCATTCATCCAAATTTCGACTTTGAACGGTTCGATGAACATGTGCGCTCTCCTCAGGCTGAAG
The DNA here is from genome assembly GCF_056531785.1 of Ruegeria sp. K7. Taxonomy (NCBI): domain Bacteria; kingdom Pseudomonadati; phylum Pseudomonadota; class Alphaproteobacteria; order Rhodobacterales; family Roseobacteraceae; genus Ruegeria; species Ruegeria sp. K7. The sequence goes on from NZ_JBQFMJ010000009.1 coordinate 111,544, forward strand.
TCTGGTCAAAAAAGGCTTTTGCCACAGCGATGTCCTCCAGCCCCAACCCGACGGAGCGGAAGAAGACCGGAGTTCCTGCAATAGGTCGCTGGCATCTGCCGGTACAGAGTTCCGCAAGATCGCCAAGGATCGCGGTCTTGCTCCAGTTGTGTCGTTCCACCGCAATCAGCATCTCGCCGGCTGTATCAGGGGTTGTTTCCCGGTAGTCGCAATAGACCTGCGCGGATGCCAAAAAGGTCGGATCAACTTCATGCGCGCGGGCAACATTGGTGCTGATCGAAGTCACCAGCGCATAGACCGCTACATCTTCCGTGGAAATGACCGGACTACCCGATGACGTGCACAGCATGACAACATCGGCCTGTGCAATAGCCTGCCTGGAACTCGTGGCCAACTTGGCGTCAGGGCACAGCATTTTCCATGTCGCCTGAATATCCGCGTTTTCACCCAAACCGGGCGAGTAGATGCGCACCTCTGCCCAGTCGCGCAGACCGGCCACATGGCGCATGTGCGCCTGTGCGACCTGACCTGTTCCGATGATGGCCAGCGTCAGCGGGCGGCCGGTCGGAGCCAGCTCATCCACCGCCAATGCGGTCGTGGCGGCCGTGCGCTCGGTGGTCAGCACGCCTGCGTCGATCAACGCCAATGGCCGACCATCTTCGATGGACATCAGAACAGTCCAGGCGGTGATGATGGGTCCATTGGCGCGCGGCAGGTAAGGCGACAACTTGGCCCCGAACACACCGGCCCCCTCGAGCGCACCGAGATAGGTTATGAAATCGCCACCCCCCGGAAACTCGGTCACGGTCTGCGGTGGTTGTACCGCACGCTGTTCACCAAGCTCGGTGAACAGCGTGCGTATCGCTTGGACCACATCCAGCTTGCCCAAGTGTTCTGAAACCGTTGTATTATCAAGGACAATCGGCGGGTTCGGCATATTGATACTCCTTTGCGGAGTTCGGTATCAGCAACATTATGGTAAAACCATCGTCCCAAGGGATGAGACAACGGTAGGAAGAAGGCCGGATTTGCAGTTAAAGGAGTTCAGCCAATCCATTTCTGAAGTGATCGACGGGCATGCAAAAAGCGATGCCCTGATCCGGGCCGTCGAATACCTATTTCCGTGCGAGGCGGCATTTGCAGTGCTCAACCGACCCTCAGGGCCTCCGGTTTATCTGGCGGATAGCTACCCAAATCCAGCGTCCAAGGCCGCGGTTCAGCTGTATGTCTCCAGAACCTACCTGCTCAACCCGGTGCACAATGCGATCCGGGCAGGTATCGCCGCAGGGGTATACCGGATGGCCGATCTCGCACCGGATAACTGGGTCGCGACAACGCCGGATGTCATCTCGGATGAGAGCGAAGAGATCAAATTCAGGACGCCCGGCTGGCCCTTCGGTCTGCAGGAAGTTTCAGTCCTGGTCGACATGCCCCAGAGGATCATGGGTGAGGTAAGCCTGGCCCGCAAAGCCACGCCTGACGGTATCCCTCAGCAGGATTTGGAAGTTTTGCGATCCGTCCTGCCATTGATCCGGCTGGCGTTTCTACGGCTGTCCAGAGAGCAGACGCAAGCGTCGGGTCGTCCATCACCTTCACCGGAGTCTTTTGGGCGTGACGTTCTGACCGCGCGAGAGGCTGAAGTTGTCCAGATGATCCTGAAAGGCCATTCAAGTCTTTCGATCAGCAAGACACTGAGCATAGCGATGCCGACCGTGAAATCACATCGTCGAAATGCGTATGCAAAGCTTGGGATCAGCACTCAATCTCAGCTATTTCACGCCTTCGTCGATGGCTTGAACCTCGGGTTCAACGAATGAAGGCCATTGGCATTCAGGTGCCATCACAGCGTCAGTTATTGCACCGAAAATTCCGGGTTTGACGCGGATCCCGGTACTGAATTTTTGCGAGACGGATCAAAGGATGATCGACGACTTGAGACACGGTGCAGCCGCTTCCCTTGGCATTCTAAACTCGAACGTGAGGTTCGAATGCTTGCCTTTTGTCACTCAGATTTTGGAACCAAGCCATTTGTGAATTAATTCTCAAAACGAACTTCGACCTGAATGATCTCAGGGTACCCTATTCGGATGGCGCGTCGCGTTTCAGTCACGCCGGACTGGTCAATCAGAGTAATTTAGCCGACACACACGAAAATACACTGCAGAGTGGTTCAGTTTTCCAACATTCTTTGAAAGGTTGGCTGCATAAGACCACGATCTGTTTTTGCCCGCATTTGACGAAATACAGGATTCAGAGAACCGAGTCGAATTGATCTTTAATTAAACAGCCACTCACCCACCGGCGCCTATTCCGTTGACGGCCAACGCATTTCACCAGAACCAAGGCGGTGAACTTTTTCGAAGAACGGCAGACGCAATCGAACGCCTCATGCCTTGTGGTCTGGACAAGGCGGTTTGATTGATAAATCAGTCGCAGGCAGCGGTGACGATCATCTCGACCTTCAGAACATCGCGCGCCAGTTTGGCTTCGCCGCACGCGCGGGCCGGAGCGTGGCCCGCCGGCACCCAGGCATCCCAGACTTTGTTCATCTCGGCAAAGTCTGCCATGTCCGCCAGCCAGATCGTGCATTGTAGAACTCGCGTCTTGTCACTGCCCGCTTTGGCCAGCAGATCCTCGACCTTGGCCAGGATATCGCGGGTCTGATCCGCCACAGTGGCCGCATCCGAAGTCTGCCCACACAGATAGGCAACACCATTGTGCTTGACGATCTTGCTCATGCGTTGGCCGGTTTCGATACGGGTGATTGTCATGTCGGATCTCTCCATCAAGGGACCTTGCGGTCAAATCGGTCAATGCGGAAGGGCGATAGATTGAAACGGCCTGCTCCGCCAGTCATCAAATCCGCCACAACCTGCCCTACAGCAGAAGCCATCTGAAATCCATGCGTTGAAATCCCGAAAGCGTGAAAGGCGCGCGGCCGATCCGATGACCGGCAGGTTGTCAGGCATGCAGGTCTCCAACCCGGCTCACCTTCGTTGCCTGCCAAATCTCTGTCGGCGCTTTCGGCAACGGCCACAACTGACATCAGGAGTGTCTGTTATTGTCTCCCATAGGCTAGCGCGCTTTCGTTTTCCTTTGATCGCGAAACAGGTCAGGTGATCGCGCCACCGCTACCTTTCTTCTTCTTTTTGCCACCCCGGCGAGATGTGATGTGAATTTTGACCCCAGCATCCTTCAAAGCCGCGGCAAAAGGTTCGGGCGGTGCAGCATCGGTCACCAGATCGGTGACCTGGTCAAACCGACAGGCCACATTGGCCGCTCTCTCTCCGAACTTCGTGTGATCCACCGCAACGATCATGCGCCGGGTGTTGTTATGCAACGCGCGCGTCAGTTCAGCCTCCAGCGGGTTTAGCGCAAGAACCCCTCCGGAAAGCGACAGGGCATCCGCGCCACATATTACCGCGTCATAGCTGTACTGGCAGGCAAGCTGCTCGGCGGCACGACCGAAACTGCCGCGTTCGGATCGAATGACCTCTCCCCCGGCCAGAACCGCACGGGTTCCGTTGTGATCAGCCAGCGATGCGACAACCGACAGCGAATTGCTGACCACGGTCAAATTTTTCCGGTCGCGCAATTGCTCGGCGACATGCGTCATGGTTGACCCCACCGTAAGGAACAGCACCATGCCGTCCTCGACAATCTGACTGACTTTTTTCGCGATAAGCGTCTTTTCTTCCGCGTTGAGTTCCAGCGCCCCGGAAAACATTGGTGTATCCTGCGCACGCGACAGAAAGGTCCCGCCGTGCACCCTTTCAACCATGTTTTTCTTTGCCAGGCCCTTGACCAGTCGGCGAACGGTTTCTTCCGATACGTCCATGACCTGCGCAATCTGTGTATTGCGTGCCGAGCCTCCCAGCCGCGCCAGCACATCAAGCAGCTCTCGGCCGCGGTGGGGGATGTTTTCGCTGTCGTCAGCCATCATCAAATTTCACCATAGTTTAGCCTAAAGTTCCACGTCGCAGGCAATTGTTCTGTGACAATTTCCGCCTTTTGGGTCGGGCACCCTCATTTTCCAACAAATTCGTTCACTGGGCCGGGCTTTGTTCTTTAGCTTCAAGTCGAGTGTCAGCTTGACCGCCCTTTGGTTCGGCTCTGTTTCGTTGTTACGCGCCTATTGATCCGAAACAAACGTGCGGGGTCCGATTCAGATCACAACGCGGCTTTGAAGAGGTTTGTGAGATTGATGGCGTTTCCGCCGGGGCTGTCGTTGAGGTCCTGCAAAAGGCGCGGAAGCCGCCATCGACCGGTGCCGTCATCCATCGGCCTCTGTGTCCGCATCCTTTTCCATCCGCGGCATTTCTTCGATCAGGCGCGTTTCAAGCAATTGCCCGTTCCGATACAGGATCGGATAAGCCACGGCTGCGATGTGACTGTTGAACTCCCGGAACGCGCGCAATGTCTCCAGATGGATGTCGCTGGTCTCAAAGCTTTCCGTGCTGCCATGCTGCAAACGTCTGAGGTGGCGTTTGCGACTGTCACGCTCAGCCCGCTTGATCTCGGTTTTTTCAAGGCTCAACAGGCGGGCGCTTTCCAGATCGTCCGAGATCAACACATTTGAGGCCAATTTCAGATTGGCCAGGATGCCTTCGTGCATTTCGACCAGTTCCGACCATCCCTCTTTCGAGAATGAGGCCCCCTTTTTGCGCATGTCGGCGGCCAGAACAGTCAACCGCTTGGCAACCACATCGCCGGCGGTTTCCAGACGGATTGCGTATTCCATCAGATCCCGGGCCACCTTGGCGTTTTGCCTGCCGAACTCTTCGGCTGAAATGGCGGCCACGTATTTCCGGATACCCGACAGGCAGTCGTTCACGTCTTCATCCACCAGCCGAACAGCACGTATCTGCTCCTTGTCACCGCTGCGGTACAACTCCAGCGACGGCCTGAACATCGACTCGACCAGATCGCTCATCCGCAACAGCTCGCGCTTGAGACTGGAAAGCGCCTGACTGGGGCTGCCGCTATTGCGCATATCCAGCGCGCTGGTCGGACGGCCCGGCTGGACCATTGCCTCGGCTGATTTCGGTTCCGGAAAAAGCCGCTCGAACGGAGCACGCAAACGTCCGCAGAACGGCAAAGCCAACACCAGCAACGAGGCGTTGAACGCCAGATGCGCATTGACCAGCATCTGCCCGCCTTGCAGATCCCCCAAAACACCCGCACGCAAAGCCGCAGTAGCTGCAAACAGGGTGACCACGGCCCAACTGCCACGCAACGCGAGATTGGCGAACGGAATGCGCCTAGCTGGCAATTCCATCCCTCGCGTCAGCCAAACCGGTATGAAGGCCGAGCCGAAATTGGCCCCCAACACCAGCGACAGTCCGGCGGCAAACGGAATTGCGCCAATCTGAACCAGTGTCACACACATCAGGATCGCCGCGACCGATGAATGCATGACAAAGGCCAGCGCTCCGCCGACCAAGAATGCGGTTATGTAATCTCGGGCCAGATATTCTGCGACGGCGGGCAGAAAAGCACTGTCCCGGATCGGATCCATCGCCTCGCGCAGAAAGCGCAATGAGATCAGAATGAACGCAACACCCATCAGGATGCGACCCAGTTGCCGGGGCTTTTTGGACTCGGTCTTGACGAAGAGATACCCGCCAATCGCCAGCAGCAGCGGCACCAGCCAGTCCAACTTGAAGGACAGGACCTGGATAATGAGCGCAGACCCAAGATCGGCCCCCAGAACAATCGCGAGACCGGTTGGAAAAACCAGAAAACCACCAGCTGCAAAACCGGATGTCAGCAATGCGACCGCGGCCGAACTTTGCAGGACCACCGCCATTGCGAGACCGACCATTGATGCCTGCACATAACTGCGCTGGCCCGTCATGACCCGCTGGAAAGAGGCTCCGTAGCTGCGCTCGATCCCGGTGCGCACCATTCGCACCGCATAAAGCAGCAACATCGTGGCTCCGGCCAGACTGATGAGGAAGCTTACAATCGCCATGATCCTATCCGTTCACCATTTCCAGCATTTCCGCATGCAGCTCGGGCGTCGCCGCCGAAATCACACAACCATCCGAATTCAGGTCGAGTGGTTTGCCATCCCATTCCGTCATCACCCCACCTGCGGCCTCGATCACGGCCAGCACCGGCAGAAAATCATAAGGTTGCAGATCATAGTCTATCACTGCGTCCACATGCCCCGCCGCAAGAAGCGCGTGCGGGTAGCAGTCATAGGCAAACCGTCTGGTCTGACCGGACTGCATCAGCTTGGCGAATAACGCCGGATGATCACGATAGATCTTATCCCCTTCATTCACAAACAGGATGGACTGATCCAACCGCGTCTGGTTCGAAGTTGCGATCTCCTTGCCGTTCATTGTCGCGCCCTGACCGGATACACCAATGAAAACCTCATCTATCGCAGGCATGCCGATCACTCCGATATCCGGCTTACCATCGATCAGATGCCCAAGCAGAAAGCCAAAAAGCGGATGCCCCGAAAGGAAAGACCGGGTGCCGTCGATCGGATCGATTATCCAGACTTCGCGGCGGTTCTGCCCTTCAAACCCATGTTCTTCTCCAAAGATGCCGTGATCCGGAAAGTGTTGTTCCAGGTAGGCCCGAACCTGCGCCTCGACACCCTTGTCGGCCTGCGTCACCGGGCTCTCGTCGGACTTGAACTCAACACCAAGTCTGCCGCGAAAGTACCCCCGTGCCGCCTTGTTGGCCAATTCGGCAATCTTCACCGCGTGTGACACCAATTCGGCCGTTTCGAACGTTTGAGAGTTCTTTGGATTCAGCATCCGTTTCTGTCCTGTTTACTTTTGGAGTCTTGGCTCAGTGAAACAACAACTGCGAAAGAACCCGCCGAAGGTCCCATCCCACGCTACTTGGAACGTTTTTCACTACCGGACCCGCAGTCTTTTCCCGATTGCTGAAAGGGTCCTGTTGTTCGACGCACCATCTTGTGCCACGCACAACGCCAGACCCTTCGAAGAAACCATGGCTTTGCAGTGATCCGGGCAAACAAACCCTCCGCTCCCGAAGGTTATGACTATAGCGTATTTGCGGCATCAAAATCCCACATTTCGCGATCAATCCCCACAATAAACCCACAAATTCTCTCCAACACAAGTGAATAGTACTGTTTTTGTTTGTTTTCCGGACAACTGTGTGGGTGTTTGGGGATTTCACAGGCCTCTTTCCAACCGGCTGAAACAGCTTGCGTAGAAAATGGGGTGTAAACAACGCCCGCACCGTCGGCCACACCGATACGTCGCAAGCTCCACGCTTCTTTGACGCGTAAGATCCGGCGCTCTTTTCACCCGAAGCCGATCCCCATATTGGCCGGGTCGGACAACTCATTACCGAAAGCGAACGGTATAACAACGCTTCACAGGCCGTGACCGCGCAGATTACGTCGAAAGTGGGCCTACGAGCTGGCGCTAGTTTTACTTTTCAGAGCTCGAATTTGCCGATCTTCTGGCGCCCACGCGCCGGCAGCACGATCTGGGAACAGAGTTGGCCGATAGCGGCATGAAACTCGACCACCCGACCTGCATGTCAAACAGACCTTTTGCTGGTCTCTTCATTGATCATTTCGAGGATCTTGTTTCGCTGGATTTTTCCGGATGGCCCCTTTGGCAGGTCCTGCAAAACATGAACTTCATCGGGCGACTTGAAATGGCCCAGTTGAGCATTGCAAAGCCTGGACAATTCCAGTGGCGTCAAAGAGGAGCCTTCGCGAATTTTCACCGCCGCCTCGACAGTCTCACCATAACTGGCACAAGGTCGGGCGAAGGCGGCGGCTTCGACGACATCGGGATGAGAATAAAGCACCTCGTCAATCTCGCGCGGCGCAATGTTTTCGCCCCCTTTGATGATAAGTTCCTTCAGTCTGCCGGTGACATAGACGTAGCCATCCTCATCCATACGGGCGAGGTCTCCGGTCCGCAGCCAGCCATCGGATGTAAATGTGCCTGCGGTTGCGTCAGGGTTCTGGAGATATTCCAGCATGACATTCGGACCGCGTATGACCAGTTCACCCTCCGCTCCGCGTGGAACGGGCCGGAGGTTCTTGTCAAAGATATCCGCCTCATTTCCAAAGGGGATGCCCGGTGATCCGATTTTGCGAATGCCGGGCGGCAACGGATTGGACAGTATCTGCGCGGCGGTTTCCGTAAGCCCCATGGTCTCGACAATCGGGATTTCGAAACGGTTTTCAAACGCACGCTGCACGTCCGGCGCCAAAGCGGAAGATGCAGAACGGCCAAAACGCACACGATGGCGGGTCGGCGCATCCGGTTTTGTATCGGAATGCAGCAGGTGGGAAATGATGGTCGGAACCACCGAAAACCATGTCGCCTCGGCCTTCCCAAGGTTTTCCCAGAACCGGCTGGCGGAAAATCGTTCACACATGGCCAATGATCCGCCAGAGACAAGCGTTCCCATAACCGTCACGCACAGGCCGTTGATGTGGTAGATTGGCAGAACGCAAAACCCGCGATCAGCTTCGGACAGCTCATGTGCAACCACCGTGGTCCAGCCGCCCGCCAACAGGCTGGAATGGGTGTGAACGACGCCTTTTGGGCGCCCTGTTGTTCCGGACGTGTACATCAACAGCGCATGATCGCCTGGCGAAAGGTCGTGCAGGTCAACATTGACATTTTTCGCATCTGAAATTCTCAACGCGGTAATTTTCGCTGGGTCGGCCATACGTTCAAACAAATCCACCTGTTCGGGGTGCACAAAACCATAGCGCGCACCGCTGTGGTCCAGCGCATAGGCCACCGCGCTGTCCCCCGCGACGAGGTTTATCATCGTCGCCCGGAACCCGCCGTAAAGGACGCCGAAAAGGACCTCCAGCGCTTCGCGGCAATTGGGATAAAGGATGGCGACGCTCTCTCCTTTTTCGACACCTAACCCGGTCAACATGACCGCAATTCTTTGCGCTGTTTCGCGCAGCTCGGGCCAGCTCAGGTCGCTTGCGCCATCCGGAAAAACGAAACCGGTTCCGCCCTCGGCTGCCCGTTTGTCCAGCCAGTCACGGAGGGTTCCTTTGGGCGGGTCGATCATTGCCCGGCCTCCGACCAGTACTTTCCGAAAATCTCTCCCAGCGCGGGCTCCCGCGGCGGAGTTTCACGCACGACTTTGGTGGTCTGGATGAAATGCCGCCAATGCAGGTTTGTGTCGATGGAGTTTCCCCCCCAACTGCCACAGCCCATCGACAGGGAAAAAGGCATCCCGTTGGTAAAGCTACCGCCGGTGGCAAAGGTATGCGCCTGGTTTACGATAACACGACAGGTCGGCAGATCCCGACCCAACCCGATCGCGCGCGCGTCGTCCTTTGTATGAATTCCAACCGAATGCCCTGCCCCCTGATGTGCCAGAATGCGGGCGGTGATTGTCCGGGCCTCTTCGAAGTCTGCCGCGCGATAGAGCGCCAGAACCCGGCTGAGCTTTTCTCCGGACAGGGGATGATCCGGGCCGATCCCGTCAGTCTCAACCGCCAAATATCGGGTTCCCTCGGGCACCTTGCCCGCCATGCCCAGCGCTTCAAGCATCCTTTCCGCGTCCTGCGCGATGACCGAACGGTTGAGATGACCATCGGGCCAGAGCCGGGCGATGATATCACCTGCTTTGGAAGAACGGACCAGGGCACCACCCTCGGCGGCCATCGCCGCAACGAAAGCGTCGTAGACCGCATCCACCACGACCACAGCATTCTCGGACGAACAGGAGGTCGCGTTGTCGAAACACTTCGAAGCGGCAATCTTTGCCGCTGCGGCCTGCAGATCGGCCGTCTCGTCGACAATAACCGTGACATTGCCAGCCCCAACAGCCACCGCCGGCGTGCCGCAGGATTGTGCGCGATGAACATTGTTTTGGCTGCCGGTGCAGATCACCCGGTCAACAGCCTCCATCAACCGTTGTGTCTTGGCCTTTGACCCGGGCGCAGGCAGCATCTGCACCAGATCGCGATTAAGCCCAAGCTTGTCGAATTCGGCATGTATGTAGCCAAGCAGCAATTCACAGGACGCAACACCTTTGGGGGACGGCGCGACCACGATGGCATTGCCGCCCTTGAGTGCATTGATGATGTTGTTGGCCGGCGTCGCGGCAGGGTTGGTCGACGGCACAACCGCACCAATCACGCCGATGGCGCGCGCGATCTCGGTGATACCTGTTGCCGGATCATCGCTGATAATCCCGTGCGTATTGGCGTCGGCTATATCGCGCAGTAACCCGAGCGTCTTGCGGTGGTTCTTGGTGATCTTGTCGGGCACGTTACCCAGGCCGGTGGTTTCCACGGCCAGTTCGGCAAGGGCCCGGTTGCGTTCCGGTTCCATGATGGCCCATCCCGCTGCAAGTGCCGCTTTGTCATATAGCGCCTGACTACCACTGGCTTCGAAAGCAGACTGAGCGGCACGCGCCCGTTCGACGATCCGGTCCACTTCGGCAATTTCGGGGGCAATCCCGTCCTGAGCGTTCATCTTGGTCCTCGATAGATTGACCGGGGCGGACCTGTTCCGCCCCGTTTTAGAATGTCCGGGTCAGAGACCGGCCAGCAGTTCGTTCAGTGTTTGTTGACGCTGGCCCCACATCTCGATCACCTCGTCACGGGTCATGATGTGCATGGGCGACCCGCCGGCCTCCATCTTCTTGGCGACACGCGAATTGGCAAACATCTCAGGTACTGTCGCGGCCAGCTTTTCAATCACTTCGGGCGGTGTTCCTTTTGGCACCATCACACCCCGGAAATTGACCGACGAGTTGTCCACGTCCAGCCCCTGTTCCATCATCGTTGGAACATCCGGCAGGAACGCGTTGCGTTCAAGATCGGCGACACCCAGAATTTTGACATTGCCCGCTTCCTGCGCGCGGAATGCGTCGGACAGGTTGTTGATGCCGCCCATGACCTCACCGGCAATCACGGCCTTCATGGCCGCCGCACCGCCACCCTTGGTCGGGATATAGGCCATCTTGGTTCCGGCTGCCTTGTCGATTTGCAGCGCCGCGATGTGGTGGCCCACAAACAATCCGGCACCGGATACCGTCAGCTTGCCCGGGTTTTCCTTGGCATAGGCAATGACATCCTGCATCGAGTTGAACGGGCTGTCGGCGCCCACGACAAATACCGCCGGATCCGCACCCCAGTTCGCGATAGGTTCGAAACTGTCGGTCGAATATTCCACGCCACCCTTGATCGACTGGGCGATGAAATGCGGAACATTGTAGGCCGCCAGCGTATAGCCGTCTGCATCCGCCTGCGTGGCGAACCAGTTCCAGCCCACGCGGCCACCCGCGCCGGGCTTGTTGATGATGGCGATGGGCATTCCCAGCGCGTCCTCGTTTCCGGCGGTCATGGTCACGATCCGCGCCTGAAAGTCTGTCGCGCCGCCAGCCCCGTAGCTGACCATCATCATGATCGGCCGCTCAGGATAGTCCTCGGCCGCCGCCGCACCCGTCAGGCTCATGAGGGCCAAAGCCGCCCCGGCAATCAATCGTTTCATTTTGCGTTTCCTCCCTGATTTGGTTCTTCCGCTGTTTGCGCGGTCAGAACAGAATTTCCCTTGGCGTGTAGACGTTCAGAAGCATGGAAAAGAGGCCGTACATCACCGCCACGAAGACGCCCGTGATGATCCCGCGCCGGATCCAGCTTTTGACGTCCGAATGCGGCGCCGGGTCATAGATCGACAGCAGGATGAAGAAGGCGATTGTCGTCGCGGTGTAAAAGCCCAGCGACTTGGCCGCCCAGAACACGTAGATCAGCGTCACGATCAAACCCGGCAGCATGTTGACAAACATGGTGCGCGTGACACCGTTGCCAACCTTGGACAATCCCATGACTGCCTTGCCAAACGTCCATCCGGCCAGAACCACAAAAACGGTTGCGATCAGACGCGGGAACAGGAACGCCTCGGCCGGTTGCTGGGTGTAGCTGACCCAGGTCACCCAAAGGCCGACCGCAAAGACAAGACCTGATCCGAATACATGCTGCGAACGGTTCATGCCTGTGCCTCCTCTTTGGTGGTGTAGCGACGGTGGCGCAGCTCCATCCAAACCGAATAGCCGACCGAGGCCAGCACAATGGCGATCAGGAACAGGTTCAACCCGCCACTCAGGAAGTATGCTGCCTTGCCCACGGTGGCGTCAGCAATCATTCCGCCCTGAATGAAGTTGGCTTCGGCGATGGGTCCCAGGATCAGGCCCAAGACCAGTGGCGCGGCGGAAAAACCGAACCGTTCCAGAAAGAACATGCCTATCCCCAGGCAAGCCATGACATAGACGTCACCCATCGAACCCTGAACCGAGTATGCTCCGAAAACGGACAGCGCCAGGACGATTGCAGCCATCACCGATTGCGGCACCTGCGCGACACGGGCTGCAAGACCGGCAACGTAAAGGCCAAAGATGCACATCAGCACCTGCCCGATCAGCATCGAGTTGATGAAGGTCCATGCCACGTCCGGGTGGTTGTCGAACAGGTCCGACCCCGGGAAGATGCCGTGGATCAGCAATCCGCCCAGCAGAACCGCAGCGGTGGGGCTTCCGGGGATCGAAAGGGTCAGCAGCGGCACCAGAGACGGGCCGACCATGGCATTGTTGGCGGATTCCGCGGCAATGACGCCCTCGGAATGACCGGTGCCGAACTTGTCTTTTTCGGATGAGAACTTCTTGGTCTGGTCATAGGCCACAAGGCCCGCGATCTGCCCACCGACACCCGGGATCAGGCCGATGATCGAACCTGTCAGGGTTCCGATGCTCAGGGCCCGCGTGCGGCTGAACAGCTCCCGGAAGGCGGCCATAATCGAATGGCGCTGTACCTCGATGACCTCGGCTCCGGCGTTGTGGCGCCCTTTGGCGAACATCGTCAGAACCTGCGGGATTGCGAAAAGTCCGATCAGGGCGGCAATGATGTTGATACCTCCGCCCAAGGCGGGATGAAAAATGAACCGCTGCGCGCCCATGATGTCGTCGAAGCCGATGGTCGCCAGCCACAGCCCGATGCAACCCGACAGCAACCCTTTGACAACCGACGCGGAATCCAGCGTTCCGATCACCGTCACACCCAGAATGGCCAGCCAGAACAGGTGCGACGGACCAAAGGCCAGCGCCCATTTCGCCAGAACCGGGGTCAGGAAGATCAGAAGCAAAACGCCAAAAATGCCACCCACGGCCGAGGCTAGAAAGGACAATTGCAGCGCCCGCGCTCCCTGTCCCTGTTTCGCCATGGTGTGCCCGTCCAGCGTTGTGGCGATATTGGCAGGCGCTCCGGGGATTTTCAGCAAAATGGCGCTGACCGCGCCGCCCGCAACGGTCGAGGTATAGGCAGCGCCCAGCAGGATCAGGCCCTGCGCGGCCTCAAGCTGGAAGGTGAACGGGATCAGCAACGCAACCGCCATCGTGGGTGACAGGCCCGGCGTCGCCCCAAGGATCAACCCGCCGATCGTGCCACCCAAAAGCAACAGGAACGAGAGCGGCGTGAACACATCTCCGAAGTAGTAAATGAATTCCATTCAGGGCCTCCCAACCCGTCGGTTCACACTTTTACTTTTGTTGACAAATCAGGTTAGGCGATGAAAATAGTATTGCAAATGTTTTCATAAAATCGACTATGCGAGAGGGTTTTATGGCTAAATTTCAAAAAGATAAGGTGGATATCGTGGCCGTTGCAAAGGCCGCAAAAGTTTCACCGTCGACCGTTTCCCGCACTTTCAACCACCCCAATCTGGTCAACCCTGCGACTCGGAAAAAGATCAACCGGGCCGTTCAGCGATTGGGCTACATCCGCAACCGCGCGGCTCAAACGATGCATGGAAAACGGTCGGGCACGATCGGCCTGGTGGTGCCAACAATCAATCACGCCATTTTTGCCGAAGTCATTCAGGCTTTTTCGGATTCAATCGACAAGGCCGGCTTCAGTCTCTTGCTGGCGTCGCACGGGTATGACCTGGATCGGGAATACGCCATGGTTCGCAAGCTGCTGGAACATCGCGTCGACGGCGTGGCACTGGTTGGGTTGGAACATTCCGATGCCACCGCCCGACTGATCGAACAGCAGAAAATCCCGGCGCTTGCGATCTGGAACTATTCCGAGGATTCCGCCCTTCCCTGTGTTGGGGCAGACAATCGACTGGCAGGACGTCTTGCGACCGAGCACCTGCTGGCCTTGGGGCACCGGGACATTGGATTGATCTTCCCCAAAACGACCGGCAATGACCGTGCGCAAAACCGGCTGTCCGCCGTGCATGATGCACTTGAGGAAATGGGTGTATCCATCCCGAGCGAGCATGAGTCGGAAGCTCCGTACAGTGTGTCTCAGGCCAAACAGGCCGCCCTGACGCTTTTGACGGAACATTCTCGTCCCACGGCCCTGCTTTGCGGAAATGACGTCATCGCGCAGGGCGCTTTGTTTGCGGCCCAGAGCCTAGGTTTGAAGGTTCCTGATGACCTCTCGATCATCGGTATCGGGGATTTCAAGGGATCCGCAGATGTCGAACCGGGGCTCACCACCATTCGAATCCCCGCCGAAACCATCGGCAAGCTCGCCGGTGAAAGGTTCACCGACTACATAACCTCGGATGAACCAGAGCCTTTCAGACTCTGCTGTGAACTGGAATGCATTGTCAGGGGAACAACTGCCAGCACTCGTTTTTCCCGAACTGTTTGAATGGTTCTTGCCCAGTAAGACAAGACGACCGCGTGATCCCAGGCGGGCCTTGCTCAATCTGCCTTCGGCATGGGCAAGCAGCCTGTCAATCCCGCAGGCAGCACCATCCAGGCCCCCGACCGATACAATAGTGGCACGAAGCCATCCTGCTCGGACGTGAGTGTAACGCTGACAACTGAAGCTGAGATCATCGATATTTCGTTCGGAAGGGACTGCAGAAACCCGTCGGTCGGGAACAAGACGACATAGGCCGGGGCCTCGTCCGTCAACAGGGCCGTCACCAGCATGATGACCAGCCAGCCGATCAGCATTGAAGGTAATGCAATCAGGACAGACCTAGTAGTCATGGATATGCTCCAGCTTCTGCTCTCCTATATCTAATGCACGGATCCGGTCGGCCAATTCGGAAACTTTCACCACCATCAGATGCCGGTAATCGCCAGACCCTTGCCGTAAACGACTGTAGATAGCACCGTCCATGTCCGGATCACCGGACAGGACTGTGAACAGGATGTCGTCATTCCCTGCGATCTCCATAAAATCCACTCCCTCACGCGCCCAGCGTTGCAGCAGAAGGGTCAACGCGCGGTATCGGGGAGTTTCCACTTCGATCCCCTGCGGATGCTCCGCCAGAACATGAACACCCTCCTCTGCGTCCAGCAGGGAACGGTCCGCTGTTTGAACAATCATCCGCAGGGTCGGTTCATCCTGGCCCGTCTGCGCCACCGCATAGGCGATCACATCCGCATAGGCGGCCTTGACCCCGTATTCGATCCCCAGGGCGATCCGCCGCTCACGGTCCCGCAAATTGTCCGTGGCCTGTTCGTTCAAATCAGCCCGATCCTCGCGAAACCGCCATTTGTACCACGGAACCTGCTGCAAAAACCTGGCATAGCCAGCGGCTTGACTGGCCGAGAGATCATCCAAAGGCGCCCGTGTCTGTCCGCGCAGCGCCGCGAAAACCCGGCCAAAGGTTTCCTCATAGGCGGCTTTAAGCAGCAATTCGGCAGTAAAACTGACCCCGATCACATAGACCATTTGCTTGGTCGCGCCATCAACCGCGCCATGGGAACTTGCAGCAGCACTCAGCGCGCAAAGCGAAGACCAGAACCCTCCGACAGCGCGAAAATATCCGTACTCATGCGGATCACCGGATTGGATGACCGTGGCGTAATCCTCGTAAGCATGAACGATGTGCCATTCCGGATAGGTCATCAGGGTCCGGGTTTCGGGTCGGTGAAAGGCGGGATCGATCAGCGCCTCATAGGCGGCAGGCTGGCCCGACCCCCGGCACATGATTTCCACATAGGCAATCGGCGACAGCAATCCCGCAACGCAGATCACCACCACCAGAAACAGCCATTTGCAGTATCGCCACAGCCGCCTCACCCGTGCTCGGCTCCGCCGCGAAACCCGGCCCAGACGCCGATTCCGCCCAATGCCAGATGCGGCAGGTTCGCAAGGAACCGCGGCAGCGACCAATCGGTGCCCAGCGATGCGTTGGTGAATATTCCAAGATCAAGGAACCCGTAGCCGGTGAAGATGCCGAATATCCCATCCCCCAGATAGGCCAGCCCGAACAGGATCAGAAATGTCCGCGCCGCCCGATGTGAAAGTAGCCCCGCGATCAGCGCCCACAGGGCCGAAGCCACATGCAGTGCATCGTCGTAGATATCCAGCGCAAAGATGCCAAAAACCAGCCCATCGTCATCCGTCAGGCCCGGGATATAGTTCAGCGACGCCGCGATCATGAGCGCCACGAAATACCCCAAACACAGTTTTTGCAGATTGCTCATAGCTGCCCCAGATACTGATCCCAAAGATTGTTGCGCAGCACCAGATCGGGGTCCAGTTCCCGCTTTGCTTTCGCAAATTCCTCTGCCCGTGGGTAGGCGCCACTCAACTGACCGATTGTGGCGTGCGGGCGGTAAGGCAGGTAATAGGCCCCACCGATCTTGACGATCCGGTCAATCAGCGCGCGGGTCATGCGCGCCATATCCGCCTCGCCGCGTTGGGTCAGCTCCTGACTGAAAGACATGACGGCAGCAATCCGCGGTACACGGGCAAAGGACAGCACGGACTGATCGTCCTGCGCCACATACCGAAGGGTCACGTTCAGGAACTCCTGATACGAGGCCGGGATCACCTCGCGGCAGGCCTCGACAAAGCTGTCGAAAGCGTCAAACCCGACGAAATGCTCGTGCAAAATGTCCGTCCGGTCGGGGTTGCGATCATCCAGTGTCACCACCGGTTCATTGATCAGCGAGTTGCGCGTCACCTCACCTGACCCCAGAGCCGGGCCAACTTTGGTTTCATTCCACCAGCGGAAGGATTTGAATATCTCATTGCCAAGCTGGGCGCGATAAATCCGGCTGGCCGCATGGGCCATCCATCCGGAACCGGAGGCCGCCGGCAGATCGTCTTGATCTTCTGTCTCGCGATATGTGATCAGCAGCGCCTTTTGAAAGAACGACTCGCGTTCCACATTCAGCCGCCCATAGGCCATTGTCACTGTCGGATCCATGATTGCCGCCTTGAAACGGTCGGCAAATTCGCCGGTTTCCATCACCTCAAATGCCGGAGACAGCCGGGCATTCCTGACCATCTCGATCTCCATGTCCACGATGACTCCGATAAGGCCGTATCCCCCCATCGCAAGGTTGAACAGGTCGGTGTTTTCGGTTGGTGAACAGGTCACCAGATCGCCGGACGGCAACACCATCCGCAGGGAACGCACAGTGGATCCCATCGGTCCGAACGGCACCGGCCAACCATGCGCATTGACCGAATAGGTCGCAGCGAGGCCGAAGTCATTGTTGGATTGCATCACTTTGGGCGACCATCCCTGGGGGTCGAGCGCCGCAATGACATCCGACCACCGCGCGCCCGCATGGGCCCGATAGCTTTGATTGGCCGTGTCCAGTTCGATACGCGCATTGTCAAAAGTCATGGCCGTACCATCACGCGGGATCGCTTGCCCTCCCATGGAATGACGCGCCGCGCCGACGTTCAGGGGCCGTCCTTCCGCACGCGCCTGTGACATTTCTCGCCGGATCACCGCAACCAGTTCCTGATCGCCCTCTGAAATCCGCAGATGCTTTTGGATCGGCGTCGCCGACAGACCGCTTGCATCGTTCAGGTAGTTCTCCCCGGTCGGCGCAACGATGCGGTTTGCACCGGCATAGGTGGGCAACTCCGCCCGAAACAGGCCTGCCAATCCCCATCCCGCCAAACCACCGGCACCGACCAGCGCGGCGCGGCGTGTAAAATTCTTCATTATGTCTTCCTCCCACAGTCGGTGCGGAAACCCAAAACAATACTGAAATCAGCTGAGCTAATACCGTGTTTTGGAGGAGTTATCTCACAAAGTCATGGCCGCAGGGAAGGCACCGCAGAGAAATGAAACCAAGTGGCAATTTCCGTGTGCGAAATGCCTGGAAGGAAACACGCCATTCCGCCCGATGACAGGAAGCTCTGCATCGGTCTCTCGCGTTTTCGAACCCGCCGGTGGCAGCTTTCTGCGCGGATATTCAGACCGCCTTGAAACCAGTGATCAAAGCCGACCGACGAACATCACGACAGCTTGATGCAAGTGACGAAAAATACCCGCTCTGCTTGGTTCAGGCGTCGAAGTTCCAGATGTCGCGCTGAACCTTCCAGCCGTCGTTGCCTTTCTGGAAGTAGAGAATGTACTTCCCTGAGAGGTCCTGCCCTCCCATCGAGCCCGTCAACGTTCCCATGGTAACGGCAAAGTCTCCGCTGACATGCGCCCCGGTCGGGTTGGCCACGACGTTGCTTAGACCTCCGTCAATTGCGGCCTGCCAATACTCGCGGATCGCGGAGTGACCCGACATGGTCGGTGCGCCCGGCGGCATGATCGCGCCGTCTTCGGCATAGGGTGCGGTTGCCTTGCCGGCATCCTTTGCGTTGATCCCTTCAATGATTGCCGCATCGAGCGCTTTAACGGTGTCCAGAACTGACATCTTCTCCTCCCGAGTTTTCCCGCAGATGATCACAGACTACCACAGTTGCCCGAGTCGCTTCACATCTGCGATGCCAGGACCGGGTAAGCCCCGGGAAAAGCGGAAGGCGACGAAGGCCAATCGGCTCAGCTTAGGTCGCTTTGCCTGAGGTCCTCCATCGCCCGATTGGCGGCGGCAAACAAGCCCACGCCAATCTCAATCCGTTGCCAGTTCCGTGATCTCGCGGCGGAAGGGCAAGGCGTCCCCGATATCCGGCCCGTCCAGCTCGCGGGCGTATCGATGCCCGGCATAGGTCGCCCATGCAATCGGCCCCGGTGCATTGGCGTCTCCGATCAGCTTGACAGACTTGATGCCTGCGTCGGCCCAATCGGTCTCTTTCGCCTTCAGGGCGTTGTAGACGCCGTTGTTCTCAAGCCGGGATGCGACCATTACGACGGCATCGGCTTCGATCTTCCAGGTGCGGTCCGTATACACACAGTTCGATACCACATGATCGGTGTGGATTTCCGCCACACCCTGATTGAGCACGATTTCGACCCCAGCTTCGACCAGTCGCGGGTGGATAGCGATCTGTTCCAGCGTGTTGTTCGTCCAGTCGCTGACATAGGCTGACGGCGTGACAAGCGTCACCTGCGCTCCGTTTCTGGCCAGCAACTCGGCCAGCACGCCCCCCATGTAGTAGTGGTCGTCGTCATATACCACCACGCGGCCCGAAGGGATCGTACCATCCATCAGGTCGTCAGGCGTATAGACCTTGGCGCCATCTGCAATCGGCATTGGCACGACATGCTGACGGGCAACACCGTCGCGACGCCATTTGGATCCGGTCGCGATGCAGACGTTCTCGAATCCGAACTCAAGAATGCTGTCGGCATCCAGCTCACTCTCTCGGTAGATCTCCACGTTCGGGCGCTGTTGCAACTGGTATTCCCGGTAGTCCACGACACGCCCCCAGGCGCTGAGCCCCGGCAACGCGCGTTCGCGGGTGACACGCCCTCCGATCACGTCCCGCGCTTCGGCCACGGCCACATCATACCCGCGGCGGCACAGTGCCCAGGCCGCTTCAAGTCCCGCAGGACCAGAGCCGACAATCAGCACGTTCGAGCTGTCGCCCTTTTCGTTCATCTTCTCGGGGTGCCAGCCCTTGCGCCATTCCTCCATGAAGGTCGGGTTCTGTGTGCAGCGGCTGATCGACATGGTCATGTCGCCGGTGATGCAGATATTGCAGCCGATGCATTCGCGAATGTCGTCGATCCGGCCTTCCTCGATCTTCTTCGGCAGGAACGGGTCGGCAATGGATGGGCGGGCGCAGCCGATGAAATCCAGCGTTCCGGACTTGATCATCCTGGCCATCACATCCGGTGAAGTAAACCGCCCTACCCCGACGATGGGCTTGTCTGTAAGTTCATGAATGCCGCGCACAAGATGTTCCTGCGCCGCCTCTTCCTTGAACCGCGACGGGCCGGAGCAATCTTCCCAGGTACCCTGCGCCAGATCCCAGAGATCGGGCAGATCCTTGTTCATCTCGACATAGTCGCGCACCTCGGCGTTCGAGAAGCCGAGTTCGCCGATGGTTTCGTCCAGCGACACCCGCAGCGTGATCGCCATCTTGTCGCCCACAGCGTCGCGCATGTCAGCGATGACTTCCTGACTGAACCGGGCGCGGTTTTCCAGAGAGCCGCCATATTCATCGCTGCGCTGGTTGGTGGCCCGGCTCAGGAAATGCTGAAAAATCCCGAACCCGTGTGCGCCATACAGGCAGATCAGGTCAAATCCGGCATCCTTCGACCGTTTGGCCGCATTCACGAACCATCGGCGCAGGTCCCGGATGTCCTGCCTGTCCAGTGCGCGCGCCTGAACCGGATCGTTGGTGAACGTACGGATTGGCAATGCGGTCGGTGCCAGCGGTACCTCTTTCGTGTAAAGATTCGGCCCGTTGATGCCCGAATAGGCCAACTGGATCCCGGCCAGCGCGCCATGTTCTTTCATTTTCTCGGACATCTTGCGCAGTTGCGGAATGTCCTTGTCTTCCCACAAACGCAATTCGATGAACGGCGTGATCTCCGAGGTATGGTGCATCTCGCACTGTTCGGTAAAGATCACGCCCCAGCCGCCCTCGGCCTTGATACCCCGCATCGCAGCAGCAGCCGAAGGATCACGATAGCCGCCGCCATTGCAGTGCGGCACCTGATAGAAGCGGTTCTTGGCGGTCAGCGGGCCAATCTTCATCGGTTCGAACAGAACATCATAGCGTGGATCGCGCATTGCTGGATCTCCCTTAGGCATCTGGCGGTATCGCCCTGTGGCGGGCCGAAATTCTGATGGTCAGAGCGTATTTCGCACTGGATATACCCCCTTATTTCGACAATCATGGTAGATCATGGATCATGAGGGGGTATATACCCCCAAAGAGGTATAGCGCCGTGGACCACATGCCCAAGCCAGAGCTTCTGGCAGACACAATCCTGTCCATAGGTACCACCGGGTTTGCCCGGCGATTGCAAAACTGGCTCGGCGCCTGCCTGCGTATCGATAACATGACCATCGTCGCTTTCTTCAAAAGCCAACAACCAGAGGTCTTTCTGACCCAAGCCAGCGAGAAGCGAGTTTTTGAACGTATGAACAGCCACTATGTAACAGGCGCTTACCTGCTGGACCCGTTCTATTCCCTGCACGCGGCAGACGCGGCAGATGGGATGTATCGGCTAAGCGACATTGCCCCGGACCAGTTTCATCGCAACGAGTACTACAAATCCTATTATCAACGCACCACGCTCGCCGACGAGATCGCATTCTTCTCGTCTCCGACGCAGGGCGTGTCGATAACCGTCTGTCTGGGGCGGGATGCGACCACCGCATCACGGTTTTCATCCCGTGATCTTGAACAGGCAAGGCAGCTGGCCCCGGTTGTAAACGCGCTGGTCAGGCAGAACTGGTCGGACCTCAGACCGCGGGGCTCAGACACGCCGGAAGATGTCGTCGATCTTTTGCGTCACCGACTGTCCTCGGAACTCGAGATCAGTTTGAGCGCAAGGCAAGCTGAGATCGCACTTTTGATCCTGCAGGGGCATTCGTCGGTTTCCATCGGCCTCACGCTTGGGATCAGCCCGCAAACCGTCAAAGTCATACGCAAGCAGCTTTACAGGAAATGCCAGATCTCTTCGCAGGGAGAGCTGTTTTATCTGATCGCACCGTACCTGTCCGATCACGGCCAACTGCAATCAAAACAAGCGTAAATCCTGCCAGATTAGCCAAAACCTAACTAAGGGTAAGCTAGACAGTAATTTCGCCCAATTCCAACTTGTGGAACGTTCCTCACGAAACGCGCAAGGCGTGCTGGATCGGCACGGAAAGCTGTAATCGCGAAGTGACCGTCGCCCGAACAATGGTCACTTTTACGACTGCACGCCGGCCTCCGAAATCGGTGACTACAGGGGCCTCCATATTTGGAGCCGTCTGTCAGACCCTATCCAGTTCAGCCAGGAGTTTGCCCGGCCATTTGTGTCGGACCGAGATACAGTCAAAGGGAAACGAAACATGCCCATCGAGAAAACGGACACACTGGTTGTTGGTGGCGGTCAAGCCGGTATCGCGCTCAGCGAGCATCTGGGAAACAACAATGTTCCGCATATCATTCTGGAAAAGAACCGGACGGCCGAGGCATGGCGTACCGGTCGCTGGGATGCTCTGGTCGCCAACGGCCCGGCCTGGCACGATCGTTTCCCGAGCCTGCTGTTCAAGGGCGACGATCCGGATGCCTTTGTCTCGAAAGACCGGGTGGCCAACTATCTTGTCGAATATGCCGAAATGGTGAACGCGCCCATCCGCGAAGGCGTCGAGGCGCTCAGGGCCGAGCGTATGCCCGGCGAGGGCGGCTTCCGTGTCGAAACTTCGGCCGGTGAGATCCATGCCAAGCGCATTGTTGCCGCTACGGGCGCTTTCCAGCATCCGGTGATCCCGCCGATTGTGCCGGAAACGGAAGGTGTCGACCAGATTCACTCGTTTTTCTACAAGAACCCCGGCCAGTTGGCCGAAGGTGCCGTGATGGTCGTCGGCGCCGGATCATCCGGCGCACAGATCGCGGATGAGCTGAACCGGGCCGGCCGCAAGGTGTTTCTGTCGGTTGGACCGCATGACCGCCCGCCGCGCCGCTATCGAGGCCGGGATTTCGTCTGGTGGTTGGGCGTTCTGGGCCTGTGGGACGTGGCCGCGATGAAGCCGGGAACCGAACACGTGACCATCTCGGTCAGCGGTGCCTATGGCGGGCACACAATGGATTTCCGTCGTCTTGGCAACGAAGGCGTTACCCTGGTTGGCATGACAAAAAGCTTCGAGAACGGCGTTCTGAGCTTTGCCGACGATTTGCAGCGCAATGTGGCCGCTGGCGATGCCAATTATCACGAAATGCTGGATTTGGCGGACGCCTATGTGGACCGCACCGGCCTTGATCTTCCGGAAGAACCCGAGGCCCGCGAAGCCTTCGCCGATCCCGACAGCCTGACCAACCCGCTCGGTTCGGTCGATTTCACCAAGGAAGGCATTACCACGATCATCTGGGCCACGGGTTTCCGTCAGGATTTCAGCTGGATCAAGGCCAATGCCTTCGACGACAAAGGCGCGCCGATCCATCAGCGCGGGGTTTCGGTTGAACCGGACGTGTATTTCCTTGGCCTGCCCTGGCAGTCGCGCCGCGGCTCGACCTTCCTGTGGGGCGTCTGGCACGATGCGAAATACATTGCCGATCAGATCGCGATCCAGCGGGCCTATGCCGATTATGACGGCGAAGCAGCCATCATTGCCCCCGCAGCAGAGTAAGAAGACAGGACCCCGACATGGCGCATACACGTATCCGCAAATTCAATACCTCCGACACCTACCCCGAGCAAAACCTCGACAACGACCTTTGCCAGGCCGTTGTGACTCAAGGTGGCAAGACCGTCTACCTGCGTGGCCAGTGCCCGCAGAACCTGGACGATGCGGTCAACATCGAAAGTCACGACCCGGTCGAGCAGACCCACAAAGTGATGCAGAACATCAAGCAGCTGATCGAGGAATGCGGCGGCTCGATGGAGCATCTGGTCAAGGTCGTCGTCTACATCACCGATGTCCGCCACCGCGAGGCCGTCTATCGCACCATGGGCGAGTACATCAAAGGCGTTCATCCGGTCTCGACCGGTCTGGTGGTTCAGGCGCTGGCGCGTCCGGAATGGCTGGTCGAAATCGACGGCACCGCCGTTATCCCTGACTGATCGTTTCGATCAGTCGACAGACCGGACCGCGTCTCTTTCTTGCTCTCACGCGCGGTCCGGTTGCTGTGATTCAAGGAGACCTGAATGACTTTTTCATTGGTTGCCCGCTGCGCTGAAACCGGAATGTTCGGCTTAGCGATTTCCTCCTCGTCGCCCGCCGTGGCGGCCCGCTGTTCCTTTGCCCGCGCCGGAGTCGGGGCGGTCGCAACGCAGAACGTGACCGACCCCAGCCTTGGTCCGCTGACGCTGGATCTGATGGAACAGGGCAAGACCGCACCCGAGGCTATCGAGGCCATGAAGGCCGGCGCAAAATTCATCGAATACCGTCAGGTGCTGGCTGTGGACACGGCCGGGCGCACCGCAATTCACTCCGGCCCGAACAGCCTTGGCATCTGGACACAGGCGCAGGCCGAGAACGTCGCATCGGGCGGGAACCTGCTGGACAATGACGGCATTCCGCAGGCCATCGTCGACGGGTTCCTTTCCGCCTCGGGCCATATCGGCGACCGCCTGATTGCCGCGATGCGCGCGGGTCTTGCTGCGGGTGGCGAGGCCGGTCCGGTGCATTCCGCAGGCCTGAAGATTGTCGACAAAGTTAGCTGGCCGGTGGCCGATCTGCGCTGCGACTGGACCGAGGATTGTCCCATCGAGGCTGTTGCAACCGCTTGGGACATCTACAAGCCACAACTGGACGCCTACATCCAGCGCGCCCTCGACCCGCGCGAGGCGCCGTCCTACGGCGTGCCCGGCGACCAATAATCAGGGAGAGACAGAATGTTGGACTATTCACACGAAGACTGGAAAGCCCGTGCCGCCGGTCTGTCGTTCCGGGGGCAGGCCTTCATCAATGGCTCGTTCGTCGATGCGGCCTCAGGCAAGACCTTTGACAGCGTCAATCCGGCCACCGGCGCGGTTCTGACCAAAGTTGCGGAATGTGACGAAGAGGACGTCAACCGGGCCGTGGCCGCGGGACGCGCTGCGTTCGAAGATGGCCGTTGGTCACGCATGGCACCGGGGGACCGCAAGGCGGTGATGCTGAAACTGGCCGATCTGATCCGGGACAATCTGGAAGAGATGGCGCTGCTGGACAGCCTCGACATGGGCAAGCTGATCACAGATGCCGCCACCATCGACGCGCCGGGGTCCGCGCATTTCTTCCAGTGGTATGCCGAGGCCATCGACAAGGTCTATGACGAGGTTGCCCCCACCGGTCCCGGCGATCTGGCACTGGTCCGCCGCGTCCCCCTTGGTGTCGTTGGCGCCGTTACCCCATGGAACTTCCCACTGGACATGGCCACGTGGAAAGCCGCCGCCGCGCTGGCCGCAGGAAACTCGGTTGTGTTGAAACCGGCCGAGCAATCGCCACTTTCGGCATTGCGCCTGGCCGAACTGGCCGCCGAGGCCGGTGTCCCGGACGGGGTCTTCAACGTCGTGCCGGGCTATGGCGCGACGGCCGGTCGCGCGCTGGGTCTGCATATGGAAGTGGATTGTCTGGCCTTCACCGGCTCGACCGCCATCGGCAAGATGTTCATGCAGTATTCGGGGCAGTCGAACCTGAAACAGGTCTGGCCGGAAACCGGCGGCAAGAGCCCCAATCTTGTCTTTGCCGATTGCGAGGATCTGGACACTGCCGCCGACATGGCCGCCTTTGGAATATTCTTCAATCAGGGCGAGGTCTGCTCGGCCAACTCGCGGCTTTATGTCGAACGCTCGATCAAGGATGCCTTCGTCGAAAAGCTGATCGCACGGGCGCAGGCGACGCAGCCGGGCGACCCGCTGGACCCGGCCTCGAAAATGGGTGCCATCGTCGACGAAAAGCAGACGCAAGGCATTATCCGTTTCGTCGAGGAAGGCAAGAAATCGGCCAATCTGGTTACCGGCGGCGAGCGTGTCACTGTCGACGGCAAGGGCTGCTTTGTTCAGCCCACCATCTTTGACGACGTGAGCCACGACAACCCTCTGGCCCGCGATGAAATCTTTGGTCCCGTCCTGTCGGTCATTCCCTTTGACAGCGAGGATGAGGTCGTCGCCATGGCGAATGACTCGATCTACGGTCTGGCGGCCTCGGTCTGGACCGACAACCTCAGCCGCGCCTGCCGGGTGTCCGACAAGTTGATGGTCGGCACTGTTTCGGTCAACACCGTTGACGCCCTGTCTGCCCAAACGCCATTTGGCGGCATGAAACAATCGGGCTTCGGACGGGATTTGTCATTGCACTCGCTTGAAAAGTATACTGCTTTGAAGACCACGTGGATCAAGTACACGGCTTGATCCGCAACCACGCGGGGATGCGCCATTGCCTTTCAGATACACGCTGCGGCAGCTGGAATACTTTGTGGCCGTTGGAAAGGCAGGCAGCATCGCCGCTGCCAGCGACAAACTGAATGTCTCATCGCCGTCGATCTCGGCGGCGATCACCCAGCTTGAGCTTGAGTTCGGCGTCAATCTGTTCGTGCGTGAACACGCACGGGGCCTGTCACTGACCAAGGCCGGGCACAAGTTCATGGAACGCACCGAATTCGTTCTGCGCGAGGCCGAACTTCTGGCGACGCTGGCAGGTGAAATCACCGGCAAGGTTCAGGGCATCCTTTCTGTGGGTTGTCTAATGACCTTTGCGCAGATCGTCCTGCCCGGATTGCGGCGGGAATTCGAGATCACATACCCCGACGTGCGCATCGAGCAGCGCGAACTCAATCAGGCGGAAATCTTCAGCCAGTTGCGCCGGGCAGAACTGGATATCGCGCTGACATATGATCTGGATATACCTGCCGATCTGGAATTCCGGCCCCTTCACAAGCTGCCGCCCTATGTTGTCCTGGGTGAAGGCCACCCGCTGGCCGACCGGACAGAGCTGACGATCCCCGATCTTCAGGACAGCCCGATGGTGTTATTGGACCTGCCATTCAGTGGTGAGTATTTCCTGTCTTTCTTCCGGGATGCCAATATCAAACCGAATATCGGGGAACGCACTGCCGACATGTCCGTGATGCGGTCCCTGGTGGCCAATGGCTTCGGATTTTCGATCGCAAATATCCGCCCCCTGAATGTGCTGTCGCCCGATGGCAAAAAGCTGATCTTCATTCCTTTGGCAGGGGATCTCAGACCGATGCATCTTGGGTTGCTCACAGCGCGCGCCGAGAATGAGACCAATACGGTGAAGGCCTTTGTCGAGCATTGTGAACAAGCCGAGAAGTCCGGCACGCTCCCGGGTCTCTGCAATCAGAAAGCGGGCTGATATCAGCTTCGTTTTATCCTAACCTCTGGTTCGCCAATCCCGGATTTATGTTTTTTGCAGGTCGTATAGGCTGTGCACAACACGGGTATTTTCATCCAAATCACAGGCACAAAGGGTATGACGTCTTCGCTGGAAATTCTGGAAAAGCTGGTCGGCTTCGATACGGTCAGCAAGAACTCGAACCTTGAGCTGGCCAGCTATGTCGAAGCGTTTCTTGAGGCGCGCGGTTTTGCTGTTCACCGCATCACCGACCCCGGCGGCGAGAAAACCGGGCTTTATGCCGAAAAGGGACCGGACGGAGATGGCGTTTTGCTATCCGCGCACACGGATGTCGTTCCGGTCGAAGGGCAAAGCTGGACCAGGGATCCCTTCCGGCTGACCCGCGAAGGTGACCGGCTTTACGGGCGCGGCACAACGGACATGAAGGGTTATGTGGCCTCGGTCATGGCTTTGGCCGACCGCACAGGCACCTCGAACCTGCGCGAGCCGCTCAGGATTGCATTGTCTTATGACGAAGAAGTCGGCTGCGTTGGCATTCAGCACATGCTGGAGCGGCTGGCACCGATGCTGGGTCAACCCCGCGCCTGCTTTGTGGGCGAGCCCACCGAGATGCAGGTCGCTGTCGGTCATAAGGGCAAAGCCGCATTGCGGGCCGTGTGCCACGGGCAAAGCGGGCATTCGGCGTTGGCGCCGAAATTCGTCAACGCGCTGCACCTGGCGACTGATTTCGTGAATGAGTTGCGCGCCCTGCAAAAAACCTATGCCTCAAGTGGAAACATCGACCCGGAATATTCCGTTCCCTACACAACCTTTCACGTCGGCATGATGTCCGGCGGCAAGGCTTTGAACATCGTGGCGGACCGCGCCGAGCTGACTTTTGAATACCGGCATCTGGCATCGGATCGCGGCAAAGATATCCTCGACCAGATACAGGATGCGGCCCACAGAGTTGGTGCGGCGTATCAGAACCTATGCCCCGAGGCGCGCGTCGAGGTCGAACAATATAACGCCTATCCCGGTCTGGACGTGCCCGACACGGATGCCGTCATCGGCTATGCCCTGAAGCTGTCGCAAAGCAACGCGACCACGAAGGTCGCGTTTGGCACCGAGGCCGGGTTTTTCAGCGAGTTGGGCATTCCCACCGTCGTTTGCGGGCCGGGATCTATGGAAAGGCAAGGACACAAGCCGGACGAATATCTGGACCTCGGGCAACTCAGCGCCTGTGACGCGATGATGGACCGTATCCTGGCCGATATCAGCCACTGAGACCGGATATGGAATTGCTGCAGGACCTCACTCTTGTTGACGGAATCGGCCTGTTGGGGTCGGCAGTTATCGTGTGTGTCTACTATCTGGCGACATGCAATGTCCTTCCCGCAAACAAGATACCCTTCAATGCCTGGAACATTCTGGGCGGATTACTGGTCATGATTTCCCTGATCCATCGGCCAAATCCGGGCGCAATCGTGATCGAGGTCATGTTCATTTTCATCGCCGTTCTGGCGGTCTTGCGAAACTTGCGCGGCGCACGGTAACCCGCGCCGCGCGCCTATCATTCCGCAATCATGTAAAACTTGCGCAATGTCTGCGTGATTTCCCACGTACAGGGCGTGCCTTTGGGTACAAAAAAGGTGTCTCCGGCCCCAAAAACCTGCGCCACCCCGTCCGATCCGGTCAGCGTGACCGAACCCGAGATCACGGTCATCATCTCATCCACCGGATAAGCCTCGATATCCTCGCGACAGGGCGCGCATTCCCATACCCCTACCGAAATCTTCTCATCCCGGCTTTCGAAAAAGCTGCTTATGGTCTCGGTCTTGTCCGAGGTGGTGAAATCACCGTCAGCCACTAGGGAAGACGGGACAAAGCCGGATTCGGGGTGGCCATCGGCCAGCAAGCGGATAGGTTTGGTCATGCTTTCCTCCTTTTTTAACGCAGTGGCATCGGCAGAATTTTCGGCACCGGCCTCTCGCTGCTATCCAGGTCCCGTGCCCAGCGGTGTCCGGCATGGACGGCTGCCGCAAAGACCGACGGGGCCTCGCAATCGCCGATCCGGCTGACGGATTTGACGCCTGCGCCTCCCACTCGTCCCCGCACACAATCAGGTTCTGATAGACGTGATCTTCGGGTTTTTTTGACGTCAGCACAACAGCCGTACCCAACGGCAGCGCCGAACCTGCACCACCATGGATGCAGCGTTGCGCAAACTCAAAAAGCGCCTATCGCAAGCTGGACATCATCACCGAGCGTGCGCTTTTCCTGCTGCTGCTCAAACTCGTCGCAGTACCGATAGAGTAAAAGACCGGGCGGCCTGGCCGCCCGGTAAATTGGTGCTTATTGCACGGGGAGAGTTTACTTCTTCAGATTTGTCCAGATCTGGTCATAGACGGCCTGAACTTCCTGCGAACAAACCTCGATAAAGACACCGGGGCCGACCTTGTCGTGCGGGTTCTTTTCCGGTTGCGTCGCAAGCGCGGGGTCCAGGAACTCTTCGACGCCTGCGACCCCCGCGTTATAGCGAGCAAAGTTGGTGACAGCGGCGATGTTTTCCGGCTCCAGCAGGAAATCCATGAATTTCAGCGCGTTGTCACGGTTGGGGGCATCTTTCAGCAGAACGACATTGTCCATCCAGGCGATATAGCCCTGTGTCGGGTAGGCATATTCGACATTTGCGCCTTCCTCGCGCGCCTTGGCCGAGAACCCGTCATAGATCTGGCCGACCGCCGCATCGCCCGAGACCAGAACCTCTTTGGCGGTGTCCGAGTTGAAGGATGACCAGTGCTGCTTGGCCTCTTGCAGCATGGCGTTCAGCGCCTTGAGCTGTTCGCGGTCGGTGGAACACTGCGGGATGCCCATATGCAGCGCCGCCATGGCCATGACCTCACCCTGGCTGTCCAGCATGTTGATCCGCCCCTGCAACTCGGCCGGCGGGTTGAACAGGATGTCGGTGGTCTGGATGTCGCCGGAATAGACGTCGCGGTTCACGGCAAAGCTGGTCGAGCCCCACTGATACGGGATCGAGTGTTTGCGGCCGGGGTCAAAGCTGGGATCGGCCCATTCGGGTTCGATATTGCCCTTGTTCTTAAGTTCGCCGTCTTCGATCGTGTCCAGCATGCCCTCGCCTGCCATGATCGACACCATGTAGTCGCCCGGCACCGAAACATCATAAGTTCCGATCCCGCCAGCCTTGAGCGAGGCGAGCATCGCCTCGTTTGAATCGTAGGTGTCCATGGTCACCTCGACGCCGGTTTCCTCGGAGAATTTGTCGATCAGCTCCTGCGGGATGTATTCGAACCAGTGATAGACAACCAGTTCGCCTTCGGCTGCTGCTGCATTTGCGCCCAAAGTCAGGGCCAGCGCGGCGACGCCGCTTTTCATCATATGTTTCATTGTGTTCTCCCTCTGTTGGTTATTTCGTGTTGTCAGTTTTGCTGACGAAGTAGCTTATCGTGACCATGATGACGGACACGGCCAGCAGCATGGTCGAAATCGCCATGATATTGGGTTTGAGACCCTGTTTGACCGAACCGAAGATCGCCGTCGGCAGGGTTTCGACACCCGCGCCTTTGACAAAGTTGGTGATGATGAAGTCATCCAGGCTGACGATGAAAGCCAGCAGGAAGCCCGAGATGATACCGGGCATCATCAGCGGCAGCAGAATCTTGGTAAATGCCTGCCGCTTGGTGGCATAAAGGTCCTGCGCGGCCTGTTCATAGCTGTCCTCGATCCCCTGCATCCGGGCCGAGATCGGCAAATAGGCAAAGGGAATGCAGAACGCGATATGAGCCAGCAGGATGGTCATGATGCCGCGTTCAAATCCGATCGAATTGAAAAAGATCAGGGTTGCAACGGCCGTCACGATCTCGGGCACCATCAATGGCAGGCTGATCAGGCCGAATGACAGGGTGCGCAGCTTGAACCTGCCGCCCCGGACCATTCCGGTCGCCGCCAGGGTCGCAATTGACGTCGACACTGTGGCTGCAACGATGGCGATGATAAAACTGTTCTTGGCGGCCTGCTTGAACTTATCGCTTTCCGGTCCGGTGAACACGTCCGCATACCAGCGCAGCGACAGACCTTCCCAGTTTGTCAGTGATTGCGAGGCATTGAAGCTGTAGATCGTCACGACCAGCAGCGGCGCATACAGAACGATCAGACACAACAGGGTGATACCTTTGAAGCCGCGATAGGACTTGATGTCGAATTGCTTGCTTGCCATCGGTCAGCCCTCCGCTTTCTCGGCTTTGGCCTGTTGCCGTGCAAACAGCATCAGCAGGATCAGAACCATGGTCAGCAGGATCATCGACGCAGCCGCGCCAAACGGCCAGTTACCGGCATTGCCCTTGAACTGTTCCTCGATCAGCGAGCCGATCATAAAGTTCTTGGCGCCGCCCAGCAGGTCGGGGGCAAGGAAGGAACCCATTGAGGGAACGAACACAAGGATGCATCCGGCGATCACGCCGGGCTTCACCGCCGGAAGGAGAATGCGCCGCAAAGTCGTCCACTTGGTTGCATACAGATCCGCTGCCGCCTCGCTCAGCGCGAAGTTGTAGCGTTCCACCGCCGCGTAGATCGGCAGCACCATGAAGGGCAGATAGGAATAGAACAGGCCCAGTTGCACCGCGAAGTTGGTATTGACGATATGCAGGGGGCTGTCGATCAAACCGATGCTGATCAAAAAATCATTCAGCGGACCCTGGTCGCGCAGCAGGAATTTCATCGACACGGTCCGGATCAGCAGGTTCACCCAGTACGGGATCGTGATCAGGAACACCCAGACGGGCCGCATGTTTTCGGGCCGGGTGGCAATAAAATAGGCCGTCGGAAAGCCGATCACCAGGCTAAGCACCGTCGCCGCGCCCGCCTGCCAGATCGAACGCCAGAAGATGGTGAGGTAGGTCCATTCGATCTTGGGCGGTTCATCCCCGAACAGACCACGGTCAAAGAAGAACTGATCATAAGCGGCCAGCGAAAACTCCCAGATCACGCCGCCGCGGAACTCTTTCGTCAGGAACGAGTAGACCAGCATCATGAACACCGGTGCCAGGACCAAAATGCTCAGCGTCACCCATGCAGGCAACAGCAGCCAAGTGCGGGCCTCCTTATAGGTGTCGGTCGTTGCGCTGCCGCCGCTTGCTGCACCGGCGGCCATCAGTCCACCAGGAGGCGCGCGGCCCCCAGCTCCATGTTGACGAACATCTCGGTGCCCGGCTCGAAGATGCGCTTGTTGCCGCGATCAGAGTTCGACGTGCGCACCACGAAATCGGGTCCGTCCTGCAGATCCACGATCGTGGTGATGTCGGTGCCGACAAATATGTTGTCCTTCACGCGCCCCTTGAGGCTTTCGCTTTCGACCGGTTTGTCGGACATGTACAGACGCTCGGGCCGGATCGACATGTGAACCTTAGACCCCACCCCGACACCTTCGACCTGATCACAGGTCAATTCGTGCCCGCCGCCCAGATGACAGATCGCGCGACCGTCCCGGAGCCCGTCGACGGATACTTCCAGCAGGTTCGTCTCGCCGATGAAATCGGCAACAAACATGTTGCGCGGTCGCTCATAGATATCCGTCGGCGCGCCCAGTTGCTGCATTTCACCCGCTGACATCACCGCAATGCGATCGGACATGGTCAGCGCCTCTTCCTGATCGTGCGTCACGAAGATAAAGGTAATCCCGGTTTCCCGCTGCAGGTGCTTCAGTTCAAGCTGCATGGCCTTGCGCAGCTTCAGGTCCAGGGCGGATAGCGGCTCGTCCAGCAACAGCACTTTGGGCTGTGGCGCCAATGCACGCGCCAACGCGACCCGCTGTTGCTGGCCGCCCGAAAGCTGGCTTGGTTTGCGCGCCGAAAACTGGCTGAGCTGCACCAGTTCCAGCATTTCACCGGCTTTCGTGCGCGCCTGAGACTTCGACGCACCGCGCATCTCAAGCCCAAAAGCCACGTTGTCCAGAATGGTCATATGCGGAAACAGCGCATAGTTCTGGAACACCGTATTCACCGGGCGCTTGTTCGGTGGCAGGTTTTCAATCTCATCGCCATACAGGAAAATGGCGCCTTCGGTCACGTCCTCGAACCCGGCAATCATCCGCAGCAAAGTGGTCTTGCCGCAGCCCGACGGCCCCAGAAGCGTAAAGAACTCATTGTCCATGATCGACAGTGAGATCCTTTTCAGCGCCGTAAAGTCGCCGTAGCGCTTGACCGCATCCCGCACGTCAATCGCGACATTTCCACTGTCAGACACATCCGCCTCCCTAAGCACCGCGAAATTTGGCACAGGTATATACGGAGCGGCGAAACCTCTGAAGAATTGAGTTCCTCACCAAACATTAGGCTAAACCTAATCATTTATTGTTTCCTGATGCGACGCAGGCATTTACCAATGGAATGCCTGGTCGTTGCCCCGTGGTTCGCGTGGCCCCTCACCTGCCAGAAATGCACCTTGGATTGCCGCTTGGTTTTGTACAGCCCAGGGCGGAAGACCCTCATCGCGTGCGGGGCAGACTAATTGCGACACAGCGTACCACAAGACACAAGCTAAATGGCCAAGACCGTTTTTCACACGGTTACAAGGAACCGTTGACCACCGGGCACGCGGCCATCGCCTTGAAGACAACGCCCGACATTTTCTTCGTGTAGTATCGTGACGGAAGCCGGCCATTTGGATCAACTGTAGTAAGAAGAAAAGCCCGGCGTGATTTGGCCATCTTGGACCATGTTGGCTGAGACGGGCCACGTACTACGGAACTTCCAGGTCTTTCCGGAAACATGCGTTAAAGCTTCAGTCAGATACTGATACGCAAAAAACGGGCATTTTGCGCACCACCCATATTTGATTACTTTTCCACAAATACCCCGCATCGCAACCGCGATGTTCAGAAAACCTTCGTTTGGCGCAATCAGAGGCGACGCCGGTGACCCGTATGGTTATCAGCTGGTCTTGCCTGCCCTCGCTGACTTATTCCGCAGCGTCGATCCGCAGGGTTCGGACAGAAGGGTCCACACGCGCATACGCTGCCAAAACGCGGGTTGTCCATTTTTGCGAAATGTAATCCGCCATGAAACGGCTGGGCGCAATCAGGGTGGCCACCCCCCCTGCCCTGCCAGCCTCAACCAGATGCTGGAACCAACTGGACCAAAGCTCGGGGTCGCGTTCATACAGAAACGCCTGGACCGACCGCCAGACGTCATCGTCACCTGATTCCGGAGCCGGAGGTTTGGATTTGAACGGTATGATGTTGGTTTCTTCGGCCGGGGCCTGCCCCATCCTGTCCTGAAAATCCCTGCCAATAGTAGGCCAGATCTCTTCGGTGTCGATCATGATCTGCTTCAGATCCAGTTCATAGACCGCAACCCGCCCCCGTGCTGCCGGTCGTTTGACTGAAATCCACCCTCTGCCGCGCAGCTTGGCCATCTCGCGTTTGACGGTTCGTTCATCCACGGACCACAGGCGCGCAATTTCCTCGCGCCCGATTGAAAGCTCGTTGTTGCGCCAGTTGTAGCGGGTGGTGATCAGAACCATTATGCGAAGAATGCTGCGCTGGCGATGCTTGTCGCCAGACAGCGCGTGGACAGACAGCGCCGATAGAATGTCATATTTCAGGGCCGAGGCATTGCGCCCGACCGGTTTTGCAACCTGCATTTGTCCCTCACCGCTCTATCTGCCTCACGCGGTTGCTTACCGCCTCGCGCTTTTCCAACGCTTTTCGTGATGATGTCCCAATTAGCGTCCAGCGCATCGATTCTGTCAAGAGCTGTCTTGTTTTGGGCGGTTGGGGATTTATTTCCGGCAATCAAAAAAGAAAAGAAATTGGTGAAGTATTGGTGATAGGGGACACCCTGTCTGTCCCCTTATTTGGGTATTTTGTCCCCCTAAATGCTGTATATTCGAACTTATTGACCCCCTAATTCTGGAGCGTTCGCCCTAGCGAGCGCCTTTCCTCGTCAGCGTCGCGAATCGAATCGGCCCACGTGCCGATGGCCCTTGTTTTCTTACCCGTGGGTAAGATTGTCATCCCATCATAATTTCTTTTGCCAAAGCTGCAAATCAAGCGTAAATATGAAAACCACAAAATTTAACGTCCTAAGGAACGAGACCCGAGGCATGTACACGCACGAAGACCTGAATGCATTGCGTAATCAGTCGCTCAAATTGCAGGGCTGGATTCGCCAGCAGACCTTTAGCCCTGAGATGGAGAAGACCCTCCGCCGGTTCTCAAGCTGGGAAGTGTCGGAGCTGATCTTTAAGGTCAACCAATCCACATTTCGGGGCAAGCTGGCCTCGGACCCGACCCTGCCCAGTGGTGAGGTGGAGCCAGATGGCCGGCAGAGATGGTTCAGCCTGGAAGAAGTCAACGAGCTGCGTCGACGGTTGAAGGTGAACCGCAAGACCCTGATGCCGCCCCGCCCGGCCGGCAAGCGTGCCATCCGTGCCGCTGTAGCCAACTTCAAAGGTGGCGCGGGCAAGTCTACGGTGGCGTTGCATCTGGCCCATGCCGCGGCACTGGATGGCTACCGGGTGTTGGTGGTGGATTTCGACCCGCAGGCGACACTGAGCCATTCGATGGGCCTGACGGATGTTGCCGAAGACTTTACGGTCTGGGGCATTATGGCGCGTGATCTTATCCGCGAGACCCAACGGATGAACAACCGCCCCGCCGCCGCCGAATCCGGGACCGCCCTGCCCCGCCGCGAGTTGCCGCCATCGATTACGGACATGGGGCTCGGTGATCTGCGGATCGGTGACTTTATCAAGCAGACGTCCTGGTCCAGCATCGACGCCATCCCGTCCTGCGCCAACGCCGCTTTTGTCGAGTTTGCCTCGGCTCAGTACCGGCACTTGAATCCGGAATGGTCGTTCTTTGCGGCAGTATCGCGTTATCTGGACCAGATCCCCGATGACTCTTACGACCTGATCCTGTTCGACTGCCCGCCTGCCATTGGCTACCAGTCGATGAACGCAGTGTTTGCGGCGGACATGCTGTATGTCCCATCCGGCCCGGGTTACTGGGAATACGACTCCACGACCTCGTTCATTGGCCAGCTTGCTGAAGCTCTGGAGGACCTCGCTTATGGGTTCGACAAAACATTACCCACGGGTAAGATCGGGCTTCCCAAGACCTTCTGTGAGTTGCGCTTTCTGCTGACGCGATATGAGCCCGGCAACGCCCTGCACCACGCCATGTTCGACGCATTTCGAAAGGTGTTCGGGGAACACGTGGCCGAGCACCCGGTCGAGATGACCCGCGCGGTTGAACAATCCGGTCGTTTCCTCAGTTCGGTCTACGAGATGGATTACCGAGAGATGACCCGGGAAACCTGGCGCCGCGCACGATCGACCTTTGACAACGTATATGAAGAGTTTCGGGGCGTCATGCTGTCGGCCTGGGATAAGCTGGAGGATGACGCATGACCCGCAAACGCAGAATGTTCGACATTGATATGCCTGCCATGGAAGACATACCCGTGGGTAAGGTTCCGGACCAAGTTCTGGAGAAGCGGCGGGGTCCGATGGCCGCAGCAATCTCGGAGAATGCTGGTGCTCTGCGCGATCAGCAGTCAACCGAGGATGCCATTCGCGCGGAAAACGACAGGCTTGCGCATGAACTGGTGAGCCTGCGGGCCGAAGGACTGGTGACGGAACGTGTAGCCCTGTCAGACGTCGTTACAGAAAAACTGACGCGCGATCGCAAACCCGGTTCGGATCCGGAATTGGAGGAGTTGAAAGCGTCGATCAGGGAAATCGGTCTTTCCAACCCGATCCGGCTGGAGCGTCGCGCAGACGGGCGATTTGACCTGATTCAGGGGATGCGCCGCCTTTCCGCTTATCGTTTGTTGCTGGAAGAAACCGGCGATTCCATCTACGCAAAAATTCCGGCCGGCATTTCGGACGCCGCTGATCTGGACAGCAGCTATCGGCGTATGGTGGATGAAAACCTGATCCGAAAGGACATCTCCTTTGCGGAAATGGGTGCGTTGGCCCGGGCCTACGCAGAGGATCCGGCCAATGACTGTGCGGATGTGGACAAGGCGGTTTCGATTCTTTTCAAATCAGCAAGCTACACAAAGCGAAGTTATATTCGGGCATTCGCGAGCCTGCTGACCAGGCTGGACAAGGTTCTGAATCACCCAAATGAAATCCCGCGAAATGTGGGGGTCGAACTGAAGCGCAAGCTTGATTCCGATCCGGGTTTGATCCGCGCAGTCAGCACTGCGTTGATGAGCGAACCCGACAGGGACAACGCACGAGAGGTGGCGATTCTCCGGTCTTTTTTGGGACAGGCCTCGGAAGCTGTTGCCAGGCCGAAACCGGACAGTCCCGGAAAGCCGCGCCGGGCGAAAACGACGTTTCAGGTGTCTGGCCGCGCGGGGATTGCAAAGTGTTCGGCCTCGAGTGGACGGTTGGAGATCAGGCACGATCTGGACTTTACGCGTGTTGATCGTGCGAGGCTGGAGGCCGCCATTGCAACGATGATTGAATACCTGCGAGAGGAGGATGATCTTACCCACGGGTAAGAACCTACAGAGAACATGTGAAGCTTCCGTGGGGTGCTGGATTTGAAGCCAGCACCCTTTTTCGTGTTAACCCAAAAGGTCCGTAGCGGGATTTTCTGCGATATCGACGTCGTCGTAATACTTCTGCGCCTGCGCGACTGAGCGGTGCAGGGACAGTCGCATGGCTGCCTGAATCGGGGCGCCGTCCAATGCGGCCTGGGTCAGAAAGCCCGAACGAAGACCGTGGGCAGAGGCAAAGTCTTCGGGCAGACCGGCCAGCTTCAATCGATGTTTGACGATCTGCGCTACCGCGTCGGGGGAAAGGCGGCGGTTCAGCACCCGATCAGCTTTCGAGATCGGGCGGAAGAGGGGGCCGTCCTTGATCTGCCCAACTCCGATCCAATGCACTAAAGCCTGCGCTGCTCGGCCTTTCAGCACCAGTCTGGGGGTTTCTCCCTTCTGGGTGGTCTTGGTTTCCAGCAGGGACAGCCAGATGACACCGCTCTTGCCGAATTCCTTAAGGGATACATCCTCGCGCATCAACGCCGTGATTTCCGAGCGGCGGCGCCCGCCGCTGGCCCAGCCCAGCATCAGGATCGCCCGGTCGCGGCAATCGCGACGACTGCCACGGCAGGTCGCCAACAGTTGCTCAAGCACATCGCGGGTGATGGGGTGGGCGGATTTTGGGGCAGGGGGGCGGGCCGCGGCGCGGCGTGCCTTGGCCCGCGCTTGCTTCACCTGCGGCGCCTCAAACGGGCTGGGAAGATTCTTCATCCGGTGGAAGGCCAGCCAGGAGGCGATACGCCGGTCCAGCGTTGAGGGGGCCGGGCAGGCCATTGACTTGCGCAACCCTTGTGCAATCAGCGCTTCTGCCGTCTGGCGGGCGACATCCGTTTTCGGCGCGTCGTTCAGATCCCGGGCATGATCGAGGATGAAGGCGAGGGCGGTTTCTTCATTCTCGGGCCAGTTGAGGATCGAGCCCATCCGAGCGGCCTTCCAGGCCGTGATGTAGACCAGGTCACGTTCGTACGCTCGTAACGTGTTCTCCGGCGTGCCGCGGACATAGAGATCGGTCAGCGCGTCCTGATCTGCAGAGGACAGTGCAAGAGAAGAGGCTGGGAGATATGGGGCAGGGGTACTCATAGCGCGTATTCTGCGTCAATTTGGTTCGCTTTTCAATTGATCCGATAAGCAGTACTTATCAGATATAAGTGATCACATGGGACCGCGTTCGGAGTAGTGAGCAAAACATAGAACTTTTGCGCATATGATGAGAAGATGGAAATACGAACAACAATTATTCAAAAGCCGATGTATTGGAGCGAGACGACTATTTTACCAATCAGGTGATGCGACATGTATGACCGGAAAATCGTCGATCCTCGCGCTGCCATTCCGACCGGGGCAGGGCGGGCAGATTGGCGACAAGCCCCAGCATGGACGCAAGTCAAAAACAGACTGGCACCTTGCCAATTCCCTAAATCACTCATCGCCAAGTTCACGAGGGCCAGCGGTCAAACAGTTTGCGACAGAAATCTGCGGCCCCCAAAAAAACAGGCTGGTCACGGGGTTCGCCTGAAAATAAGGTGATCAGACAGCTTACTCGGGAGAGATGCCCAATATGACTCCATTTGCGATCGCCGGTGTTCAGATGCACGTTGGTGCGCTTCATTCGAACGTCGAGGCGATGCGCCATAGAATTGAAATTCTTATGGCCCGGTTTCCATGGACTCAGATGGTTCTGTTTTCCGAACTTGCGCCGTATGGGCCACTGGACCGTTTCGCGCAGCCCTTCCCGAATGACGCTTTGTTGCAGTTTCAGGAGGATGCGCGCCGCTTCGGTATTTGGCTGATCCCCGGGTCGATGTTCGAAAAAACCGAAGATGGGCGTATTCTGAACACTTCCGTCGTCATCAATCCCGACGGCGAA
Organism: Ruegeria sp. K7; assembly: GCF_056531785.1. Taxonomy (NCBI): domain Bacteria; kingdom Pseudomonadati; phylum Pseudomonadota; class Alphaproteobacteria; order Rhodobacterales; family Roseobacteraceae; genus Ruegeria; species Ruegeria sp. K7. The sequence continues at coordinate 151,081 of NZ_JBQFMJ010000009.1, forward strand.
ATTGTCGCCAAGTACTCGAAGATGTTTCCCTTCCGGCCGTATGAGGCTGGGATATCAGCCGGGACTGATTTCTGTGTTTTTGATGTCCCGAATGTCGGGCGTTTTGGCCTTTCCATCTGCTACGACATTTGGTTTCCGGAAACGACGCGGCAATTGACCAGTCAGGGCGTCGAAGTTCTTCTTCACCCGGTCCTGACCGGGACCACTGACCGCGAAGCGGAACTTGCCATTGCAAGGGCGACCGCGGCGCAGTTTCAGTGTTACGTTTTTGACGTGAATGGCCTGGGGGCCGGTGGTGTCGGTCGTTCGCTGGTGGTCGACCCATCAGCAACAGTGTTGCACCAGTCCGCCGGACAGGAAGACATGTTCCCGATCGAAATCGATCTGGATCAGGTGCGGCGTCAAAGGGAAACCGGTCTCAAGGGACTTGGGCAAGTTCTCAAGAGCTTCCGGGATCGCGACGCGGATTTCACGGTTTATGATCGCACGAGTGGTGCCGATGCTTACCTGAACACGCTCGGGCCGCTGGAAATTCCCCGGCAGGGCTCGGATCGCGGTTTGCTGGCATCCGACCCCAGAACTTCGATTGAAGAAGCGGAAAGAGATTTGCTGACGCCGCCTAACCTTTCTGTCTTACACGGAAAGACAGGTTCGGATTAATCGGATCAGAGGGCGGCACTGATCCGGACGCGACAGAAAGGAGGCAGGTATTGAACTTGCACTCGCAGAAGAAGAAGTTGCCGTCCCTACGAGATTATTACAGCGCCACGCAACTTCGCGCCGATCGATGGAGCGCCTTACGCGAAGCGGCTGAAGGCCTCGCCCTTCATGGGCGGGAAAAACGACAGAGCCAGAAGCTGATGGCGACGGCAGAGCACCTGTTCGATGCTCTGGAACCGATCGAGCTTTATTGGGCGTTCCCCGGAATTCACGCATTCGAGCATCTGCGGCGTCTTCTGCAAAATGGCAATGTTCAGGATCTGTCGATCTGCGTCCGTCGTATTGCACGTGCGCTGACCTCGGGCGCTTACCGGCGGCGGTCGATCCCACTGTCTTCCGATGAAATAGACAATGAAGACTACGAAGACGAAGCCTCGCTTGCGCCGGAAGCCCGCGCATTGGGGCGGCCCTATTTCGAGGTGCTGATTGTCGACGATGTCACTGAACATCAGGAAAGATTCCTGCGGCAAAACCTGCTGCGCATGCGCCGGCTGGAAGATTCCTTCATTTATGAACCGGTCATTGTTCCGTCGCTGGAGGACGCGCTGATCGGGGTTCTGTTCAACTACAACGTTCAGGCCGTGGTGATCAGGCCGGGCTTGTCGCTCAAGTCGAAGATCGATCTTCCGATCCTGAACCAGTACCTGACGCGTGTCAGCGAGGACGAGGATGTTGACGGCCTCGACCCGCATGAATACGGACCAGAGGCCTGCCGGCTTATCGAGAAAATCCGACCCGAACTGGACGCGTATCTTGTCACAGACCGTTCTGCCGAGGATATTGCCGGGCTGGATTTGGGCCGCTGCCGACGGGTCTTTTACAATCAGGAAGATTTTCAGGAACTGCACCTGAACATCCTTCGCGGCGTCGATCGCAGATTCAAAACCCCGTTTTTCTCGGCCCTGAAAGAATACTCGAAGCAGCCAACTGGTGTTTTCCACGCCATGCCGATCAGCCGCGGCAAATCGATCAGCCGTTCGCACTGGATTCAGGACATGGGGGCATTCTACGGGTCTAACATCTTTCTGGCCGAAACATCCGCGACCTCGGGGGGGCTGGATAGCCTGCTGGAACCGCGCGGCCCGATCAAGGAAGCGCAGGACATGGCCGCCCGCGCTTTTGGGGCGAAACACACGTTCTTTGCCACCAACGGCACTTCGACGTGCAACAAGATCGTTGTTCAGTCGGTCGTTCGACCCGGTGACATTGTTCTGGTCGACCGGGATTGCCACAAATCGCACCATTACGGCATGGTTCTGGCCGGGGCGAGCGTCGTCTATATGGACAGCTATCCGCTGCACGAACACTCGATGTACGGTGCCGTGCCGCTGAAAGAGATCAAGCACACCTTGTTGAAGCTGAAAGATGCCGGAAAGCTGGATCGCGTCCGGATGGTGCTGTTGACCAACTGCACCTTCGACGGGGTTGTCTACAATGTTCAGCGTGTCATGGAAGAGTGTCTGGCCATCAAGAAGGACTTGATCTTTCTGTGGGACGAAGCCTGGTTCGGTTTTGCGCGGTTTGACCCGACCTACCGCCAGCGTACCGCCATGGGGGTTGCAAACGTGTTGCGGCAAACGCTGCGCACGCCGGAAGCGGCCAGCGCCTGGGCGGCCCAGCAGGAAAAGCTTGAGAGTGCGAGCCACGAAAAGCTGCTCGAGACCCGGCTGGTTCCGCCACCCGATGCCCGCGTCCGCGTCTATGCCACGCAATCGACCCACAAGACTCTGACGTCATTGCGGCAGGGGTCGATGATTCACGTCAACGATCAGGACTTCAAAGGCGAGGTGGAGCAGGCTTTCCACGAGGCCTACATGACCCACACCTCGACTTCACCAAACTACCAGATCATCGCTTCTCTGGACGTGGGGCGCCGACAGGTCGAACTGGAAGGTTTCGAATTTGTGCAAAAGCAGATCGAGACAGCCATGTCGATCCGGCGGGCCATCTCGGACCATCCGGTTTTGCAGAAGTATTTCACGGTGGTGACTGCCGGCGAAATGATTCCGGAACAGTTCCGGGAGAGCGGCGTCGAGGCTTACTATGATCCTGATCACGGTTGGGTCGAAAAGTGGACGATGTGGAGCCAGGACGAATTTGTACTGGACCCGACACGCATAACGCTGGCCGTGGGTGGAACAGGCTGGGACGGCGACACGTTCAAGACCAAGATCCTGATGGACAAATATGGCATCCAGATCAACAAGACGTCGCGGAACACCGTGCTGTTCATGACCAATATCGGGACAACCCGATCCTCGGTCGCATACCTGATCGAAGTGCTGGTCGAAATTGCCAATGACCTGGACGAGCTTCTGGACGATGCCTCGAAAATGGAACGCAGGTCATTTGAAAACCGGGTCCAGGCTTTGGTCGAAGACGTGCCGCCGTTGCCGGATTTCAGCCGGTTCCACGATGCCTTCAGGGATGGATCAGATACGCCCGAAGGAGATATCCGGACCGCGTTTTTCCTCGCTTATGACGAGGACAACTGCGACTATATTCCGACCGATGACAAGCTGATGGCGCGGCTTGAAGCGGGTGAAGAGCTTGTCTCGTCCAGTTTCATTATTCCCTATCCGCCAGGCTTCCCGATTCTGGTGCCCGGTCAGGTCATCAGTCCGGAAATCCTGTCATTCATGCGGGCGCTGGACGTCAGTGAAATTCATGGTTTCCGCGAAGACCTGGGTCTGCGCGTGTTTACCCAAGAGGCTTTGGAGTCCGTCAAAAAATAATATCAGGGGAGAGGTTAAATGCCCAAGAAGGTACTCAAGAACATTTCGGAAATCCGTCGTTACTTTCACACGAATTCGGACCCGATCTACTTTGTCTCGGCGACCAATTTCAACCTGCTCGGTCTGGATGAATGGGTCAAGAATTTCAAGTACATCTGCTACATGGATTGCTTTGACGGACGCCATCCCAACGTTCTGGTTCCTTCCGAACTTCCCCATGACGAGTTTCAGTCGATCGAAGACATCAACAACTATCTGCTTCAGCACAAGGAAGTTGTCGATTACGTCAAGGCGCGCGGCGGCAAGCCGAAATTCGTTTTCCTGATGTTCGACGAAAAGACGGAAAAACTGGTTAAGGAACTGGGCGGCGAGGTCTGGTTCCCCAAGGCGAAGCTGCGTACCAAGATGGACAACAAAATCGAAACTGTCCGGGTCGGCAACAAAGCGGGTGTCCCGTCGGTTCCCAACACGCTGTCCAAGGTCGACAGCTATGACCAGTTGAAAAAGGTCTGCAAAAAGGCGGGGCTCGGCGATGATCTTGTCCTGCAAAGTGCGTTTGGAGACTCGGGCCACACCACCTTTTTCATCAAGTCCGAGGCCGATTTCCGCAAACACGAACATGAGATCGTGGGCCAGGGCGAAATCAAAATCATGAAACGCATCGATTGCCGGGGTTCGGCGATCGAAGCCTGCGCCACGTCCGAAGGCACGATTGTCGGCCCCCTGATGACGGAACTCGTCGGGTTCAAGGAATTGACCCCCTATCGCGGAGGCTGGTGCGGAAACGAGATTTTCTCGACTGCGTTCCCGCCGAAGACGCGCGAGAAAGCGCGGGAACTGACGTTCAAATTTGGCGAACAACTTCGCAAGGAAGGATATCGCGGCTATTTCGAACTGGATTTCCTGATCGACAAAAAGACCGGCGACATCTGGTTGGGCGAGCTCAACCCCCGGATCACGGGCGCGTCCTCGATGACCAACCACGCGGCTTTCGCGCATGCTGATGCGCCGCTGTTCCTGTTTCACCTGCTGGAGTTCTCGAAAAAGCCGTTCAACCTGGGTGTCGAAGAGCTGAACGCACGCTGGGCCGATCCCGATATGATCGATTCCTGGTCGCAAATGGTGATCAAGCACACCGAGGACACGGTCGATATCATCACCAATGCCCCGGAATCCGGGATCTACAAGATGTTGCCGGACGGGCGGGTGGTGTTCGACCGGTTCGACTATCACCGGCGCGCGGTGGAAAGCGAAGACGAAGCGTTCTTTTTGCGGATATCGAATGTTGGCGACTACCGGTACGAAGGGGCCGATCTGGGCATCCTGGTCACACGCGGCCGGTCGATGACCAAGGGTTTTCAGCTTACGGCAAAGTCGAAGCATTGGATCAATGGCATCAAGAACGCGTTCTCGGCACGTCCGCTGCCATCGGCTCAGGCATTTGAGGATCCGGCGTTTAAGATTATGTAGAGTGCATGAAATTAACCTTTCGCGCCGTAGAAGAAAAGAAACCCGGACAGAAACTGTCCGGGATTTTCTCCGAATATCGAAATGCCTACCTTAAATGGTGGGCAAGCGAAGGGTTGTCATCACGCCCGACATATTCCGAGTGCCGTCATGCGCTGAAAACATATATGCCGGAAATGCTCGAGCCGTATGATATGCTGTGCGCCGCCTTTGGCGCCGGCGATCTGGAGGCGCGGTTCCTGAGCTTCTTTTGCCCGCCGCGCTATCTGGCGGGGTGCAGCCAGGCGATTTGGCAGGGGCCAGAACCGTTGATGGTGCGGAACTACGACTACAACCCGTCGGCCTTTGATGGAATATTCCTGAAGACCGGATGGAACGGGCGTCAGGTCATGGGCACCTCGGATGGCTTGTTTGGATTGCTGGATGGCATGAATGATGCAGGGCTAACCGTTTCCCTGACATTCGGTGGCCGCCGCGCGGTCGGCGAAGGCTTTGGGGTTCCCCTGATCCTGCGATACCTGTTGCAGACATGTTCGACGCTGGAAGAGGCGAAAGAGGTTCTGCTACGGGTCCCGTGCCACATGAGCTACAACGTTACGGTCCTGAACCGGGACCGGCAGTTCTTTACGGCGTTTCTTGCACCGGACCGGCCGACGCTTTTCACCCATGCTGCTGTTTCCACCAACCATCAGGAGCGCGTGGAATGGAAAAGCCATGCACGCCTTACCGCCACGGTCGAGCGTGAGCGTTTCCTGCTGCATCGCCTGACTTTGCACCCAGAGACGAAAGAGGTTTTTGTCGGGTCTTTTCTGAAGCCGCCGCTGTATTCACTGGCTTTCGATCAGGGGTTCGGAACCCTTTACACCGCAGCCTACCATCCCCACGATCTGACAGCCGAACTGCTGTGGCCGGGCCGGAGATGGAAAAAGAGCATTGGTCAATTTCACACGGACAGCCTGCAGGTCATTTACCCACGGGATCCGGTCTGAAACTTGACAGATCGGACAGGGCGGGCAGTTCCAATACAGTACCACTGATCCCATCATTTATTCAGTTTTGACCCGGTAGACGGTCACCTGTTTCGACCGACCTTTCACATGGAAATCGCCGACATGTTCCAGCTGGAATGACGCGCTGAGGCGTCGCGCAGTTGCATCGCTGACCAGGATGTTGGTCGGCTCTTCCGTGGCAAGATCACCGGCCAAAGTCTCTATCCTCGCGCAGGTGTTAACCGTATCTCCGATCACGGTGTAATTCATCCGCTCGACTGCTCCGATATTCCCGACGATGAGCGGACCGGTGTGAATCGCAATCTTCAGGCCATAGCCAACTTTCGCCTCAGCCAGCGCCTGCTTGATGGCCACCGCTGCGCGGCAGGCCCGCTCGGCGTGGTCGACCTGTTCCTGAGGAGCGCCCCAGAACGCCATCACGGCGTCGCCGATATACTTGTCGAGCGTTCCACCCTCGGCCTGGATGCAACGGTTCAGAATCGCGAAATGGCTATTCAACATGTCGGCCGTGGCCTGCGGTGTCATCGTTTCTGACGCAGCCGTAAAGCCCACAATGTCGGCGAACATGACAGTCAGCTCGACCTCGCGAGGCCGGACAACATCAGGGTCTCCGGAATTCAACAATTGCCGCACCAGAGTGCGGGGCAGATAGGTTTCAAACCAGCGCAACCCGTCGAGCATCTTGTTGAATGCCACGGCCTGCAGGTCTACCTCCTCAACGCGCGAGGGGGGAAGATAGTCGATCTGATCCAGATTGAGTTCGCTGATCTTGATGGCTTCTTCGGTTGATTTTTTGATTGGGGCCGAAAGCTTTCTGGCCAGCACAATCGCCGCAATCATTGACGCTATTAGGAACCCAATGCTGACAAAGGCAGTGTAGCTGAGGCGCTTCCATTGACTGCTCCAATCGCTTAGCGGGGAGTACTGGCCAATGACCCATGGTTCCGAACCGTACTCATCCAAAGTACTGGTCAGAACCAAGTACTCACCGGTTGCGTTCTCCACTACGTAGCCGTCAAAAGAGCTGTCGCCCCCCTGAAACTCGGGGTCTTGTTTTAGCACTTGCGAGATCACCGCGTCATCGAGCGCAGCGATTGAATGCAAAGGCGTGTCCGGACTTAAGGAACTTCCGGACAGGTTCAGCAGCTTCGGATGTGCCAGGACGCGGTTGTCGCCATAGAGAATGAAACCGGTCGCGCCGAATTTGCTGCCCAACTCATCGATGATGTCCGAGAAATGATGCACGGTTGAAGACACAAATATGGCACCTAGGAACACATCGTCCCGATACGCCGGTACGGTGGCCGAAATATGCGTCCTGCCTTCTTCAAAAAACGGTTCGTTCCAGAACAGGCTCTCATAACTTTTGATATCTTCAAGATACCGCAATCGCCCATCCACCGGGGGCTCTGTGATGGTGACAAAGGAAATTCCGTCTGAATCGGCGATTTGACTGGTCACAAAAAGGCTGCCGTCCGGGTAAACAACGGCAAGGTCCGTCAGATAGGGGGCGGAGGCTGCGACGCCCTTGAAATATGCCTTCAGAAAGTCAGTGTTGGACAATTCGACGTCGCCCGAACTTGCATCTTTCTGGAGAGAGTTCGCCAATTCCTCGATAGGGGTCGTCAGGCTAACGACCCTGTCCTCAATTGACTCGACGATCATCGACGCTGAGGTGTTCCACAATTCAGTTGTGTTTTGAACATTGGCGTAGGTTGATACCAGAAGCACCGTACTGACCGAAAGCGCCACCAACCCGCCTATGGCCAGCGCCAGAAGCGTTGACATTCCAATTCGGACTTTTGATTGCGGGCCAGCTTTGGGCATTTGCTAAACTTGTAATGGGTAGGTGTCTGTTTTGACGAACGGTTTCTTTCAGGAATTACCGATGTCGAGCATGATCGCAAGACAGCGCAATGGATAGGGCTGTGTCGACATCAAGGTCGAGCGTTGGCGTGAGGGCCACTTGACACGGGGCTAAAACTCTTTAATTGTCAAAAAAGACAATTTAACAGGATCTACCTAAATGGACTTCCTCAACACGTATGTCAGCGACTTCCAGATCAGCTATTGGGAGACGATGATCGACGACTGGTTTTTCGTCTTTGCGATCGGTTTTCTGGTGTTTGAACTTGCGCGTTACGCGATTGGCAAAAAGCTGACCTTCGAGATGGTGGGCGATACCGTCACCAACTTCATCACGCTGGGCTTCTTCCTTGCGATCACTTTTGTTTTGATGGCCGGCTTCTACGTCGGAGCCTATGTCTGGGCGTCTCAATATGCGTTCTTTGACATCCCCACCACATGGGCTTCGTTCCTGATTGTGCTGATCCTCGCGGATTTGGCCTATTATTGGGAGCATCGTATCCTGCATCGGATAAACATCTTGTGGGCCACACATTCGGTGCACCACAGCTCACCCTTCTTCAACATTTCGGTAGCCTACCGGCATGGTCCGCTGGATGGGTTTTGGCCCTTGTTCTTTCATATTCCCCTGGTGCTTTTGGGCTTCAATCCATTTGTTGTCCTGGTCGCGGAATTGCTGGTGCAACTCTACCAGACCGCTTTGCACACCGAAGTCATCGGCAAGCTTTGGAAACCCATTGAATACATAATGAACACGCCGTCGCATCACCGTGTGCATCACGGGTCCAACCGCAAGTATCTGGACAAGAATTACGCCGGAATCTTCATCATCTGGGACCGCATGTTCGGCACGTTCGAAGAAGAAAAAGAAGAGGTCACCTACGGTCTGGTTACGCCGATCAATTCGGTCAATCCGTTTGTCGCCTTTTTTCATGGCTTTGCCCGTGCCTTTGGCGACGCCTGGCAAATGCCGGGGTTCCGAAACAAGCTGGGGGTTCTGTTTGGTCCGCCGGGCTGGCGACCCCAAAAACAAGGCGCCAACGCTTCGGCAAGCGATAAACGGGGTTAAAGCCATGCCTTCAAATTCACAGAGAATGGTCGCTGCGCTGGTAACAACGGCCCTGTTCGTCGGCGGAGCCTGGATGGCCTCGGGATTTGGTACGGACATCCCCCGGACATCGGCATCCTCGACCGGTACGTCTTCGGACAGTGGGTTGGTGATTAACCTGCACAGTGCTCGTAACGACAGAGGCCAGTTTGTTGTCATGGCCTTTGACAACGCGGCTTCCTTTGACGCGCTTGATTTCAGCACGGCGGTTGGCTACGTCACGCTTCCCGCCAGCACGGAACCGCAGCGCGTCGATTTCCCGGACCTGAATGACAACTACTACAGCGTGGTGGCCTTTCATGACGAAGACAGTGACTACCAGATGGGTCTTGATGAGAGCTGGACGCCAACGGAAGGCTATGCGGTTTCCGGATTGAATGATCTCTACGATGACCCTGTATTCGAGTACTCACTGATCAGCCCGGGTATTCCGGTGGATCTGGCGTTCTTTTACTGGCCAGATCAGTATTTTACGGGTTGGTTCTGATCATCCTGCCGGTAGGTTATGGTTGTCTCGAACCGGGGCATTTCGGTGTGGTGACGCCGCTTTGCCCCGGGCGTTGGGCTGCCAATCAGCGGGTCAGGGCGCTACTCACTTCCCTCGGGTATCGCGGGGCTTGCAAATGCCTAAAGGCGGGCGGCAAAATGTACATACGCCAGCTTTGCGCTTGATGAAAAATAGCTGGAAAAAGCATAGTTCCGGTATGCCAGACACTGGGCAGTTCAGAATAGTTGACGGTCTGATTGGACGGATCCGCCCGGTTCGAAATTGAAGAGACGGAGAAATACCAATGGGGCGTCCCTCGGTTCAGAAACAGCGTAAAGCCGAAGTGCTGGATGCATTCATGACGCTGGTGGCCCGTTTCGGGGTTGAGGGCGCAACGCTGGAGAGGATTGCGGAGGAATCCGGACTTAAGCGGCCGTTGATACGGCACCATCTTGGAAACAGAGACGAGATGGTACGCGCCTTGGCCCTGCATGTTGTGGAAGAACAGCGCATCTCTTTGGAGAATTTGCGAACAGCTTTGCAGGATTATCCGGGGCTAATGAACTTTGTGGACGCCCTGTTCAGCGAGGAAAGCGAAACTGACACGCGACTGAACAACGCTTATCAGGCATTGGTTATGGTCGTGGAACAGTGCCCGGACCTCAGACAAATTCTGACGGGTGTTATGGCTGAGTTCTACGCGCTTGCCCGCCAAATCGTCCAGAAAGAGTATCCGTCGGCGGACCCGGAGGATGTCCAGACAGTGGCGCACGGAGTCGTCGACCTTTATCTTACGGCCGATGCCTTGTCGCCGCTGAACCCCCCGCCCGATTGGCGTCGATCGGCCTATCTGGGGGCTGTGAAGTTGGCGCAGTCGCTTGGAAGCCCTTGAGAGGGACAGCATCGAAATAAAGGGAGGTTCACGGGAATTCGGGTGCCAGCTTACCAAAGTCAGGCACCGTATTCGTTGGTCGGGGCTGCCGATACCTGATCGTCCGATGAAGCATGAAAAATGCAAAGGCATTGCCCATTCATTTTTTGTGAGGAAACTGGGCCCGCGAACAGTATATGTCAGACAGAAGTATTTACACGAATGAGTCCCCATGCCCGAGATCAACACACCGCTGCTTGAGCAGATCCGCGATCGCTTTGCCCAGGTCGACCATTGCCCGCAACAGGGACCCCGGATTTTCTTCGAAAACGCGGGCGGCGCGCTGACGTTGAACTCAGTGGTGAAAACCTCGCAGGACTATACGGCAATTCCCGACAATCAGGGGCGTGACAACCCGGGCAGCCATGAGCTGGTACGCGTGATCAACACGGCCAAGGAAGATATGGCCGTGTTCATGAATGCGCCGGGCGGGCAGTTCTTTGTGGGCGAAAGTGGCACCGAATTGCTGTTCCGCCTGATCATGAACGCCTGTCTGGGCACCGGCGCGGGTCAGGTTCTGGGGACGACCCTGGAACACCCGGCCACCCGCAGCGCCTGTGACCGCTGGGCGCGTATCGCTGGGCAGAACCATGTACTGGTCGCGCATGACAATGCCACTGGTACCGTGACTGCCGAGGCTTATGCCGCAAAAGTCACACCCGACACTAAGGTTGCAACCATCGTTCATACTTCACCCGTCACCGGCATGGGTGTCGACGTGGCGGCCGTGGCCGCAGCCATCCGGGCGGTTGCGCCCGAATGCTACATCATCGTCGACGGCATCCAGCACGCCGCGCATGGCCGGATCGACCTGACGGCCTATGGTGTGGATGGCTATGTGATTTCGCCCTACAAGGTGTTTTCGCGCCATGGCTATGGGGTTGCCTGGATCTCGGACCGGCTGACGGCGCTGCCGCATAACAGCCTGCTGGATGGCCCTGCCGACAACTGGGAGATGGGGACCCGCGACACCGGATCTTACGCCACCATGTCCGACGTGGTCAGCTATTTCGAGTGGCTGGGCGAGCAGGTCAGCGACGCCACCGACCGGCGGGCCAAGTTCGTTGCGGCGGGCGAGGCGATCCACGCGCAGGAAAAGGCGCTGACGGATGCGATGATCCACGGCACCGGCAACCTGCCGGGTCTGGCCGAGATGGAGAAGGTGACCATTCTGGGCGGCATCGACAACCCGGCGCGCGAAGGTCTGGTGTCGCTGCGGGTCGAGGGTGTGCCTTCAGTCGATGTGGTGCGAATGCTGAACGAGCAGGGTATCCGAACGCATCTGCGCAAGGCAGATCACTACTCTGGCAATATCCTGACGCCGCTTGGCCTGGACAGCTGTGTGCGCGTGTCGATGTGCCACTACAACAGCGTTGCCGAAGTCGCCCAGTTCCTGGGCGCAATGAAATCCATCGCCGCCTGAATCCGCAGGCGGGAACGCCCTTTGAAAACGCATGTCTGGGCAGCAGTGATCGGGGCAGGCCTGGTTTGCGCTCGTTTGGAGCGCGGTGCGCTGGAATGAAGCCCTCAAAACGCCCGTATCTGACCTGCCTTCACCCCTTTGCGCGTTCCCCTTGTCCCATGGACAACCGCCCGGCCAAAGGACTATTTCAGTGCATTGTTCGCCAGGAACCGGGCAAGATTTGCAACGGCTCGGCCCCGGGCTTTGGCGATGTTGGTGCTGTCAAGCGGTTCACCGATCGGCTCAACCAGTTCAAACAACCCCGACCGTTCCCGCCCGCCGTCGAGCCGACCGAGGAAATACTGCCCTGAGACAAAAAAGGTGCCGTCGGCCCGCGCCACGAAGGACTCAAACCGCAGGTCCAGAATTCCTGCAGGCGGTTCCTCGAATGGCCACGGTGAGGATGCAATCCGAGTTCTGGTCAGGCCGGTGAGGTGACGGGTCAGTTCCAGCGCAATCGCGCGTGAAGGTTTGTCCGCCCAGAGAACCGACCCCTCGGTAACCAGCAGACCGCCTTCGCCCTCGATCGAAATCTCGTCCGCCACGGCATAGCCGGGCAGCGATGGCTCTTTGATCTCAAGCGATGAAACGCCTATTCTGACACGGCCTTCCAAAGTTGGTTCATTGACTGAAACCCGGTCGTTCAGCCCGCCGCAGCCCGCCAACAGCACCAGGCTCAGGCACGTGAGGAATTTTTGTAGCGGCATGTCTATCGTCCCTTGATCAATATGCTTGGGTCGCGTTCCAGCGTTCGAAGCAGCGCCGCAAGGGCATTGGCCGCCTTCTGAATGTCGCGCAGCGCCGCTCGTGCATCGCGGCTGAGTGCTTCACCCTTGTTGAAACCACTGATGGTGGCAGATGCCTCGTCCATCAGTCTGCTGGCTCTCTCGGCCAGAGCGGGCAGTTCGCTGGTCGAGCTGGCAATCGCGTCGGCGGCATTGCGCGCCGAGGTCAGGGTTGCGTTTACGTTGTCGACCGCGCCACCCTCGCGCAAATCGACCAAAGCGGCGTTGACTTCGGCCAGTGTCGCATTCAGTTGCACAGGCAGGTCCTGAACGCCTTCGGTTTGAATGAGCTCATCCAATGTTGCGACAATCCCGGTCAGTTCGGTGACCAACTGGTCCAGGGGCAATGCACTGGCCCTCGAAGCCAGAGTGTTCAGGCTCGACAACAGCTCTGGAAGGCCGGCAATGGATGTGTCCACGGATTCCATGGCGTTTCTCGCCGCATCAACGGCGCCGAGCAGGCGCTGTGTGACCTGCTCGGTCCTGAGTTCGGTCAACATTGCATCGACCTGATCCAGCAGTTTGTTGATATTCCCCGCGACCGAGCGAACGTCGTCAGATTCAACCACCGCCGTGGCCGCCGCCAGCAGCTTACGCAGGTCTTCGGGCGTTTCCCGGATTGCGTCGCTGGCCACAAAAGCGCGAGCAGTGTCAAGAAACGCGACGGCGCTGGACATCAACTCTTCGACCGGAAGCGCCTGGATACGCGTCAGAACACGCTCGACCGAGGCTTCCCCCGACTGTATCTCGCTCTGAGTGGTGGGCAGGATTGTTATCCCTTCGGCGGTTTCATTCCAGTCGAACGGATCATCATCGGTGTTGTCGACAAATTGCACCTTCAAGCCACCGGAAAGCAGGCTGGCAGAGGCCAGTTGCGCGCGCATCCCCTCGTCGGCCCGCGTTTTCAGAAACTCAAGCGCGGCAGCGGGTGAAACTTCATCTGGCAGGCCAAGACGCGTCGGCTGTATGGCCAGGACCGCATTCAGGCGCACCCGGTTGTCCCCGAAGGCCTCCTCATCAATAAGACCGATGACGCTGTTCACCGTTCCAATCCTCAGACCCGCCAGTTCGACGGGGGCGTCCACACTGAGGCCCGAGATGTTGTCGTCAAAGATCACACTGACAAACAGTTCATCGACCTGCGACTGGTTGAAGATGCTGTCCCGTGCGGCTTCGGAGTCTTCATAGACCTGGAACAACGTACCGTCAGATACGGCCGAGCCTCCTGACACGAACGTGTCGAATGTGATGCCTCCTGCCACGAGGCTGGCTATGGAAGTGAAATCGACAGATGCCCCGGCCGCGCCGACAGAAATACTGAAACCGGACGTGTCCCAGAACCGCGTCGTGTCATTGATGAGACGTTGGTGCGGATTGTAGATGATCGCCTCGGCCACGGCAAAATTTCCGCGCGGATCGATCGAGGCTTTGCCGACCCGCCCAACCTCGATGCCACGAAAAAGAATGGGCGCATCATCCGTCAACTGGCCACGGGCCGAGCTGCGCAAGGTCAGCTGCAATCCGGGCTTGTCTGCCCGGAACAATGGCGGCTGCGGTCTGCCTTTGAAGAGTTTGGTCGGTTCGCCCGAATTCGCATCCCAGCTGCCTTCGATGTAGACGCCGCTTAGAACCGTTTCGAGTCCCGACACGCCTTGAGTGGTGAGTTCAGGCCGAACCACCCAGAACTGGGCGGAAGCATCGACATATGGCGAAATCTCCTTGCTGAGACGGATTTGTGCCTCGACGGCCTTAAGCCCTTCGGTCAGGCCGACCTTTTCGACCAACCCTACAGCCACGTCCCGAAAGCGCAGCTCGGTCGAATTTGCGACAAGGCCCGCGCCGTCCTCGAATGTGACATGAATTACCCGGCCCTGACTGGAAAGAGACTGCCATGCAACCGCCAGCGCGACCGCGATCGCTGCAATCGGGATAACCCATATCAGCGACACACGGTCCCATATCCGGCGCGGTTGCTGTTCGATCGGTACATCGGGAATATCGTTCATTTGGCTTCCTGACGTCGGCGTGAATCCCAGATCAACCTTGAATCAAAGTTTTGGGCGGAGAGCATGGTGAATATCACCGAGAGTGCAAAAAAGAGACTGGCGGTGCCGGGTCTGATCGATGCCAGGCTGCTGAGCTGAACCAGAGAGGACAGGATTGCAACTACAAAAATGTCGATCATCGACCAGCGGCCCACGTATTCCACGACCTCGTGCACCAGTCGGAGCTGCGTCATGGAGAGTGAAGACCGGCGGGATATGCTGAGCGCCAATAGGGCGATGGCGGCAAACTTGCCCAACGGAATGGCGACGCTGGCCAGCAGGATTATGGCCGCAATTCCGAATGCGCCGTGATGGATCAGATCCACGGCCCCACCCACGATGGTGTCTGCTTGCCGGGTGAAAAGCGTGCGTGTTTCCAGCATCGGGTACAGATTTGCCGGGATGTACGCCATGACGCCGACCAACCACCATGCCCAAACGCGCTGGATCGCCATTTCATCACGCGACCGGAGTTTTCGCCCGCATCTTTGACAAGTGCGGGTTTCGCCCAGGCGATGCACCTTTGTGCAGGATCGGCAGGCGACCAGCCCAAGCTCGCGCGCGCTGACTATTTTCTGGGATGAATCAGAGAGTTCCATACAGACCATCTACACAGAAGACTGTCCTGCACGATGACGAGCAGGACAAGTGCGGTGAACATCCAGAAGGCGGCGCCGAACTGAATTTCGGCGACGTCAGCAACTTTGGTCAGCGCAACGGCGCAGCCCAACACAAAAATCTCGGCCATGGACCAGGGGCGCAGCGCTTCGACCCATCGAAACGCGGGCTTTGCCCCGGGAAGCAAAGGGCGTTCCAGCACGATCGGCAGAAGTACATAGATGCTGAGGACTGCGCGGGCCAGCGGGATCAGAACGATCAGCAGGATCATGGCCAACACGAGAGGGCCGTAAATGCCGCCTCGGAACGCCAGCGCGGTGCTCATGATCGACACCGAGTTGTGAACGCCACCCGCCCGGACGGTGAGAAACGGAAAGAACATTGCAGCGACCACAAGTACAGCGACCGAAATAGCCAGGGCAATGATCTGCATACCGGCCTTCCGCTTCGGAGTAATGAGCACAGTGTGACATCTGGCGCATCTGGCACGCTCGGCGAATTCGGGCTTAACCAGCCGAAATGCGGCATCACAGTTCGGGCACACGATCACATCCGTCGGGGTGACAGGTTCATGAGACGCGTTTGTTATCTGACCTTCTCCCCCAATGCTTGCCTTGGGACGGACCAAAAAAGGTGCACCTAGGATGTGTGCTTTAGATCATATTGATTTATCCTGACAGATGTTTTTTTGAAATCGGTCAGCTTAAATCACTTGGTCAGCTTTCGCGGAGCTGACTTTGAACACGACTGCGTGGATAGGCTGATGCCTTTGCCATGAGGCCGATGTGCCTGTCTTGTCAATCGAGCGGCGTCTTCCCGCTGTTCTCTTCGGGACGACTTGCGCAGGTCCGCGGATATGACTATGCGTGCTCGTTCATTAGGATCGGGATCGTTCGCCAATCCTCAGTTTCCTGCAAGCTGATTTACTGATTTTGCAGTCATGTTGATCGGGGGATGCGCCCAGTTGTCATCGGGCGTGAACGGAACTCAAGCTCTGCCGCTTCCCGATCTGGCAATTTCGCCTTCTGCAATCGCTGCAGCATGTCTGCCGGAATCGGTGCAGCATGAGGGCTTGGTATTTGCTGGACGTGAAGCTCCATGAACTCGCAAACGGCCGATAGCTCACCTTTGTTCAGCATCTTCATGTGCAGATGAAAGCGTTTTTCATCACAGTCCAGAACTCGGGTTTCAATGCGAAGCCGGTCCGCTTCCTTGACTTCTCGCAGGAAAAACTTGTGATCTTCCAGCAGGTAGATCGTACATCCGGTGCGCGCGCGATAATCGGCATCAAAGCCGACCTCATCCTGCATTGCATCGACGGCAAGGCTGAAGACCAGCCCGTAATAGGCATCCCGCATGTGGCCGTTGTAGTCGATCCACTCGGGCCTCACGGTAGTTTCAAAGATGAATATCATGCCGTTGGGGCCTTCAGGTCATAAAACCGCGCGGCAGTATCATGGAATACGGCCGCCTGAACCTCAGCCGGAATCAGATCACGGTAAGCCTGCACCAGCGTCGCGTAATCGCTGTAGAGTTTGTCGACCGGGAAGTTCGATCCGAACATGACCCGCTCTGGTCCGAATTGTTCAAGACAGACTTCCACGATGGGGTGAATACTGTCGGTGGTCCAGGTGTGATCGAACATGCCCAGACCGGACAGCTTGCAGGTTACATGCGGCAAGTCGGACAGGACGCGCAATTGTAATGCCCAGTCTTTCAGGCCCGTTGGGCTGCGGTCATGGGGCGATCCGGCATGGCAGAGCGCAATCGGCGTCTCCGGCGCCTGCGAAAGAACGCGGGCGGTCTTCTCCATCAATTCAGGAATAAGTTGCAGATCGAAGCTGAGCTTTCGTTGTCCGGCTTCTTGCAAGCCAGCCAGGAAGTGTGGATCGTCCAGCAAAGCATTGGTGCCGGTTTGCGCGTCCTCTCCGGGCGCGCGACCGACGATCTGGCGCACGCCACGCACAGTCGGCAGGGTCTGAAATGTGTCCAGTAGGTCGGACAGATCGGACGACGTCAGGTCACAGTACACAACCTGCGCCATCGGCCAGTCCGGGGAGGCGTCGGCGACGGATTGAACCCATCTGGCTTCGTCCAGACCGTTCTCGGCCCCCACCTGGATATGCACCGAAGCGCGGATGCCGCAGGCTGCGGCGTCTGCGCGAAATTCGGTCAACTGGTAATCCCGCTGAATGGGTGTCGGGTCACCAAAGAACCTGTCCACCCCGCGCGCCATCAGCCATGGGTAATGCACCGCGGTAAGATCCCAAAGGTGGTGATGCGCGTCAATCCAGCCGGTCATGTTCGCGGTACCCTTGCCATGCGCCCCAGAATGTCGACACCCTGTTGTTTCCAGAAATGCAGAAGGTCGATGAAAATCCAGTTCTCGGCAAGTTTATCCCCCTTGCGGCGATAGATGTCGATCACCCGGAACTCGGCAGCTTTGTCGGTGGCAGGCATCCCCATAAACCCGCCGGTGGGACGGGCCGTGAAATTCGGCCATCCGAAAAACCCGCCATAACAACCTTCTGCCATCCGACAAATGTGCTTGGTTTTCGACCGGTCCGCGAAGCCTGCGCGGAAGGGGCCTGAGTGCTGCTGTGCGTAACGCTCGATCGTGTAGGTTGCACCGATACCGGACGGACCCCACCAGATCATGTCTTCGCACCATGTGCGCCGCAGCTCGTCCTCAAGGCTGAGACCGCTATCCCATTGGCCCAGATCGGAAATCATGGCGTTGATGGCCGCCAGGGTCCGTTCTCCTTCCTCGGCGGGTTGGGGTCCGAACATCAGACCGTCGTGAGTCATCGGCCCGGGCTGGACAAGCTGAGCTGCGGTCTGCGGCGGGAATGGCCGCAACCCGGCCTGCATCATGAGATGAGGAATGTCGAAATACATCGCCGTCTCGGTGATCTTGCCGTTCTCGACCTTGTTGAACTCGCAATATCGCAGAAACGCCATCTTGCCTGTGGGGGCGATGCCCAGCCACGCATTGTCGAACAGCCCCATCAGATGGCCCATGGAAACAACCCAAACCGAGGAAAATCCGTCCATCTCGTTTCGGCCGGCCATGAACACGTCCATCCGTCGCTGCATATGCCGCAGGCTGTGCCTTAGAGGTTGCCAGAATCTCTGTACCACCGTGTCCGTGCCATGCAATTCATCAAACGGATGAAATCCGCGCCACAGGTAGTCTTCGGCACAGAACTCGGACATCGCGTCAGCGGCGGCCGATTCTCCGTTCTTGCTGAGTGCTTCGTAGTACTCGACGACGACGGCTTTTTGGGCTTCGTAGGACATTTTCAATTTCTTTCAGTGCTCTAAGCGCTGGGATGGAGCTGTATGCCAAGGATGGCAAGGGGTGATTTTGCATGCGCATGCAAAAAAAACTTGCCAGATGTTTCTTTTGCTGTCTATGCTTTTTGCAAACGTATGCACGCTAGGTCCAGCTGGGAGGGCAGAATGGCCGAAATTCAACTTCGCAATGTTGGAAAGCGTTGGGGTTCTTTTGTGGGGGTTGATAATTTTGACCTGACGATTTCCGACAAGGAGTTTCTGGTTCTTCTTGGCCCGTCAGGCTGCGGCAAGACGACAACCATGCGCATGATCGCCGGTCTGGAAGATGCCAGCGAGGGCGACATTCTGATCGACGGGACTCGTGTGAACGACATGGAGCCCAAGGATCGTGACGTGGCGATGGTGTTCCAGTCCTATGCACTGTACCCGAACATGAACGTCTACGAGAACATCCGGTTCCCGCTGAAGGTCCGCGGAATCGACCCGTCCACGCATGACGAAAAAGTACGCCGTGCATCGGCAATGGTGGAACTGGACGACTTCCTGCATCGCAAGCCTGCGGAATTGTCCGGTGGTCAGCGTCAGCGCGTCGCGCTTGCCCGCGCCATCGTGCGCGAGCCGAACGTATTCCTGATGGACGAGCCGCTGTCCAACCTTGACGCCAAGCTGCGCGTGTCTACCCGGGCACAGATCAAGAACCTCAGCCACGAACTGGCGGTGACCACGATCTATGTGACCCACGACCAGATCGAAGCGATGACGCTGGCCGATCGTGTTGTGGTCATGAAACAGGGCGTGGTGCAGCAGGTTGGTAGCCCGACCGACATTTACGACACTCCGGCCAACACTTTTGTCGCCAGCTTCATCGGCAACCCTGCGATGAACCTGATGGAAGGTGAGGCACGGGGCGGCACCTTCACGGCCAAAAACGTTGAAATTTCCGGGCTGAACGCTCCGGACGGCCCGCTGACATTAGGCTTCCGGGCCGAAGATGCCGGCCTTGCTGCCGAAGGGCAGGGGCAGATCAACGCCCCGATCTACACGCAGGAATTGCTGGGGGACGCCACTATGATTTCGGTTCGCGTTGGCGGTGCCCTCATTTCGGTGAAGGCAGACAAGAATTTCCGGGCAGAGATCGACGACATGGTTTCAATCTCGGTTCCGGCCGAAATCTGCCATCTGTTTGATGGCAAGACCGGCGCCCGGATCTGAACACGGCCCTGCTCAATGATCGGGGCGAACCCCGGCAACAGAACTTCATGCGCGAACGGGCCTCGCGCTCAAATTCTCAAAACAACAGGGAGACAGAAATGTTCCTAAGAAATTTCGCTACAGCAACCGCCTTTGTGGGCCTGATGGGCTCGGCAGCTTATGCCGCCAATTGCGGCCCCGAGGGGCAATCGATCCGCATTCTGGCCAGTGACTTTCCGGCAATCCACGCCGTCGCGGGAGCCGCCGAAGCCAATTGTGGTGGGGCCGCGGCTGAATTCAACACCAACCACACCACCGAAGCGCGCTCGATCATGAACGCCGCTCTGACCCCGAACCCGTCGGAATATACATCGGTGATCCTGGCCAACTCGACTTTGACCCAGCTGATGAACGACGGTCTGGTGCGGCCGCTGAACGATCTGGTCGAAAAATACAAAGACAGCATCCCGCCGAACCTGCTGATCACCATCGATGGCAATGTCATGGCTGTGGCCTTCATGGCGAACTCGCAGCACCTGTTCTCGCGCAAGGATATCCTGGAACAAGCTGGTTTCGACGGCATCCCGGCCACCTATGAAGAGGTTCTTGAAGCCGCTGAGAAAATCCGTGCTGCCGGTATCATGGAACATCCGATCGCAATGAACCTTCAGACCGGATGGAACCTGGCCGAGGTGTTCAACATGATCTATCTCGGTCATGGCGGTGAGTTCTTTGTACCCGGTTCGGCCGAGCCGTCGATCAACAACGAAAAAGGCGTGGCCGCACTGGAAGTCATGAAGGCTCTGGCGGAATACGCCCATCCCGACCACCTGACCCACGCGTCAAACGAAACGCAGGGCCTCTGGGAATCCGGTCAGGCGGCTCTGGCCGTCATGTGGGGTTCGCGCGGCGCGCCAATTCTGGATGATGAAGGGTCCACCGAAGAGGTGACCTCGAATACAGTTTTGTCGGCTGCACCAACCGTTGGCGGCGGATCGATTCCATCTGCCACGCTGTGGTGGGACGGTATTACCATCGCATCCAACGTGTCGGATGAAGAGGCCGAGGCATCCTTTGCGGCATTGATCAGCGCCCTGACCCCGGAAATGGTTGCAGCAAACAACGATGATGCCGTCTGGCTGCTTGACGGGTTCCAGCCCGGACCGGCTGCGGCAGGGGTTGCAGAGACCGTTAGCGGTGGTGCGAAGCCCTATCCGATGATCCCGCAAATTGGCCTTCTGCATGCGGCACTTGGTGCGGAGCTGGCGGATTTTCTGAAGGGTGACGAAAGCGCTGAACAGGCGTTGGCGGATGTCGAAGCCGCCTACCGGACGTCGGCCAAGGAAGCCGGCTTTCTCAAGTAACACTCCCCGACTTGAGGGGGCGCAATCTGCCCCCCTCATCTTTTTCCGGACTAAAGACTGGGACGTACGCCATGAAGCACCGCACCTTTTTCTGGTTCATTCTGCCCACGCTTTCCGCGATGATCCTTTTCATCGCTCTGCCGATCGTCTCGGTTTTCGTCCAATCGCTGTTTGTCGCGCATGAGCAGGTTCTGCTGGTTTCTGAAAGCTGCGGACCATTTGGGTGTACCCCGACCACCACGGTCGACACCGAGGCCACTGCAAAGCTGCGCGCAGAACAACCCCTTGGGCGGTTTAACGGTCTGGGCACTTACATCAACCGTTCACACCTGGCTTTTGCCGAGATCGGAGAAGCGTGGGCAAGCTCTGAAAGCCTGGGTGATTTTTGGGCTAAGGTGTATAACCTGCCGTTCTACAGCGCCCTGACATTCACCCTGGCCTATACCTTTATTGTCACGCCGTTGGTGTTGGCCCTTGGGCTGGCCATTGCCGTAGGCGTCAATAACCTGCCCCGCGCGCTCAAAGGGGTTGCGATCTTCATTTCGCTTCTGCCGTTTCTTGTCACACCGCTTGTCGGCTCGCTGATCCTGTTCTGGATGGTCGATGGTGATGGTGTTATCGGCGCCACCATTCAACGCATATTCAATGATCCGACACTCAGCCTTAAGGCGTCGACGGCGCTGACATGGACCATGCTGATGGTTTACGGCGTGTGGCATACCCTGCCGTTCAGTTTCATCACCTTCTACGCGGGTTTGCAAACCGTCCCCGATGATACGATGGAAGCGGCACAGATCGATGGCGCGACGAAGTGGCAGCGCTTGATCCATGTGATCGTTCCACACCTGATGCCGCTGGTTTCGTTTGTGACGCTCATGCTGATCATGGATAACTTCCGCGTTTTTGAGCCGATCGTCAGCTTCAAAGCCGAGGCCCACGCACAGTCGCTCAGCTGGATCATCTACAACGATCTGCGCGAAAGCGGCAATCCGCTCTATGCCTCAGCAGGTGCGACTTCGCTGATAACTATCATCCTTGCGGTCATCCTGATGTCACCGGTGCTTGTTCGCACCTGGCGCGACTTCACCCGTAAATCTCACTGAGGACACGACATGGCGACCAAAGCACAATCCCGCATGACCCCGCTAAAGCTGTTCTCTTACGGTTTCGTGGCCCTCTGGCTGCTGATCGCTGCCTTCCCGTTCTTCTGGACCTTCTGGGGCAGCTTCAAGGTACAGGCCGACTTCTTGTCCAAGGCCAACTGGATGAACGCCCTGACGGGTGCCAACACGATTGAGCAAACCGGCAGCGCCTTTACCGGTGCCGGCTATCACGGGGCGTGGGTTCTGGAAGATTTCTGGTTCAACTTCAAGAACACCGGCATTGTGGTCTTCTTCACCGTGCTGATCTCGCTGACCTTCGGAACGCTGGGGGGATATGCGTTGGCGCGATCCGGTTTCCGCTATGCGTTCTGGATCCTGATGGCTGCGCTGGTCTTCCGCGCGATGCCGCATATGACGCTGGTCTCGGGTTACCTGCTGTGGTTCTTCGAGTGGAATGTCTGGGGCATCCTGCCGACCACCATCATCGTGCTTGTGGCGATCAACCAGCCCTTTACTCTGTGGATGCTGCACTCGTTCTTCAAGAACATTCCCAAGGACATGGACGAAAGCGCCATGGTTGATGGCTGCACCCGGTTTCAGGCCTTCCGGCATGTGATTGTCCCGGTCATGTGGCCCGGCGTGATCACCACAGGCCTGTTCAGTTTCCTGCTGGCCTATAACGACTTTACCGTGGCCGTAATGCTGCTGAGTGAAGAGAACGAGACCATCATTCCCGCCATCAACAGCTTCATGGGCACCACGCAGGTTGAAGGCAAGGTCATGTACGCGGTCGCCGCCGTGGTTTCGGCCACCGCCCCGCTGTTCGTCCTGATCCTGTTCTTCCAGCGTCAGATTGTCAGCGGTTTGACAGCAGGGGCGGTCAAGGGCTGATGAGTGCATCTGCAAGACATAATGCCATTGCGCGCCACCCGGCGCTCAACCGGATGCCAAGGGATTTTCTGACGGCCGATTAACCCTCCCCGTCCTCACAGAAAACCTCTTGGCAACCAGATAAGGAATAGAGACATGAAGGGTTCCCGCCCTGAACAGGCCGTGCTGACACGCGACACGGACATGAGCAAAACCGAACAAACCCGGGCCGTGATCGAGGGGATGGTCGACGGTTTGAACGACCACCGCATCGACGATATCGGCGAGTTTTTCGCGGAAGGGTTCCGTTGGCTGGGCAACCAGGGCTGCGGCACCAAGACCGGGTTGAAGGAATTTCAGGAAAACTGGCAGCGCCCGTTTCAGGCGGCGTTTTCCGACAAGACCTGCATCGACGAAGCGCGCCTCTACATGGGCGAGTGGGCCGCAGCCTTTGGCCGGCAGGAGGCGACACATTCGGGCGAGTTTCTGGGCATCGCCCCCACCGGCAAGCGGGTCGAGATCCGCTACATGGACTTCTGGAAAGTCGTTGACGGCAAGATCGTCGACAATTGGGTGAATGTCGATTTTGCCCACGTTGCCGCGCAGCTGGGCGTTGATCTGTTCAATGGCGAAGGCTGGGAAGCATTTGACCGGGGAGAGAAGGTTCCGCCCCGGCCCGAAAACTGAGGATTAGGACAATGGCAATTGAACACCTGAAACGCGGCAAACCCGAGGCTGACCGGGCCGACGACGATGCCAAAACCCGCGCCGTTGTCGAGGCAACGCTGAAGGATATCGAAACCCGAGGCGATACCGCGGTTCGCGAGTTGTCGGAGAAATTCGACAGCTACTCGCCCGAAAGCTTTCGCCTGAGCCAGCAACAGATCGACGATCTGATTGCGTCTTTGTCCGAGCGTGAACTGGCCGATATCAAGTTCGCCCAGAAGCAGGTGATGAATTTCGCACAGGCGCAGCGCGACTCGATGCTGGACATCGAGATTGAAACCCTGCCCGGCGTGATCCTGGGGCACAAGAATATCCCGGTGCAGTCCGTGGGCTGCTACGTGCCCGGTGGCAAGTTCCCGATGGTCGCTTCGGCGCATATGTCGGTAGCAACGGCAAAGGTTGCGGGTGTTCCCCGGATCATCGCCTGCACGCCGCCATTTCAGGGTAAGCCGAACGCGGCCGTAATCGCGGCGATGCATCTGGGCGGTGCGCATGAGATTTATGTCATGGGCGGCATTCAGGCGATTGGCGCCATGGCGATCGGTACGGAAACCATCGATCCGGTTCACATGCTGGTTGGACCCGGCAATGCCTTTGTTGCCGAAGCCAAGCGCCAGCTGTTTGGCCGCGTCGGTATCGATCTTTTCGCGGGTCCGACCGAGACGATGGTCATCGCCGATGAAACCGCAGCCGATGCCGAGCTTTGCGCCACCGATCTGCTGGGGCAGGCCGAGCATGGCTATAACAGCCCCTGCGTTCTGGTCACCAACTCGCGCAAGCTTGCCGAAGACACGCTGAGCGAGATCGACCGTATCCTCGGCATCCTGCCCACCGCCGGTACCGCCAAGGTCAGTTGGGAGGAATATGGCGAGGTCATCGTCTGCGATACCTATGACGAGATGCTGCAAGTCGCTGATGACATCGCGTCCGAGCATGTTCAGGTCATGACCGACCGCGATGACTGGTTCCTGGAAAACATGACCTGCTACGGCGCGCTTTTCCTCGGGCCACGCACCAACGTTGCCAATGGCGACAAGGTAATCGGCACCAACCACACGCTGCCGACCAAGAAAGCCGGGCGTTACACTGGCGGCCTCTGGGTGGGCAAGTTCCTGAAAACTCACAGCTATCAGAAGGTTCTGACCGACGAGGCCGCAACAATGGTCGGCGAATACGGTTCGCGGCTTTGCATGCTGGAAGGTTTTGTCGGCCACGCCGAACAGTGCAACATCCGCGTCCGCCGTTTTGGCGGCATCAACGTGCCATATGGCGAGGGTGCTGTGTATCGCGAGACGGCCGAGGCCTCCTGACAGGCGCGGCGGAAATCGCTGTCAAACCAGCGCCCGGGGTTGGCCCGGGCGTCACGGAATTTCTGAAGTAAGCAGTAAAAGCAATGCGAGATTTCGCAATGGACAAACACTCTACCCACAAGGCCCTGATCGCGCCCCTGCGCGAGGCCATGTACAACTTCGATGAAACCGGCGTTCGCGCGGCATTGGGTGCGGTGATCGCGCCGGATGCCATCGTTCACATGCCGCACCCGTTTGGTGACCTAACCGGACCGCAGGAACTCTATGACACTTGCTACGCGCCGCTGCTGAGATCCATGCCCGATCTGGAGCGTCGTGACTGGATCGTCATGGGTGGCGGGACCGAACAGGGCAATGATTGGGTCGGCTGTGGCGGCCACTACGTTGGTACCTTCGTCGCCCCCTGGCTGGACATCCCGCCGACGGGGCATCTGACCCATATGCGGTTCCACGAATTCTACCGCTTCGAAGGCGACAAGGTTGTGGAAATCCAGACGCTCTGGGACATCCCCGAAGTGATGATGCAGGCCAAGGCCTGGCCGATGGCCCCGTCACTGGGGCTGGAGTTCTGTATTCCCGGCCCAGCGACGCTGGACGGGATGGTGCCAGGTCCGTGGGATGAAGCGAAGTCAAAGACTTCATGCGCCCATATCGTCGACATGTTGGACCATCTGAAGAAACACCCCAGCCAGGGTGGACCTGAAGTGATGGAGATGGAGAAGTTCTGGCATCCGCGCATGAACTGGTACGGCCCCGCCGGGATTGGAACCGGGCGCGGCATCGCGGGTTTCCGCAACTGGCACCAGATCCCCTTTCTGAACGGTATGCCCGACCGCGGCAAATACGTCGATGAAATCACCTACCATTTCTTTGGCGACGGCGACTATGCCGCCGTGACCGGTTGGCCGGACATGATCCAGACCGTCACGCATGATGGCTGGATGGGCATTGCGCCGTCCGGCAAGCGGATCACCATGCGCAGCCTTGATTTCTGGCGGCTCGAGGATGGCCTGATCCGCGAAAACTGGGTGATGGTCGATCTGCTGGACGCCTACCGCCAACTGGGCGTAGATGTCTTTGCCCGCCTGCGCGAGTTCAACAAGGCACGTGTTCCGGGCACAATTCCGTTCCCGGTCGGCGAGGTCTGATATGCCCCAATTCCCCAGCACCCCAAGTTTCAGTCTGAGCGGCAAGCGCGCTCTGGTCGCCGGCGCCTCATCTGGCATCGGCATGGCCTGCGCTGTAGCCCTTGCGGAACATGGTGCTGAGGTCACATTGGCAGCGCGCCGCGTTGGCGCGTTGCAAGACATCGCGAATGAGATGTCAGCGCGCGGATGGTCAGCCAAGACACTTGAGCTGGACGTCTCGGACGTTGCAGCCACAGCCGCGGCCGTGGCGCAAAACGGACCTTTCGACATTTTGCTGAACTCGGCCGGCCTTGCCCGCCACAGCAAGGCTGTGGACACGCAACCGGATGGTTTTGACGCAGTCATGGGCGTTAATGTCAAAGGGGCCTATTTCCTGACCCAAGCCGTTGCCAAAGGGTTGTTGGAAGTCGGTCGCCCCGGTTCGCTGATCAACATCTCAAGCCAGATGGGTCATGTCGGGGGCCGCGAACGCGCCGTGTACTGCGCGTCGAAATTCGCGGTCGAGGGGTTTTCAAAGGCGATGGCGCTGGAGTTTGGGTCCGCAAAGATCCGCGTCAACACCATCTGTCCCACATTCATCCTGACCGACCTGACTAGGTCCACGTTCGACGATCCGGACAAACGAACCTGGATTCTGGGCAAGATCAAGCTGGGCCGCCCGGGTGAGATTGAGGACATCATGGGGGCGGTGGTCTACCTGGCGTCGGATGCATCGGCCTTGGTGACCGGCACGGCGCTGATGGTTGACGGGGGTTGGACGGCGGACTGATGGCGACACAAAAGGTTACATCACTGGAAGTCGCCCGCCTCGCAGGGGTCAGCCAGTCTGCGGTCAGCCGGGTCTTCACCCCTGGTGCATCTGCATCAAAGAAAACCGTGGAAAAAGTGCGCAAGGCCGCCAAGGAACTGGGGTATCGCCCGAACGTTCTGGCCCGCGCCGTGGTGTCCGGGAAAAGCCGGATCATCGGGCTTGTTGTCGCCTATCTGAACAATCAGTTCTACCCCGAAGCGCTTGAAAAACTGACAAACACGTTGCAGGAGCGTGGGTACCACGTGTTGATTTTCATGGCCTCGCATCAGGCTGGAAATATCGACAATGTGGTCGAGGAAATACTCGACTTTCAGGTCGACGGGATCATCGCGGCCTCGGTTGCACTGTCGTCGGATCTGTCCGACCGCTGCCGAACCGCAGGCGTACCGATGGTGCTGTTCAATCGGGCGCAAGACGATACTGCCATGTCGTCAGTTACGTCCGACAACGTGGCCGGAGGACGAAAGGCCGCCGAGTTCCTGTTGGCCGGCGGGCACCAAAAGATCGGTTACGTCGCGGGATGGGAAGGTGCTTCGACCCAGAGGGATCGCGAAGCCGGGTTCGTTGCGGCCCTGCAGGAGGCCGGTGTTACGTTGCACGCCCGCGAAATCGGGAATTTTGTGGCGGAAGAAGCCCGGCAAGCGACGCTTAAGATGTTCAACTACGATGCGCCTGATGCGGTGTTTGTCGCCAACGATCACATGGCCATTTCAGTGATGGACACGCTGCGGTTCGAGTTGGGTTTGAATGTTCCGGGCGACGTTTCGGTCATCGGATATGACGATGTCGCCGTGGCGTCATGGCCGGCGTACAACCTGACCACCATTCGCCAACCCGCCAACCGCATGGTCGCTGAGACCGTCGATATTCTGCTCAGCAAAATCGAAGATCCTGATGTCAGTCCGCGCCGGGTCGAGATTGACGGACCTCTTATTGTTCGCGGCTCGGCCCGCATACCTGAAGGATGGAAGACATGAAGGGGTTTGATCCCAAATTCAAAGACTTTCCCGATTACATCATCGGCATCACCAAGGAGATCTGGGAAGATCGCGGCATAGCCACGCTGCATCATTATTACGCGCCGGACATCGTGGTGCGCTCGCCTGGATCGGTTGTGGTGGGCAATCAGGGCGTTATCGCCGCCACGATGGCCACCCTTGCCGAGTTTCCCGACCGTACGCTTCTGGGCGAGGATGTGATCTGGTCCGGAACCCCGGAAGAAGGGATGCTGTCCTCGCACCGGTTGCTGTCAACGGCGACCCATCTGGGCGATGGCGTTTACGGTAAGGCGACCGGGAAAAAGCTGGTTTACCGAATTCTTGCCGATTGCCACGCCATCAACAACCAGATCAACGACGAATGGCTGATCCGCGACCAGAGCGCGATTGTCCAGCAGATGGGCTGGGATCCCAAGGAATACGCCCGAGACCTGATCGCCCGTGAAGGTGGGCCAGACGCCTGCGTGCAACCCTACACGCCCGCAAATGACAAGCCCGGCCCTTACAAAGGGCATGGCAATGACAACGAGTGCGGTCAAAAATACGCGGATATCCTGACCCGTATCATGAATGCCGACATGGGTGTGATCGAGGCAGAGTATGACCGCGCCGTCCTGTCGGAATATCCCGGCGGCACCACAGGGCATAGCTGGGGTCCAGTGGACCGGTTCTGGATGGGCCTGCGCGCCTCGTTCCCGAATGCAGAATTCAAGATTCACCATCAGATTGGCCGCGACGATCCGATGATGCCGCCGCGCGCCGCGATCCGTTGGACGCTGCACGGCAAGCACGACGGCTGGGGTGTCTTTGGCGTTCCAACCGGGGCCGAGGTCTTTGTGCTGGGCATCAGCCAGGCCGAGTTCGGCCCCTGGGGTCTGCGCAGGGAATACACCCTCTTTGACGAAACCTCGATCTGGAAGCAGATCCTTTTGAAAACCGGCGATCTCTAGCATGCCGTGCCGTATCTCAAATCTGGATGCCGGGCAGGCGATCCGGCGGTACCACGCCCACCGCGCCAGCCTGCGCGCCCGGCGGCTGAACAATCGCCCGCCGGGTGGAACGGTTTGATCCGATCAAACCCCCCGCAAAAGGAAGAAAGATATGAGTACCATCGAAAGCCGCATTGTCCGCTATGGCGAGCTGAAACCCTGTAAAACCGCATTTATCGACGCCCATACGCCGGGCTCGGACCAGAAAGAAAACTTTACCATCATCGGCGGTGGGGTCAGCGAAAGCCCGGACCAGCACGTCCACATAACCGACAAGATCGGGTTCAACATCGGCGCAGCGGGGCAGCCCCCGAAATGCCGCAACTCGTTGCACAGTCACACCACGGCCGAGGTTTTCTTTGTTGCCAAAGGCCGGTGGCGGTTTTTCTGGGGCCGTTATGGCACTGCGGGCGAATTCATCGCCGAGGAAGGTGACATCTTCAACATCCCGACGGGCATCTTCCGCGGCTTCGAGAATGTGGGCCAGGACTATGGGATGATCATGTCGATGCTGGGTGGCGACGATGCCGGTGGCGGCGTGACCTGGGCACCGCAGGTGATCGAGGACGCACAGGCACACGGTTTGATGCTGGGCAATAACGGTGTTCTGTACGACCGCAAGAAGGGCGAGGACCTGCCGCACAATGTGCAGCCCATGCCGCTGCTGACCGAAGAAGAACTGAAATCGTACCCCGAGGTTCCCGTCGACGCGGTGATCGGCAAGTATGTCGCCCGCTACTGGGACCTGATGGCACTGGCGGCGCACAAGCCGGCGGTTGTGATCGGCGAAAAGGGTTTGATCAAGGACAAGCCCGGGTTCGAGGTTGATTTTCTGACACGCGGCTCGGCCGTGACCGAGCCGGCCGTGGCTGAAAAACCGGTCGTATTGATGCCCGCAAGCGGTCACTGGCGCATCCGGATCAACGATGTTGAGACCACCCTGTCGAACGGCGACACTGCCTTGGCCTTGCCCGGCGAAAGCTACAGCGCCGAGCCTTCGATGACCGGCGAAGCGGGCCTGTACCGGATCATTGCAACCGATGATCCGGCCGGGGCGACCTGGACGGGTGCTTAATGGTGCCAGCGCGCGTTCCCCTTCCGGTTGGGGCGTGCGGAATGAACCTTGCGTCGGGCACCCGTCCCGGCGCGGGACTGAGTTTCGAAGGGAGATGAACAAATGACCCGCATATTGACCACCCACGTGGGAAGCTTGCCGCGCAGTCAGGAGGTCGTGGACTTCATCTTCGCACGCGAGCGGGAGGAGCCGTTCGATCAGACCGAATTTGACACCTGCATGACCGCAGCCGTGTCCGATACCGTGCGCAAACAGGCGGCGGCCGGGATTGATATCGTATCGGACGGTGAAACCTCGAAAATCTCGTACGCCACCTATGTCAAGGACCGCTACACCGGCTTTTCCGGTGACAGCCCGCGCAACGCGCCTGCGGACCTCAAGATGTTCCCGGGCTTTCTGCAGCGGCTGGCGAATGACGGCGGAACCCCGCAATATGCCCGGCCCATGTGTGTGGGCGAGGTGCGTTCAAAAGGCCAAGATGAGTTGCAGAAGGATATTGCCAATCTCAAGGCGGCGATGGCCGAACACGGGGTGGCGCGCGGCTTCATGAACGCGGCCAGCCCCGGGGTGATATCCCTGTTCCTGCAAAACGACTTTTACCCAACGCGCGAGGCCTATCTGGCAGCGCTGGCCGACGCGATGAAGGCGGAATACGAAACCATTGTTGGTGCCGGTCTTGATCTGCAACTGGATTGCCCCGATCTTGCGCTGTCGCGGCATATGCTGTTCACCGGTCTGTCCGACGATGAGTTCCTGAAAATCGCCAACATGCATGTCGAGGCGCTGAACCACGCGTTGCAGGATGTGCCGGCCGACAAGGTGCGCGTTCACATTTGCTGGGGCAATTATGAAGGTCCGCATTGCTGCGATATCGGCATGGACAAGGTGTTTTCGACACTGATGTCGACAAAGTCGCGCTATGTGCTGTTCGAAACCTCGAACCCGCGCCATGCCCATGAATGGACCGTGTTTAGTGACCGCAAAGCCGAAATTCCAGCCGACAAGATTCTGGTGCCAGGCGTCGTCGACACCACGACGAACTTTGTCGAACATCCTGAACTGATCGCGCAGCGGGTTGAACGCTTTGCGGATATCGTAGGGGGCGACCGGGTGATTGCGGGATCGGATTGCGGCTTTGGCACCTTTGCCGGCTTCGGCGCGGTCGACCCGGACATAGCCTATGCCAAGCTGGGCGCGCTTGCCGAAGGGACCGCACTGGTCAAATGACGCCACTTGTTCTGTTGCCCGGGATGATGTGTGACGCGCGGCTATTCAGCGCCCAAATCGCGGCTTTGTCGGGCAGGGTTCCAATTCTGACTGCGCCAATCGGGGGCCGTGACACGATGGCGGCTCTTGCCAAAGACGTGCTGGCCTGCGCGCCGCAACGGTTTGCTGTGGCAGGGCTCTCAATGGGCGGTATCGTGGCTATGGAAATCCTGCGGCAGGCACCGGACCGTGTGGTGGGCCTGGCGCTGATGGACACCAACCATTTGGCCGAAACGGATGAGGTCAAAGCCAGGCGCGGTCCGCAGATAGCCGCTGTCGAACGAGGAGACCTGCGCATCGTGATGGCGGACGAGATGAAACCCAATTATCTGACCGATGGCCCGGACAAAGCTGCAATTCTGAACCTTTGCATGGATATGGCAGAGGGTCTTGGTCCCGATGTCTTTGTCAATCAATCCAAAGCGTTGCGAGATCGGCCAGACCAAAGCGAAACGCTGCAAAACTTCCACGGTGAAGCCCTTGTTCTGTGTGGGCGCGACGATGCCTTATGTCCGGTATCGCGGCACGAAATGATGCACGCGCTGATGCCGCAGAGCCGGCTCGAGGTTATCGAACGGGCTGGTCACCTGCCGACTTTGGAACAACCGCAACAAACCACGGCGGCTCTGACCCGCTGGCTGGAGGCGATATGAAGAAGTCCCTGCTGGACCTGCTGAAAAAGGTCGATACCCCCACGGTTTGCAACGCCATCGAAGTGGCGCAGGGCAAACGTGGGTTCAATGATTTCACCCGGGGCACGATGTTGTGCTCTGATCCCGGTGCGGGCGCGATGGTGGGATATGCACGCACCGCGAAGATTGCCGCCGTGAACCCGCCGACCGAGGCTCCGGAGGTGATCCGAAAGCGCCGGATGGACTACTACCGGCACATGGCTTCGGGGACCGGTCCGGTCGTGACCGTGGTCGAGGATACGGATTACCCGCATTGCATCGGCGCCTATTGGGGTGAGATCAACACCACGATCCACAAGGGTTTTGGCATCAGTGGCGCATTAACCAACGGGGTTATGCGCGACCTCGGCGATTTGCCCGACGGGTTTCCGGTTGTGGCGGGCTCGGTCGGGCCAAGCCACGGTTTCGTGCACGTGAAAGAGGTTGGAACGCAGGTGTCGATCTTCGGACTTTCAATCAGGGACGGGGACCTTGTGCATGCAGACCGGCATGGCGCATTGGTGGTTCCGCCCGAGGTGGTGGACGTGCTTGAGCAGGCGATCATCAAGTTACTTGAAACTGAGAAGCTGATCCTGGTGCCCGCGCGTCAATCTGGGTTCGATTTCAACGCCTTTGAAAAAGCGTGGGTGGCGTTTGAAGCCTCTCGAACCTAGGAGGCGCATGGGACGGGTTACCCGTCCGTGTCACCTTGAGCAGATGAGCGTTAGCCGACGGTTGTTTCATCAAGCCATTTCAAGGCATCGCTCACGTCAATTGTATGCTCTCCGCCCGTGACCGTTTGCAAAACGGCACGAAGATCGGAAGTGGGGATGCCAGTTCGACCGTATTTTTGGCAGTGCTTGGCATAGTCCAATGCCGTTCGAAGTTCGAACATCTTTGCATTCTGTTGTCGCGCCACGTCCAAAGCCACACGAAACTCTGTTTCAGCGACACCATTCTCTGAAGATGCGAGGGCATAGACCCGCTCCGTCTCAGCTTGGGCCCATCCCTCATTGGTCAGGCCGTGGTGTTTGCGTGCTTCGGCAAGGCAGTCCAGCGCACCTTCCCGGTCGCCGGATTTCAGCGTGAGCTCTGCAATCAAGGTAAGAAAGAACGGCTTGTAGTTTCCCGCGCCGCTGGCCCACCATGCTTCTGACGCCATGCGTAATGCGCGGATCGTTTCCGGCTGGGGTGAAACATGGGCATCCACCCAGCTTCGCCAGAGGGATGCCGTCAAAGTCATGAATGTGAAAGAGTGCTTGGAGGAAAGCTGCTCAAGTTGATCAGCAACTTCGATAACCTGTTCCGGTTCGCGGCGCAGAAGATGAAGCATGCACAGGTAGGTCAGCGACTGCGCGATGCTGTGGGCGTGCTGAAGGTCCTTTGCGGCAGCGACGGCTTTTTTCTGGACTTCAAGCGCCTTGTCCGGCGCACCACGCATCCAGATCGCAAGGCTCAGGAAACATGAGGTAATCGCGGCGTGGTCCGATCCGTAAATGAATGCCAGATGCCCATCGCGTTCCCGGCTGTAGAGTTCCAGCGCCTTGCTCAGATGCGTGTAGGCCGGGTCCAGTTCCCCGATATGGAACAGCACCGCGCCCATCGCCCGGTGCGCCACCATTTGATGTTGCGTCTGGCCAGTCGAATGCGCCAGATCCAGCAATTGCCCGGCAACATTTCTGGCCAAATCATACTCGGCACGCACCAAATGAAAGGAATACAAACCGTTCAAAACCGGGAACAAGTGTTCTGTCTCTTCAACGCGTTCACAAAGGTCGCGTATTCTTGAGTAGACAGAACCGGTTTCATCAGCGGCAATACCAGCCGTTGATCGCAAAACACCTGCCCTGAGAACCTGTATCTCGATTTCTTTTCGGTCCCGATCGGTGCTTTGGCTCAGTTCCGCCAACTGCTCAATCGCCAGGGACAATTGTGTACCTGCCTCGATGTTGGCGGATCGTTGAACCGCGCGCTGGCCCGCAAGATGCCGGTAGTCGATTGCTTCCTTGTTCATGCCCGCCATCGTGTAGTGGTGTGCCAGAATTTCCGGGCTGGCATCACCCGAATGAACCTCCTTGTCTTCCAGTCTTCGGGCAACACGAGCGTGCAAAACACGGCGTTCGCTTTTCAGAAGACTGTTGTAGGCGGTGTCGCGAATAAGCGCGTGACGGTAGCTGAAGGTTTCATGATCATCGGCATCAGAAACCGTAACGATCCCTGCATCCAGCAGAAGCTCCAATCCCGCGCGCAACGCTGTATCTTCAATGCGGGCCACCTTGGCGATCAACGGATACGAAAACTGAGGTCCGATGACAGCTCCGATCTGGGCCACTTCCTTGGCCGAACTCAACCGGTCAAGGCGCGCCATCAACGCATCGTGCAAGGCACTGGGAACCGAGTTCGCCGGAGAAACCAGACCCATTGAATACGTGTCTGTTCCTTCGGGCAAACCGCCGGATTCCAGAAGGTCTTTGGTCACTTCTTCCACGTATAGGGGCACACCGTCGGATCTGGCCGCAACCACCTCATACATCTCGTCCGAGATCGGCTGGCCTTTGGCGACTTCATCCACAATGTTTTTGACCTGATGGAAATCCAACTGCTTCAAAACCACTTTCGAAAGATTTGATTGCAGCGCCCAGCCCGGGTCGAACTCGGGTCTGAATGTCATGACAACCAGCACCGGAAGGTCATGAATCCGGTACACGATCCGATCCAGCAACAGCTTGGTCGTCGGATCAATCCAATGCGCATCCTCGAACAGGAACAGCAGCGGTTTTTCTCCGGCCACTGCCGTCAGATTGCTCAGCAGCATTTCCAGCGTCTGCTCCATGAGATGCTGCGGAGTCAGATTCAACGGGCCCAATTGATCTTCAAATGGAACGGACAGAAGCGATGCTGCCAACTTCAAGGCATGGTCAGTCTGATCGCCAAGAACGGCAGAGATTTTTTTCAATTTTACGTCGCTTGAATCGTCGGAACGGAGTCCCGCCGCAATTTCGAGTTGGCGAATGAGGGGATAAAATGCACTTGCGTAATGGTAAGGCGAACACTGGTATCGAGTTTGAGTGTGCGGCACCCCCGCAATACTCTGTCGTAATTCCTCAACCAATCGCGACTTGCCAATTCCAGGCTCGCCTGACACCAGCACAACCTGTCCCTGACCGTTCCTGGCCAACTGCCACTTTTCGTTCAGGGTCTCAAACTCTGCGGTGCGGCCGACCAAAGGCTTGAGCAACTCGTCATCCAAGGCCAAAAAGCGGCTGACGGTTTCCCGCGTTCCGGTAACCTGCCAGGCTTCAACCTCCCTGGCGAAACCCTTGAGTTTGAATGCGCCGCGCAGAACGTAGTTGAAAGCGTCGCCCGCCAATTGTTGCGTGCTAGGAGCGACGATCAGCGTTCCCGGGTCCGCCATAGTCTGCAGACGGGCGGCCAGATTGGGCGTCTCGCCCATGGCGGTTCCATCCTCAAACATTTTTTCGCCGCGCAAATCACCAACGACGACCAATCCGGTCGCTATCCCTATTCTGACATTCAGTTTCGCGTGGGTGCGGATATCCGGCACTTCCTGGATAATGCGAAGCCCCGCACGAACGGCACGCTCTGCATCATCTTCATGGGCGTGAGGAAACCCGAAAAAGACCATGATTCCATCGCCATAATAACTTGCAATATGGCCGTCAAAGGCCGCAACGGACGCAGCGCATGTTTCCTTGAAAAGCCGAAGTACCTCCGCCAGATCTTCGGGATCGACGCGCTGGGCAATTTCAGTTGACCCGACCAGATCGATGAACATTACGGTAAGCTGCCGGCGCTCGGCCACGATTGTCGGGCCGTCAGGACCCTTGGGCTGGCTTTGCCCGGCCTCTGCATCGACACGAACCGCTTTCAGGAAACGCCGTCTCGGACCAAGGGGAAGTCCGATCGTGACAAGATCCTGGTCCGTTAATTCGGATAGATCGCTTAGCTCGATTTCATGCTCGGCAAAGGCCTTGGCGTACTTGGTCAAACTGTGTTTCTCAAGCCAAAGCGCAATATCGGACATTCGATGGTTTCACTTGCCGTCTTGGCAGGGCGCAATGTCTGCGCTCCAACAACAGGCATCTCCCTGTTAGCTTAGCTTTCAACACACTCGTTGCAATTTACGGTGACATCCTAGGAAATATTCTTTCAATGAAGAAGCCCACTTTGTTAACGGGTCAAGGGCTTCGATGCGCCTTTTTAACCCGGCCCAACATAAACTTCTCGGCGGCGCGCTTTGACGGCCCTTGTAATGGTTGCCGTAATCATTGGATGTCTGCGCTTCATCCGGAAGCGTTTCATTGGCCCGACGCATCACCAATATAAAATCGGCGTAACAATGCCGCCGTTCAGATCGTGGGCTTGAACACAGGCTTCCGTATCAGAACTCCCGGCGTGCAAGGTTGGTCCAAAACGCAATTCCATGGCGGATAGCATCATCGTTGAAATCATATGACGGGTTGTGAAGCGGCATCGCATTGTTCCCCTCAACCCCGTTACCCATCAGGATGAATGCCCCCGGGCGATGTGCAAGAAACTCGGCAAAGTCTTCCGAAAAACCGACCCGACCATAAGTATCGTTTATTCTACCAACGTCACGGGCCGCGCCTGAAATACAATCGGTTGCCCTGTCGTCGTTCACCAGCGGCCGGAATAAAGTCGTGTAATCAACTTGCGCCTCTGCAGCATGCGCCGCGCTGACACCGGCCACAATCGCGCGCATTCTGCGTTCTATGCTTTCAGACACATCTCCGGTGAACCCTCGGCAGTCCCCGCGCAGTGTTACATTGCTGGGCAGGATATTGCGCGCACCGTCCGTCAGGAATTCGGTGATGGAAACCACGGCGTGTTCGCTGGCTGGAAGCGAGC
This sequence comes from Ruegeria sp. K7, assembly GCF_056531785.1. Classification (NCBI taxonomy): domain Bacteria; kingdom Pseudomonadati; phylum Pseudomonadota; class Alphaproteobacteria; order Rhodobacterales; family Roseobacteraceae; genus Ruegeria; species Ruegeria sp. K7. The sequence continues at coordinate 188,024 of NZ_JBQFMJ010000009.1, forward strand.
GAGAGACGATCGATTGCAATTGCTGCACAATCGCGGCCCCGACCACAATCGGATCGATGCCCTTTTCGGGCATGGAAGCGTGCCCGCCCCGACCCTGAATATGGACCTCGAAATTATCCTCAAACGCACAGAATGGCCCTGCCTGCGTCGCGAAATGACCAAGCTCCATTCCCGGCATGTTGTGAAGACCGAAGATTGCGGTCATGGGGAAGCGGTCGAACAAACCATCCGCGATCATCGCGGCGGCTCCATTTCCGTTTTCTTCGTCCGGCTGAAAGATGAAGTGAATGGTCCGTTTCAATGATGGATCCGCCGCAAGTTCCAGCGCGGCCCCAAGCAGCATGGTGCTGTGACCATCGTGCCCGCATCCATGAAACTTGCCGTCCGTTTGCGAGCGATAGGGCAAGTTTGTCGCCTCATGTATCGGCAGGGCGTCCATATCGGCACGAAAGCCGATCGCAGTTTCATCGGGACCCCGTCGCAGGGTCGCGACGAGACCAGTCCGGCCAACCCCACGGGTGACTTCAAGCCCTGCGTCTTCCAACGCTGCTGCGATCTGTCCAGAGGTCCGGTCAAGATCGAAACCGGTTTCCGGGTTGGCATGCAAATCCCGCCGAAATGCGGTGAGGTCAAGCATCGGCCACACTTCCTTCGGACAGGATGATCAGCGGCAGGTCGGCTTCAACCATCAAGCAGGCTGCCAAACCCGCTGCACCGGAAGGTGTCGTGGAGAAACCCAGGTCCTGGGCCTGTTTTACGGCGTCCAAAGCCTGTTGGTCCCTGACCGTAACCCAATCATCAGTGCACTGTTTCAGGATATCCAGGGCCAACATGGACGGCGTCTTGCAATCGAGCCGCCCCATGTTTGACACTGGTCCTTTGACAGTGACGATCTCATCCGCCATGGCGCTTACCTTGAGGCAAGGCGCGGCATCCGGTTCGACGACTATGATCTTTGGCTGAACCGGCCAGTTGGACCGGATCATATAAGCGACCCCTGCGGCCAGGCCGCCAACGCCAGCCTGCAAAAATACATGGCTGGGCCAGGTTCCGGCGGTCTCCAACGCCTGCCGAATTTCTTCGGCAATGACGGTATATCCTTCCATAACCAGCCGGGGTGGTTCGGTGTATCCGGGCCAGGAGCCGTCGGCGAGGTGGATGGCGCCGGTTGCCTCGGCATCGGCAATGGCTTCCGCAACACTTTCCTCGTAGTCATCGCCGGACCGAACTACCTCTGCGCCCTTGTCCCGCAGACGAATGGCGAAGTCCTCGGGTACCGTTTCGGCGAGGTGAATGCGGGCCTTTGCTCCAAACAGACGCGCGCCAGCGGCCACAGCCATGCCGTGATTACCTGCGCTGGCACAAACAAAAGTCATCGAGCGTGCGATGTCCTTTACCGCATCGTCCAGAAAGGCGTTTGCTTCTACGGGGTGGCCAACGCGCGCTTCGATCAGCTTGGCGACAGCATAAACACCGCCGAGGGCTTTGAACGCGCCCAAGCCCATTCTGCCGGTTTCGTCCTTGATCAGCATCGGTCTTCCCTGGAAAATGCGGGTCTCCAAGGGGCTTGGTCTGTAGGCAGGGCAAGCAGCAAGCAGAGCCAGCGGTTTTGCGACGTCGAGTATCTTTGAGTTTTTCATGGAGAGAGTTGTACGCGCAAACGATGATCTATTATGGTCAAATTTGCCAAATTTTCGGGAAATTTTCTCTAAATGATGAAGGTGTGGTGTGAAACTCGATCAGTTTGACCGAAAGCTGCTTCAACTGATGCAGGCCGATGCAAAGATGGGCCTCGAAGCCCTTGCGTCAGAGACGGGCTTGTCTGTCGCATCCGTACAAAGGCGTCTGAAGGCGCTCAGAACCTCGGGTGCTATTCTGTCCGAAGTGGCGATTGTTGACGCTAAAAAACTTGGCGTCGCGATGAGCTTCATTGTCATGGTTGAACTGGAGCGCGAACGTCAGGATCAGATAGACGCGTTCTCGCGTCAGGTGCAGTCCGAGCCCATGGTCCAGCAGTGCTATTACATCACAGGAGACGCCGACTTCTGTCTGGTCTGCACTGCAAAGGACATGGATGATTTTCAAGAACTTACGAAGCGCCTGTTTTTCGACAATTCAAACGTCCGTCGCTTTCGAACATCTGTGGTCATGGGCCGGAAAAAAATCGGGTTGGGTGTTCCGGTTGATGGCGAAGGGGCAAAGTGACGAAAGCCCTCGTGAAGTCGTTCAATCTGTACGGCAAGGCTTGGGCGACCCTTGTTGAAATCTCTTGCCTTATAGACGCTTAAGTCACGCCAAAGCTCGGAAGCGAACTCGGTTTTCATCGCCGGCTTCGATCAGCCACCGCAAATGCCGCTTGTATCGCCGTCGTTTTGCTTTGGACGATGAATGGAGTGGCTTGCCACCCTGTTGCAGACTGGCGGTTCGAACACGCCGCTTGCCAAGTGTACAGTGGACAACGTTGCAAAGGACTGCGTTCGGCTGGGCGATTCCTGCGACTTCCGGACGTTCAACCGGGAAACTAACATGACGGCCTGAACGCTGACCAACGGCAGTTGTTATGTCGGATTTGGCCACGGAATGCCCGACAGCCATTCCTTCATGGCTGCCAGGGATGCGCGTCCGCCTTGATCGGCATGTGTAAACAGCCAGACATTCAGGAATATCGGTGCGGTTTCCGGTGTCTCGTCTGTGTCAGACGACAGCCTTTGCGACCCAACCATCAGTGCGAGAACGTGTGGCAAGTCAGGTTTGGTGAAGACGGTTGAAACCAGTCCAAGTCAAAACAGTACTAACTGGTTTTTGCCGCGTAGAACGAACAACCGTTTGAATCGCGCCCGCTGATTGCCAGTTTTTGGTCCGCGACAACCCCGTTGCTGCGAACACGCCCCAACAGGAAGCCATAATTAATCTCACCCGACATTCGACGCCCCGACAGCCGACCGTTGAACCGCCCAGTAAACCCTTGCGAGGTTTTCACCTGGCCCGTGTAATTGCCGCCACCGACATGTCTGACCTTCATTGCACCCGTTATTTTCTGCTGTCCGATTTTGCTGCGGGATCCGCAAGTTGTTGTGAAACGCCAGTTCCCCGACATTTCCGTTGGCCCAATCGGAATCGGGGGCGGAGGGTTGTAGAGGTCGCTGTTGTCGGGAAACGCCAGCCAGGACTGCAATTGCGCTTCCGACTGGATCCTGAGTGCTGCCAGTTGGCTGGCTGAAAGGTAACCCGTTGCCGGAAAGCCCCGGCTTGCCTGCCATGCCTGAATTGCCCCTTTGGTCCCGCGACCCATGACACCGTCTATTCCATTCGGATCATGGCCCAGAACACTCAGCCGGGCCTGAATGTCGCGGATCGCCTGTTTGTCCAGCGCCAAAGCAGCTTCCGATTCTGCAGTGCCAATTTCCGGAACCGGTTTCAGCGAGGGGAGCGGTCTTAGCGGCGGAAGCTGTTTCAGCGCAGGCGGAGCTTCCCGGAGCAATGCAGACTGTGTGGCTGGCGCACCGGTTATGGTCAGGTTGCCCTGACTGTACTTGGCTATGTATTGTTTACCCTCCAGGCCATCCCGGAACGGCGCGCAACCCTCCAGCGCAGATGCGAAGAAAAAGTAGAACTGGCGATGCGCGGACCGGGCGGCCGCCGGCGCGGTCATCACCGGCAGCCCCACGATGTCGCCGGCTGGACCAACTTCGAATTCAATCTCAACGTCGATCTGAGGATTCCCTGAGATCGCTTTTCGGATGCAATCCGCAGCGGCCGCCAACTGCGCGGGGTCGTTAACCTGAGCGGTGGATACCCCATGAAAGCAAACCCAAAGCAGCAGGGCATAGGCCAGAGTTGAAACTCGTCTTTGCAGGGTCTTGTCACACGTCAGATTTGGCATTCGTCTCCGCAAGAAGGTCTCCAAGGTTCAGCAGCTTTGCGTTCAGAGTAGCCGATTGTTCCCCTTCCAGCGATGCAAATCCGCTCCGTGGGACACTCTGACTTCGATCATCGCTGCCGGGGCCAGGTGTCATTGCGGTGTTGGGCAACCCTTCAAGACCGGACTTGTTTCCGAGGGCCTGCCGCAAACGCGAAAACAGGTTTTGCCCATCCGTCAGGATCATAACCGTTGGGATGCGCGCGTCTTTTTTAGTGTATCAGCGAAAGCCGCCGACACTTGTAACGTCGCCATCTCGTGCTTTTGGGCACGTCCAATAGTGTGCCTTCTGGTCTTTAAGACCAGGGCATGATCCCTGAATACGAACTGCGCGTGCTTACGGAATGCGCCATCTGCGCCAGTGTCGTCAGGTCAAAAACGGGAAGCTGCAGTTCTTCCTGAATCCGCGCGGCATAGGGTGGCAGATCGGTGCATTCCAGAACCAATGACCGGATGCCCGGGTCCCTCCGCTTCAGGTTGTGAACCGCTTGCATGACTTCAACTTCGATTAGATCAGTGTCCATACGCGTTCGCGTGTTGCGCAGGATCACTTCGGCAAATTCGGTACTGTCCTCCAGCCCTTGTACCGCGACGGGGATGCCCGCGGCACCTACACCTTCGAAATGTTTCGGCGTTAGTGCCGACGCATCTGCGGTCAGCACGCCCACTGGGGCATTTGCGCCGGTCATGTGAAACGCCAAAGGCACCTGTATCAGACTGGATGCAAAGACCGGGACGGACACGGCAGCCGCCAGTTCCTTTTGGAAGAGCGCCAGAAAACCGCAACTGCCGGTGATGGCCCGTACACCCTCGGCCTCAAGGCGCCGTGCCCCGGCGATAAAGGGGCCCAGCAGTTCCGGGGTCGGGTTCTTCAACAGGGTCGGGACGGTAACGCCATCTATCATTTCGTATAGCACCGAAAACGGCAGGCTGGACGGGTTTTTGATATGACCCGGAGGCTTGGGGAAATAGCTCTCAAGGCATAAAACCCCTATCGAGGCACCGCAGATGTTCTGGCCGCCTTCGTAAATTGGCATGGTCGTCAGTTCCTTTCAGATCAGAGGTTCAAAACCGGGCCAGTGAAAACGGGTCCAGGTCGATATTTGGGCTGCGGTCGGAGATGATGTCGGCCACAAGCTCGCCGGTTTTCGGAGCCATCATCAACCCATAGTGGGAATGGCCAAACGCCGTGTAGAGACCATCTTTTCCGTTCAAAGGTCCGATTGCGGGAAGGCTGTCCGGAAAGGACGGACGCCGCCCCATCCAGAACCTTGCGCCGCTTGTATCAAGGTCCGGAACCATGGACTTGGCTTGCGCGGTCAGTGTCTTTTCCTTTCCGGGATCGGCGGGCGCGTCGACGCTTGCGAACTCGGCTGTTCCCGCGACACGAAGGCCACCCTGCATCGAGCTTGCGACAACTTTTGCGTCCACATCCATGACCGAATTGTTCAGACTGGCGGAAGGCGTTGGAAACTCGACATGATATCCGCGCTCGGCGACCAGCGGGATCGACAAGCCAAGGGGTTTCAGGATTTCGGCTGACCAGACTCCGGCGGCCAGAACGACCTTGTCGGCATGAAGGAGCCCTTGCGCGGTGGCAAGCTGCCAGCCGCCATCCTGCGCACGGCTCAGCCCTTTTAGCTCGGTTTGGACGATTTCTGCGCCCTGTATTCTGGCCTTGTCGGCCAGAACCGCAGCCAACCGTCCCGGAGATGTGACGCGTGCCTGACCCTTGATCACAATGGCAGCCTTGAAATCACGGCTCAGCGCAGGTTCGATACGCCGCAATTCGACGCCATCGATGCGGTCGAGGTCGCCTCCCTTTTCCCGCCGAATGAGGTAGTCCAGCCCATCCAGGTTGGCCTGTTCCGGATGGCGGAACGCGTGGACATAGAGGCTGTCGGTGATCAGATCCTCGTGACCGGTGCCCTGCAGATGCCGCCGGTACAGATCAATGGAAGGACGGCACAACAGCTCCATCGCATCCGAGATCTCACGCACCGTCTTTTCGCCGGAGTTACCCAGAAAGCGCATCCCCCAGGGAACCATCTTTGGCCAAAACGAAAGCCGGACAGACAGCGCGCTTTTTGGGTTCAGCAGCATTGCCGGAAGCTTTTTCCAGATCCCCGGCACGGCTTGCGGGATGATCGACCACGGAGAGACAACGCCCGCGTTTCCGAACGAGGTTTCCTGCCCCGGTTCGCTTCTGTCCAATAGCCGGACGGGAATGCCGCGCTCCTGCAGGGACAACGCGCAACAGATGCCGACGATGCCAGCGCCGATGATGGTGACTTCTTTCGCCATGTTGTTATGCCGGGGAATGACTGCGGTTGCGGGCGATCATCTGAGTGACGATGACCGGAGAGGCCACGGCCAGCGCGATCAGATCAGCGGTCAGGCTGGGCGCGACAAAGATAACGCCTGCCAATGCCATCAAGATACGCGAGGCTATGTTCAGCGGCTTTAGCCAATATCCCACCACGGCGGCGGACAGGGCGATGACCCCTGCAATGCAGCTGGCGGCAGTGTAGGTGAACTCCCACAGATTGAACCCGGTTGACGACACGAACAGCAGAACCGGTGCATAGACAAAGGCCATGGGCGCGATGACTTTGCCAAGCCCAAGTGTAAAGGCGGACAGCCCGGTTCGGAACGGGTTGGAATTGGCAATGGCCGCGGCCGCATAGGCCGAAGTGCAGACCGGCGGCGTGATCTCGGACACGACACCGTAGTATAGCACGAACAGGTGGCTGGCGATGGGCGGCACGCCCAATTGCGCCAGCGCGGGCTGTGCGACCGAAACCAGCATGATGTATAACGCTGTGGTCGGGATGCCTGCGCCCATCAGGATGCAGACGATGGCGATGAACACCAGCGAGATGAACAGCTGCAGGTCTTCCATAGCAAACAGTTGGAAGCTGCCGAACGAGATCATGTTGTACAGATCCGCCGCCAGGTTGCCCGCGCCCTGCGTCACCATGAAACCGATGCGGAACCCGATGCCGGTGGTATTGATGACACCCACCACGATGCCGACAGCGGCCGCAGCGGCCCCCACGGCCAGCGAGTATTTCACGCCCAGTTCGACCGCGGCCAGCATCTCGGGAATTTCGATCCGTTTCTGGGGGTTCAGTGTAGCGATCACTGACAGGCCGCAAAGAATGGCCGTCATGGTCAGATCGAAGCCACCATCCGAGAACTTCCAAAGCACGAAGGCAAGGAACGCCGCCGCATAGATCAGTGTCGGAGGTTGCTTCAGGCGCGACATGCCCGCGATCACGGCAAGGGAGATACCGCAAAAGGCGGACATGAACGGCGTGTAGCCCGTGAACAGCACTACCAGCAGTCCGATCAGGGGCACGATATTGGCCCATCCTTCGGTCCAGACAGCCTTGAGCTGCGGCAGTTGCTCTTTCGCCAGACCCTTCAGGTTCAGCTTGCGTGCCATCAGGTGCACGACGGCAAAGACGCCGACATAGTGCAGGATGGCCGGGAAGATCGCCGCGATCACGATGGTTGTATAGGGAACCTCGAGGAACTCGGCCATGATGAAGGCGGCCGCCCCCATGATCGGCGGAGTGATCTGGCCACCGGCCGAGGACGCGGCCTCGACCCCGCCTGCAAAATGGCCGGGGTATCCCAGGCGCTTCATGTTGGGAATTGTCAGCGCGCCGGTCGAAACGGTGTTGGCCACCGAAGAACCCGAAATCGTGCCGAAGAACGCCGAGGATACCACCGACACTTTTGCCGGACCGCCGGTATAACGGCCCGCCAAAATGGTTGCGTTGTCGATGAAAAGCTGTCCCAGCCCTGTGCGCTGGGCAATGACGCCAAACAGCACAAAGTGGAACACAATTGTGGAAACAACCCAAAGTGTGACGCCGTAGATGCCTTCCTGCGGGAAGTACATCGACGATACGAAAGTTTTGAAATTCACGCCGGGATGCTGCAGCAGGCCGGGGAAATAGGGGCCGAGCAGGGCGTAGGAGATGAACACACAGATGATCAGCGGCAGCACCCAACCCAACGTGCGGCGCGCGATGTCCAGAACCAGCAGAATGATGATTACGCCCAAAATCACGTCGTACGTGTTGGGGTTGCCCATGCGGAACGTCTGTTCCTCGATCCCGAGAAACGGAATGCCGCGCCATGCGAGCCCGACATACAGCGCAGCGATGATCCCCAGCGCCATGAAGACCAAGTCGTAGAGTGGGATGTTACCGATGCGGAAGTGGCTTACTTTAAGCGCATAGAGGCTTTTGGCCCCGATAATCGGTATTGTCGCATAAACCAGAATGAACAGCAGGGCCAGATAGATGCCCATGTGCCAGTGATCGGCGGGCAGGCCGAACCCGGCGGTGAAGAATTCATAGAATGCAAAGATCAGGGCGACGACTCGCAGAACCTTGGCGGTTGCGGGCGACACTTGCCGGACGGCGGCGCCTTCGTCGAATTGTTCTTCGATGGCAGCCAGTTCCTCGGCTGTCAGCTCGTGGTCATCAAGTTTCTGTGTCTCGGACATGATGGCCCCCTGATTACGCGTATTTCGAGTACCCGGTGCCCCAATCGGGACACCGGACGTTTAAGTTTCGTGAGAGAGGATTACTGAAGAAGCCCGGCTTCTTTGTAGAACTTCTCAGCGCCTGGATGCAGCGGAACACCCAGTGCCTCGACACCGTCCAGCGCCGTCTCGGCTGTGATCTGCTTGCCTTTGGCATGACCGTTATCCAGCAGCTTGCGGGTGTTGTCGTTCCACAGGGCTTTGGTCAGCTGATAGACAAGATCGTCCGACAGGTCCGAGGATACAACCAGCATCGCGCTGACGGCCGGTGTCTTAGTCTCACCGTCGATACCTTCGTACACACCACCCGGAATGGCCGAGGGGATATAAGCCGGGATGATCTCGTTGATCTTCGCCAGATCCTCGTCCGAGAAGGAATGCAGGTTCATGCCCTTGGTCGAGGACAGCTGAACCATCGCGGCGACCGGCCAGCCCGCAGCATAGAAATAGGCGTCCAGTTGACCGTCGGCCAGACGCTCCGCGCTCTGGCTGTTGTTCAGCTCGGCCTCGTCCATGTTGTCGCGGTTGACGCCCCAGGCGTCCAGCATCTGCAGAACGGCCACCTGAGTGCCCGAACCCGCCTGCGCGATACCAACACGCTTGCTTTCCAGATCGCCCAGATCATTGATCGTCTGACCTGCCGGCAGAACCAAATGCAGGTCCTCGGGGAAGAGATTGGCCACGATGCGCAGGTTGGGATGCGGTTTGCCTTCGAACTTGCCTTCACCCAGATACATCGAGCGAGTGACGTCGGCGGCGGCCAGACCGGCCTCCAGCTCGCCGTTTTGAACGGCCGCATTGTTAAAGACAGACGCAGTGGTGGATTGCGCAATCGCGATCAGACCGGGCACGCCGCACTGGCCGCCTTCTTCACACGGGCGCGAACCCGGAGGGGCAGAAATCCCGTTTGCGATTGTGCCGCCGATGGGAAAGTAGGTGCCGCCAGCCCCGCCGGTACCGATGCGGAAAAAGGTCGGGTCCTGTGCCAGCGCCGGTGCGGCCAGCGCGCCAGCCAGAGCGATGCCTGCCAGGCATTTCGATAGTCTCATCGTTTCCTCCAAGTTGTGGATCATCGGATTCGGTTTGCCCGAAATTTGATCCCGCCAGCGTAGAGGGAATTCACATAAATACAAATTTGTTATATTTCACAAAACTTAAATTTAGCTTATATATAGCGCATGAATCTTACCCAACTGGCCGTATTTCGCGAAGTGATGGAAACTGGTTCCATCTCTCAGACGGCGAAAAAACTGAACCGCACGCAACCAGCGATCAGCCTGGCATTGAAGAACCTTGAAAAGAACTTGGGCCTTACGTTGTTCGAACGCAAAGGGCGGCGTCTGGTGCCGGTTCCCGAAGCGCACTACCTTCTTGCGGAAACTACGGGTATCCTGGATCGGCTATCGACGATTTCCAGTACCATGGAAGGACTGATCAAAGGGCATTCCGGCAGTTTGAACATCGCCACAATGCCTGGTCCTTCGGCGTTTCTTTTCCCGCGGTTCATCAGCCAGTCTGTCGGGGAAAACCCCAATATACGCATCACGCTGTCCACACGCAGTTCGCCCCAGATCATGGAGCTTGCAGGTACCCAGAATATCGATTTTGGTTTCGCTGATTTTGAACACTCTGCCGGCAGAAAACCGCAATATTCAGCCGAACTCATCCGGGCTGACTGTTTTTGCGCCATAGACAGCGCACACCCTCTGGCGTCCCGGAAAAGCATAACGATTTCTGATCTGGACGGGATCCCCATGGGCGGGTTGCACGAAACCCATCCGTTCCAGCGTAAGATCCGGCAAGAGTTTCAGGACGAATCTGCAAACTACAAACCGACGGTCACCTGCCAGTACTTTCTTCCGTTGATCCCCTTTGTAAGTTCGGGTCAGTGCTGCACAATCGTTGATCCGCTGACCTTTGCCACCGAACGTGAACTGGGGCTGTCTCAAGGGAAAGTTGCGTTTTTGCCGTTCGAAAACCCGCTCAGATATGAATACGCGATCCTTCAGCCTGACCACCGACCAGCGTCACAGCTAGCGCTCAACATCAAGGCAGGCTGGAAAGCCGAAGTTTTGAAGAAACTGGAGGAAGTGGGGGCCAATCCCCGTGCAGAATGGGTTGATGAAACCGAAGGCAAGCAAGACTGAATAATCGTGATCATCAAAGGCGGGCGTCGAGATACCTTGCGACGATCACGCCGGTTTTCTCTTCATCGTGCTCTGCCGGTCCAGGCGACAAGCTGTCATGTTCAGGAGTTAGGAAAGGCATTACTGAAGGCACATAACGGGTTCTGATCTGCCGCTGAGGCCGCTAGGCTGATTTGCAGACGAGACTTTTCGAACGGTGAGAGCGAGAATGAATGGTGCAGAAAGCCTGGTCAGAACACTTCTTGGGGCGGGTGTGGACACTTGTTTCGCCAATCCCGGCACCAGCGAGATGCATTTCGTGGCGGCTCTGGATCAGATCCCGGGGATGCACTGCGTTCTTGGCCTGCAGGAGAACGTCGTCACTGGCATGGCAGACGGCTATTTCCGGATAGCGCGCAAACCAGCCTCGACCTTGCTGCATTGCGGTCCGGGATTGGCCAATGGAATGGGCAACCTGCATAATGCCCGCAGGGCGCGGTCGGGGATAGTCAATATCGTGGGCGATCAGGCCACCTATCATGCCAGGCACGATGCTCCGTTACAGGCCGACACGGACAGTATGGCGCGCACGGTGTCGAACTGGGTTCATACCAGTTCGCGATCCGATCAGGTCGGGGCCGATGCGGCCCGTGCCATTCAGGCGGCAAAAACTATGCCGGGGCAGATCGCCACACTGATCCTGCCTTCGGATGCCAGCTGGTATAAGGGCGGCAGGGTTGCCCATCCGCTGCCGGTTCCAGCACCGGCAAAGATCGATCCTGCGGCTGTCGCTCAGGCCGCCCGCACCCTGCGGGATGACGAAAATGTCCTGATCCTGCTGGCAGGCCACGGTGTGCTGACCCCCGCGCAGGGCCTGGCCTGGCGGGTGGCGCAGGCGACCGGCGCGGCGCTGATGGCAGATTTCGTCACGCCGCATCTGGCGCGGGGACGCGGGCGTCTGCCGTTAGTGCGGGTGCCCTATGACACCGACCTGGCGCGGGAAACGCTTGCGAATTTCAAGACCATCATTCTGGTCGGGGCAAAACCTCCGGTGGGGTTTTTCGCGTATCCGGGGAAATCCTCGACCCAATATGCCGACGACGCACGTTTCATTCGTCTGTCGCGCCCGGATCAGGACGCCGAAGCCGCGCTTCAGGCACTGGTGGATGAACTGAACGCGCCCGCCGTCGCGATCCCTGATCCTGGCCCTCGACTCGAGGCCCCTTCGGGCGCTTGCAGCCCGGAAGGTCTGGCGCAGGCAGTTGCGGCTTTGATGCCCGAGAATGCGATCATTTCGGATGAAAGCGTGTCCTATGGACGGGCTTTCTATCCGCACACCTTCGCGGCCCCGGCCCATGACTGGCTGCATCTGGCCGGAGGGGCCATTGGCGATGGCCTGCCGGTGGCCACCGGGGCCGCCATCGCGGCTAAAGGTGAACGCCGGGTGATCAGCTTGCAGGCCGACGGCTCGGCGATGTATTCGCTTCAGTCGCTCTGGACACAGTCGCGCGAAGGGCTGCCCTGCACGACGATCATCATCTCGAACCGCAAGTACCAGATATTGATCGGCGAATACGGCAATGTCGGTGCAACGCCGGGCCCTACGGCGATGGACATGCTGGACCTTGGCAAACCGGATCTGAACTGGGTCAATCTGGCCAACGGCATGGGGGTCGAGGCCGCAGTGGCCACCGATCTGGACCAGCTTGGCGATCTGATGCAGGCCAGTTTCGCAAGACTCGGTCCATTCTTGATCGAGCTGATCGTCTGATGGTGCCCGATACGTCGCCGCGCCTCGGGAGAGCAATAAGAATACGACACCTTAGAGCGCGGTGTTTGACCCTGTTGGGTCTAAGGCGTGTTAGGCGAGGGTAGAACAGAGCAAGAAGAACGGGTGGCGAACAGCGGTTTCGAACCTCAAAAACATACCCCTCGGGACATGCCAGATATACTGCAACCACCGTGGCAGAACGGCAGGCTGCAATGCGCCCCCCGATTGCAATCGAAGTATTAATGAACTAGTGACGCGCCATCTGTAGACATGGTGGATAGCTTAATGAAGATTCTGATCACGGGGGGCGCGGGTTTTATCGGGTCGCGGCT
>NZ_JBQFMJ010000010.1:0-186272 GCF_056531785.1 Ruegeria sp. K7
GCACGCCGCCTGCTGAACTGGTCCCCACAGGTCTCCGTCAGGGACGGCCTCAACCAATTCAGCACATGGGCAAAAAAGGAGCAGGGGTGATTTGGCAGCGGAGACGAGGATGAGTAACGTCGTTCTTTATGACTACTGGCGGTCATCGGCCAGCTACCGGGTTCGGATCGCCCTTAATCTGGCTGGCATCCCCTATCGGTCGGAAGTCGTCGATCTGGTTGCGGGCGAACATAAATCCAACGCCCACCTGTCCCGGAATCCGCAGGGTTTCGTTCCTGTTCTGGAGATTGACGGCCTGCGGCTGACCCAGTCTCTGGCAATCCTTGAGTATCTCGATCAAACGCGAAATCTGGGGCTGCTGCCAGCTGACGCAGGCAAACGTGCCAAAGTTCAGGCCCTGGCGCATTCCATTGCCGTCGACCTGCATCCCGTCTGCAATCTTTCCGTCGCGCGCCATGCCACCACGCTGAGCGGCGGGGCCGGTGACATGCCCGGGGACTGGATGCGTCACTTCATTCGCCCCGGTCTGCTGGCGTTTGAAGACCTGCTGGGCGGGTTCGATCAAACCCCGTATTGCACCGGAGACGCGCCCGGTCTGGCCGATCTGTGTCTGATGCCGCAGATGTACAATGCGCGCCGCTGGCAGGTCGACCTGAGCGGAATGCCCCGAATCCTGCAAGTTGAGGCCGCGTGCACCAAACACCCGGCGTTTGCAGCGGCACATCCTGACGCGCACGCCCCAACCTAATTCAGCGCACAGTCTCTGTGTGTTTGGCAAGGATGGCTAGGAAGCCGTGCAGCCGGTACACTTTGGCCAGTGAATGATGATCGAGGCCCTATATGACTGAAATTACCGGCTATCACGCCCATGTCTATTTTGACGCGGATACACAGGAAACCGCCCGGCTTGTCTGTGAAGAAGCCGCGCGCCTGTTTCCCGTTCAGGTGGGCCGAATGCATGCGCGCAATGTCGGCCCCCACCCCCGGTGGAGTTGCCAGTTGGGCTTTGGGCCGGAGACATTCGACCAGGTCATTCCCTGGCTTATGATAAACCGCAGGGGTTTGACCGTGTTCACCCACCCCGAGACCGGCGACCATCTGAGCGATCACCGTGACCGCGCGATCTGGATGGGAGAGATGCTGCCTCTCGATCTGTCAATATTCGATGACGCCAGGACCTAAGAAAGCCCTCGCGCCTGATCACGCAGCTTGAATTTCTGGATCTTGCCGGTCGAAGTCTTGGGCAACGCGCCGAAAACTACCGTTTTGGGCGCTTTGAAATGGGCCATGTTGTCCCGGCAGAATGTGATAATTTCAGCCTCAGTTGCTTCCCTGCCCGGCTTCAGCTCGACAAATGCACAGGGTGTTTCGCCCCACTTGTCATCCGGGCGCGCAACCACTGCCGCCTCCATCACGGCGGGATGCTTGTAAAGGATCCCCTCAACCTCGACGGATGAGATGTTTTCGCCCCCCGAAATGATGATGTCCTTGGATCGGTCCTTCAACGCGACATAGCCGTCGGGATGCATCACCCCAAGATCGCCCGAAGCGAACCAACCACCCCGGAACGCCTTGTCCGTGGCATCCGGGTTTTTCAGGTACCCTTTCATCACGACGTTGCCCTGCATGAAAATCTCACCCATGGCTTCGCCATCGGCCGGAACAGGTTCCAGTGTTTCCGGATCCGCGACCATCAGGCCGGACAGCGCCGTGTATTTCACACCCTGCCGCACCTTCAGCGCAGCGCGTTCATCCGCGCCCCTCTCATTCCATTTCTCTTTCCACGCACAGACAACCGAAGGGCCATATGTCTCGGTCAGCCCGTAAACATGGGTCACTTCAACGCCCATGGCCTCCATCTTTTCGATGACGGCGGCTGGCGGCGGCGCACCGGCGGTCATCACCTTGATGGGATGATCAAAAACCTTGAGGTGGTCCGGGGCATTGGCCAGCATGTTCAGAACAATGGGGGCACCGCAGAAATGGGTCACTCTCTCCTCTCGGAACGCGGCATAGATCGGCTCATCCCGCACTGCACGCAGGCAGACCGAAACCCCGGCATTGGCCGCCATAGCCCATGGGAAACACCACCCGTTGCAGTGAAACATCGGCAGGGTCCACAGATACACCGAGTGTTTCGGCATGTCCCAGTCCAGAATATCCGATTGCGCGTTCAGGGCAGCACCTCTGTGGTGATAGACGACGCCCTTCGGGTTTCCGGTCGTACCGGAGGTATAGTTCAGCGTGATGGCGTCCCATTCATCTGCAGGCAACGACCAGTTGTAGTGCGGATCACCCGTGGCCAGAAAATCATCATAGGTCACTGATCCGATCTTTTCGCCACCGGCAAAACTTGGGTCTTCTATGTCGATGACCAAAACCTCGTGATCGACCTGTTTCAACGCCTCGTTGACCACGCCTGAAAACTCGGGATCCACCAGCAGAACCTTGGCTTCGGCATGGTTCAGGATGAACGCAACGATCGGAGTATCCAGCCGGGTGTTGATCGCGTTCAGCACTGCCCCTGCCATTGGCACGCCAAAATGCGCCTCGTACATTTCAGGCAGATTGGCCGCTATGATCGAGACCGTATCCCCCTGCCCGATTCCGTGCGCTGCAAGCGCGCCGGCAAGCTGGCGGCAACGCGTGTACGTTTCCTCCCAAGTATACCTGCGATCACCGTAAACCACGGACGGATAATCCGGATAAACCTGCGCCGTCCTTTCGATAAAGCTGAGCGGAGACAACGGTGTGTAGTTCGCGCCGCTTTTATCCAGATGGCGGGTATAGATGTTGGTGCCTGACATCCGCTGGTCCTCCCAATTCGTGCCGGTAGACTTCACCACAAAGACAGGGCTGTGCAAATCCGAAAAAATACGCTGGCGTATGCTCTGGAGATACGGGATGATGCGATCTGGCCCTATCTACAAAGCACCTTTCAAGGTGATCTGGGCCATCGGAAACACTTCCCGGAACAGGGCTGATTTCGCCGCCGGGCACTGCATTTTGGAAAGGACATGTCATGGACGGCACGTTCAACGAAAACGATCTTTCGCGCGTAGTCGAAGCCGACCGCGCCCATATCTGGCACCATCTGCTGCAGCATAAACCTTTTGAAACCAGTGACCCGCGCATCATTGTCGAAGGCAAGGGCATGCGCGTCTGGGACCAGAAAGGCAAAGAGCATCTGGATGCCGTGTCCGGCGGGGTCTGGACGGTCAACGTAGGCTATGGCCGCGAATCGATCTGCAAGGCGGTGTACGACCAGCTGATGAAGCTGTGCTATTTCGCCAATACCGCAGGTTCGATTCCCGGTTCGATCTTTGCTGAAAACCTGATCGAAAAGATGCCGGGGATGAGCCGCGTCTACTACACCAACTCGGGCTCGGAAGCGAACGAGAAAGCGTTCAAGATGGTCCGGCAGATCGCGCACAAGCGCTATGGCGGCAAGAAGACCAAAATCCTGTATCGCGACCGCGACTATCACGGCTCGACGCTGGCGACCATGTCGGCAGGTGGCCAGGACGAGCGCACCGCGCAGTATGGTCCGTTCGCACCTGATTTCGTGCGCGTTCCGCACTGCATGGAATACCGCAAGCACGAGCTGGATGGCGCGCCCGAGGAGAACTTCGGTGAATGGGCCGCGAACCAGATCGAAGAGGTGATCCTGCGCGAAGGTCCCGACACCGTTGGCGCGCTGTGCCTTGAGCCCGTGACCGCCGGTGGTGGCGTGATCGAAGCCCCCGAGGGATACTGGCAGAGGGTGCAGGAGATCTGCAAGAAGTACGACGTGCTGCTGCATATCGACGAGGTCGTCTGCGGCGTCGGCCGGACCGGCACATGGTTCGGCTATCAGCAATACGGAATCAAGCCGGACTTCGTGACCATGGCCAAAGGCGTTGCCTCGGGCTATGCGGCGATTGCCGTGATGGTCACCACCGAGGAAGTCTTTGACCTGTTCAAGGACGACGCATCCGATCCGCTGAACTACTTCCGCGACATCTCGACCTTTGGCGGCTGCACCGCAGGTCCGGCGGCCGCGATCGAGAACATGCGCATCATCGAAGACGAGAACCTGCTGGGCAACTGCACCGATATGGGCAACCGCATGATGGGCAACCTGCAGGCGCTGATGGAAAAGCACAAGGTTATCGGCGACGTGCGCGGCAAGGGCCTGTTCCTGGGTGCCGAACTGGTAACCGACCGCGCCACCAAGGACCCGATGGACGAGAAAAGAGTTCAGGCGGTCGTGGCCGACTGTATGGCGCAGGGCGTCATCATCGGGGCCACCAACCGCTCGATCCCCAGCCGCAACAACACGTTGTGCTTCTCACCCGCGCTGATCGCAACGGCAGATGACATTGACCAGATCACCGACGCCGTTGACGGCGCGCTGGGGCGTGTGTTCGGGTAAACAGACCTGAGGTGATACGCAAATTGAGCCGGCGCTTTTAGCGCCGGTTTTTTTTGACCACTATTTGGTTTCTTGTCAGCAAAAACCGCAGGGCCAGCCATTATTCGGAAAGCGCATCCAGATTGATTTTCATGAGAACAGCGTTTGCCGAGTTTCCAGCATCCCTTGCGCGATCATCTAACTGGAACCCGCTCGCCCGATAAAGGGCCAGAGCTTCGTGGTGGCGCGGCAGGGCGCTCAGCGTCATGGTTCTGAAGCCCATTTCCCGTGCCCGCCGTTTGAGTTCCTGGACCAGAGCCCGGCCTACCCCCAGCCCCCGCGCGGTTTCGCGAACGAACATCCTGTTCATTTCGCAAGTCCCCTCTCCGAGATCCTTCAACATCAGAATTCCGATCGCTTGCCCATTATTGACGGCAAGCAGGCATTCCCCTTTTGGCGGGCTGAAATGGATCAGCACATCTCGGATCTGCTCATCAAACTTCTGGTGTTTGAGGTAAACATCAATATCTGCCGCCATTTCCGGATAGCGTTCGCGCAGCCAGTCCGTGAACTCGTATGCCAACGAATAAACGGCATCTGCTTGTGTTTGGGTTCTGACAGCCTGAATTTCCAGCATCGCTCCCTCCAGAGCCCCAGCTTCAGCCCAGCATAAGACAAGAATTTCCCTGTCAGAAGGAGTTACTTTCTGGAGATGCCGAAAATGCACTGCAACGAGAAAAAAAGCCGCCCCAATGGGCAAGGCCTTGTGGTAAAATGTTGATGGGAGGTCAAAGTGGCCTCCCATTTCTGCTTCAAGGTTGAATTCGAATTTCAAACGGCATCCAGCTCGCCCAAATCAATGTTCTTACCGCTCTTTAGCTGGTCGTAGATCAGGTTCTTTAGCAGTTCCATTGCTTGCTTGTCAGATTTCATGAACAGCGTCTCTAGACCGTTGTTAGAAGGGTAATGTGCGGCTCTTTGCTTAATCCCCCTCTAAGCGATTTTCGGATAAGCAGCCGTTCAGGCAAAGCGCAGCGGAGCCAACGAGAGAGCCCAAAATTGACTGATGCTGCGCGAAACTCCAATGACAGCAATGCGCAGAAAGCGGACTTTGCAAAGTCGAGAATAAAGGCCCGTTGTGCACGTTCCATCGCTGTCCTGGGGCTGCCTGGCATCGGTCGGGTGGCTGTCGTTACAGCACGTTTAGAAGTTTCGAATACCCAGCGTTCAAAACAAGAGCCGCAAGCGTCCCTGTTATCGTCGCCGGTATACCGTGCTTCCAAGAATCGAACACTAGATGGCAGAATATCGCTCCGACAGATGTGCAGAGCAACGCTAGTGCTCCTAGCGGCCCGATCCAGGACGATTGAAACCAGATGGCGATTGCCCCGAAAAGTTCCCCGCATCCGACGAGGAACATAATCTGCCTGTTGAGGCCGTAGCTTTCGAACATGCCCAACTGGATTTCAAAGACCTTCTTTTGCCACCCAAAAATCTTGAAGGATGAAGCAAAGAGAAAAAATGCAGATAGAAGACCGATGGCGATGTTCAGGAGCAATGCTAGTCCTTCCGGTTTGATTTCTTGTAGGCTGCTGGAGATAGGCCCGTCCATTTACGGAAAGCTCTAGAGAAAGCTGTTGGGTCGGCATAGCCAAGCCGTTGCGCTGTCTCGCCGACGGATTTATTGTCATTTGCTAGCAGGCGTTCGGCTTCTTCCTGCTTAATGCGCGCGATCACTCGGGACGCCGTTTGACCGTAGGGTTCCAATCGGTTGTTCAGTGTTTCCTGATGAAATCCGCAAAGGTCCGCAAGCTCATCCACACCAAATCCTGAATCCGCAAGATGGACCCTGATCAGGCCTTCCAGTCCCGCAAGGAAATCCTGCGGGGCGGCCAGGTCCTCATCCATCACCCTGTAGTCTGGTGGGTTTTCCAGTGCCTCTGCTCGTAGTCTGTAACTTAACCAGCTGGAGGGAAACCTGATCGAAAAACCTTGAGGATTGCACTTGATTGCCCGAACGCCGTGAAAATGACTGGGCAGCGCATCCGGGTCATTGACGCGAAGAATGACTTGGTTGGGGTCCCACCTGAAATCCAGGACACGGTGCAACAGGGATATCCATATACTCGTCAGAAACGCATCGGTTTGGCTGGGAGAAACCGAAATTTGGAAGTTCCTTTTGGCACTGAAATATGCGTGCTCTCCTTCGACAAAGAGGGATTGCGTAACGGCATTGGATTCCTTGGAAACCGCTTGTGTGAACCTGGTAAAAAAGTCTCCCAATGTAAGGGCTTCTGCCAGCATATCGCCAAGCGGGAGAAATTTGACAAGATCGACGGATTGCCCGACCCGTGCGCAAAAATCCGGTGAAGTGGCTTCTGCCACGGCCTGATAGATCTGGTAGACGGTATCGTGGCGCAGGAAATTCTTCGGGTCCATTACCTGCGCTTCGTTCAACCCCAGAGGATCAAGAACAAACGCGGGTTCGACCCCCACTCTGCGAAGCGCTGCGACAATCGGACCCGCAACTGAAGCCCTGACGAGTGGCAGCGACTGATCCGTGTTATTACCAAGTCTTCTTGTCATCTCTTCTCCAGAAATTCGCAATATTCCCGAGTGTAGGAAATTCCCACAATAAAATTATGAAACCTTGCAGTTTCCCAAAACTATTTTTCTCGAACCGGAAATCTGTCAGGCATCAAGTTATTCGAATTCTATAATGACTCCTAATTGTGCCTTTTGCGATTCTTGATGATAGGAGCCCAAATGAACGAATGTCTGATGCGCATACTTGTTCCCGCAGTACTGGCTGCGAGCCATCTGTTTCCAACGCATGCCGCTTCACAGGAAGAAAGTTTCCCGATCCTTTTCACAAATGTTCATGTCTTTGACGGGGTGAACGAGGCGCGGATCGAGAACGCAAATGTTCTGGTCGTCGATAACCTGATCGCCGAAGTCTCAACTGAACCGCTGGCTGTCGCCAACGCCCAAATCATTGACGGTGGTGGGCGCACGCTGATGCCCGGAATGCACGACCAGCACGTTCATCTCTTGGTCTTCAATCCGCTCAGCGACGGATTGCGCCAAAACATCACTCCATTCCATCTTGGCGGCGTCGCCACTATCCGGTCCGAGCGCATTCTTATGAACGGGTTCACAACCGTGCGCGACCTTGGAGGACCGGCCAAGTCCATCGCCCGCATCATAGATACCGGAATGTTCCCCGGCCCGCGTATCTATTCCTCGGAAGCGTTTATCACCCAGACATCTGGCCATGCCGATTTCCGCAAGCTGAACGACCGACATCCCATATTGTCGGGTCAGGGGCCGTCGCATTGGGTCGACACCGAAATGAGCTTCATCGCCGACGGACCTGAGCAGGTCCGTATGGCCGTTCGTGAAAACCTGCGTCGCGGGGCAACCCAGATCAAGATCATGGTCAGCGGCGGGGTTACGTCCGAGTTCGACCCGCTGCACTCACTTCAATATCAGGCTGACGAGATCCAGATGGCGGTCAAGACCGCCGCGCAATGGGGCACCTATGTCACCTGCCATGTGTTCACCGAACAGGCGATCCGCAACTGCATCGACAATGGCGCCAAGACGGTTGAACACATCCCGTTCCTGACCAAAGAGGCTGCCGAGGTTATGGTCGAAAAGCAGATCATGTTCGCGACGGCTGTGGCCCCGGTCTACTCGGTGACCACCGAACAGGCGGAAGCCTTTTACACGCCGGCGTCCTTCAAGAAATGGAAAAGTGTGCGGGATGCCGCGGCCAATATGATCGAAGTGATCCAGACAACGCCGGGTATGATCGACCTGTACACACTGGGTACAGACCTTGTGAACAACTGGGACCAGACGCTTGAGCAAGACAAGAAAATGAACGACGAAATCGGGTATCTGCACGAAGCGGGCTTCAGCCCGTATGACGTAATGCGCATCGCAACTTCAAACGGCGCGCGCATGAACCGCCTTACAGGTTTGAACAATCCTTATCAGGACGGCCCACTGGGTGTGGTTGAAGAGGGTGCGTACGCCGATCTTCTATTGGTCGATGGGAACCCGCTGGAGGATATCCTGCTGCTGTCCGATCCCGACACCAATCTAAAGATCATCATGAAGGATGGCGTGATCTACAAGAACACACTCGACTGAGTGTCGCGTGGGGTGAACTTACCTCGGCACCCCGCGCACCAAATTTTAAGGGAGAGAAGGACATGAGTATTTCGACAAATACAGCTGCCGTCGCGAGCCTGGTTTTTTGCACGGCCACTGCCGTGTTTGCACAGGATACCCAGCCGCAAACCCTGTTCACTAACGTCAATGTCTTTGACGGTGTGAATGAGGCGCGGATCGAGAACGCCAGCGTTCTGGTTGAAGGCAACTTGATCAAAGAAGTTTCCACCGAGGCCATCGACGCGCCTGGCGCGACAGTTGTGGATGGAGGTGGTCGCACATTGATGCCCGGGCTGATCGACAGCCACGTCCACCTGAACCTGACCGGTCTTTTCACAAGCTTTGGCGGCGCGGAGTATGCGAATTGGGACGGCGTCGGCGCGATGGCGGTCGCGAACGCGCGTGATTACCTTATGGATGGTTACACAACGGTTCGCGATGCCTGTGGCCAAGGCGATGCGATGAAAAAGCTGATCGATCAGGATATCCTTGTCGGGCCACGGATTTACCCGAGCGGTGCGTGCATCGGTCCACAATCTGGTCACACGGACTGGCGCAGCCCTCGTGCCCGGGCTGAAGGTGGCCCCGTCGCACAGGTGGAAGAACTCAATCTCGCGGTCGTTGCAGACGGCGTAGACGAAATCAGAACGGCCGCGCGCAGGAACCTCAGCTATGGGGCCACGCAAATCAAGCTAACCGTCGGCGGCGGTGTTTCCTCGGAATTAGACCCGCTTTGGTCTGTGGGATACGGCGTGGAAGAGATCAGGGCGGCCGTAGAGGTCGCAGCCTTTTTTGATACTTACGCCTTTACGCATGCATACACGGACGAAACTGTCCAAATGGCACTGGATGCGGGCGTCAAGGTCATTGAACACGGCCAGATGGTCACAGAAGAAACCGTGAAGCGCATGGCTGATGAAGGAATATTCTGGTCCCTCAACACCGCCGGGTTCTCACCGATCCTGTTTGAGCACCCCAACTTTGCACCGGGTACGCCGGCAGGCATCAAGCTTGCGGTTGCACATGACCAAAGCAAGGATCTCATCGCGCTTGTCAAGAAATACAAACCCAAGGTCGTGCACAACGTTGATACAGTACTGTCAACGCTCGATCAGGGCCGTGCCCATCGCGATTTCGAAAAGTACCAGTTTGCTGATTGGTTCGGCAATCATGCCATGCTGGTCTCCGCTACGTCGACCGCGGGCGAACTGGCGCAGCTGACTGGCCAACGTAATCCTTATCCGGAGCAGTTGGGGGTGATCCAAGAAGGAGCCTACGCCGATATCCTGATCGTCGATGGCAACCCGCTGGAAGATCTTTCTGTCTTGGGCGCCCAACCGAAATGGTTTGACGCGGAACCGCGTGAAGAAGGTTTCGACACCATCCGTGTCATCATGAAGGACGGCAAATTCTACAAGAATACGCTGGAATAAAAGGAAAGTGGGGTGGTCTATCTTTGATAACCCACACTTCAGCCAAGAAACCTTCCCTGAAAGGAAAGACTGTGAAACATCTCAGCCTTGGCGTCTTTATGGCGATCTGTGGTTCAATTGCCGCAGCTGAAGACGCCGAAAGCATGCGTACGTTTTTGTTCATTGGCACGTCCAATAGCACCGCTTGGGAAATGCAGATCGCCAATCCGGGGGATCGCGCAGCCTCGGTGAAGGGAGGGATCGAAGCGCTCGGTGGAGAGCTTTTGAGCTATTACTGGGGACTTGGGAACGGGAAGAACTACATCACCGTCTCCCTGCCAGATGACCCTACCTTTATCCAAGCCTTCTATGTCAGCCGCCTCGGCGATGGCCTGCTTGATGATTACCAGATGATCGAGTTGATGAGCAGCGCCGACATGGCTGCGGCGCTGGAACGTGTTTCCGAAATAAAAGCTGTGGATGATGTAAAGTGATTGGAGTTTTGTCGCACCAGAGATCGTACCTTCCATCACGACCGACCCTTTCCACCGCGTTATTGAGCGCCTTTGCACTATTTGCCGGTGCTGCTGACGCACAGGAAAACGCTGGTCAGGCCAAACTGGAGGCCGCAGCCCAGGTATCGTTGGGTGGTCCGGGATCAGCCAGCGCGCAGCAGGAGCAAGACAGGTTGCGCCGGCTGGAAGATTCGCGTTGGCCCGGTTTGGACCGTGCCATTGATCCAGCCGAGAACGCTTTGGGTCGATTTCGGGAAAACACCGGATTAGCCCTCAGCTTCGACTATCAGGCGCTATACCAGCGCAGTTCTCACAGCCTGACCGGGCAAGACGGATCTGCATCCGGTCAGCTCAGGATGATCGGGACGTGGGAATTGGCAAACCGGGGTGGTGAAAACCCGGGTAGCCTTGTCTTTATTCTGGAGAACCGACACCGGTTGGGCCAGTCCATTGCACCCTCCGCACTGCCTGCGCAAATTGGATATCAAGGGGCAACTGCGGTCACGTTTGGGGACACAAACACGACCTTGTCGGTAGCTTACTGGCAACAAGCCTTCGCAAACGGACGCGGAGGAGTGGTGGCGGGTCGGATCGATCCGGGCGACTACTCTGACATTCTGGGTTACGTGAACCCACGAACGACCTTTTCGAACTATTCAATCCTGTTTAGCCCGGTGCTGCCAATCCCCGATCCCGGCTTTGGTGTCACGGTCGGCGGCTATCTGACGGATCAGATTTACGCGTTAGGGGTGGTGAGCGATGCCAATGGGTCTCTCACAGACATTGAGTGGTTTTCCGGGGGTAGCGAATTCTACAAATACGCCGAGATCGGCTGGACGCCCGAAAAATCAAAACGATTTCTGACAAACGTTCATCTGGGGATGTTTCACACGGATGCGCGCCAACAAGTTGGCGTACCGGAAACATATGGAGCCACACTTTCTGCCAACCATACATTCGACAACCAACTGATGATCTTCGGACGGCTGGGATGGTCCAATGGCGGCGGTGCGTTGGCCAGGCGTGCAGTCAACGCAGGCTTGATGTGGCGACCTGGCACCTATGATGATCTCCTTGGCATAGCGGCCACTGTTGCCGACCTGACGACACCAGGATTGCCCAATCAAACGACACTTGAAGCTTTCTACCGTTTGGACCTGGCCGACAATCTGGCACTGACGGCAGACGTGCAATACCTGAAAAATCCCGGATCAAACTCGAACGACCCGCTGGTCTTGGGACTGAGACTGAGGGTCAATCTTTGATGCATGCCGGGTAGCAAATTCCGTTCGGGCTTCATTTTGGCCGGAACGGGCGGGGGCGGCAAGTGAGTGGGTCGCCCCCAACTATTAGGGCAATCGTAGGCTCGGCCGTAGCAAGCAGAACAGTACGAAATCTCCGCATCTCGAAAATTGCAAAGTCTAGTTTCGAATGTCCGGTTTGGGCTGCCATCGGCCGAAAAAACAGGGCGCAGAGAAACGCGTAATTGAGGCCGCGGCGGTAGGACAAAAGAGTAAAGGTCGGCGTCAGCCGGTCATACCTGCCGCCCGTAGCCCATTGGTGAGAAGTTTAAAATCATCCGGTCGCCGCCACATAGACCGAAACCCGCGAGTAAGGCTATCTAACGTATCATCCTCAACCACAATACCTCGACTTGTGAACTCATCGTGACGTTCAGAAACAAATTCTTGCAATGCGTCAGAGGCGTCTCGCTCCCGTTTGAGCTGCGCGTAGGAGGCGGCGACAAATGCTGTGGCCAACGAGTTAAGCCGCGCTGCTCCCATTAGAAAACTAAGCGCTGCTTCAAAGTTGCCGTTGAAAAATTCGACCTGCCCCATAATCCAGTCGATGGCAGGCGGATGTAGCGGGTCCAGCGCCATCGCTTCCGAAACTACTTCGCGCGCCTTTTCGTGCAAGCCGAGCAATAGGAAAGCGTAGCCGCACCATGCCATCGACTCCGCCTCGTTTTCTATCATGGAAAGTGTCTTGTTGAATTGTGCCTCTGCCTCATCCCAAAGGCCAGCACAGAGATAGGAAAAACCAAGTTGGTCCTGAATGTAGACGTCCCGGTTATCCAGTGCCACGCCCTTTCGGGCAATTTTCAAAGTGTGGGCCGGTGCGTCAGCGTCCGCCAGCCCAAGCCACAAATCTATGACATATGTATCTGAAAGATACATATAAGATCGCGCGATGGTCGGATCGAGTGCGACCGCTCGTTCCAACAACGCTCTCGCCTTGGCCGTATCTCGTGCGTTCAGACCATCGCGTAGCGCCTTGCCCTTGAGCATCAGTTCATAGGCCTTCATCTGATCCGTTGGTTTCTGTGTCGAACGGTCGACGACATCGTGCTGGACCCTGCCCGGCAACACTGCGACGATATTTCGAGCCACTTCGTCTTGAACCGCCAGAACGTCTTCCAGTTCGTGGTCATATCGATCCGACCAGAGTTGAGTGCCCGTACCCGCGTCAGCGAGCTGTACCGAGATTCTCACGCGACTGCCGACCTTTCGCACGCTGCCTTCAACCAGGTAATCAGCGCCGAGAGCCTCCGCGATTTTGGCCGGATCTGTGTCCTGTGTCCGGAACCTGAAAGACGCATTTCTGGAAACAACCTTAAGCGTCCGAAAACGCGATAAACCCACAATAATGTCTTCCGCAATCCCGTCGCTGAAGAAGGCCTGCTCGGGGTCATCGCTCATGTTGTGCAGTGGCAAGACCGCAATAGTGGCTGTTCCTGACGATTCAGGCCGATCCGGTTTAGCGCATACAGCGCTTGACCCGCCAATGCGCCAAGCATGTACCGGTTCGGCAACGTTCTTTACTGTGTGCTGACCAGCATCCTCCCAAGCAACCGGTATACGATTTCCGACCACACGATATACGGCGTCCGACACCAACACACCGCCCGGTGGGGCAAGCTGCTCCAGTCTCGACGCCAGGTTCACACCGGAACCAAAAACATCTCCGTCGCGCATGATTATATCCCCAAGAGTAACGCCAATACGAAATTGGAGAGGGTCCTTACCTGCCGCTGATGCGTTTTGCCATTCAACCGCGCAGGAAACGGCGTCGACTGCGCTGTCGAAGCTGGCGAGCAGACCGTCACCCATCTGTTTGACGATGCGACCGTAATACCGACCGACAAGCGGAGCAGCAATATCGTCAATGTGCGCTGAAAGGACTTCGAGCGTGCCTTTCTCGTCCCGCTCCATCCGAGCGGTAAAGCCGACAAGGTCAGCAATCAGGATGGCCGCTAGCTTTCGCTCCACGTGTTGTCCTCCTTTCTGTTTAATACTGGTCGCTAAGTGTTTAGACCATGCGAAAATGAACAGGGTCGGTTTCTGACCTTGCTTGAAGTCGGTTTCAGCGTTGGGGAACTATGCCATTTGTCTGCGCGAAAGGCTTGGAGGACAAACAGCCGAGTTGTCCTCGCCTTGAGTTGCGCCATGTCCGCTTTGGGGCTGAAAATTCTACTCTCGGGGTTCGCGCAAAAAAAGGCCGCTCGAAAGCGGCCTGATAGATTAAACCTCGGTGGCTTCCGCGATGGCGAGTGCGTCTTCGATGTCTACACCCAGGTAACGCACTGTACTGTCCATCTTGGTGTGACCAAGCAATAGCTGCACGGCTCGCAAGTTACCTGTTCTACGATAAATCTGCGCCACTTTTGTGCGTCGCATTGAATGGGTCCCATACTGACTGGGATCAAGCCCAACCGAAGCGACCCATGACTGAACCAACCTCGCGTACTGACGAGTAGAAATATGCAGCCGATGCTGAAAACGCCCTGGCCACAAGTACTCGGATCTTTTCATTGCAGGTTGTTTCAGCCAATTCAAAAGCGAGTTTCTCGTACCACTACTAATTTCAAAACGAACGGGTATCTTTGTCTTGCTTTGGTTGACAGACGCGCGTTCCTTTACTTGTCCAGCGGCAAATACGTCTGCAACTTTCAGGCGAACAAGATCGCAACCACGGAGCTTACTATCTATTGCTAAATTGAAGAGTGCTAAGTTCCTATAATCTTCTGAAATTTCTAAGCGAACGCGTATTGCCCAGACATGCCTTGGCAAAAGCGGGCGCTTCTGGCCAATAACCCGACCTTTGTTCCACGCAGATCGGCCAACTCGAATGACGGGTAGATTTAAAGCTTGCATGACGAATACTCCACACCGCCACGCACCACCTCATCGCCCACACAGTGTCAGCGTCTATTGGTTACCATGCTTGGTCTCCGTCATGAAAAATCTGACTTTGTCGAAGCCTGACCGGCGCCACAAATATGCGATTTGGTATAGGGCGAATAGCAGAACTATGGATTCAAGAGATCAGGATGGATAATCTTCGGCGTAGGGGAGAACGGAAGTGGAACGCCGCCTTACCACTATCTTGAGTATTGACGTCGTGGGTTACTCGCGGCTGATGGAACGCGATGAGGCAGCGACGCTGGCTGCACTAAAGTCGCATCGGCTGGAACTCATTGACCCCTTTGCGGCGAGTTTTGGCGGCAAGACAATCAAGCTAATGGGTGATGGTGCGCTGCTGGAGTTCGAAAGCACCGTACAGGCAATGAAATTTGCCGTTTCTGTTCAAAACGAAATGCTTTCTCGAAATTCGGACGTTCCAGAAAGCGAACGAATTGTGTTTCGGATCGGCATCAATATCGGAGATGTGATTGCCGAGGATGGAGACATTTATGGTGATGGCGTCAATGTCGCCGCTCGACTTGAAGGCTTGGCTGAGCCCGGAGGTATTTGCATTCACCGCAGCGTAAGGGACCAGGTGCAGGACAAGCTGGATCTGAATTTCGAGGATCTGGGTGAGACCGAAGTCAAGAACATAGAGAGACCAGTCCGAGCCTTCGAAGTCGTTCTGGATGACAAGGCCAAGGCTTTGGCTATTTCAGAGCCAGTTGTGCATACGAAACCACACATGTCCAAGTGGGCGCCAACTCTAATCGGTGCAGCATGCATCTGTTTGGTGCTGGTTGCGGTCATATGGTGGCGATCCAGAGATGTGGCACCCCTGACCGAACAAGAGGAGTTGGCGCTTGCCATCCCAGACGAACCGTCCATCGTCGTTTTGCCCTTTGAGAACCGCTCAACAGTTGAAGAGGTCGGCTATCTGGCAGAAGGTTTTGGAACAGCAATCACGACGCAGCTTTCGAAGTTTCCACAGCTATTTGTGATTGCTGGTTCTACTTCGATTACCTTTGCGGACAGCTTGGTCAAACCGCGAGAAATTGGTCGAGAGCTCGGTGTGCGATATGTTTTGTCAGGTAGCGTTCAGAGCGTTGGCGAGAATATTTCGATTAACTCAACACTGATAGAGACAGAGTCGGGGCACGCTCTATGGTCGGAACAATATGACGTTGGCGTCGAAGAATTGTTTTCCGCTCAGGCCGACCTTATTCGGGAAATCGCATCCACCCTGAAAATAGTAGTTGAGGAAGAAGAAATCGCGTCGCTTAGGAAACGGCCAACCGATGATCTAGAAGCGTATGAACTTTTTCTGAGGGCTGTCGCCAAAAGCAAGCTGCTGAATACTGCGAGTCGGAAAGAGGCAATAGAACTTCTGGAACGAGCAATAGTGCTCGATCCAGACTACCTTTCTGCCCATATTGAACTGAGCGGTCGCTATCTTAGCCTTTGGCGCTTTGGTGGGTCGGACGATCCAGAAACCGCGCTGAACAAAGCCCGCAGGCACGCACAGCGTGCGTTAGAACTGGATCAATCGGACTATCGCGTTCAACACCGCTTGGGCCAGCTACATTTGTTTGCAGACCACGATCATCAACTCGCGTACCAGGCATTTCAGCGGGCAATAAGGGAGAACCCCAATGATCCTGAGGTCCTATATGGTATGGGCTTTTTAAGGTCGCTTATGGGTGAGCCAGCCGAAGCGATTGAGTGGAACAACAAGGCAAAAAAGGTCAACCCACGTTATCCCGGCTGGTACAATTTTAACGCGGCCCTTTCTCAATTCCTAGTCAGAGATTACGAACAGGCAATTCTGCTGGCAAAAACCGGTGTCTCAACTTATCCAAAGTCGCTTCCTCCGCGCCGAATCTTGGTTGCAACCCTTGCTGAAATGGGACGTCTGGAAGATGCTCAGGTTGAAGCAAAGAAATTACTCGAAATCCGGCCGGACTTCCGTGTTTCTACACACAGAAACACACCCTTTATGCATACTGAGGACCAGGACCGGTATTTTGGTGCGATGGTTGCTGGTGGATTGCCCGAATAACAAGGTTTTCAAAACCCCGAATACTGGCTGTATGCGCGGTTTCCCCAAGCGTTCGCCTGCTTTGTCTCAAGGCATAGTTGATGCAAAGCTCGATTTTGAATGTCCGCTTTGGGCTGAGACCGGTCCTCAACAACCATTGAGCCTATGGCAACTTTGTCCGCGTCTTTCCAATTCGTGGACCGTGCAGCGAAGGTCAGCTCTGGTGCCGTTTCAGAGTTCTGTAAACAGTTGAAAGCCATCAGGGCGGTCAGTTTGTGGATACCAGTCGCGATAACCCAATCGAAGTTTTTGGCATTTCGCTACTTAGAACACTGGGTCGCTTGACGTGTTAAAACGCAAATAGGTCTCGCTCATAAACAAAACCCTTGGCGAGCCCAATCTTCATGGCTGGTGTATCCTTAGCTTTGTTCATCAGGTTCGTATAGTTGTGGGCAAACCTCAGAATATCGACCATTTTCGAAACCATGACGGGGTTGTAATATTGCTTATAGTACCAGAGCCGACCGCGTCCAGAAGATACCAGACCGCGTTCAAAACCCATGATCTTCGTTCTGGCCCGCGCATGATACATATCAACGGGATGAGTCCCGGACCTCACAGCGAACTGGGCAATTTGAGTATAGTTCAAGTCATTTGGGTTCGTTTTGAAGATTACGCGCTTCTCAGGTTCATTGATGAAATGGAACGGATATAGCAGCCCCTCATCCCTGCTTTCTCGTTCGCCGAAATAATTCATCAATTCGTGCAGATAGTCCTCTGGCGGGCGTTGCTGCAATAAGGAGCGCACTAAAACTTCCATGACACCGTCTTGCTTCCTGGGTGACACCGGATCGCCTGTACCCAGAACGACGTTTGAGCGATCAAGAGCTCTCTGAAGTCTGCTGTATTCCTTGTTTCCTTCTGCGACCAACGCCTTTCGCTGGTCCGTCACCAGATATTTCGTAATTGCGATATCCGCAATTCTGACACGCTTGGCCTTTACTTCATTTGCAAATACAGCTGCGTATGCAGCAGAAAGGCCAGCATCACGGTCAGTTGAAAAATTCAACTTTGCATACTTGCTCCCCAGCTTTTTCTTGACCAGCATGATATGGGCGAATTCAGCTGCGTCCTGTCTTACCCTTGCTGCTTTCTCCAGAAGCTTCACATCTTCCTCGGATGCCGTGAAGGCTCCCTTCTCCGTCCCGCCTCGGGACTTGTTCAAAGCATCATGCTTATCACGCAGATTTTTTAAGTATTCGGTCGCAAACCAGACCCTCGCATTTTCTCTCATTGAGCGGGGCTTTTCTAGGTCACCTACAATTTCCATGACCTTTTCAATTGCCGCTGGCTGAACGTCGGGATCTACATCTGTTGTAGAGGCGACCACGTAATTACTGTCACGCGCGACAGTGCAGATATGGCGAACTTCAACAGCCTTTCGAACTCCCCTGTCCGGCCAATTTACCTGAAGAATTTGCGTATCAGTGGCGAAGTAGGGTGATTGACCCGCAATGGCACTTGGTAACAGCCTTTCTCGTTCGGCAGCAAAGGCTTGGCACTGCACATGAATAAAGTCGATCTTGCGGTAAACTTCTGCCGGCTGGACATCCAGTGTCCGGCAAATCGCAGAGATCGTCATTCCATTAACAATACTCCTCAGAACTTTCCCATTCAGATCGCTGCGGAAATGACGTCTGCTTGACTTACCCAAAGAGAAGGTTTTCTTGCAAGCTTTACATTGAAACCTCGGGTCGCCCTTTGCGGTCTTGCCAAACTTTCTGTAGCGGCTAGGCATAAGTGAAATTGTCGCCCCATGATTGATTCATGCAACACTTGGACAACGTTCACGTTTTGTTCTCCTATGCGGTCGAGACAGTCTCGCATACTCTTCGAAAATAGCCTTGTTGGATTTTACGATGCTGGATCGGTCGCAAGCGGGGCAAACAAAGGTTCGCTCATCACCAGAACCGATTACGCGGCCTCGTCCGATGTTCGAACCTGGTTGGGAGCGTCGACCTCGACCATCCCTGCGGTCGGGTAGAACGCCGAACATTTCGCAAACTGGGTTGCGACAAAAATTGACTGAATAGCCGCCAACAAGCCGAGGTAGGCGATATCGCTCCTGCCTCGCAGCTTTTTGCGAGAGGTCCGACAAGTTAGGCAAACAACATCCCCTTAATATTCAACGAAAACACCCAGCAGGCTAGCCGCTGGGTGGGATATCGTCAACATTTAGCTACAAGGCCTTGCCCAATGGGACGGCCCTTTATTCACTGTCTCTTTTCAGAGGATCAGGCAGTCAGAGCAGCCTGAGCTTTGGCTACGATCGCGCCGAACGCTTCCGGTTCGTGCACGGCCAGGTCGGCCAGAACTTTGCGGTCCACTTCGATACCGGCCAGGTTCAGGCCGTTGATGAAGCGGGAATATGTCAGTGCTTCGTCATGCGAACGGACAGCAGCGTTGATACGCTGGATCCACAGCGCGCGGAAGTTGCGCTTGCGGTTCTTACGGTCGCGGGTTGCGTACTGGTTGGCCTTGTCGACGGCCTGACGGGCAACCTTGAAGGTGCTCTTGCGGCGGCCATAGTAACCTTTGGCGGCCTTGATAACCTTCTTGTGACGGGCGTGAGTTACGGTTCCACCTTTAACGCGGGACATCTCTTAATCTCCTCTTAGCGGTCGTAGGGCATGTAGCCCTTGACGATCTTGGCGTCGGGGGCGGACAGGGTGGTGTTGCCACGGGCGTCGCGGATGAATTTCTTGGTCCGCTTGATCATGCCGTGCCGTTTGCCGGCCTGGCCAGCAAGGACCTTACCGGTCGCAGTCACCTTGAAGCGCTTCTTGGCGCTCGCTTTTGTCTTCATCTTAGGCATTTCCGTCTCCTTTTCCGGGTTCGGTTTCAAACGCGACTCGGCATGCCATCTCGGCCGGTCACGCGATCAGAAGCGCCGTTTACGCAAGTTCCGCCATACTGGCAAGGGGGTTTCGACCAGAATCTTCGCTTTTCCGGCCCGGCTCAGGCACCCCGGCGACATGCCGGGGCATCGTTATGTCTTCAACCGGGGTCAGTGTTGTAGATCAGCCGTTCGTCACAAGGGGCAATGCGCAGGATATTGGTGGTGCCCGGCACGTTGAACGGCACCCCTGCGGTAACCACGATCTGATCGGACTCGGACGCAAACCCACCGGCGCGGGCAGCACGGGCCGCGTTGACCACCGCACCTTTGAACCGCTCAAGCTCGGGCGTCATGACACAATGGCAGCCCCAGCTCAGGCACAGGCGCCGTGCCGTGCCTCGGGCCGGCGTCATGGCGATGATCGGAACACCGGGGCGCTCACGGGCGGTCAGCAAGGCTGTTGTGCCGCTTTGGGTAAAGCAGCAGATGGCCTTGATATCCGTCTTTTCAGCAATCTCGCGGGCGGCGGCAACGATACCATCGGCGATCGTCGTCCCCTTGGCCGAACGCGAGGCCGCGATGATCTGCGTGTAAGTCGGGTCGGCCTCGACCTCGATGGCAACCTTGTTCATGGTCTGAACCGCCTCGACGGGGTAATCCCCGGCAGCGGATTCCGCGCTGAGCATGATGGCATCGGTACCCTCATAGATCGCCGTGGCCACGTCCGAAACTTCGGCGCGCGTCGGCATCGGGCTTTCGATCATGCTTTCCAGCATCTGCGTGGCCACAATCACCGGCTTGGCCGCGGCCCGGCATCTGCGTACCAGTCGTTTCTGGATCGGGGGCACAGCCGACACCGGCAATTCAACGCCCAGATCGCCGCGTGCGACCATGATCCCATCAGACGCATCAAGAATGTCCTCGAATGCCTCGACAGCGGCGGGCTTTTCGATCTTGGACAGGATCGCGGCACGGCCATCGGCCAGCGTGCGCGCCTCATAAACGTCCCGTGCCCGCTGCACGAAGCTGAGCGCCAGCCAGTCCACGCCCAGTTGGCAGACAAATTCCAGATCGTCACGGTCCTTGGCCGAAAGGGCCGCCAGTGGAAGCACCACGTCCGGCACGTTCACCCCCTTGCGGTTCGAGATCGTACCGCCGACCTCGACCGTGCAATTGGCGAAATCCTGACCGCAATCGGCAACGATCAGGCGAATTTTGCCATCGTTGACCAACAGGCGCGCACCGGGTTCCAGTGCGGCGAAAATCTCGGGATGCGGCAGGCAGACACGCTCAGCGTCACCAGGCGCCGGATCCAGGTCCAACCGGAACGCGGCCCCTTCCTGCAATTCCTCTTCGCCATTGCCGAAAACACCGACCCGCAGCTTCGGGCCCTGAAGATCGGCCAGAATCGCGATCGGGCTTTCCAGATCCTTTTCCACCTGCCGGATGATCCGGTGCCGTTCGCGGATTTCGTCATGGCTGCCGTGGCTCATGTTCAGGCGGAAGACATCCGCTCCGGCTTCGTGCAGGGCGCGAATGGTGTCATAGTCGTTGGACGCCGGCCCCAGCGTCGCCACGATTTTCACATTTCTCAGGCGTCGCATCGGTCTTGCTCTCCTCGATGACTCAATGTTACCGCAAACAGTGCTTGGATGTGCTTATTGCGCAATTCCCTTTCCGAAGCAACTGCCCTACACCTGCGACAAACTTGATGACAGGCTCATGACGTACACTCCGTTTTTCATTCACGGCGAGGATCGCCCGTCCCGCTGGCTGATCACCTGCGACCATGCAACCAACACTGTACCGCCCGAAATCAACGGCGGAGACCTCGGCCTGCCGCGCGAGGATATGGAGCGTCACATCGCCTATGACGTGGGCGCCTACGAGGTGTCGAAACATCTGGGCGAAATTCTCAACGCTCCGGTGATCGCCGCCAATTTCTCGCGTCTGGTGATCGACCCGAACCGCGGCGAGGACGACCCGACACTTCTGATGAAGCTCTATGACGGTTCGATCATCCCCGGCAACCGCCACGCGGACGCGGCCGAAAAGGAACGTCGCCTGAACATGTGCTACCGCCCCTATCACGAGGCGCTGGCGCAGTTGGCGGCCCTGCCGCACGCGGTGATCGTGTCGATGCATTCGTTTACCCGTCAGTTGCGGGGCCGCGACCCGCGCCCCTGGCATATCGGAATCCTGCACACGCCGGATGAACGTTTCTCACGTCCGCTGATCAACCGGCTCGAGGCAGAGGGCGATTTGTGTGTTGGCGTTAACGAACCCTATACCGGGGTTCTTCCCGGCGACGCGATCGACAAACACTGCACCAGCTTCGGTCGCCCGAACGCGCTGATCGAACTGCGCAATGACCTGATCGCAGACCATGCCGGACAGCGTGAATGGGCCGAACGTCTGGCCCCGATCTTGCAAAGCGCCTTGGAAGACAGCGGCCTGTGACGTTAGGTCACCTCGGGCCGTTTCCCGACCTCACGTTATTGTGAGCATACCCCGCAAACCCCATATATTTCGGGAAAGGAGACGACCATGACTCAGGAAATCCTGACGACCGTCTTCGGCTGGATGACGGTCCTGAACATCGCCCTTTTGGGCTTTACCACATTGATGATCATAGTCCTTCAGGACTGGATCGCGGGGATCCACGGCCGGATGTTCCAGATGGAACGCGCCGACGTGAAAAGGGCATATTTCAGGTATCTCGCCAACTACAAGATCCTGACAATCGTATTCTGCCTGATGCCTTGGCTGGCACTGAAACTGGCATGAATTCGATTTCAAAGGCTGGGAGGGGTCCGTTAGGCCCTTCCTGTTTGTTGTAACAAAGCCGCCGGATTGTTAGGTCAGGCTCAGAACATAAGACAATAACTCGGAGCCATCTAATGGACAAGCAAACCGAAATCGAACTTCAGGCCGCGGCCTTCCGCCGGTTGCAGAAGCATCTGATGGAAGACCGCACCGATGTGCAGAACATCGACATGATGAACCTTGCCGGATTCTGCCGCAACTGCCTGTCGCGTTGGTATCAGGAAGCGGCCAATGAAAAGGGCATCGAGATGGGCAAGGAAGAAGCCCGCGAAGTTTTTTACGGCATGACCATGGATGAGTGGAAAGCCAACTTCCAGACCGAAGCCAGCCCCGAGAAGCAAGCCGCCTTCAAGGTCGCCTTCGAAGAGAATGTCACCAAGAAAGGCTGACGCCTGAAAAAAAGGCCCGCCAATGAAGCGGGCCTTTTCTTTAGATTGCGGCCTTGCGGCTTTCGTCCAGATAGATCTCGCGCAAACGATTGGCAATCGGACCCGGCGTTCCGTCGCCAAGCGCCACACCGTCAATCTCGACGACGGGCATGACAAATGCACTGGCCGAAGTGGTGAAAGCCTCATCCGCCTCTTTGGCTTCGTCGATGGTGAACAGCCGCTCTTCGATTTCCATCTGCGCTTCTGCCGCCATGCGCAGCACGGCCTTGCGGGTAATGCCGTGCAGAATGTCGTTGGACAGCGGACGGGTGACGATCTTGCCGTTCCTGACGAAATAGGCGTTGTTGCTGGTGCCTTCGGTCACATAGCCGTCCTCGACCAGCCACGCATCGTCACAGCCCGCTTTCTTGGCCATCATCTTGCCCATCGACGGATACAGCAACTGCACGGTCTTGATGTCGCGGCGGCCCCAGCGGATATCCTCGATCGAAATGATCTTTGCACCCTTTTTGGCGGCCGGGCTGTCGGCCAGACCCGGCTTGTTCTGAGTGAACAGAACAAGGCTGGGTTTGGTATCCGCAGAGGGGAACACAAAGTCCCGGTCGCCGTCCGATCCGCGGCTCACCTGAAGGTAAATCAGACCCTCATCAATGCCATTCAGCTCCACCAGCTTTCGGTGGATCTCAAGCAGTTCTTCCTTGGTGCAGGGCTCGGCCATCTCCAACTCGTCCAACGAACGTTTGAGGCGCACGGCATGACCTTCGAAATCAATCAGCTTGCCGTCCAGAACGCTGGTGACTTCGTAAACGGCGTCTGCAAACAGAAAGCCTCGGTCAAAAATGGATACCTTGGCCTCGGTCTCGGGCAGGTACTCGCCATTCACGTAAACGGTGCGGGTCATGTATGTCTCCTCAGCCCCAAAGTGCCGCCACGGGCGGGTGCACTCCGGCGTCATCAAAAATCAGCGGGTTGTCGCGGTCTTCGGCCAACAGAAGCGGACCGTCAAGATCCGTTACCATCGCCCCCTGCGCCAGCAATGTCGCAGGCGCCATCGCCAGCGAACTGCCGACCATGCAGCCAACCATCACGCGATAGCCTTCGGCCAGTGCGTGTTCGCGCAACGCCAGCGCCTCGGTCAGACCTCCGGTTTTGTCGAGCTTGATGTTGACCACGTCATATTTGCCCTTCAGCGCAGACAGACTGGCCCGGTCATGACAGGATTCATCCGCGCACACAGGCACCGGGCGGTCCATCCCGATCAGCGCCTCATCATCACTTGCAGGCAACGGCTGTTCGACCAGCGCCACACCCAGACGCACCAGATGCGGGGCAAGATCAGCATATACCTCTGCAGACCACCCTTCGTTGGCGTCCACGATGATTTTTGCGTCAGGCGCGCCAGCGCGAACGGCTTCAAGCCGCGGCATGTCGTCCGGAGTTCCCAGCTTGATCTTCAACAGCGGCCGGTTCGCGTTTTCGGCCGCCTGCTTTCGCATCGCCTCAGGCGTGTCCAGCGACAGCGTGTATGCCGTGATTTCAGGTCCCGGAATCGGCAAACCGGCCATTTCCCACACACGCTTGCCCGCGCGTTTTGCCTCCAGATCCCAAAGCGCGCAATCAACCGCATTCCGCGCGGCACCAGCGGGCAGCAAACCAGTCAGCGCCTCCCGGGAAATATTCGCAGGCAAACCCGCGATCTCGGCCTCAACCGAATCCAGCGTTTCGCCATACCGGGCATATGGCACGCATTCGCCCCACCCCTGATGCGTCCCGTCTGAAATCCGAACCGTCAGCACCCTCGCCTCGGTTCGCGACCCGCGCGAGATGGTGAAGACCTGCGCCAGCCGAAACACATCGCGAGAAACTTCAATCTGCACGAACACGCTCCTTCATCTTTTTCCAAATACTCCCGCCGGAGGCAGAACAGCGGCTGCCGCCGGCGAAACGTTCAGATCACAACGCAGCCAGCGCGTCCACCAGCTTGCCCGACCCAAATCGGAACGGGTCCGTTGCCGGCAGGCCCATGTCGGCTTCGATTCTGGCCAGATAAGCGGTCGCATCTTCCTCGGACATGTGCTGAGTGTTGACCGATACGCCTACAACCTGACAGTCTGGGTTCGCCACTTTCGCAAGTGCCAGCGCCGTGTCGCGCAGGTCTTCCAGACTCGGCAGCTGGTAAGTCGGCAAGCCGCGCATATGCTCGCGCGTCGGTTCATGGCTCAGGATCAGCGCGTCAGGCTGGCCGCCGTGGATCAAGGCCATGGTCACACCCGAATAGGACACGTGGAACAAGGATCCCTGCCCTTCGATCAGGTCCCAGTGATCCTCGTCATTGTCAGGTGTCAGCCATTCGACAGAGCCCGCCATGAAATCCGCAATGACGGCGTCCAGCGGCACACCGTCACCAGTGATGAGGATCCCTGTCTGACCGGTTGCGCGGAAGGTGGATTTCATGCCGCGCTTGCGCATTTCAGCATCCATCGCCATCGCCGTGTACATTTTGCCCACCGAACAATCCGTCCCCACGGCCAAGCAGCGCTTGCCCTTGCGCTTGATGCCGTTGGCAATCGGGTAGTCCACCTCGGGCACCCGGACATCATGCAGCGTGCGCCCGGTGGCTTCTGCCACGGCAACCAGATCGGGCTCATCCCGCAACAGGTTGTGCAGACCCGAAGCCAGGTCAAACCCTTCCTCCAACGCCATGACCAGAACTTTTTTCCATTCCTGGCTGATCACACCGCCACGGTTTGCGACCCCGATCACAAGTGTCTTGGCACCAGCCTCACGCGCTTCGACCAGCGACATGTCGGTCAGACCCAGATCGGCCTTGCAGCCTTCCATCCGATACTGGCCCACGGCATTCTCCGGTCGCCAGTCCTTGATGCCAACAGCCACTTTGGCCGCCAATTGGTCGGGCGCATCGCCCAAAAACAGCAGATACGGTGTTTCGATCATCGCCATGCACTCCTTTGATTCCGGCGCAGGCTAAAGAACGCAGCAAACGAGCGTTTCGCATTTTCGCCCGGACGCACCCCACGCAATAGGATTATCTTGCATTAACCCGCAGAATTTCGGGACAATCTTGCAAGTTTTCAAACTGATTAAACTTTAGTCACCGTCAACGCACCGATTTTCGGCGAATGCTGCAACAGCATTGCCGCAGCTGCACAAAGGCGCTTGCGCCTGACCGCGCAATTTAATACCTCATTGAGCAAGTATACCGCAATTTCCTTTCTCGCACGAGGTCCCGATGAGCTTTCGCATCCAACCCGCCGCCCCTGCACGCCCGAACCGCTGCCAATTGTTCGGGCCGGGATCGAACACCAAGCTGTTCCCGAAAATGGCCGCTTCGTCTGCGGATGTCATCAATCTGGATCTTGAGGACTCGGTTGCCCCGTCCGACAAGGATGCAGCCCGTGCCAACGTGATCGAGGCGCTGAACACCGTCGAATGGGGTTCCAAATACATGTCCGTGCGGATCAACGGGCTGGATACACCCTATTGGTATCGTGATGTCGTGGACGTGCTGGAACAGGCCGGGGACCGCCTGGACCAGATCATGATCCCCAAAGTGGGCTGCGCCGAGGACGTCTATGCCGTGGATGCCCTTGTCACCGCCATCGAACGGGCCAAAGGGCGCACCAAGCCGATCAGTTTCGAAGTCATCATCGAATCCGCTGCCGGTATCGCGCATGTCGAGGCCATTGCCGCGTCCTCTCCTCGTTTGCAGGCGATGAGTCTTGGTGCCGCTGATTTTGCAGCCTCGATGGGCATGCAGACAACCGGCATCGGCGGAACGCAGGAAAACTACTACATGCTGCGCGAGGGCGAAAAGCACTGGTCCGACCCGTGGCACTGGGCACAAGCCGCCATCGTCGCCGCCTGCCGGACCCATGGGATTCTGCCGGTGGACGGGCCGTTCGGCGATTTCTCAGATGACGAAGG
The DNA here is from genome assembly GCF_056531785.1 of Ruegeria sp. K7. NCBI lineage: Bacteria > Pseudomonadati > Pseudomonadota > Alphaproteobacteria > Rhodobacterales > Roseobacteraceae > Ruegeria > Ruegeria sp. K7. Next base: position 26,781 of record NZ_JBQFMJ010000010.1, read on the forward strand.
CTATATAGCGCAGGCGAAACGTTCGGCCACATTGGGCATGGTCGGCAAATGGGCAATCCACCCCAAGCAGATCGCTCTGGCCAACCAGGTGTTCACCCCGTCAGACGAAGCAGTGTCCGAAGCTCGTGAGATTCTGGAGGCGATGGAACAGGCCAAAGCCAATGGCGAAGGTGCAACGGTCTACAAGGGCCGCCTGGTCGACATCGCCTCAATCAAACAGGCCGAGGTCATCGTCGCACAGTCCGAACTGATCGCCGCGAACGGCTGAACGTCACCTCTTTTTCGATATAGTCTTTTGATAATGCGCCTCCCATCAAAGGAGGTGCATTTTTTGTGTCCTCGCCAAGCCTTCGGACCACGCGCCCGCCTACCCGTTGTCGGATACCGCTCCGTTGTCTATCGCCTCGGGATACCGGCCGCCGCGCAACAATGTCAGGCGCTTGGCGGCCTTCCTGACATTTTCCTCGATGATGCTCTGATGCGCCTCGGTCGCCCGAACGGCGGGCAGAGCCACGGCCACGGCCCCGCACACCTTGTTGCTGGGGCCAAAATACGGGGCCGCTATCCCGATCACACCTTCCTCAAACGTGCCGCTTGAAATCGAAAGGCCTGTCTGACGGATCTGATCCAGTTGCTGCCGGATTACAGCCGCATCGGTTTGGGTTTGCGTCGTATGCGACTGCAAGGCGCCCCCTTCAATAAACGGCTCGACAAAGGCAGGGGCCGCGAAAGCCAGATAGGCCAGCCCCGAGGCCGTCGCGTGCAACGGCAGCGACTCGCCTGATCCTATGATAACCCGGTTCATGCTTTTGCTTTCGATCGTGGCAATATTGGCCAGCGTTTGGCCCGCGATGCGCGACGCATGCGCCGTTTCGCCCGTGATCGCATTCAGATCCCGCAACACGATCTTTACCGCATCGACAAGCGGAAAACTGGCCTCGCGCAATTGGGAAAACCGCAGAAACGCGGGGCCCAGATTGAACAAACGTGTTTCCTCGTCCTGTTCGACAAAGCCCTTGGATTCCAGCGCGGCTAAAAACCGCATCGTCGTCGCCTTGTTGTAACCGGACAATTTCGAAAGCTCACTCAGGCCGATACGGTGGCGTCTTTCATCAAAAAACTCCAGCAGGGACAGCGCCTTATGTACTGTTGATGGGCCTTCCGCCATGTCACCTCGCAAACCAGACCTGATGATCCTTACCCCATGCATGGATAGCTTGACAGAGCAGAAGGTCAAAGCAATATTTGATCCATCGGCTCAATATTTGAATTGACGCGCAGCGCAAGAAGAAGCAAATAGACGTCAGCGGACGTGTCGGTCTGTCTCAGATCAAGGCGGCAGAACCCGTCGTTGGCGTATTCGCATGTCAGGGCGAAGGCAGCACAGGCTGACCGCCCGGATCGAAACTTATGGGACCTACCCGCCGCGCTGCGGTTATTGCTGTGCGGATGACAGAACGTCAAAGGAACAGGAAATGGCCAAGGCATTCGCCTCGCAGGGCGATCTGAGCGAAAAGAAAATCACCTTCGATGAAATCGGCGACGGACTGTACGCTTTTACCGCCGAAGGGGACCCGAATTCCGGCGTCATCGTCGGCGATGACAGCGTGATGATCGTCGAGGCACAGGCCACACCGCGTCTGGCAAACAAGGTGATCGAATGTGTCCGATCCATTACTGACAAGCCGATCAGCCACGTGGTGCTGACGCATTATCACGCCGTGCGCGTTCTGGGTGCCAGCGCCTTTGACGCCGGGCAGGTGATCATGTCGAACGCAGCCTACAACATGGTTCTGGAACGCGGGCAGGAAGATTGGGACAGTGAATTTCAACGCTTTCCGCGCCTGTTCGAAGGACATGAGAGCATTCCGGGCCTGACCTTCCCGACAACGACCTTCTCGGACAGCATGACCGTGTTCCTTGGCAAACGCCGCGTCGACATCAAACAGATCGGTCGCGCCCACACGGCAGGCGACGCCATCATTCACGTGCCGGATCAGAACGTGATGTTTACCGGCGATATCGTCGAATATCACTCGGCCTGCTATTGCGGCGACGGGCATTTCGCCGACTGGGGTCAGACCCTGGACAACATCAAGGCCTATGACGTGGACGCCATCGCACCGGGGCGCGGCGATGCGCTGGTTGGAAAGGAGATGGTGGAAAAGGCCATCGAAAACACCCGCGACTTTGTAGACAGCACCTACCGGCCTGTTCGCAGGATTGCTGCCCGCGGCGGATCGCTGAAAGAGGCATGGGATGCCGTGCGCGCCGAATGCGACCCGAAATTTGCCGATTACGCGATCTATGAACACTGCCTGCCCTTCAACGTCGCCCGCGCCTATGACGAAGCCCGCGGTATCGCCCATCCCCGCATCTGGACCGCCCAGCGCGATCTTGAAATGTGGGAAGCCCTGCAAGGCTGACGAATTGGGGCCGGTTTGATTCAGATCGTGGCGACCCGAATCAGACGGTGAAACTATTGACCTGACGCTCTGGCGCCTGCGCGCCAGGGTTCGAATTTCTGCGCCCTGTTGCGCAACACCTGGGGAGAGAGCCTGTGAACAAGATTTTCGAAGACCCTCTTTATGCATACGAGCCCAGCCCGGATCAGACCGCGCCGACACCGGTGCGTCACAAGGTCATTGTTGTCGGCGCGGGCCCGGTCGGGTTGGCCGCTGCCATCGATCTTGCACAGCAAGGGGTCGAGGTTGTGGTGCTGGATGACAATGACAAGGTCAGCTTTGGCAGCCGGGCCATCTGTTTCGCCAAGCGTCCGCTGGAAATCCTCGACCGGCTGGGATGCGGTCAGGCGATGGTCGACAAGGGCGTCGTCTGGAACAAGGGCAAGGTGTTCTTCGATGACCGGCAGGTCTACAACTTCGATCTGCTGCCCGAGGACGGGCATCAGCGCCCGGCTTTCATCAATCTTCAGCAATATTACTTCGAGCAGTTTCTGGTCGAGCGGGTTCGCGAAATGCAGGCGCAGGGCGCACCGATCCAGATCCGGGGCCGCAACAAGGTCGAGGCGGTCGGCACCCATCCCGATCACGTCAGGCTCGAGGTGGAAACGCCCGAAGGCTCGTACACCATCGAAGCGGATTGGGTGATCGCCTGCGACGGGGCCGGATCGCCAATGCGGGCCATGTTGGGCAAGGACTTTGTTGGCCGTGTGTTCGAGGACAACTTCCTGATTGCCGACGTAATCATGGAGGCCGACTTCCCGTCCGAGCGCTGGTTCTGGTTCGATCCGCCCTTCAACAAGGGGCAATCCGCGTTGCTGCACAAACAACCGGACGGCGTCTGGCGCATCGACCTGCAACTGGGCTGGGACATCGACAAAGAGCGCGAGAAGCGCCCCGAAAACGTTATCCCGCGTCTCAAGGCTATGTTGGGCGATGATGTCGAGTTCGAGTTGGAGTGGGTCAGCATCTACACCTTCCAGTGCCGCAGGATGGAACAGTTCCGCCATGACCGGGTGATCTTTGCCGGCGACAGCGCGCATCAGGTCAGCCCGTTTGGCGCGCGCGGTGCCAACTCGGGCCTGCAGGACACGGACAACCTGTGCTGGAAACTGAAGCTGGTGATCGACGGTCTGGCCCCGGAAACGCTTCTGGACAGCTATGATATCGAACGTATCCACGGGGCGGATGAGAATATCCTGAACTCGACCAGGTCCACGGACTTCATCACACCGAAATCCCAGATGTCCCGCATCATGCGCGACGCGGTGCTGGATCTGAGCGAACATTATGAATTCGCCCGTCCGATGGTGAACTCCGGTCGGTTGAGCGTTCCCTGCACCTACGATGGCTCGCCCCTGAATTCGGCGGATGCGCTGAACGGGCCGGCTTCGACCCGTCCGGGCTCGCCCTGCCCAGATGCGCCATTGGGGGACGGCTTCCTGCTGCCGAAACTGGCCGGGAAGTTCACCCTGATGACCATTGATGCCGATGCCCCGGATGAGATCGAGGTGGACGGCATCACGGTTTCGCGCCTGGCCCTGTCGATCAAGGACGACCGGACAATGGCCCTGAAACGCCGCTATCTGGGTGATGCGCCGCAGGGGGTCTATCTGATCCGACCGGATCAGCATGTGGCGGCGCGACGCGACACCTACGAAGAAAACGCATTCCGGCATGCGGTCCGCCGCGCCACAGGTAAGGAGTAATCGCCATGGCCGATCTGATCCTCACACCAAATTTCGACAATACCGATGGGTTCTACGCCGATCTGCTGGATGCACATGAAGGGCTGGACAAGGCACAGGGGGACGCGCTGAACACGCGCCTGGTGCTGGTTCTGGCCAACCATATCGGGGATAACGACGTGCTGCGACAAGCCCTGCGCGCCGCGTCGCTTCAACAGGAGGACAACACGTGAAAATCGAGAAAATCCACCACGTCGCCTATCGCTGTAAGGACGCCAAGGAAACCGTCGAATGGTACGGCAAGATGCTGAACATGGATTTCATCCTGGCCATTGCCGAGGATCACGTACCATCGACCCACGAGCCTGATCCCTACATGCATCTGTTTCTGGATGCGGGTGACGGCAACGTTCTGGCCTTTTTCGAGCTGCCGACCAAGCCCGAGATGGGTCGCGATCCCAACACGCCGATCTGGGTACAACACATCGCCTTCAAGGTGAAAGACCGCGAGACGCTGCTGCAGTTCAAAGACCATCTGGAAGCCAACGGTGTCGAGGTTCTGGGCGTCACCGACCACTCCATCTTTCACTCGATCTACTTCTTCGACCCCAACGGGCACCGGGTCGAACTGGCCTGCCCCGATCCCGAGGAAGAGGCGATGCTCAAGCGCATGGATGAGGTCAAATGGCTGATGCTAGATGAATGGTCAAAGACCAAGAAGGCCCCGAAACACGCAGACTGGCTGCATGCCAAAGAACTGAACAAATAACGTGGCAAAAAGGCCGTCTGTTTTTTGAATAACAGACGGCCTTTGTTCTTAGCTATCGCGGAACTTCCAGCCCGTATTTCTCAAGAATAGCCGAGGCCGCGACAATCCAGCGATCGCGCAGTTCGGCATTCCCGGTGCGGCGCAGCCCCAGCGCCTGAAGATCTTTCAGCCGCGCCGGGTCATCCCCCCCGAAGGAAACGGCGACGCGTGGCCACCAATAGTTGACCGACGCCTGAATCGCGGCCGTATCACCATCCTCTGCCAGTCTGGCCACACCTTCCTCGGCCAACTCGGCGTGGCGCGCCTCAACCGGTGCGATTGCACGAAAGGCTTCGGCCAGAGGTTGATATGAGACACTGCTGAATTCGGCCAGTTGCACGCCGACAGCGCACCCCATGATCAGGTTCATGACCACTGCGTCCGTCCACCCTTCAAGCGGATAATTGAAGACGGCAAGTCGCATATCATGTTCGTTGCGGGTCGCGCCAATATCGGCTGAACGGTCCAGCCGCGCAGCCCAGGGGTGGTGCGTCGCGTAGCGTTTCGTATTGACACCGAACTCACCCATGATGGTCAGGACACGATCGGCGTTATCGGTTTTCTCCAACACGATCTTGGCGGCGGCAATACGTTCCTTGATGCCCGGGCCGGTGTTAATGACGTCGGCAAACCCGGCGGCACCGGCCAGCTCGCTGTCCACAAAGGTCGCCATCAGCTTCATCAGTTCGGCGCGATACCGCGAAGGCACGTTCGAAGGGTTTGTCAGCACCCCACCCTGCGCAAGGTAGCTTTCAATGCTCATATCATCCGGCATGACAGGTCCCCTTCTTTATTGATCATAATCGACGACGACAGTGTCGGTCAGTGGAAAGGACTGACAGGACAGAACATAGCCCTTCTCGACCTCATAATCCTCCAGCGCATGGTTGGTCACCATCTCCACCTCGCCCTCAATCACTTTGCAGCGGCAGGTCGAACAGACCCCGGCCTTGCAAGCATAGGGCGCATCCATCGCGTTCTGCAAAGCCGCGTCCAGCAGCGTCGTGTCCTTGGGCATATCGATGGTCTGGGTTGCGCCGTCCAGCGTGATGGAGGCCTTTGCCGTATTGGCGCTGCTGGCGGCATCCTTGGCCTTGGCCTTGCGCTTCAACCGACCGGGCTGGGCGCTGGCGAAAAGTTCGAATTTGATCTGACCGTCATCCAGTCCATGATCACGCAATGCACGGGCTATGCCCAACATCATCGGCTCGGGGCCGCAAATGAATGCGGTATCGACATTTTCGATGTCGATCCAACCGGTTTTGAATAGTTGCGCGCATTTCTCTTCCGTCACCATTCCGGTGAACAGATCGATTTCCTGGGCATCCGTTTCGAGCACATGGATGACGTTGAAACGTCCCATAAAGCTGTTCTTCAGGTCCTCAAGCTCCTCGCGGAACATGATCGAGTTCACGCTCTTGTTGGCGTAAACAAGCGTGAAACTGGAATTGGGTTCACGTGACAGGGTGGTATTCAGGATCGACAGCACCGGGGTAATGCCGGACCCGCCCGCGAAACCCAGATACTGCTTCTCGTTTCCGGCATCCAGTTCGGTAAAGAACCCACCCATCGGAGGCATCACCTGAATGGTATCCCCCACCTTCAGGTCTTCGTTGGCCCAAGTCGAAAACGCGCCGCCATCGACCCGCTTGATGCCGACCTGCAGGACACCGTCATCCTTGCCCGCACAGATCGAATAGGATCGGCGCAGTTCCTCACCGTCAAAGTCGCGGCGAAATGTCAGGTACTGGCCTTGCGTAAAGTCGAACTCGGCAGCCGCACCATTCTCGGGCTTCAGCGTCACGACCACTGCATCGCGGATCGTTTTGCGGATGTCTGTGACTTCAAGATCATGAAAGCGCGCCATGGGTTCCTCCCTCAGATGCACTTGAAATAGTCGAACGGTTCCAGGCAGTCGCAACACCGCCACTGCGCCTTGCAGGGGGTCGAGCCGAACTGGCTGAGTTTTTCGAGATGGTTGCCACCACAACGCGGACAGCGTTCGGGTCCGCCTGCCGGTTGCGGCGGTGCGATGCCGAACTCTTCCAGACGCACGCGCCCCTTGTCCGACAGCCAGTCGGTGGTCCATGCAGGTGAAAGCTGACGGCGCAGTTCAAGCCTGTCGATCCCCTTTTCGCGCAGCGCCGTCTGGATATCCAGATTGATGACGCTGGTCGCCGGGCAACCCGAATAGGTTGGTGTGACGGTGACAACCAAAAGATCATCTTCCCACGCGACGTCGCGGATGATCCCCAGATCCACCAGAGAGATCACGGGGATTTCCGGATCGGGCACATGGTCCAGCCACTGCCAGATTTCACCGACGGAGGGCCGCGCCATCACTGTCACCACCGGCAACCGGGATAGGCACGCGGCAGCCACTGCATCGTGCACAGCAGATGGCCCAGATGTTCGGTATGCATCTGGCCGGTGCGACCACCCTTATGGGCAAAGCGGCTTTCGGGAATGATCAGCGTCGCCTCGGAAAGGACCCGGCCCACCAGCGTATCGTATTCTTCACGCAACTGGCCGGGGTCGCTCGAGATACCGGCCGTAACCATGGCCTCATCGACCGCGTCGCCTTCAAACATCTCTCCGACATAGGGCCAAAGGTAGTTCAGGGCGGCCTGCATCCGGTTATGGCTTTCCTCGGTTCCGTCTCCCAGACCGACAACCGTGTCGGCAGATCTTTCCAGGTGATACGCCACTTCTTTGCTGGCCTTTTCAGCGATCTCAGCCACAGTCCGATCCGACGATCTGATCAGCCGGCCCAGCATGATGGAATGCCACGCATCGAACAGAAACTGACGCATCAGGGTCTGACCGAAATCGCCATTGGGCATCTCGACCAGCAGAACGTTGCGAAAATCCCAGACGTCGCGAAGAAAGGCCAGATCGTCCGCCGACTTGCCTTCGCCCTCAACTTCGGCCGCATAACCCAGCCAGAGCTGCGTCTGACCGATCAGGTCCAGCGCCGTATTGGCAAGCGCGATGTCCTCTTCCAGCACGGGCGCGTGACCGCACCATTCGGACACCCTGTGCCCGAGGACCAAAGTGTTGTCGCCCATCCGCAGCAGAAATTGCAGCAGGGCCTGTTTGTCGACTTCTGCCATCACATATGCCCCACTTCGTCCGGGATGTCGTAAAACGTCGGGTGGCGGTAGACCTTGCTCTCGGACGGCTCGAACAGGGGGCCCTTCTCGCCGGGTGCGGTGGCCGCGATGTGCCGGGCTTCAACCACCCAGATCGACACGCCTTCGTTGCGGCGCGTATAGACATCGCGCGCGTTCTTGATCGCCATTTCTGCATCTGGTGCATGTAGCGAACCAACATGCCGGTGGCTCAGCCCATGCTGGCCGCGGATGAAGATTTCCCAAAGGGGCCATTCATTTTTCATAGCGGAACCTCCTGATTACTCTGCCGCGTGCTTGCGGGCGGCTTTCTTGCGGGCATGTTCCAGCAAGCCGTCGCGCACCCACGCGCCGTCGTCCCACGCCTTGTTGCGCGCAGCCAGCCTGTCCACGTTGCACGGACCATTGCCCTTGATGACGTTGAAGAACTCGGACCAGTCCGGGTCGGTGTAGTCGTAGTGGCCGCGATCCTCGTTCCATTTGATGCCGGGATCTGGCAAATCGAGGCCAAGGAATTCGATCTGCGGAACCGTCTGGTCCACGAACTTCTGGCGCAGCTCGTCATTGGTGTTGATTTTGATTTTCCACGCCATCGACTGCGCCGAGTGCACTGAGTCCTTGTCAGAGGGGCCGAACATCATCAAAGACGGGAACCACAGCCGGTTCAGCGCGTCCTGCGCCATTTTCTTCTGCTCGGGCGTACCTTCAGCCATCTTGCGGATGGCGTCATAACCCTGCCGTTGATGAAAGCTCTCTTCTTTGCAAATGCGAATCATCGCGCGCGAGTACGGCCCGTACGATGTGCGCTGCAACGGCACCTGATTCATGATCGCCGCACCATCCACCAGCCAGCCGACGGCACCGATATCCGCCCAGTTCAGGGTCGGATAGTTGAAGATCGACGAATACTTCATGCGCCCGTCCAGCAACATTTCGGTGATCTCGTCGCGGCTGACCCCAAGCGTTTCCGCCGCACAGTAAAGATACAGACCGTGCCCGGCCTCATCCTGCACCTTGGCCAGCAGGATCGCCTTGCGTTCCAATGTGGGCGCACGGGTGATCCAGTTGCCTTCGGGAAGCTGGCCGACGATTTCTGAATGCGCATGCTGTCCGATCTGGCGAATCAGGGTCGCGCGGTAATCATCCGGCATCCAATCCCTTGGTTCGATCTTGATATCGCGGTCGATCTTGTCCTGGAACTCACGCTCCTGATCCGTCATCTCGTCTTTGGATTTGACGCCGGTTCCGGCCGTTTTCACAAGTTGAGCATACATCTGGGGTCTCCTCCCTTAGACGCGTTCAAGGATCAGGGCGACGCCCTGACCCACGCCGACGCACATGGTGCAAAGCGCAAAGCGCCCGCCCGAGCGTTGCAGTTGATAAGCCGCGGTCAGCACGATGCGGGCCCCCGACATGCCCAGCGGATGACCCATTGCAATGGCACCGCCATTGGCATTCACGTGCGGTGCATCATCGGCAACACCAAGCTCGCGCAGCGTGGCAAGGCCCTGAGCCGCAAACGCCTCGTTCAATTCTATCACATCCATCTGATCGATACTCAGACCGGCGCGGGCCAGCACCTTGCGGCTAGCCGATACCGGGCCGATGCCCATGACGCGCGGCTCGACACCAGTAGCGGACATTCCCACCACGCGCGCCATCGGTGTCAGGTTATTCTTGTGCGCGGCCGCCTCGCTGGCCAGAAGCAGCGCCGCTGCGCCATCGTTCACACCCGAGGCATTACCCGCAGTCACGGTTTTGCCGGGGCCATTCACACCTTTCAATCCGGCCAGCTTCACGGCATCAGTTCCGGGACGGGGATGTTCATCCGTATCCACGACAACCGGATCGCCCTTGCGCTGCGGGACCGAGACCGGGGTGATCTCATCCCGGAAAATCCCCGCCTCATGCGCTGCTTGCCAGCGAGCCTGACTGCGGGCCGCGAAGTCGTCCTGATCCTGACGGCTTACGCCATAGTCTTCGGCCACGTTGTCAGCCGTTTGCGGCATGCTGTCCACGCCGTACATGTCTTTCATCTTCGGGTTTATGAACCGCCAGCCAATCGTTGTGTCATAAACCGCATTAGCGCGGCTAAAGGCACTGGTGGCCTTGGGCATGACAAAGGGCGCGCGGCTCATACTTTCCACGCCGCCCGCAATTGCCAGATCAAAGTCGCCCGCCCGAATCCCACGCGCGGCCATGCCCACCGCATCCATCCCGCTGGCGCAAAGCCGGTTCACGGTGGTTCCCGGAACATCAACCGGCAAACCGGCCAGCAGCGCCGCCATACGCGCCACGTTCCTGTTGCTTTCACCGGCCTGATTGGCATCGCCAAAGATAACGTCATCCACACTGGCCCAGTCCGCCTGCGGATTCCGGGCCATCAGCGCGGCGATCGGCACCGCCGCAAGGTCATCTGTTCTGACCGAAGACAACGCGCCACCATACCGGCCAATCGGGGTACGTGTCGCGTCACAAATGAATGCGTCCATCAAAAGCCTCCTGTCGCAACGGCCAGAAACACCAACCGTATGGTCGGTTAATACGGGCCGCGATGATTCGAAGCAAGAAATATGTTACGAATTTTTTGCCATTTCTGAATCAATGTAACTTATTGTTCCACACACCGACCGTCGCCACCGGGAAATACCGGGACCACTATCCGGTCAAAGCCGATTCAAGCGCCTTGATCGAAGGGCGCGGCAACCTGTCGAGGATCTGGAAAACAACCTTTCGGCAGGCCGGACCCTTCCACGCCTCGGGCAGAAACTCTGACGGCAAGTCCGGGTGGCGCAAAACGATGCGGCGCCAGCTGTGAACGATCAGGACCCGCAAGACCGCCGCCTGAAACGGATCGCCGACACCCGAGGCCGGAATGCTCTCCTGAACCGCCCGCAATCGGGTCAGAAGCTGTTTATATCCTTCGTTCAGCGCATCTGGTCCGCAACGTTCGCGCAGCCAGCGGGGAACCGAGAGGTCGCCGCTTTGAACAATAAACAGGTCTTCGATACCTTCCGGAGCCTCACCGGGAGCCATCGCTGCCGTGCTGCTCAGTGGAATGTAGTCACCGGTCAGCAGCAGATCGGCCAGTTCCTGCCGGGACCCGTCCGAACTGTCCGCGATAAGGACATGCCAGGTTTCCGGGCGCACGCTTTCGCGGGCGTAGATGCGCGGCACCGCTGCGGCGCTTTGAGCGCGCCCGAACGCCGTCAGGCTATGCGTGCTGTTGCGCCCGCTTCGGGTGCTTTCGATCCAGCCCTCCTTGCGCAGTCGGTGCAAAGCAACGCGGGTCGCTTCAGACTTTATCCCGGCAAGCCCGGTCAGCCGGGTGATCAGGGCACCGCTGATCTGATCGGTCTCGTTCTGGGCCAGATCGCCGAAAATCGATACCAGCACCGACCAAACCCGCTGCGTGCCGGACGCCGTCAGCTGGGCAATACAGGTTTCGAACCAGTCAGAATGCGGATCCTTCATAGCCTAAGTATAGCCCGGCCAAGGGAAATTGCCATCCGGCCCGCTTCAGTAGGCTACCATTGTCAGCAATTCATATTCCGCCACCAGATCACCATCCTGGTTGGTCAGCGACACGTGCCAGCGCACTTCTCCGTATTCATCATTGCGCCCGGTCTTCTTCATGACAGTCAGCCGCACTTTGATCGCATCGCCCGCTTCCACCGGCTTCATGAAACGCAGTTTGTCCAGCCCGGTATTGGCCAGAACCGGACCTTCGTTGGGTTCCACAAAAAGACCCGCCGCAAACGAAAGCAACAAATAACCATGCGCCACACGACCAGGGAAGAACGGGTTCCGCTCGGCCGCGGCCTGATCCATATGGGCGTAGAAAGTGTCGCCCGTGAAATGCGCGAAATGCTCGACATCGTCCATGGTGATGGTGCGCGGTGCCGTATGAATGGTCTCGCCAATCGCCAGATCGTGATACCGACGGGTAAAAGGATGCGCCGGGCCTTTGATCTCGGTCGCACCGGAAACCCACCTGTCGCCGATCGCGGTCAGGATATCGGGCGAGCCCTGAATTGCTGTGCGCTGCATGTAATGCTGCACCCCTCGCACACCACCCATCTCTTCGCCGCCTCCGGCGCGACCGGGGCCGCCGTGGACCATGTGCGGCAACGGAGACCCGTGGCCCGTCGCTTCCTTCATCGAATCCCGGTTGTTGAAATACAAACGCCCGTGATAGGCCCCGGCCCCCATGACAATCTCACGCGCGACGGATGGGTCGCGGGTGACCACGGACGCCACCAGTGAACCCTGCCCCTTGTTCGCCAATTCAACCGCATGGTCCAGATCACGATATCCCATGATGGTGCTGACCGGGCCGAAGGCCTCGGTATCGTGCACCCGCCGGGCCGTGTCAGGGCTGGCGCAATGGAACAGCATCGGTGGAACAAAGGCGCCCTTTTCGACATCCGCACCGTCAATGGCGAAGTCTTCAGGATCGCCGAAAACCCGCTCGGCCTCCTGCCCGATGATCGCGGCTTTTTCCAGAACATCGCGCCTCTGGCCTTGTGAAACGAGCGCGCCCATGCGGGTGGTTTCAAGCCTCGGATCGCCGATGACCGTCTTTGCCAATCTGTCCGAAAGCGCATCGATCACAGCCTGAACATGTGTTTCCGGTGCGATGATCCGGCGGATGGCCGTACATTTCTGCCCCGCCTTTGTTGTCATTTCGCGCTGAACTTCCTTGATGAACAGGTCGAACTCGGGCGTTCCGGGTTCCGCATCCGGTCCCAGAACCGAGGCATTCAGGCTGTCCTGTTCGGCCACAAACCGTACCGAGTTCTCAAGGATCACCGGATTGGCACGCAGTTTCAGTGCCGTTTCGGCCGAGCCGGTAAAGCTGACCACGTCCTGCATTCCCAGCCGGTCGAGCATATCGCCCAATCCGCCCGTCACCAACTGCAAGACACCCGTGGGCAAGATGCCTGAATCCAGCATGATGCGCACGCACAACTCTGTCACGTAGCAGGAGTTGGTGGCAGGTTTTACAATCGCCGGAACCCCGGCCAACAACGTTGGCGCCAGTTTTTCCAACATGCCCCAGACCGGGAAGTTGAATGCGTTGATATGCACCGCGACGCCCTGCAACGGGGTGCAGACATGCTGGCCCAGGAACGTTCCGTTGCGCGACAATTGCTCAACCTCGCCGTCCAGGAAGACATGCCCGTCAGGCATCTCGCGACGCCCCTTGGACGCATAGACAAAAGTCGTGCCGATGCCGCCATCGATGTCGATCAGGTGGTCGGATTGAGTCGCGCCTGTATCGAAAGACAGATCATACAGTGCCTGTTTGTGCTGCCCCAGATGCATGGCCAGCGCCTTCAGCATCTTTGCCCGCTCGTGGAACGTCATTCTGCGCAGGGCGGGCCCGCCTACATCCCGCGCGTGGTCCAGCATTGCCTGCACGTCCAGCGCGTTGTTACCCGCGGTCGCGATTACGTCTCCGGTGACTGCACTGGCGATGGAACGGGCGCCTTCACCCGGCCCAATCCATTCACCGGCGGCAAAGCTGGAAATCTGTTGGATGGTCATATGTGCCTCCTCATCCTTGGCATCCGGTCGGCGAATTTGGCCGGGTCGTTCGGATCAAACTATTATTAACCGATCGGTCGGTCAAACATAAAACAGCAAAAATGCCTATCTATGCTGCATCTATGCCACCCGAGCTGGCAGACGGGCAAAGCCGCGAAACCTGATGCGATTTCCTCTTTGCGCACCCTCCTGCAACTCAAAACCGGGAAAGCGCTCGAGAAAACGGCCAACGGCAACACGCCCTTCCATTCGCGCCAGAGTCAGCCCGACGCAGGTATGCGGCCCGCCGGCAAAGGCGTGATGTTTGTTGGGACGGCGATCCAGTTTCACGGCATCGGGGTCGTCAAACTGGCGCGGATCACGGTTGGCAGCACCAATACAGAGGTGAATATCCGTACCCGCCGGGATCATGTGATCATGGAATTCAACTGCCTCGGTGGTCAGGCGATTGCCGAACTGGTTCGGGCTTTCCAGCCGCAGGAACTCGTCCACTGCAGTCGTGATCAGGTCGGGTCTGGTCCGAAGTTCGGCCCGTTTATCCGGGTGCCGGTGCAACAGATCAAGCGCGTTACCGATCAGGTTTGTGGTGGTTTCGTGACCGGCATTCAGAATGAAGATACAATTCTGATACAGCTCGACTTCGGTCAGCCGATCGTCCACATCACCCTGCATCAGTCGGGTCAGGACGTCTGTTTCCGGGTCGCCCGGACTGGCGCGGCGGTCGTCGATGATCCGGCGCAGGTTTTCGACGAAATCGGCGACAGCGCGATTGCCCTGCTCCTCCTGCTCGGGCGTCAGCTTGGGCTCAAGCGCCCCAAGTATCGCGAGCGACCAGTCCCGCAAAGGCTCACGCTCGTCACGGGGAATGCCCAGAAGATTTCCGATGATCTCGATGGGAATGGCACCGGCAAAATCTTCGATCAGTTCGACTTGGCCCTTGGCCTGCATCTCGTCCAGCAGGCGATCAACCAGTTCGACCAACCCCGGCTCCATCTGCGCCAGCGCGCGGGGGTTCAGCGCGCCGACCATCACCTTGCGCACACGGGTGTGCAACGGCGGATCGTTGAACACAAGGCTGGTGGTGTGGTGTTCGAATAATGCGCTATCGACCCCGTATTTCGGGCCAAAGACCGCCTTCTTGTCCGAAATGAAACGGCGTGTATCGCGATACACCAGATCCAGATCCTCGTATCTGGACAGGATCACGCTGCCATCCGGCTGCACACAAACCGGCGCATCCTCGCGCAAAGCGGCGTAGGTCGGATACGGATCCTGATGGAACCCCTCGGGAAGTGCGGTCAGCGCGAACATCAGTGCCCCATCGCGCCCATCTGCTCGGGCAGGACCAGCACCAGCCACGGCACCAGAACGATCAACGCCAGGCGGAAGATGTCGGCAACCCAGAATGGTGTCACGCCCCGGAAGATCGTACCGGTCGACACATCGCCCACCACACCTTTCAGGATGAACACGTTCAGACCGACGGGCGGGGTTATCAGGCTGATTTCGGTCACAACGACCACGACAATGCCGAACCAGATCGGGTCATAGCCCAGCGACGTGACCAGCGGGAAGAAGATCGGCACTGTCAGCAGCAGCATCGAAAGCGACTCAAACACGCAGCCAAGGATGATGTAGATGCCCAGGATCATAAGGATCACTACGAAAGGCGACACTTCATATGCCGTCACCAGCGCAATCAACGCTTCGGGCAGACCCGCCAGGTTGATGAAATTCGAAAAGATCTGCGCCCCAATCAGGACCGAGAACAAGGCCGCGGCTGTATAGGATGTTTCCTTCAGCACTTCGAATGTCGAACTCAGCGTCAGGCCGCCGCGCGACAGGGCGATCAGGAACGCGCCCATTGCACCCATGCCCGCCGCTTCGGTCGGGCTGAAGGTCAGGTTCAGCGGGTGAAAATCAAACGCGCCGTAGAGGCCCCCGATAACCAGGAAGAACAACAAAAGCACGGCCCAGACGGATCGTAGCGCCGTCAGACGCTCGCCCCAGCCGTGGCGTTCACCGGCAGGGCCTGAATCAGGCTTGCGCCAGACGGTCCAGCGCACCGCGAACAGGTAGAACAGGATGCCCATCATCCCCGGCAATATCCCGGCGACAAACAGCTTCCCGATCGAGGTTTCGGTCAGCAGGCCATAGATCACCAGAATGACCGAAGGCGGGATCAGAATGCCCAGCGTCCCGCCTGCCGCAATCGAGGCGGTCGACAACTCGTCCGAATAGCGATAGCGGCGCATTTCGGGCATCGCGACCTTGGACATTGTAGCAGCCGTGGCCAGAGACGACCCGCAGATTGCCGAAAAACCACCGCAGGCGGCGACGGTCGCCATGGCGATACCGCCCCGGAAATGCCCCAGGAAAGCGTTCGAAACCGCGTAAAGTTCACGCGCTAATCCGCCTTTGTTGACGAACAGGCCCATCAGGATGAACAGCGGCACAACCGACAGGCCATAGTCCTGCGCGGTATCCGTGATCTGGCGGCCCACCATCGACATGGCGGCCTTGAGCCCCCGTTCCGAAAAAATCGCGCCGCCGCGTTCGTAGGCGAAGCCATACGTGCCAACCAAACCCATCGCAAAGACAATGGGCAAACGAAGCAGCACCAGAACCAGTACCAGTGTGAAACCGATCAGGGCTGCGGTCATTGGGTCTGCTCCGACAGGGCGTGGGGTGCAAAGATGTACATCAGCCCGGTAATCACCATCGCGATGGCTGCAATAACGGTGAAGAAGGTGATGAACCAGCCGACATAGAAGACCGGGATCGACAGGTATTCTGTGACGTCCCCGTAGTCACGCGCGCGCTCGGACAGTATCCAAACCCCATTGATTGGCCAGATCAGCATGATGCCTGATGCCAGGTAAACCACAGCGTCACGGGCCCGGCTAAGGCGAAGACGGGAAAACAGACCGTCTGTCAGATCGACCGCGATCTGGCCTTTTCCCGCGGAAATCATGGGCAGGACCGAAAACACGAGGATGGCCATCAAAATCCGGGTCAGTTCGGTCG
This sequence comes from Ruegeria sp. K7, assembly GCF_056531785.1. Lineage (NCBI taxonomy): Bacteria > Pseudomonadati > Pseudomonadota > Alphaproteobacteria > Rhodobacterales > Roseobacteraceae > Ruegeria > Ruegeria sp. K7. The sequence continues at coordinate 43,447 of NZ_JBQFMJ010000010.1, forward strand.
CAGCCTCGATCGGAGCATTGAAAACCGAGCGCAGGATGACATCGCAGAATGTCATCGCCATCAGGATGAACAGGGCCACACAGGCCAGCAGCGTCGGAAAAAAACTGGCGCGCCGCGCCCAGATCACGAGGTTTCGCATGATTAGGTCTCTTGCCGGAAAAAAATGGCTGGTGGGAAACCCCACCAGCCGGACAGCCTTACTGAGCCGCCATTTCTTGCACGATCAGGTCATAGGTTGCCTGCGCGTCGATACCGGTTTCCTTGACTTCGCCAATCACCTTGCTTCGAACGTCGGCCGCAATCTGATTGAACTGTTCAAGATCTTCTGCGGACGCGGCGTTGATGCTGTTACCATCCGCCGCCTCGGTCGCCTCGCGCCCGATGGCGTCGATCTGGTCCCAGATCTTGCCGATCTCACGGCTCAGCGGCTCGCCAAAGACTTTCTCTTCCAGCGCCTTCTGCAGATCTTCGGGCAGGTCGGCAAACGTATCTTCGTTCATGATGAACGCAAACGAGCCGCGATAGAGCCCGCCGGGCACTTCGTAAACGTTCTGTGCGACCTCGGTCAGCTTGAAGCCTTTGCGGGATTCAAACGGCATGACAACGCCATCCGCCGCTTTGGACGCGAGCGTTTCATAGACCTTGGGGGCCGGAACCTGAATGCCGGTTGCGCCAAGCGCCGTTCCAACGTCGCCACCCACACCACCGGGGATACGTACCTTCAGCCCCGAGACCTGATCCAGCGATGTCACCGGAGCGCTTGAATGCAGCTGCGCCGGACCGTGCGTGTGCAGCGCGATCAGCTTGACCCCGCGATGCTCGTCGGCCGCTTTCAGGTACTTCTCATAGGCGCGCCAATAGGCGACCGATGCGGCCTCGGCCGATCCTTCGTACCCGGGCAGTTCGATCATCTTTGTAGTGACGAAGCGACCCGGCTGGTAGCCGTGGAAAATGATCGAGGCATCTGCCGCGCCATCCATGATCAGGTCCATTTGCGCGGGCGGTGGTGCAAGGCCAAGTTTCAGCTCGGCGGTGACTTTACCATCCGTGGCTTCTTCGACCATTTCGGTGAATTTCGGCCACATCATTGCGTTGATGCCATGGGTCGGCGGGGCCCAGCTGGAAATGGTCAGCGTGTAATCCGCCGCCAACGCCACAGTACCCGAAACGGCCAGCGCGGCCGAGGCAAGAAGGGTACTCAACTTAGTGAACTTCATGGATCTGTCTCCTCCCAGTGAAACATGAGTTAAGAATGCGTTAATGGTCCTTTTTGTAACCATCAACGGGTTTAGAGCTTTCAGGCGCCACCGCCAACTTCCAGGACGCGGGGCTTTCGGACGCCACCAACTGCATGGCTTCCAACGTTTTTTTCCATCCCACCTCAGTCGCGTATTGCATCGGGCCGCCGCGCCAGCGTGGGAAACCATAGCCATGGATCTGAACCATATCGACGGCATCCGTGGTTTCGGCGATACCTTCCCTGACAATCATCGCCCCTTCGTTGGCGAGAACGGCCAGAATGCGGGAAGTGATTTCCTCAGCCGAAAACTCCCGGCGCGCAATGCCCTGCTCGGCAGAATATGTTTCGATCAGCGCCTCGACCTCGGGGTCACGGATCGGTGCGCGGTTGCCGTCTTCGTAACGATACCAGCCTTTACCGCTGCGCTGCCCAAAACGCTTCAACACGCAAAGCTGATCGGCGATGGTGACGTACCGCTCCTGCGGATCACGCGTGACCGCATTGCGTTTTCTGTTGGCCCAGGCGATCTGCAACCCGGTCAGGTCTTGCAATTCATATGGCCCCATCGGCATTCCAAAAGCGCGCATCGCGGCGTCAATCTGATACGGCATGGCACCATCGGCCAGCAGGTAATCCGCCTCACGCCGGTACGCGGCCAGCATTCGGTTTCCGATAAATCCGTCACATATTGCCGACAGGACCGGAACCTTGCGCAACGTCTTGCCCAAAGCAAAACCTGTCGCGATCACCTCGGCACTGGTGTGAGGGGTTTTCACGATCTCAAGCAGTTTCATGACATGCGCCGGGCTGAAGAAATGCAGCCCCAGACAACGGGCGGGATTTTGCACCCCTTCGAATATGTCGACAGGATCAAGATAAGACGTGTTGGTGGCCAGAAGGGCGTTCGGCTTCATGTGGGCGGAAAGGTCTGCAAAAACCGCGCGCTTGACGCTCAGATCCTCGAATACCGCCTCGATCGCCAGATCCGCGTCTGCGGCGCCAGAATAATCTTCCACGGCGCTGAAGGCCGACAACCGATCCTGCATCTGTGCTTCGGTCATTCTGCCGCGCTTTACTGCCCCATTCAAAAGCTCTGAAACGCGCACCTCTGCCGCTGTCGCCGCCTCGGCATCACGTTCGATCAGGGTTACAGCAAGACCACCGTTCAGCGCGGCCGTGGCGATCCCGGCCCCCATAAGCCCGCCGCCGACCACAGCGATTCTGTTAATCGCGCGGGGTGAGGCACCCTGAATTGCCGATGGCTTGGTCACCGTACGCTCCGCAAAAAAAGCATGACGCAATGCACGGCTTTCCGGGGTTTGTCTCAGCTCCAAGTGACGCGCCCGCTCTTTCGGCTGGCCTTTCGAAAATGGTTCCAGCGCCCATGACAACGCCGTCAGGTTCTCCAGCGAGGATTGCTGACCTTTGGCACGTTTTTTCAGCACCTCTCGCGACACTTCAAAAAGATCGGGCGCAATGTCTTGCACTTTCCGCTGACTGACGGGTACAGGCCGCGCAGGAAGATCCGCGACAAACTCTCTGACCGCCAGGTCGGTGTTTTCAGCGACCAGATCGACACCCCCAAGCTCTTGCAGGACTTCGGCTGTCAGCAGCTTTCCCGAACAGGCCATATCGATTGCAACGTCCATCCCGGCAAGGCGTGGCAGTCGTTGTGTGCCTCCGGCACCGGGGATCAGCCCTACATTGACCTCGGGCAGCCCAAACCGTGTGCCCGGCGCAGCGATCCGCCAAGCACAGCCCATGGAAATCTCGAAGCCACCGCCCAACACGTTGCCATGCAACTGGGCGACAAACGGAACCGGGCTGTCTTCGATCATCTGCACGACATCAGGTAGGTGAGGTTCAACAGGCGCACTGTCGAATTCCGACATGTCGCCACCTGCAATGAAGGTCGAACCGGCGCAGCGCAGAACGGCAACCCGGGCATCCTTGACGGCATCAACCGCATCCGCCAGCCCCTGGCGCACCTGCAACGACGTCGCATTCACCGGCGGATTGTTCACCGTGACCCAGGCGATGTCGCCTTCAAGATCCACTTTGACCAGCGGGGATTGCGTCATGCCGGCTCCCAGTTCGGTTCAGATTCGCAACTCGGTTATTTATTGACCAACCGTTCGGTTAATGCAATATGGAACTTGCCGGATTTCAAACACGAGGTCGCCATGAGCGATACCATTCTTGCCATAAGTCACGGGAATTGGGTCGAAATCACCCTGAATCGCCCTGACAAACTGAATTCCTTCAACGAGGAAATGCACCTTACCCTGCGTTCCGCGCTGGAAAATGCGCGCGACGACGGCGCGCGGGCCGTCTTGCTGACCGGCGCCGGGCGCGGTTTTTGTGCAGGGCAGGATCTTGGCGACCGGGACCCTTCGAAGATGGATGGGCCGCCCGATCTTGGGCACACTGTGCGCACCTTCTACGCGCCGCTTGTTCGGCTGATCCGGTCGCTCAACTTTCCGGTCATCTGCGCGGTGAACGGTGTTGCCGCCGGCGCGGGCGCAAACCTTGCATTGGCCTGTGACATGGTCCTGGCGGGCGAGAGCGCGAAGTTCATCCAGAGCTTTTCCAAGGTGGGGCTGATACCCGACACCGGCGGAAGCTGGCACCTGCCCCGGTTGCTGGGTGAAGCACGCGCAAAGGGCCTGGCCCTGACAGCGCAACCCCTGCCTGCCGCGCAAGCCGCCGAATGGGGGCTGATCTGGAAAGCGGTGCCGGACGATCAACTGATGCCCGAGGCTCGCGCGCTGGCTGAACAGTTCGCAAATGGCCCGACGCTGGGTTACGGGCTGACAAAAGAATGCATTCACGCCGCTGCTAAAAACACCCTTTCCGATCAGCTGGATCTGGAGGCGCAAGCCATGAAAACCTGCGGTCAGAGTGCGGACTATGCCGAGGGCGTCGCCAGCTTTCTGGAAAAGCGCGCACCGAATTTTCAGGGCAGGTGACCATGAACGCGAAAGAACGGGCAGAAAAATCAGCGGCCGCCATGTGGGCCAGCGATCAGGCAAGCAAGTGGTTCGGCATGGAAATCCTTGAGGTCGATGAAGGCCGCGCCGTGCTGACCCTGACCGTCGCCGCGCACCATTGCAACGGTGTGGGCATCTGCCACGGCGGCGTCAGCCACGCCCTTGCCGACAGCGCCTTTGCGTTTGCCTGCAACAGCAGAAACACCGTCACCGTGGCGCAGCATACGGTGATGAGTTATCTCGCCCCCGGCCAGTTAGGCGACAGCCTGACCGCCACGGCGACCGAAATATCCCTGACCGGGCGGAGCGGCATCTACGACGTCCGCGTCACCAATCAGGACGACAAACTGATCGCCGAGTTTCGCGGCATGTCCCGCGCGATCAACGGCCAGTTGTTCAAAGAATAACTTCGCGTTTGGAGGAGACCGCGATGGAAGATCTTAGCCCCAACAAAGCTGACCTGGACCCGATTGAAATCGCATCGATCGATGAGATACGGGCTCTGCAACTGGACCGCCTGAAATGGTCGGTGCGTCACGCTTATGAAAATGTGCCGATGTACAAATCGCGTTTCGATGAGGCCGGCGTTCATCCTGACGACCTGCAAAGCCTGTCTGATCTGGCAAAGTTCCCGTTCACCTACAAGAACGACCTGCGGGATAACTACCCATTCGGGCTTTTTGCTGTTCCACGCCGCGAAATCGTGCGCATTCATGCGTCTTCAGGAACCACGGGCAAGCCGACCGTTGTTGGCTATACGCAAAACGACATCGACAACTGGGCCGATCTGGTCGCCCGCTCAATCCGCGCCAGCGGGTTACGCAAGGGTGACATGATGCATGTGGCCTATGGGTATGGCCTGTTCACCGGCGGTCTGGGCGCACATTACGGAGCCGAACGGCTTGGTTGCACGGTCATACCGATGTCGGGCGGACAGACGGAAAAGCAGGTCGGCCTGATCACCGATTTCCGTCCGGACGGGATCATGGTGACGCCGTCCTACATGCTCAACATTCTCGAACAGTTTCACAAGGCGGGGCTTGATCCGCGCGAAAGCTCACTCAAGGTTGGCATCTTTGGCGCCGAGCCATGGACCGACGCCATGCGCAAAGAGGTCGAAGCCGCCTTTGACATGCATGCGGTCGACATCTACGGCCTGTCGGAAATCATGGGGCCGGGTGTCGCCAACGAATGCGTCGAAACCAAGGACGGTCCGGTGATCTGGGAGGACCACTTCCTGCCCGAAATCATCGACTCGGAATCAGGGGAGGTTCTGCCGGACGGGGAAATGGGCGAACTGGTCTTCACCACGCTCACCAAGGAAGGCCTGCCGATGATCCGCTACCGCACCCGCGACCTGACGCGTCTCTTGCCGGGAACCGCCCGGTCGATGCGCCGGATGGCCAAGATCACCGGGCGCAGCGACGACATGATCATCCTGCGCGGCGTAAATGTCTTTCCCAGCCAGATCGAAGAACAGGTCATGGCGACCGGCGGACTGGCACCCTATTACCAGATCGAGCTTTACAAGTCGGGCCGCATGGACGCGATGCGGGTGCTGGTCGAGGCCAATCCGGATTCGACCGATGAGTTGTCCAAAACCGCGGCGGCGCGCATGCTGACCAAGCGGATCAAGGACATCGTTGGTGTTTCAACCGAGATTATTGTAGAGGACCCCGGACAGGTTGAACGCTCGCAAGGCAAAGCCAAACGGGTCGTCGACAACCGCGATAAGGAGTAGACCTTGGCCCGTACCATCGCCAAAGATCACGATCAGAAACGTGCTCAAATCCTGAAATCGGCGGCACGGGTATTTGCCCATGAAGGGTTCGACCGTGCCTCGATGTCCTTGCTGGCCAAGGAGTGCGGGATATCAAAAGCCAATATCTACCACTACTACGACAGCAAGGATGCCATCCTGTATGACATCCTTGAAACCTACCTGCGTGATCTGCGCGACAGGATCTGCGGCATCGACACGGATGGCCTGACGGCTGAACAGAAACTGCGGGCCGCGATAAAAGAAATCCTGTTCGCCTATCAGGGCGCGGATGATGAACATCGCGTTCAGGTCAGCGGCATGTCCGCACTGCCCGACGAACAGCAAAAGGTCCTGCGCGGTTATCAGCGGGATCTGGTCAATTTCGTCAGCGACATACTGAAAGAACTGGCTCCGGGCGTTCTTGGAACAGACAAGAACAAGCTGCGCGCCGCGACCATGTCCGTTTTCGGCATGTTGAACTGGTATTACATGTGGAACACTGGTGCAGGGTCAAAAGCGCGCGAAGATTACTCGGACGTGGTCAGCACACTTACCCTTCACGGAATTCAGAACCTGTAGAAAGCGTGTGTCTATTGGGCTAATACCGAGGCGCGCAACTCGTTCAGGGCCTGACTGTCCGGCACTTTGCTCAGGGCCTCGTCGAGGAGGGTCAGCGTAGCCTCGCGCCCATCGACTGCTGCGGCAATCCGGACCAGCATGACCCAGGCTTCTTCGCGTTGCGGATCCATGCGCACAACCTCGCGAAAGGCGCGTTTTGCTGCGGGAATGTTTCTGAAGGTCAATGCCATTCCACCCAGTACCAGATGGGTTTCCGGAAAATCTGACCGCGCCCGCAGCGAGGCCCGCCACTCGGACATCGCCTGCTGCAACTTGTCCTGCTGCTGCTCCGGAAGACCGGCGGCAGGAAAGTCCAGCATGGCCTTCGCAGCCTCGATCCGCACCATCCTTTCCGGGTCGTCGAGCAGTTCGTTTAGCCTGTCCGCCTGTAGCCGGGGCGGCGCGGCCCTTTGAATTGCGATGGCCGTCGCCCTTATCAGCGGATCATCATGTGCCAGCAGAGGTGCCATATCCTCGGCGGTAGTCTCATCCGCGACCTGAGACAAGAGCCATAGGGCTGTTGCCCGGACTAGGCCCGCCTGACTGTCATCAAGCGCCAGAGAGTTCAGGTCCGGCTTGGCGCCCACTGGATCAGACCGCCCGGCCGCCAGCGTGACGCCGTAATGCGGGCGCGCTGCTGCATTCGGATGGTATTTTTCTATCTCCGCCGCCGCCCATTCTGCCGACCGATCCGCGTGGCAGTCGGTGCAGGCGTCTGGTGCACCGGTCACGTCTGCCAGATCCGGCCTTGGGATACGAAAGCTGTGGTCCCTACGACCGTCTGTCCCCATATAGACACGCTCGATCATGTGGCAGTTTTTGCACTGCGCGCCCTCGGAACCCGCTTCATGGAAATGATGCGAAGGATCATCGTAGGGCTTTAGCGGCAAAGACGTGAAATCGGGATTGCCTGCCGGGGAATGGCATTGCGTGCAGACGCCGTTTCCGTCTGCCTTCAATTCGGCGCTGTGGGCGTCGTGGCAATTCAGGCAAGTCACGCCCTTTGAGTACATCCTGGATTGAAGAAACGACCCGTAGACATAGACCTCGTCCAAAATCTGCCCATCGGCGTGGTAGAGGCCGGGGCGCAGCAACGACAGGTTGTAAGCCTCATGAAAACTGGTTCCGGGCATTGGATTTCCCTCGCCAAACGGCTCACGTCGGGAATGGCAGGTCGCACATTGCTGTATCGCAGCCTCAGCCCCTGCCCCGGCGAAATCCATCGCAAATCCGTATCCCGCGGGCGCGGGCACCGATGAGGTTCCGGCAGATTCCGCCCAGTCGACATGCGCCGAACCGGGGCCGTGGCAGGCTTCGCATCCGACCCCCGTTTCGACCTGAACCGAAGCATAGGCCTGACGGCGTTCGTCATAGCGCTTTTCGAAACCGGTCGCATGGCACTCCGCGCAGCGGGCATTCCAGTTCTTGTATGGTCCATTCCAGTGCAACCCGTCATCCGGCGGCAATGTCTGGTCGGGGTACAAGTGGTACCAACGTCCGTTTTCGACATCCCAAACGACATCAAAGCTTTGCAATCGGCCCGGCTCGGTTTCGATCAGATACTGTTGCAGCGGCGCGACCCCGACAACGGAATGGACGGAATAGTCTTTCACCGTGCCGTCGGTCTCGGTCAGGTGAATGCGGTAGTTTCCGTTGTCGACTGAGAACTCGTATTGCACCCCGTCGTGCTCGAACCGGGTTCCGTCAAAGTCGGCCAGGACGGTATCCGGCGCGGGGCTGGTCCAGGCAAGCGCGTGATGCGACCCCATCCAGGCGTCGGTGGCATCCTGATGGCAGCCCGTACACTGCTCCGATCCGACATAGTGCTGGTCCGTGTTCTCCGACTGTATCTCTTGTCCCCTGACGGCAGCGGCAAGGTACGCCCAAGTTGCCAGAGCAAGGATCAGTACAACACCGAAATCCGAAATCCTGCCCGAGCAACCGGGCAGGTCAATGCGCCGGGGAACCGCCCAGCGAGGCTTCCAAAAACAAGTGTGCCGTCGCAATTGGAATGCTCCCCGGGCCCGTCGGATCACGCGGCGGTCTCTCCAACCACGTCTTCACCACCTTCTACACGATTGATGTCGGTGTTTGGAAAAAACTCGGACCAGACATGCCAGAACACGCCGGCCCGCAGGGTCTCGACCCTCTGCAACTGGCCCTGATCCGAAACACCCCAGAAATCGCATCGGGTCACGGGCTGGCCGCTGTCGTTGTACCAGACACCCAAACTCTCATAACGTGGGTCCAGACTGACAACGACGTCGCGCCCGCCAACCCGGGCGTTCACGGTCCAGTCATTCTCGACAATGAAATCGTCGGTCCAGCAGGCGGCATCATCCCCGATTGTGATCCCCCATACATAGGTCTTGTTCGGCAGCCGATTGTCCGAGCGGTCCATATTGTCCATCACCGGCGCATCTTCCTGGTGCTGGCGGGAAATACCCCAGCCAAAAGTGATTTCCGTCACCATGTCCAGCAGGCGCAGCAGCGGGTTCGAAGAGGGTTTGTTCAAGTAAACCTCGCCGTCGGGAAAGGCCTTCTGAAACCCGCGAAACGTCATCCGATACGTGGGCCAAGGCTTCATCCGAGCTTCCGGCCGCAGGGGGCAGGCAGGTCCATCCGCATTCGGGTCGCGATCCGCTTCGCGGAAGCCGTAGATATGCTGAATCGGCTCGCCGGTATCATTGTCACGCAGGATCAGATTGTTGCCGTGCTGGGCCAGAACCTCAAGGTTCAGCCGCTTGCCTTCGATGGCCGGCGAATATCCCTGACCGAGATTGGCCATGGCACAGTAGGTCATCACGACGTCTTCGCCGCCCAGACCTTTTTTATTGCCCGCCAGATGCGGGCGCATAATCTGCGCATCCGGATGGGCGCGGGCATGCCCATTGTTTTCGATCACGATAACCGGCGCCGTCGACCCGACGTATTTCCGCGCTTCGCTGATCGGAAAATACTGCGCAGTGTTAAGCTGGTTCCGCAAACCCAGATGCACCCAGACATAGGGAAACCCGTACAGAAATATCACCAGCAGCGCGGCGACAAACCAAAGCCAGAACGGACCACCGCCAAACAGGAAATGCGCCAGCGTTGAAACGGCAAAGCCACTCAGCCCTATGCCGATGAGGCGGTATTCGTTTCGGATGAACCGCACCATATTTTCGCGCTTCACCTTCAACAGCATCTGCGAGATGTCGCCAAGATCGCGGAAATAGACAAATCCGATCCCAAGCGAGGCGATCAGGCCAAGAGCGAAGAGTATGTTTCCGACCATCTGCACCTCGTGATCCTGTTCCGGTTTTTGCGTTATTGCTGCGCAGAGGCGCGTTTGATCATGAACGCATCTACGGCCTGTTGCGTTTCAGGGCGTATGTTCTCGATCCCTTCATAGGGCACACCGTAGGCAGGCGTTGTGTCGGGGAATTTCTCTTTTCTTGCCATGTGGCGCCCCAGAATCCGCGCGAACTCCTGACCGCCCCAGGCGCCGACCTCGGTCGAGACCGAGTATTCTTCGCGTGTATCCCGGTAGAGATCGAAGAACTTCGCGAGAATCGCGCTTTCCCCGGGTCCCGGCAGTTTCAGCTTAAGCTGGTCTTTCACAACGGCCTCAGGCTTGTTGACCGAATAGATGATGACATGATCGCGCCGCGCCTTGGTTTCATCGGCAAACAACAGGGCGGCCGATTGGTCCACTCCGTCAACCAGACGATCTCGTGGGATATGCTGATCGGCCCCGGCGAACCGGGAGAGCGTTGTGTAAAGATCCGAGACGTGAATGATGCTGTTCAGCAGACCATCAGCCTCGATCATACCGGGCCATCGGATGAAGGCATCGACGCGGACGCCGCCTTCGGTCGTGTCGCCCTTGCCTCCTGCGTAGATCAACGGCGTAAAGCCGGATTGTGGAGCGTATTTTGTGAAGTGTCCGTTGTCACCCATCACCACGACAACGGTGTTGTCGGTCAGCTCAAGTTCATCCAATCGGGCAAACAGGTCGCCCAGCCACTGATCCAGCAGCTGCATCTTGTCGACATAAAGACCCCCATTCACGCTTTCCGGTCCCGATCGTCCGGCACGGGTGTTGTCCAGCGGGATCATCGGCCAGTATTGCAGGAAGAACGGCTGCTCACCGCCTGCAAGGCGGTCCAGTTCCTCCAGCGTCTTGTCCTGGAACGCCTGGTTCATCTCGTCATATTTCGCGGCATTCCAGCGTTCACCGGTCTCCATGCGGATTTCACGGATAGGGCCGCCGGTTTCACCTTCGATCACGGTCATCATTGCGGCGGCATCCGGCCGGAACCAGCCGTCCAGCGTGTACTTGTCGTCATAGTCGCGGATCGCGACCGAAACCTGTTCCCTGATCGCGTCGTCGTTGAAAATGGTCAACTGCCCCTGCTGGTGGATTGCGTGCTGAGCGTAATCAAATCCCTGGTTCATCGCCCAGCTTTCAGCGATGTCGCCCATATGCCACTTGCCCACATGACTGGTTGCATAGCCTGCCTGTTTAAGGACCTCGGCCAGCGTGACTTCGTTCTGCGGCAGGCCAAAACCTGCGATATCGACTGTCGTGTCGCCCATGCCCATCCGCACCGGCAACCGCCCGGTCATCTGCGCCACCCGCGTCGGCGTACAGGAGGGTTCGGTATACATGCGTACCATCCGCATGGCCTGATCCGAGAAATCGTTGATATTCGGCGTTTCATATCCCCGCACTGCGTTCAGCTCGGGTATTCCCATGTCGCCAAAACCCATATCGTCGATCAGCACACTGACGATGTTCGGTGGGTTGCCTCCGTTGCCGTCCCTAAATGCGGCCAGAGCGTCGTTGACCGCAGCGTCATCCTGTGCCCATTGGTCTTCATGCTGGGACTGAAGAATGTAAAACTCGGCATCGTGTATGATCGGAGCATCCTGCGCAAATCCAGGCGAGGCGAAAAGACCTGCCGTCAGCACCCGATAGCAAAACTGTTTCATACACTTCCCCCCAGATAGACATTTTACCGGCTGACCGCCGGGTGTTTCACATCGGTACATTGCGATACTAAATGTGAACTTCCCACGCGCGCAACCTTCCGGGCAAACGTCAGGGGCGGAATCGCCTGGGCTCAGCAAGCTTGGCCCGGTTTTCGGAACCGCAACCCAAAGCCCACAATGGCACATTCTTCAGAACGGGCGATGAGCGGATCGACTAATTTCCGATGGCCTGTGGTATGATATGCTCACGGGTCCGCGACCTCGAGTGTCGCTGCAAACTCACCTCAATCGTACTCGGGGAATTTCAGGAAGTAAGACCTGGGTAGAAGCCAACTGCGCTTGTTCGGGCGCTGCCCCGCAAGGCATGCGTATACGCGAAGGCTCGGTCATCAAGCCATCACCGTGGCGCATTTCGACCTCGTGCATTGACAGGCGCAACTGCATTGGCCCCATAAAACGACTCTCCGAAACGAAAAAACAAAAGCCGGATCGGCCAATAGGCAACCATGCCTATGGCCGAACCGGCATCCTTTTGCACTGTTGTCGCGTTCTAGTACGGCGCCTCAAGCGGCGTCATGCGGACATAGACGGATTTGAGCTGGCTGTAATGTTCGATCGCAGCCTTGGAGTTCTCGCGCCCGACTCCCGATTGCTTGACGCCACCAAACGGCGCTTCGACCGGCGCATCATTGTACGAGTTGATAAAGCAGCTTCCGGCATCCAGTTGCGCGATGACCCGGTGCCCGCGCTTCAGATCGCTTGTGAACACACCTGCGGCCAGACCGAAATCGGTGGCATTGGCGCGCGTGATCACCTCTTCCTCGGTTTCGAAATCCAGCACGGCCATCACAGGACCAAAGATCTCTTCAACCGCGATCTTCATATCGTCGGTAACGTCGGCGAAAACCGCAGGCGTCATCCAGTTGCCCGGACGTTCAATCCGTTCGCCGCCACAAACCAAGTGTGCCCCTTCGGATTTCCCTGCCTCGATATAGCTTTGGGCGATCTCCAACTGACGCGCGCTGACCAGCGGGCCAAAATTGGTAGCCTCATCCTGCGGGTCACCGATGATCGCGTTGGCAAGCCGCTCCTGCAGGCGGTTCAGAAACGCATCCTTGATGCCCTTCTGAACAAACACACGCGTCCCGTTCGAACACACCTGCCCCGAAGAATAGAAATTGCCAAGGATCGCGCCACTGACGGCGTCTTCCAGATCGGCATCGTCAAACACGATCATCGGAGACTTGCCGCCGAGCTCCATCGTGACATGTTTCATGCCCGCAGCCGCAGCGGCATAGACCTTTCGCCCGGTGGGCACCGAACCGGTCAGCGATACTTTGTCCACCCGGGGATCAGTGACAAGGGCAGCGCCGGTTTCACCCCGCCCCTGCAGCACGTTGAACAGACCCGGCGGCAGGCCTGCCTCGGACAGGATTTCAGCAACCTTGAGCGCGCAGAGCGGAGTTTCTTCAGAAGGCTTGAAAATCACGGCGTTGCCGCAGGCCAGTGCTGGCGCGGCCTTCCAGCAGGCAATTTGCGTGGGGTAGTTCCAGGCACCGATGCCGACACACAGTCCCAGCGGTTCGCGCCGGGTGTAGACCCAGTCTTCGCCAAGCTGTATGTGCTCGCCGGTCAGGCTGCATGCAAGACCGCCAAAATACTCCAATGCATCTGCGCCCGATGTTGCGTCCGCAACCAGGGTTTCCTGCAGTGGCTTGCCGGTATCATAGGTTTCCAGCACTGAAAGCTCATGGTTGCGTTCGCGCATGATGTCGGCGGCTCGGCGCAGGATGCGCCCGCGTTCGGTGCCGGACATGGCGCCCCAGGCTTTTTGCGCCGTCCGGGCCAGCGCGATCGTCTGATCGACGAGCTCGGGAGAGGCCTCGTGCAACCGCGCGATCACCTCTCCGGTCGCTGGGTAAATCACATCAAGGGATCGACCGTTTTCATCTTCAAGATAGGCGCCATTCACGTAATGGCTGGCCTGAGGCTGCGCGATCATGTTCTGAGGTCTCCGAAACATGGCTGATGGGTAGTCCGAAACTGTTTTTCTCCGGCGGGTTTGTATTGCGAACGCATGGTTCTGAGCAGACGGGCCAGCGCGGATCGAACCGGCCATTGTATCTGCGGGGATGACCATGGTGGATTTTTATTGATCAGTCAATCAACAAACCAGATGATCCCATGCACACCGGCAGAGGCCCCGTTCGCAACAGGTTCCGACACCAGAATCCTGTTCGTAAAATCCTCAGTTGGGGAAGAGGCCTGACCGACCGGCTGGCGCGGGCCGCCCCAGTTCCTGTCGCCGCAAAATGGGGGAATCGATAGCGGACCGGTCGTCCCGGACCCAGCGCCGAAGCGGGGATCCGAATTGGGGCGTTCGCAAGCACAACCCCGGCGGTAACCCAATCAGCCAGGCCAAATTGACCATCAACGCAATGTGCGCGAACGACCCGGTCTAACAAACCCGCTGCGTTGCAACCACTCCGGACAACCTCGGGATGTGCGCAGCTTATCAACCTTTTACACGAGACCGGACCGGAAAACCTCTTTCTGCAAACGCTGGATCATTGACACAGAACCGGGCTGGTGCACAGGCAAGCGGTCTATTCCGGCGCCCGGCGGACTCTGTTTAGAATTGAAAAAACCAGCCTAAAACGCTATTATGATCACGTTTATACGAGTTATTGAATGTAGACGGCGGGCACCACTTTTTCTCCGCTCGGTGGCCTCAGAGCCATTGTTGCAAAGGATTGCGGCTTGAACTGCGGCTGGACCTGACCGAAGCATACAGCGCCCCTTCGACAGCAGGCTTTTCTGCCTCTGACGGAACGCCACCGCTTTCGGATGAAACACCAGACACGTGCCGTGGCATTAACAAGTTAGTCCGTATTCTTTTGACCTGATGCTTTGACGCCCGGGCGAGTTCGCATCTGCGCAGGTATTGAAAGCAACAGTCATGAGCACTCCCCGCTCGAATCTCCGACGAGAATTTGATATGGCTCCGTGTATTACGCCGGATCCCGTACGAACCGAGGTTGTGAAATGGCACTCCTTCACAAAACAGGTGTTGAGAAGACCACAACGGATCGAACCGCCTGGATCCACCGAGGGCATATTCTGCCGCGAGACCATTCGTCAGACACCACCCACCCTTTGCAAAGGGTCCGGCCGTGAATATGCGCGTTATGGTCGAGATCACCGCGTCTGCACATTTCGATTTGCAGGATCCCGAAGCACTGGCCACTCAGATGAGAAAGCTGGGGTTCGAACTCGATCCGGATCTGGAACCTGTTCCGATGAACGAGACGGGCCACGGCGCACAACGGCAGCCGACCAGCGTGATACTCAGCGGGACCATTGCCGACGCGGCGTCTCTGGACGCACTCAAGCTACGGCCGGACGTCATAAACATTTGGGGCGATACGCCAATTGCGCCTTTTGCCCCGTAGGCCGAGTTCAACCTGCTGAACCGGATTTCTTCCACCACTCAAACTCAACCAATCCCGAAATCTGTCGTGGCGACGTTCGCCGCGACCGACAACCTGCGCAACCAGTTTCCAGTTCACCAAATTTAACCCAATGGAGGTAAAAAGATGGCTGCTAAAAAAACCACGCGTGGCAGGAAGTCCAACGGCGACAACGGCTCGCCCCCAAACGGAGTTCCCCAGCCCACTGACGGCAAGGGCCGGCTGAGCATACTGGTCGAAATGCGCTATACACCCGGCGGCTCCGGTCCCATGGCGATGTCCTCGGCCGAAGGTTTCTCGGGCGACGGCTTCGCTGTCGACAATGAATTCGAGCCCGTCAGCATGGGCGGCACCGGAAGCGCCGAATTTGCCGCTTCGGGTCAGGCCCCTGACGAAACCTTCGTGGTGCGCGGCACCGTTGCAAGCGAAGACGCAATGGCAGCCTTGCGCAACCGCCCCGAAGTGGCCGGTGTCTGGCGCGACGTCCCAATCGACGGCTTCCCCGTCGACAACCCGTACGGGCCGCAGACAAGCGGCGGCATGGCAGCATGCCCGATCCCGCCCTGCGACTGCAGCCCCGGCACGCCAAAGGGCAACATGGCCGACGTCGCCACCTATCTGGGCGTCGATCAGGTCTGGGCGGCGGGGTTCCGTGGAAACGGAATCGTTGTAGGCGTTTTGGACAGCGGCATCACCGCGCAAGGCCGACCGGTCAAGACCGGAGAGACCTCGCGTCGCATCCCGCGCGTAATCGGCGGATGGCCGTCAGACTGGGGCACCGAATCCGGCAAATGGGGCAATCACGGCAACATGTGCGCCACTGATGTTCTTGGCATGGCACCCGAAGCTCAGCTTTACGATCTGCGGATTGCCGGATCTGGCGGCTCGCCCGGGACAATCAGCCGGGCATTGCAGGCGTTCAACTGGTCCATCAACCAGTTCCGAAGCAATGGCACTCCGCAAGTTCTGACAAACAGTTGGGGTATTTTCCAGGAAACATGGGATACCACCTATGCCCGCAACCCCAACCACCCGTTTACCCGCAAGGTGGTCGAGGCGATCAACGAAGGCATTCTCGTGCTCTTCGCCGCCGGTAACTGCGGAGATACCTGCCCCGACAACCGTTGCGGCGCCGATAACGGCCCGGGACGCAGCATCTGGGGTGCAAATGGCCACCCGCTGGTGATGACCGTAGGCGCGGTGAACAAGAACGAAGAGTTCATCGGATACAGCAGCCGCGGACCTGCCGCTCTGGATTCGAACAAGCCTGACTTCTGTTCCATCAGCCATTTCACGGGGTATTTCACAAGTGACTCCGGCACCTCGGCGGCGACGCCGATTCTTGCAGGTGCGGTGGCGTTGCTGAAGCAATCCCAGCCCAGCGCAACGCAGGCACAGTTGAAATCCATACTGAAAGCAACGGCCAAGGATATCGGGGCCAGCGGCTTCGACCAGCATTCCGGATCCGGCATTGTCCAGATCAAGGCCGCATATGACCGGTTGCACCGGCCTGTCCGCAGAACGATCGTCGGACCCGCATGCCCGCGCAGAACGGTGGTTGGACCCCTTTGCCCGCGCCGGACCCTGACCGGGCCGTGGTGTCCGCGTCCGACAACCGTCGGGCCGCGCTGCCCGCGCCGGACTTTGGTTGACCCATGGTGCCCGCGCCGGACCCTGGTCGGGCCGTGGTGCCCGCGTCCGACAACCGTCGGGCCACGCTGCCCGCGCCGGACCTTCACCGGACCGTGGTGTCCACGCCCGACTTTCGCCGGATGCCCGCGCCCGACCCTGAGCGGGCCGAGATGTCCTCGGGTAACGCTGGTAGGCTGTCCGCGCCCGACACTGGCCGGATGTCCGCGTCCGACGCTCGCAGGCTGCCCACGTCCCACACTGGCTTGCTTCCGCGCTGGCGACGAGGATTACTATGACAGCGGCTGGGACGACGGATACGACGACTGGGACGACGGTTACGCGATGTACGAAGACGCCTATGACGATGAATGGGTGGATGAGTACGGCGCCGAGTCCGACGCCGACTATTGGGACGACGACTACGGGTATGATGACGAGTACTAGGTCATCCTGTCGGATGTAACGACCACGCACCCTCGGGCCAACCGCCCGGGGGTGTTCCTGAGGGCCTTACGACATGACCGATGCCGCCATTCGTTCGAACACAGAACCATCGCGCAGGCCGCGTGCGGAAGAACGGGTCGCTTCTGTTCTGCGCAGGCGTAACCTGATCCCCGCAACGCGGATCGTGCAACAGGGCATGCGCATCATGGCCACCCGGCGCGACCGCGCGACAACAGCCACTGTTCATCTGGGCGGACAGGGAACGTTTCTGGTCAAATTGGGCACCCGATCAGCCAGCAACTGGAACCGGCGTGAGATAACCTGCTATCAGGCGGTACAATCGCTCAGCCCCGGCATCGCGCCCTATCTGGCGCATTCCGATCCGGATCGAGGTATCCTGATCGCCGAACTTCTGGACCCGGCCACAACCCTGCACGACTTCATGGGGCGCAACCCCTTGGATGACCCAGCCATTCTTGATGGTCTGGCAAACGTGCTGGCCCGTCTGCATCAGGGACACGTAGATGACACGCACCTTCCTCCGGCTCGTCCTTGGATGCTGGCCAGGGATTCCGGAGGGCTGCACGAACAGTTGCATCACCTCCTGCCCAATCCGGCTGCGCGTGCGGCGGTCATGGCCTGCATCAGCCGCGCTCAGGCGACATGGCGGGAATCTTGTCTGATCCATGGCGATCTCAAATGGGACAACTGCCTGCTGCAATCCGGCCCGGATGGAACGGTGCAGATCCAGCTGGTCGATTGGGAACTGGCGGGTCTGGGCGATCCCGCCTGGGACGTCGCAACGGCCGTGCAGGAGTACCTTCAGCTGGCGCAACTGCCCGCCAGCCCGGACAACAAGCCACTGGCCTCTCACCCTGAAAACGAAGCCTGCCGGGCTGCGGTTCATCTGTTTTCAGCCTACACGCGCGCCACCGGCACTTTAGGATCCGCAAATACGGATTTCCTGAGACGATGCAGCCTCTATACCGGTATCCGACTTGTCCAGACCACACTCGAGTTGCAATCGATGGAAAGCCCGGACGGGACGCGCAGTCAGGTAGCCTTGGCCATGGCGCTGAGGGTGTGCCAGACTCCGAAATGGCTTGAAACCCTTCTTCGGGACGGGCCGCGAATTGGAACAGGATCGGTATAGCAATGGGTGCTGATGCGCTGGACGAGGCCTTACCTGCGGCGTTTGACGTCATTTCGCGGGTATTGGCCAGTGAACCCCTTAGGAGCGGCGATCCCGCCCCCCTGACGGATGCGCTCTATCGGGACTGGTATTGTGCGGTCGGTGAAAAACCGGGCCTGAATGCAGAAGACCGCGATCTGTGCGAGTTGCTGAGAACAGCGCACGCATCCTCGCACCGATGGGAGGAAGGGTGGCATGTCGCGAAAGTGTCCAGACGCGGCAAGGTTGCCGTAACGCGCGGACACGAAAGGCGGGTGCTCCACGTGATCGATTGCCTGCCCGAAGATGGCCGTGGCGCGCGTATTCGCCCCGGCGACACCGTTTCGGTTGTGGCCCGCCGGGATTCCGAAACCATGAACCCTGGCGATTACGTCACCTTCTCGAAACCCTGGCATGCAAACCGGCACCCGATTGTCCGGGTGTACTGGAACGCAATGCCAATAGGTGCACCTGTTCTGGTTCACGCGCTGAGTCAGGCTTTGGGCGACGCATTCCCATATTTCCTCAAGTGCCCCAGACGCCCGGCCGAATATGATCGCCGGGATGCGCTTGTCCTTTATCTGCCCCGACCAGATTTCGCAAAGGCAGCCGAGGCCATCGCCGCTACCGCCAGGCGTGCATGCGACGACCTGTGTGATCCGGTTCCCCCCCTGACCAGAAAGCTTTGCCCCGGGGTCAGCGTGGCCGACGACCCGGCAGCACGGGGAGAAAGCTTTGGGTCGTCCCGATGCGCGTTGGTGGCGCGGGGTGTCCTGCGCTGCGTTGATCGAGGTATCGAACAGCCCACGGACTGGGTCAAATCCGTGCGCGCCGTATTCTCGTCCGAAGGCATCGCACCGGATCGGCCATGGGCCGAAGCTGCCGACAGCCTGGAGTACGCGTTGCCGTGAGGAAACTGGCCCCATCACCCCCGCCTTCTGGAGGCGACCAGGGCCCGGCCTTTCTTGCGGTCGCCACTGCTATCGCGGATCAACTGGTGCGCGATGCTATCCGGGACGAAGATTGCTGCACCTGGCTTGGGTATGAAATGGATCTGGTCGACGGGGAATGGCGGTCCGTTTACCAGACAATCGACGAATCCCTTTACGGCGGACTGGCCGGGGTTGCACTGTTCCTTGCGGAGATGTGGCGGCAAACCCGCAATCCAGCCTACGCCAACACCGCATCCGGCGCAGCCAACGGCGCCATGCACCTGATACGTGAACGGCGCAGCGTCACACCGCACGGATGGTACAGCGGCCTCATCGGCACTCTGAGCACCGTTCGGTCCGTGTACGACATGCTGCCAGAAACGGAGATTGCAGACGATACGAATATTCTGCGCGAAGCTCTGACGGCGCCGCCCCCACAGGATGGCAGCTTTGACCTGATCGCCGGGCCATCGGGAACGATTGCGGGCTTGCTGACACTGCACGGCTCGGAGTCAGGCGATAATATCTTGCGCGCCTGTCACCTCAATGGCGAATGGCTGTTGGACCGAGCGCAGTCCGGACCTGGTATCGGACTGTCATGGCAAGAGGAAAATGCGGAAACGTCACACGCCTTTCCGCATTGCGGCCTCGCACACGGTGCCTCTTCCGCCGCGCTCGCGCTGCTGGAGCTTTGGGCCGCGACCCGGGACGAACGTTATCGCAAAGCCGGTTTCCGCGCCTTTGAGTACGAGCGGCAATGGTTCGATCGCCACCAATGCGGTTGGCCCGATCTGCGCGATGTCAGGGCCGATCAGGCCGGTGACCCCAAAGCGATGGTTTACCCCACCTACTGGTGTTACGGGTCGGGCGGCATCGCGTTGTCGCGGCTTCGGGCCTGGCAATTGACAGGCGACAAGACAGCCCTTGCAGAAGCCAACGCCGCCATCTTCGCCTGCAAGCGACGGGCGCGGCAGGCTCTGACCACCGAACGCTCCGGTTTCGAAGAAAACGCAAGCGTTTGCCATGGCCTTGGAAGTATCGTCGAACCCCTGATCTACTCAACTCATCTCCGCCCTGATCCCGAGGCAATAGCCCTGGCCCGCGAACTTGGTCTGGCAATGCGACCCCCTGCAAACGAGGAATGGAGATGCGGCCTGGTCGAAGGCGGTGAAACACCAGGCCTGATGCTTGGTTTGGCGGGGATCGGGCGCATGTATCTGGGCCTCTGCGACCCAGGCCGGTTCCGGCCATCCGGCCTTGTATTGCCTGCGCCCGAGCGCGGGGATCCGGCCTGATCAACCCTTGGCGCGTCCCAGCCGGCGAATGGGATACCGCGCGCGGATTTCCGCGTCCAACCAATCCGGGATATGACCGGGGTCGGGGGCCGCCAGCAATTCGCGGGTACGCTGCCGGGCCCGTTCCAGCAGATCCCTATCTGTCGCCGCCGCCCATTCCTGTGGCGTGCGCCGGTCCGCCATCGCCGGATAGTAATAGTCGCTTTCCATCCGGTTCAGCGTCTGATCATGCGCCAGAAAATGTCCCGGCCCTCCGACACAGACATCGCGGATGGTTTCAAGGGACAACGTGTCTTCCGAAACCTCGAACCCGCGCGTTGCGCGCATCACCGAACCGATCATGTCATTGTCGAGAACAAAGCTTTCCAGCGAACAGCCCAGAAGCGAACCATACATCCCTGCCGCCTCGTAGATCAGGTTGGCACCCGACAGCGCGGACAACAGCTCGGTACAGCCCTTTTCATATCCGGCCTGAAAATCCGGCATCTTGCTATCGGTCATCCCTGCGCTGACTGCGCAGGGAATGTCATAAAACCGCGCCATCTGTGCACAGGCCGCCATCAGCAGCCCCTGTTCCGCACTGCCGCCCGACATCGCACCGGTACGCAGATCACTGACAAAGGGTAAGGCTCCAAAAGTGGCCGGATGACCGGGATTCAGCAGATTGACATATACCAGCCCTGCCAGCACCTCGGCGGTCTGCTGGGCAACCGCCCCGGCCAGCGGTGCGGGGCTGGTGGCGCCCGCCTGCCCCGCCGAAACCAGCTTTAACGGAATGCCATGGCGCGCGGCAGTCGCGATGACTTCCAGCGCCTCTTCGGCAAAGTTCAGCGGCGGCACCACAAAACAGGTTGAGATACAAAGCGGCGGCCGTGCCCGCAGCGCCTCTGGACCGCCGGTGATCATCGTCAGCATACCGACGGCCTCTTCCAGAACGGCTGCCGAACCGAATGAGGTGCCAACCGGCTTGGCCGTTCCCTTCAGGCATGCGTAAAGCGTGTTCAGATCCATCTCGCGCGGGTCCGTGATGTCCCGCGCCACCACGGTGCGCTGGAACATGTGGATGTTGGGCAGCGCTTCGGCCAGCCGCGCCATATCGTAAAGATCGCGCAAGGTCGTGTCGCGGATCTGACCGGTTTCGCTGTCGATGATATGAACCGCCGCACCCGACGTGCCGAAATGCGTTCGCGCACCTGACGGGTCCAAATCATGCTCGGGCCGCTGGCCAAACAGGTGAAACCCGCGGCCGGCGGTTTCCAGGACCCGCCGCACTATAGGTTCGGGAAACAACAGCCGCCTGTCCGTGGTCAGGGACCCACCAGCAGCACAGACCGTGTCGATGCAGTCCCGGGTCGCCCCTTTCAGCCCGATTTCCCCAAGAATACGCATCGCCGTGGTATCGATCAGCAAAAGTTCCCGGGCCGAAAGTGCGGCGAACTTTCCGCCTTCGATCCCCGGCCAGATCGCCTCGGTCACGCCCATTCCCGCGCCATCCTGTCTTGCGTGTCTGCGGGCCGCGCGACCGCCGTTGCGTTTACGTGCAGTCATCGGTCGATCCTGTCAAAAAACCTGGCAACGTTGTCCGCCTGCGGCCAGTTGAGTGCAGTCTTGTAACTGTCCTCAGGCAATCCAGTCAGACCAGAAAACTTGTCCGCCAACTGGTCAGGCGTCATTGGGTTGGATGGATGACCCAGAGGGGCGGCGCAGGTGGCCTGGACAATCTCGCCACTTGTCAGTTCAACCCTGAGCCTGTCTGGCTGATCCGGGTCATAATTCAGCGCCGGGTTTTTGGCCTGTTCTGCCTTGACGGTGGTCAAATCGATCAACCGGGCAACTTCGGGGTCGGCCCAGAACGCATCCGCGCTGTCGCGCAGCGATAGCTGTCCCTTTGCCAGAACTTGCGCAACACAGGCCGGAGCCGAAAACAGGGCTTCGGTACGCGATGCCGGGCGATCGAATGGCAGGATTTCATAGTGGAAATCTGGCATGAATGCCTCGATGGCCGTAATCCCATGCACGCCCCCGGCCAGTCGCGAACGGATTTCCACCGCCGCAGTCATCAGGCGGTGCGTGTATCCGCACGAGGGCCAGGGTTTCAGGATCAGCCCATAATCGGACAGAGCCCAGTCCCGCCCCAACCGCGACATGACGCCTGAGAACCGTTTCGCATCATAGTCACTCAGAAGCCCTGCAAACCCGCGTTCGTGGTCCATTACATGCGGTTGCCCCGTCAGGCCCTGGGCTGCCAGCAAGGCGGCCTCAACACCGTTGCGGGCGGCCCAACCGGCCTGCAAGGGCTTGGCGTTGGACCCGAATTGCCTTGTGTAGCCCGCTGCCTGCGACACCGCGAAAGACAGGGCATGCACTGTCTGGCCCGCCGACAGCCCCAACAACCGCGAAACCGCCCCGGCGACACCGATGACACCCAGCGTGGCCGTGGAATGAAACCCACGTGCATAATGCGCCAATGACACCGCTTTACCCAATTGCATGATGATTTCGGCCCCCACGGCATAGGCCGTCATCAGGTCCTTTCCGGAAACCGGGGTCAGATGCGCGGACGCCAGCAAGGCGGGCAGCAGAACAACAGTCGGGTGGGTATTTCCCGGCTCTTCCCAGTCATCCAGATCCCAGGCATGGCCCGCGACCCCGTTTACCAGCGCGGCAACCGGGGCCGACAGGGTCTGATCCGCACCGTAAACACGGACCGGACCGCGCGCGACCAAGGCCAACGCCGCCCGTGTTTGACGCGCCACCGCACTGTTCGCGCCAGCCAGTATGCACCCGAAACAATCGACGACCGCCGGGGCAGTCTGCGCCTGTACAGACGGGTCCGGGCGGGCCGCAACCGCAAATTGCGCAAGTGTTTCAATGGCCGTCACGGTGTACCCCCTTTCGGCTGAGTGGACCCGGAAAGCAGCGTCATCCAAATGCCCATCCTCGCACCCACTCAATCCGCGAAAGGATCAGGTTGATGCGGGTTCGTCGACAGCCAGACGGATTTGGTCTGCATGAAACAGCGCATCCCTTCCCAGCCGTTTTCGCGCCCGTAGCCTGATTGTTTCATGCCTCCAACCGGCGACTGGGTGGCTGCGTCGAAGTAGTTGTTGATATAGACGGTCCCGGCCTCGATCCGGGACGCCACCCGCATCGCGCGTGCGACATCGCGGGTCCATATCCCGGCGGCCAGCCCGTAAACCGTATCATTGGCGATGCGAATGGCCTCGGGCTCCTCGGTCCAGGCTTCGGTGCTGACAACCGGGCCAAAAACTTCGTTTTGCGCCAGATCGGCAGAGTTCGGGACATCGGAAAAGATGGTGGGACCGATATAATAGCCCTTGTCCCGGCAGGCTGTGCGTCCGTCCAGTCGCAGGTTGTGACCGGCCTCCTCAGCGGCGGCGATCCGGCTCAGAACAGATTCATAATGTGGCCGGTTGGCTATCGGCCCGATTTGGGTTGCGGGATCAAGCGGGTCGCCGACCCGCGCCTTTTTCACGACATCCACCAGGCGGTCGGTGAAATCTTCGATCACTTCGGCATGCACCAGCAGGCGCGAGCCGGAAATGCAGCTTTGCCCACCGGGTGGAAATATCCCGGCAGCCACGCCATTCACCGCCAGTTCCAGATCCGCATCCGGAAACACGATTTGCGGCGACTTGCCGCCCAGTTCCATCACCACCGGTTTGACCTGTTGCGCAGCCGCGATTGCTGCGGCCCGCCCGCCAGCCGTGCCGCCGGTAAAACTGACCATGCGCACATCCGGGTGTTCGATCATCGGTTTGGCGGTTGTCGGCCCATAACCTGTGACCACATTCAGAACCCCGGGCGGCAGATCGGCCTCGAGCAAGATGTCCATCAGCTCAAGCGTCGAACAACTGGAATGCTCCGAAGGTTTGATCACAACGGTATTTCCCGCCGCCAGACAAGGCGCAAGCTTCCAGATCAGCGTACCCAACGGAGAGTTCCACGGCAGCACCTGTGCCACCACGCCGAACGGCTCCCATGTCATGTAGTTGTGGATGTCCGGTGCCTCGGCCGGAATCACGCGGCCTTCGAACTTGTCGCACATGCCTGCGTAATAATGCCAGCTGTCGATCTGCCACTGACCCGGTTGCAAGCCCGGCGTGATCATGGAAGGCAGCTTGCCGTTGTCCTGTGTCTCAATCACCCCAAGACGCTCGGCGTGTCGGGAAGTCACGTCCCCGATCCGGCGCAGCACCCGCCCACGTTCGGCGGGCTGCATTCGACCCCAGGGTCCGTCGTAAAATGCCTTGCGCGCCTCCTCGACCGCTCGGTTCAGATCTGTTTCGTGGCAATCCGGTACACGGGCCCATACTTCTCCGTTGGCGGGGATTTCGCTGTTGATATATGCGCCGCCCGCCGGGTCGTGCCATTGGTTGCCGGTAAAGTACCGAAAGGTCCGGATATTGCTCATGACGCGGTCTCCATTGGATGTTCAGCGGGAAGAGGTGCCCGGCCAAGGATCATGTCGGCGGCTTTCTCGGCCATCATCACAACAGTTGCGTAAAGGTTTTCGGTGATCTGAGCGGGCATGGCCGAGGCATCGCAGACCCGCAGCCCCTCAACCCCGTGCACGCGCAGTTGGGAATCCAGCACATCACCCATCCGGGCAGTGCAGCACAGGTGATGGCCGGTATAGGCGGTTCTTCGGATGGCATCGGTAATCTGCGCATCGGTTTTGGCCCCAAGCCACGGGCCGATTTCACCCGTCAGATATTGCGCGATCTGGGGTTGTGCCATCACCTCGCGCATCGTGGCAACGCCACGCTTCAGACACTCCAGGTCGCGGGGGTCGGCGAAGTAATTGGGGTCGATGACCGGGTGCAGAAGAGGGTCCGGGCCGGACAATCGAACCGTACCCTCCGAGATCGGGCGTTCCAGATTGATGTCGATCTGCACACCAGGCCGCGCCATCTTTCGCCCACGCACCAGTAACTTGCGGCCTAATCGGTTCAGCAACGGCACAGTTTCATGCGCACCGTCACCCAGGTTTTCCTCAACCACCATCAGGGTCATGTGCACCTGAAGCTCGGGCCATTTGGGGTCGTCGAAGGCGCGAAACAGCACTGTCGAGAAAAAAGCGCCGCCCCCGGGGCCCGATCCGTTCAGCAACCATCGTCCCATCAGCAGAGCTGCCCTGTCCAGACGCTGATGTTTGGCGTGGCTCAGGTCCGCGCGGTCCGAGCCGAACTGCATCGACACATTCGGATGATCCGAAAGATGCGCGCCAACCGAGGGCAGGTCGGCCAAAACCTCGATATCATGAAGCCGCAGATGATTTGCCGGTCCAATCCCCGACAACATCAACAACTGCGGCGTCCCGATGGCGCCCTGACACAGGATCACTTCGCGCTCTGCCCGGATGACCTCGCCCGTCAAGGTCAGCAGTCCGACGGCACGGCAGTCTTCGGTGACAACCCGCGCAACATGAACGCCAGTGCGGACGGTCAGGTTCTTTGGCCGGGATTTCAGGTAGGCAATCGCCGCCGACTGCCGGACGCCTTTGGCAACCGTGCTGTCATTGTGCGCCACTCCTGTTCTGTGCGGACCGTTCAGATCGTCCAGTTCGCGATGCCCGGCGGCTGCCGCCGCCGCGATAAACGCCTGCTCCATCAGGCCGAAATTGCGCGCCGGTTCCGTCTTCAGGGGGCCATCCGCGCCATGCCAGGCATCCCGTCTGTCACGGGCACCTTCGGCCCGGCGGAAATAAGGAAGGACCTCGGCGTAAGACCAGCCCGCCAGCCCCTTCTGCCGCCACAGATCATAGTCCGCCGCGACACCGCGCATGTAGATCATGCCATTGACGATCGAGGACCCGCCCAGCGCCTTGCCACGCGGATAGTAAACACAACGGCCCCCCAATCCGGGCTGAGCAACGGATGTATAGCCCCAGTCCAGCCTTGGGTTGCCGAACACGAATCCGTTCCCCGCAGGCATCCGAATAAACAGATCGCGCCCCTCTCCGCCCGCCTCGACCAGACAGACCGATATGTCCGGATCTTCGGCCAGCCGCGCCGCTAGAACGCATCCGGCCGAGCCGCCTCCGGCGATGACATAATCGAACGAACCACTCATTGCGGCAACCTGTCCAGAATGGCGCCGGTCATCTCGGCGCCGGTTGCTGCGCCGCCCAGATCGGGCGTCATGATCCCGTCCCGCAATGTGGCAGAAACAGCTCTGTGCAGGTGGTTTTCAGGGTCGGGCAGGCCAAAGCTGTATTTGAACATCATCCCGACCGACAGGATCGTCCCCACCGGATTGGCGATCCCCTGACCCGCAATGTCCGGCGCAGACCCGGCGGTGCTTTCATACATGCCAAACACCGGACCACGGGCGGGACTGGCGCTCAGACTGGCCGAGGGCAGCATACCCAGTGACCCCGCATACACCGCCGTCAGATCGCTGAGCACATCGCCCATCTGATTGCAGCACAACACGACATCAGAATCAGCAGGCCGCTGCATCAACTGATAGGCGCAATTGTCGGCGAACATGTTTTCGAATTCGACATCCGGGTATTCCCGCGCCACCTCGGTCACGACGTTGCGCCACAGTTTGTAGCTTTCCATGACATTGGATTTGTCGCAGCTGACCAGACGCCTGCGCCGTTCGCGAGCCAACTGAAACCCACCATGTGCAAACCGGGCGACTTCGTTTTCGTCATAAGCGGTCAGGTCATAACCCTGCCGCACCCCATCGACCCGACGCTGGCCGCGTTCGCGGGCAAACATCGCACCGCCACACATTTCGCGCAGGATCAGCACGTTCGCCCTGTCGGCAACACCGGCCCGGAACGGGGTCCGGTTCATCAATCCTGCCCATGCCCGCGCGGGCCTTAGCCCCAGATAGGTCTGCAGATGGTGGCGCAGATACATCAGCCCGTCCTGGCATTCCGCGCCGCCGGATACCCGGATGTCATCCCAGTCGGGTCCGCCGACCGCGCCCACCAGAACAGCATCCGATGCCTTTGCAAGTTCCAGAACCTCGGGCGTGCAAAACGTGCCATGCACCTCCCACGAAGCGCCGTGCAGCAGCCCGTGCCTGACGCTCAGCGCAATACCGTATCGCTGCGCCAGCACTTCGGCCACCTGCAGTCCATAGCCCACGATCTCGGGACCGATGCCATCGCCACCCAGCGCAAGAATCGTCTTTTCCATGGAACGACCCTGATTTGCTTCCGCAAACAGATTTGCCCGCTTGCAGCGAAAGAAAAAGACGGAAATGATGAATGAATATTGTTCCTACAATGAATGATTGTGACGCATGTCCATTCCCCTGCACCAGATCAACGCCTTCGACGCCGCGTCGCGCCACCTTAGCTTTTCCCGTGCAGCCGAGGAGTTGAACGTGCTGCAACCCGCGATCAGCCGCCATATCGCGGCGCTTGAGGCGGAACTGGGGACCCGGCTTTTTGCCCGCACCAAGCCTCGCCTGACCCTGACAGAAGACGGGGTTTTGCTGGCCAAGGCAGTGTCACAAGGATTCGGGGCCATCCGAGGCGGGCTTGACGCGGTGCGAACCCGCGCGCACAAGGACACGATCGTGGTCAGCGCCAGCATCGGTTTCACCAGCCTTTACCTGTTGCCGAGACTGGCCGGGTTTCAGGCGGATCACCCCGACACCAAGCTCCAGATTGTCACCCGGGATCAGAACCCAGACTATGATCCGGCAAAATGTGATGTCGTTATTCTTTTCGGCGAACACGGCATTCCGGGTTGCCCATCGCTGCAAATATTCCCCGAGCGCATGGTGGCCATTTGCCGCCCCGACCTGCTGCACGACGGGCAACCCTATTCCCGCGCGGCATTGGCCGGGCAAAAACTGCTGCATATGTCCGAGTGTGACCATAACGGCGATTGGGGGCGGTATTTCCAGGGAACCGGAAAGAAAGTGCCGCCACCACCCGGCCATGACACCTACCTCAGTTTCATGGTCTATCTGCGTGCCATTCAGAATGGTCTGGGCATCGGCATTGGCTGGAGGCCCTTGATTGACGAGTTTCTGGTCAACGGAACCCTTGCGCTAGCCTGTGACCACGAGCATGAAAGCAAACGCGGCTACTTCTGCTCGGTCACGGCTTTGGGGAAAACAAAAACCGGCGCCCACCTGTTTGAGAACTGGATCGCGCAGGCGGCATGATGCGCGGTCCAGTGCCCCGCCGACAACAGCGTTTTCACTTTTCTGCTTGCAGGTTTCTCGCCATGATCGAACCACCGTGCAGGCACAGCGGATCGCAGCAACCCGATACAGGATAGCCCCATGACCAGATCGGAAAATCCCGGCCCCGCAACAACGCCGCGCACACGCGCCAAGGCCCGGCACATTCTGGATAACTATTATGTCGGACCGGCCGGAGACGGCTCACTTCTGGAAATTTGGGGCTATACGGACCGCATGTCCTATGCGCCGGGCGATCGGGTTGCGTTGCGGGTTTCGACCACTGCCCAAAACTGGACACTGGAAATTGGCCGCGACGGGCAGGATTACGAGCCGCTGCTTCACGAAACCAACCTGCCCAGCATGCACCAAACCACCCCGCCGGACTGTTCGGTGAATGGATGCGACTGGGCAGTCGCCTACGAATTCACCATCCCCGATGACTGGCGCCCGGGCGGATACCTGATCACCTTCAGTGCGGAGCAGGACGGCGACCGGGTCGAAGAGCATCACCTGTTTCTGCTGCGCCGCGCGGCGGATCGCGCGCCCGCCCCTTACGTTCTGGTCTGTGCCACCGGCACTTGGTTGGCCTACAACTGCTGGGGAGGTTCGAACCATTATCAGGGCATCACGGGCCCAGACGGCGACGCGTTTTCGCCCGTGGTTTCGACCCGGCGCCCCTGGACCCGTGGGTTTTGTAAATTGCCCCACGGCGCCCCGCGCGCGGTTCCCGAGACCCCGCATGTGCCCGGTGGAATGGTACGTTACCCCTACATGGAATGGGCCTATTCCTATGGGTACTCCAAGAAATACGCCTCGGCAGGATGGGCCAGTTACGAGCGGCATTTTGCTGTGTGGGCCGAAGCGAACGGTTTTGATCTGGATTTTGCCACTCAGCACGATCTTGATGCTGACCCGGACCTGCTGAACCGCTACAAATGTGCGATTTTCGTGGGTCACGACGAATACTGGTCTGCCCCGATGCGCCACGCCGTGGACCGGTTCACGGAAAACGGCGGCAAGGTGGCGCGGTTTGGCGGAAACTTCCTATGGCAGACCCGGATCCAGGATCAGGGCCGTCAGCAGGTCTGCTACAAGTACAATGCCGATCAGGATCCTCTGGTAGGAACAGACCAGGATAATCTGGTCACATCCGCATGGGAGGTCGCCCCCGCCAACTGGCCCGGCGCACAGACCTTTGGCGCAAACGGACTGGGGGGCGTGTATGCCAGTCTCGGACGTTGCGCGGGTCAGGGCAGCGGCGGTTTCACCGTCTATCGCCCCCGGCACTGGGCGTTTGCAGGTACCCAACTGGGTTACGGCGACCACCTGGGGGCGACCTCACGCATTTTCGGGTACGAGGTGGATGGCGTCGACTACCGGATGGAGGATGGCCTGCCCTTTGCCACCGGAAATGACGGCACCGATCCAGAGGTCGAAATCCTTGCGCTGGGTCTGGCTACAAATGTCGAACCCGACCACGGCGTCTGGGGTGAAACCGTCTACATCGGTAACGATGATGCCACGTTCAAAGCGCAGGCAATCTTTGGAGAGGTCACCGAAGAAACGCTGGACCGTAGCACCCGCGGCAACGGGGTGATCGTGCACTGGCACCGCGGCAAGGGTGAGGTGTTCAACGCCGCCACCTGTGAATGGGTCATGGGGCTGACCCGGCGGGACTGGCAGGTTGAACGGATCACAAGGAACGTACTGACCCGGTTCGGTATCTGAACGTCGCGGACGCCGCGGTTGCTTTGCGTGCTATTGGGTGCAAGCCAAACCGGCAAACGGGTCTGTGCGGGAAACTTCCTTTACCTGACCAACATCGCCGCAAACAACCTGAAGTCGCAGCATCCCGGCGTTCGGAAACCTGTCGAAATACGCGAACTTTACTCGATCAAGCTGCTCTGCGTTCTGGCAAGTGATCCGATAGTCGGCAACAAATTCCATATGCCGTTCGTCACCTGCCTTGTCGCTCTGCCCCTGTGCGACGCTGGTCAGCGTTACATTCGCTGAGGCGTTAAAACAGCCAGCTTCGATCGGAGGTTCAAACAACTCCAGCGGTTTGGACAGGTCCGACACGGCCCGGGCTACCAGCACGCGATCGTCGTTGTTTTCCGCCGGATGTTCGAACCCGACGATGTCCGCTCCGGGCGCGGAAAATGAGAGCTGTATGCTCGTATCGGAGTGGGTAACGATCAGTGTTCCCGTACCGTGGCTATGCTGCTGATCAATAGGGGATTCTTCGGCCAGAACAACGACTGGCATCAGGGAAAATGCGACCATCGCTGCTTTCATAACCAGTGCACCGTTCAAAAAGAATCACTGGCTTTATTGTATTCCGATCCGTCAATCGCGCAATGTCAGCACCCCAACCAGACCTCGCCAGATATGGGTAGGGGGCGCGGTCGGAACATAATTCGTCTATTTCCGACAATAAAACTCAGGTTGACATTCCTGACTAATTAAATCAGCTATAGGCGGAACGGTGCCTGCCACAAGACACCCGAACTATTGTTTCTGACAGGAAAGAAAATCATCATGACCAAACGCTTTGCCGCTGCGGGTACGTTGACACTACTTGCCGCAACTTCAGCAATTGCCGCTGATGCGCCCTCCCGGGCAGACGTTCTGAACACCTATGCCAATATCGCCGAAGCCACGTTTGAAGACAGCCTGATTGCCGCGAAATCCCTGCAAACCGCCGTCGACGCACTGATTGCCGATCCGTCCGACGCCACGCTGAACGCCGCGCGCGCCGCGTGGGTCGCGGCCCGCGTGCCCTATCAGCAGACCGAAGTCTATCGCTTCGGCAACGCCATCGTCGACGACTGGGAAGGCAAGGTGAACGCTTGGCCGCTGGATGAGGGGCTGATCGACTATGTCGACGCCTCCTACGGCGGACCAACCGACGAGAATGAGTTTGCGGTGCTGAACGTCATCGCCAACCCCAGTTTCGATCTGTCTGGCAACACCATCGACGCCGCCGAAATCACGCCCGAATTGCTGAGTGAAACCCTGCACGAAGCAGACGGCATCGAGGCCAACGTCGCGACCGGCTATCACGCCATTGAATTCCTGCTTTGGGGCCAGGATCTGAACGGCCACGGCTCGGGCGCGGGAAACCGTCCTTATACCGACTATGTGCAGGGTGACGATTGCACCGGCGGCAACTGCGATCGTCGCGCACAGTATCTGAGCGCCGCAACCGAACTGCTGGTCAGCGATCTGGAATGGATGGCCGCCCAGTGGCAGTCAGGCGGTGCGGCACGCGCCGCGCTGGCCGAAAGCGACAAGGCCGGTGTCAGCGCCATCCTCACCGGCATGGGCTCGTTGTCCTATGGCGAACAGGCGGGTGAGCGGATGCGCCTTGGCCTGATGCTGAACGACCCCGAGGAGGAGCATGATTGCTTCTCGGACAACACTCACAACAGCCATTACTACGACGGGCTGGGCATTCAGAACGTCTATCTGGGCAGCTATACCCGCATCGACGGCACACCGGTTTCCGGTGCGTCGCTGTCGGACCTGGTACTGGCCACCGACCCGGCGCTGGACGCTGAGATGAAGGTCAAACTGGCAAACACCATGCAAGCGCTGGGTCGTCTGAAATCGACAGGCGAGGCAGGCTTTGCCTACGACCAGATGCTGGAACGCGGTAATGAAGGCGGTGAGGTCCTGATCATGGGCGGTGTGAACGGCCTGATCGACCAGACCAAGACCATTGAGCGTGTCGTGGCCGCGCTGGACCTGGATCTGGTCAGCATCGAAGGCTCGGACAGCCTAGATAACCCAGGTTCGGTGTTCGAATAAGACCTGTCTGGCCGGGCACCCCCTCCCGGCCTGACTGAACCGGAAGCATCTGAACGTGGGTGCTTCCGGATATCCGGATCACCGGGGTTTGATGTGAAAAGCCGCATCCGAACCCCCAACTGACATCAAAGCTCGACCGCAAAAATGGGCACATTACCATGATCATCTGCCACTGCACACATATCTCGGACCACGACATCCGCGCCGCGATCGACTGGATGCGCGCGTCTGACCCGCACACGGTGATCACGCCCGGAAAAATCTACCATGCGCTTGGGAAATCAGCGGATTGTGGCGGATGCATGCCGCTTTTTCTCGACTCGATGCGGTCCTGCGATAATCTGGAAGTCCCCATGCAACTCCGCGCCCTGCGCAGCGGAGCAACACAGGAGAGTGCAGATGAAAGGCGACCCCAAAGTCATCGAATACCTCAACAAATCCCTGCGGCATGAACTGACGGCGGTCAGCCAGTACTGGCTGCACTACCGCCTGCAAGAGGATTGGGGCCTTGGCCATATGGCCAAGAAAAGCCGCGAGGAAAGCATCGAAGAGATGGGCCATGCCGACAAGCTCATCGAACGGATCATCTTCCTGGAAGGGCATCCCAACCTGCAAAAACTCGATCCTCTGAGGATCGGCCAGACCCCGAAGGAAACGCTGGAATGCGACTTGGCGGCGGAACAGGATGCCCGCGCGCTTTATGTCGAAGCCCGGGAATATTGCCGCGAGGCGGGCGATTATGTGTCGATGTCATTGTTCGAGGATTTGATCAGTGATGAAGAAGGCCATATCGACTTCCTCGAAACGCAGCTCGACCTGTATGAAAGGATCGGCGAAGCCAATTATGCTCAGCTCAACGCGTCGAAAATGGACGAAGTGGACTAAACTCTGTCTTTTGTCGGTGGTCACGTGCGTGGCCACCCCCTCCCTGTCCGCCGAACTGTGTGACATTCATCTGAACTTCCAGCCCAGAACCGAGGAAGAGCGCAACCGGATCTCCGCCGTCACGGCGTTGCCCGATGATTTTAGCGCGCCGCAACGGTTCGAGGACCTGCCCGCCGGGGCGGCCACCGTGCGGGCGCGCCAGGACGCCGATGCCTTTTCACAACCCTCGGGCAATCTGAGCTTCGAGCAGGATCTGGATTTCCGAGTCGGCAACGGGCTGTTCAGAAAGATTTGGGTCTCGTCCCCCGCATCTACATTGGCCTCGGACGGTCTGGGCCCGCTTTACAACGCCCGATCCTGTCAGCGATGCCACATCAAGGACGGGCGCGGCCATACGCCCAACGGCCCGGACGACAGCGCGATATCGATGTTCCTGCGCGTGTCTGTTCCCGGTGGCCCCGACGACGGGTATTCCGAGATCGAGGACTACATCGCCACCCGACCCGAACCGAATTACGGCGGCCAGATGCAGGACCTGGCCTTGCCCGGCCATCCGGCCGAATACCGGCTGGATATCGCATATGAGGATGTCCTCGTTGAACTGTCGGAAGGCGAAACTGCCATCCTGCGCCGCCCGACCTACAGCGCAACAGATCTGGGATACGGCCCGTTGCACCCGGGCGCGATGCTCAGCCCACGCGTGGCGCCACAGATGATCGGATTGGGGTTGCTTGAAGCCATCCCGGTCGACGATCTGCTGGCCAACGCCGATCCCGAAGATATGGATGGCGACGGAATTTCCGGACGCCCGAACATCGTCTGGTCAGCGGAATTTGGTGAACCCATGTTGGGCCGGTTTGGCCATAAGGCCGGAATGCCGACGATAATGGAACAATCCGCCGCCGCCTTTGCCGGTGACATCGGCATTTCCAGCCCGCTCTACCCGGCCCCGCACGGCGATTGCACTGACCGCCAGACTGCTTGCGTTGCGGCCCCCCATGGCGATCAGGACATTCGGGAATTCGAAATTGACCAGCAGGGCATGGACCTGGTTGCATTCTACAGCCAGAACCTTGGCGTTCCGGCCCGACGCGATGTTGATGATCCGCAAGTGCTGCGCGGGAAAGAGGTGTTCTACACCTCCGGCTGTGTTTCCTGCCATACGCCCGCCTTCGTCACGCACCGCATGGACAACCGGCCTGAACACAGCTTTCAGTTGATCTGGCCGTATTCCGACCTGCTGCTGCACGACATGGGCGAGGGGCTTGCAGACAACCGCCCCGAAGCCCGCGCCGATGGCCGGGAATGGCGCACCGCACCGCTGTGGGGCATTGGCTTCACCGAACAGGTGTCCGGCCATACCCAGTTTTTGCATGACGGGCGCGCCCGGTCGCTGCTTGAAGCCATCCTGTGGCATGGGGGTGAGGCGCAGGCGGCGCGGGACAGTGTTGTTTCGATGCCAAAAGCCGACCGCAATGCCCTTGTGCGTTTTCTCGAAAGTCTCTGACTCATGCGAATTCTCACCTTACTGGCTGCCCTCATACTGCCAATAGCTGTCCACGCTCAGGATCGTCAGGCTGTACTCGCGGACACGGTGCAATCCCACATCCTGCCGCGTTTTGCGCAGCTTGCGGACGCGTCCGGCACACTGAAAGCATCGTCGCAGGCGGATTGCTCAACGGACGCCCCCGATCTGCATGCGGCTTATCACGATGCCTTCGACGCATGGATTTCTGCCAGCCACCTGCGCTTTGGCCCATCGGAAACCGATGACCGCGCCTTTGCCCTGGCGTTCTGGCCCGACAGCAAGGGTTTCACGCCCAAGGCACTGTCAGTGCTGATCGCCCGGGAAGATGATGCGGTCTATTCCGCCGAAGGGTTCGCGGAAACATCCATCGCTGGGCGCGGTTTCTTTGCTTTGGAGCAGGTTCTGTTCGACCCGCAACTGTCCGTGGCAGGCGCGGATAACTATCGCTGCGCGCTGGTTCGGGCCATCGCGACAGATATCGAACGGAATGCGCGGGCTATCGACAACGACTGGCAGTCCTATGCCGGCAAAATGGCTCGACCCGGACCCGACGGCCCCTACCGGTCCGATGATGAAGCGATGCAGGAACTGTTCAAAGCCCTGATCACCGGTCTGGAGTTTACCGCCGACACCCGCCTTGGCCGCCCTATGGGAACGCATGACCGCCCCCGCCCCAACCGGGCCGAGGCACGCCGGTCCGAACGATCCCTGCACCATGTAGAATTGTCGCTGATCGCCTTGCACGATCTTGCCACTCATCTGTCGACTGGTCATCCCGGGATTGCCGATGATCTGGACGCCACCTTTGCAAGAGCCATAAGCCGGGCACAATCACTGGACGATCCGGCCTTTGCGGGTGTCGCCGATCCACAGGGACGCATCCGGGTCGAAGCGCTGCAACAGTCGATCAACGACATCCGCGCTATTGCCTCTACCGAACTCGGCCCGACCCTTGGCATCAGCGCCGGGTTCAACTCACTGGACGGAGACTGATCCGCATGACCACCCGCCGCCGCTTTCTGGCCGGTCTGACCGCCGCCGGTCTTGCCCCCATGAAAGGGTGGGCGTCGGTGGGCGGCCCGGACTATCTGGCTGCGGCGTTATTCCCGGATGCTACGTACCGCCTGGCCGGGTTGGATGTGAACGGAACCATCCTGTTTTCCCTGCCATTGCCCGCCCGGGGCCACGCCGCCGCCGCGCATCCACACTTGCCGCAGGCGGTGGCCTTTGCCCGCCGTCCCGGTACCTTTGCCGCGGTGATTGATTGCGCCACTGGGGTGCAAATCGCCGGGTTGCAGGCCCCAAAAGGGCGCCATTTCTATGGCCACGGTACCTATTCGCGAGATGGAACAAGGCTGTACACGACCGAAAACGACTATGACGCTGGCGCGGGCATCATCGGCATCTGGAACGGCCAAGATTACACTCGGATCGGAGAGATTTCCTCGGGCGGTATCGGCCCGCACGACTTGCGCCTGATGCCGGATGGCGTTTCTTTGGTCGTCGCCAATGGCGGGATCGAGACCCATCCCGACACGGGCCGCACCAAGCTGAACCTGCCGGTGATGCAACCCAACCTGACCTATCTTGACCTGTCCGGCGACATTCTGGAGACGGTGGAACTGCCGCGCGCGATGCACAAGAGCTCGACCCGTCATCTGGCGGTGCGCCGGGATGGACTTGTTGCCTTTGCCATGCAATGGCAGGGCGACGCGACCGCTCACCCGCCGTTATTGGGCCTGCATCACCGTGGTCAGGCGCCCAGGCTTTTGGCGGCACCCGACACCGATCAAGCCACGCTTCAAGGCTACGCAGGAAGTATCGCGTTTTCTGCCAATGGCGAAACCGTCGCGATCACCTGCCCGCGCGGCAACGCGTTGCATCAGTTCAATGTCGCAGACGGGCGACTGGCCAGCATCCACCAGCTTGACGATGTATGCGGGTTAAGCGCAGGGCCCAAGGGGTATGTCTTTACCACCGGCACCGGAGTGATCGGCAGCCTGAGCGGCATCAGCGCCAACAATTTGGCCCAACTGGACTGCCAATGGGACAACCACCTGATCCCTGTCCGGGCGTTTGGCTGAACCTCGGCATTTTCCATCGCATAGATTACACTTGGACGAATCAAACTGCTGCCGTATTGGCGGGCGCAAAACCGGCACTCCAGACGTACAAGGACTGACTTGATTGAAACATACGCCCAACGCACCGCATTCCATCTACGGGGTTGAGAAATGGGGCAAAGGCCTCATCGAGGTGACGAAGCAGGGCGAGATCGGTCTGCGCAATCCCATGGCGCCAGAGGCTGCGGCAATCAGCCTGCCCGGCATCCTGAGCGACCTTGAGGAACGCGGCATCAGGGCCCCGATGCTTTTGCGTATCAGTTCCTATCTGGAAAACGAGATCGCTCATATCAATGAAAGCTTCCGCGATGCGATTGCCCGTACCGGCTACAAGGGGCACTATCGCGGTGTCTTCCCGATCAAGGTGAACCAGCAGGCGCAGGTCGTGGACCGGATCGTCGAGTTCGGGAAGAAGTACAATTACGGCCTGGAAGCCGGATCGAAACCCGAACTGGTGATCGCGCTTGCCCATCGTCTGGCCAGCGAAGCACTGATCGTGTGCAACGGCGTCAAGGATGCCGAGTTCATCCAACTGGCAATCCTCAGCCGCAAGATCGGCTTTAACACGGTCATCGTGCTGGAAAGCCCGAAAGAGGCCGACACGGTGATCGAGGTCTATAACGATCTGGGCATCGAGCCCCTGATCGGTGTCCGGGTCAAATTGACCAACCAGATCATCGGCAAATGGGAAGAAAGCTCGGGCGACCGGTCCGCCTTTGGCATGAACACCGATCAGCTGGTCGCTACTGTCGACAAACTGAAAGCGGCCGGTCTGCTGCATTGCCTGAAGCTGCAGCACTCGCATCTCGGATCTCAGGTGCAGGACGTCAACGACGTGCGCCGCGCCGTGGGCGAGGCCTGCCGCTATTACACCGAGCTGACGCGCGAAGGCGTGCCGCTGACCCATCTGGACCTCGGCGGCGGCATGGGTGTGGACTATACCGGCGAAAAGAAAGCCGCCGAGAACTCGATCAACTACACGGTCGAGGAATACTGCGCCAATGTCGTCGAAACCGTGGCCTACGCGATGGATGAGGCCGAAGTGGCCCACCCGACTCTGGTCACCGAAAGCGGTCGCGCTGTGGTGGCAACCTCGTCGATGCTGCTGTTCAACGTGCTGGAAAGCACACTCTACGATGCGCCCAACGGGCCCGAGGTGGAACCCGATGATCACCATATGGTTTCGGACCTGGCCGCTGTGTCCAGTTACCTCAGCAGCGACCGGTTGCAGGAATGCTGGAACGACGCCACCTTCTATCGCAATGAACTGCGTGCCCTGTTCCGGCGCGGCTATGTCGACCTGCGCCAGATGGCCCGGGCCGAGCGCATTTACCTGTCGCTGATGACCCGCCTCAAGGCGCTTGCGGCCAGCGACGATCTGGAAACCGATGTGGACGACCAGCTTGAAAAAGTGGCCGATATCTACCACTGCAACTTCTCGCTGTTTCAATCCCTGCCCGATGTCTGGGCCATCGACCAGTTGCACCCGATCGTCCCGCTGCAGGGTCTGAACGAAACACCCGACCGCCGCGCGGTCCTGTCCGACATCACCTGCGACAGCGACGGCAAGATCGACCGCTTCATCCTGGCCGATGGTGTCTCTCCCAGCCTGCCGGTGCATTCGCTGCCCGAATACGGCGAATACTTCATGGGCGTCTTCTTTGTCGGCGCCTATCAGGAAACGCTGGGCGACCTGCATAACCTGTTTGGTGATACCAACGTCGTCACCATCGACCTGCGCGCCGACGGAGGCTTCGACCTGCTGCACGAGCAGGAAGGCGACACCATCTCCGAAGTTCTGTCCTATGTCGAGTTTGACCCCGGCGATTGTGTCGCTGCCTTCCGCAAAATGGTGGACGAGGCGATCTCGACCGGTACTCTGAAAGCCAAGGACCGCAAAACCCTGA
Source organism: Ruegeria sp. K7 (assembly GCF_056531785.1). Taxonomy (NCBI): domain Bacteria; kingdom Pseudomonadati; phylum Pseudomonadota; class Alphaproteobacteria; order Rhodobacterales; family Roseobacteraceae; genus Ruegeria; species Ruegeria sp. K7. Next base: position 82,412 of record NZ_JBQFMJ010000010.1, read on the forward strand.
TGAGCGCCTACCGCGACTCGATCAACGGCTACACCTATTACGAATAACCCCCTGTGAGAGGAGAAAACCCCATGGGCAAAACACTGGTTGTCGGCGCAGGCGGCGTCTCCCACGCCGCCGTGCACAAGATGGCGATGAATTCGGACATCTTCACCGAGATCACTCTGGCCAGCCGCACGAAATCGAAATGCGACGCCATCGCCAAATCGGTGAAAGAGCGTGTGGGCGTTGATATCGCCACCGCAGAACTGGACGCCTACAAGGTCGAAGACACGGTCAAGCTGATCAAGGAGACCGGCGCGGAAATCCTCGTGAACCTCGCCCTGCCCTATCAGGATCTGGTTCTTATGGATGCATGTCTTGAGGCCGGTATCCATTACCTCGACACCGCGAACTACGAGCCCGAGGATGAGGCCAAGTTCGAATATCACTGGCAGTGGGCTTATCAGGAGCGGTTCAAAGAGGCTGGCCTGACCGCCATCCTCGGCTCGGGTTTCGATCCGGGTGTGACCAGTGTGTTCGCCAAATGGCTCAAGAAACACAAGCTGGACACCATTCGTCAGATCGACGTTCTGGACGCCAATGGCGGCTCGAACGATCAGGAATTCGCCACCAACTTCAACCCGGAGATTAACCTTCGCGAAGTATTGGCCGAAGTGCGCCACTGGGAAGGTGGCGAGTGGAAGCACTCCCCCGCCATGACCCATAAGGTCGAGTTTGACTTCCCCGCCATCGGCCCCAAAAACATGTACCTGATGTATCACGAGGAACTGGAGTCGCTGTCGACCCACTTCCCCGAGATTGAGCGCGCCCGCTTCTGGATGACCTTCGGTGACGCCTATATCACCCACGCCAAAGTGCTGGAAAACGTCGGCATGACCCGTATCGACCCGGTGATGCACGACGGCAAGGAAATCATCCCGATCCAGTTCCTGAAAACCCTGCTGCCCGATCCTGGCGATCTGGGCGCGGAAACCAAGGGCAAAGCCTGCATCGGCGACATCGCCACGGGTCAGGCCAAGGATGGCTCGGGCGAGAAGACCTATTACATCTACAACATCTGCGACCACGAAGAATGCTACCGCGAGGTTGGCAGCCAGGCCGTCAGCTACACCACCGGCGTCCCCGCCATGATCGGCGCGGCACAGGTGCTGAAAGGGAACTGGACTGAGCCGGGCGTCTGGAACATGGAGCAACTCGACCCGGATGATTTCATGGACATGCTGAACGACCATGGCCTGCCGTGGCAGGTTCACGAACTCGACGGTCCCGTCGAATTCTGATCTGGTCTTCATCTTTTCCCAAATACTCCGGGGGTCCGGGGGCAGGGCCCCCGGCCTCTCCACCCCAAGGAGACGCCGGTTATGTCCGACATGATGACCACACAAGCCGGGGATGCCGGAGCCTTCCGCAACTTCGATCTCAGCCGCGTTCCCACGCCGTGCTTTGTGGTCGACGAAAAAGCCGTCGAACGGAACCTGAGCATCCTCGCCGATATCGGCACCCGCTCGGGCGCACATGTGCTGAGTGCTCTGAAAGCCTTCTCGATGTTCTCGCTTGCCCCGCTGGTACGCGAACATCTCGGTGGCACTTGCGCCAGTGGCATCTACGAGGCTCGGCTGGGCCGCGAGGAATATGGCGGTGAGGTCGCCACATTCTGCGCCGGGTACAAGGACGCGGATATCGACGAGATCCTGTCACTGTCCGACCACATCATCTTCAACTCTCCGGCGCAAAAGGATCGGTTTCTCGCCAAGGCACAGGCTGCGGGCGTTCAGGTCGGCTTGCGCATCAACCCGGAACACTCCGAGGGTGAAATTCCGAAATACGATCCCTGCGCCCCCTGTTCTCGGCTGGGAACGCCCGTCAGCCAGCTCACCTCGGAAACCCTGACCGGGGTTGATGGCCTGCACATGCACACGCTCTGCGAGCAGGGATTCGAGCCGCTGCAGCGCACGTGGGACGCCGTCGAACCGAAACTCATGCCGTTCATGGGGCAACTCAAATGGCTGAACTTCGGCGGCGGGCACCATATCACCCGCGACGACTATGACCGCGACGGGCTGGTCGCTTTCATGAAGGGCATCCGCGAAACATATGGCATCGATGTCTATCTTGAACCCGGCGAAGCCGTCGCACTGGACGCAGGCGTTTTGATTGGCGAAATCCTCGACCTGCCGACCAATGGCATGAACCTTGCGATCACCGATATCTCGGCCACCTGCCATATGCCCGACGTGATCGAAGCCCCCTATCGTCCGGCTTTGATGGATGAAGCCGAGGCTGGCCACACATACCGTCTGGGCGGCCCGTCCTGTCTGGCGGGCGACGTGATCGGCGACTACACATGGGACAAGCCGCTGGAGATCGGGCAGCGCTTCGCCTTCCTGGACCAAGCCCATTACTCAATGGTCAAGACAAACACATTCAACGGCGTGCCGCTGCCGACCATCGCGCTGTGGAACAGCGAAACGGACGAACTGAAAATCATCAAAAAGTTCGGCTATGAAGACTTTAAGGACAGACTCTCATGAGCATTTTCCTCGACAGTGAACTGACCGCCTCCGAGCGCACTGAAGATGCGCGGTTCCACGTGATCCCGGTGCCGCTGGAGCGCACGGTGTCCTATGGCTCGGGCACGGCCAAAGGGCCCGAAGCAATTATCGAGGCCTCAAATGAGCTGGAGCGGATCGTCGGCAGCGCTGAACCCTGCCTGCAGGGCATCTTCACCGAGCCGCCATTGGATTGCGATGCCTCGCTGCCGGAAATCATGGAACGCCTGGCCCAACGCACCGAAGCCGCAGTGCGCGCGGGTAAGGTGCCGGTGACGCTGGGTGGCGAGCATTCGCTCAGCTACGGTGCAGTCATGGGTGTTGCCCGTGCGTTGGGTCAACCAATCGGTATTGTTCAGGTGGACGCGCATGCCGACCTGCGCAACGCCTATCAGGGCGAAAAACACTCCCACGCCTCGGTCATGCATCTTCTGGCCGAGGAAGGCATCCGACTGGCCCAGTTCGGCGTTCGTGCCTTCTGCAAAGAAGAGGCCGAGAGCCGTGTACAAAACAACGTTTTTCACGTCGATGCCGAAGAACTGGTGACCGACAACATCCACGCCATCGACCTGCCCGAAGACTTCCCGGAACTGGTTTATGTCAGCTTTGATGTTGATGGACTGGACCCGGCGATCATGCCGGCAACCGGCACCCCCGTTCCCGGTGGGCTGGCCTATTACCAGGCGCTGCATCTGGTGGAACACGCGTTGAAGGGGCGAAAATGCGTCGGACTCGATGTGGTCGAACTGGCCCCCGATGGCGATGCCGCATGGGATTTTACCGCCGCGCAGATCGTCTATCGTCTGATGGCAAGCTGCTGATCGGTTCAGGCGGGCGGCTCAGGCCCGCCTGTCATTTTTCTTAATCAATTTTGCCGTCGTCCGCCGTCTCGTTCAATTCCATGTGGCCTTCTCCCTTGTTCAGAACCCGGCGCAACATGGGTTCAAAGAACTCCAGCGGTTTGGTCGGGTAATCGGGGTCGAAGGCGCACTGGTCGTATTCGTGGCAGAAATACCGGCAGTCTTCCCAGTACGGGCTGTCACGATACTTGTCGCGGGCGTTGCGGTCGCCACCCAGGAAGTGATTGTAATAATACCCCTGAAACACGCAGTGATGCTTGAGAATCCAGTAGGTTTTTTCGCTGACATAGGGCTTCATCATCGCCGCTGACAGCTCACCATGGTTGTAGGGGGACAGGATATCGCCTGTATCATGCACCAATGCAGCGATGACGATCTCTTCGTCGGCCCCGTCGTTATAGGCACGGGTCGCGGCCTGCAGGCTGTGTTGATAACGGTTTACAGGATAGGGCGTCCACTCTTCATCGAGCGAACGGATTGCATCCAGAATGCGATCCGGCAGAGCCGCGTTATAGGCGTCTTCGTATTCCATCACCGCCAGAAAATCTTCCTTGGTGGCGTTTTCGAAACTGGTCCAGGTGGGTTTGTGGCTTTTGTCCAGCATGGCGCGTCCTTTGGCTGAAGTTGCGCATCATGATAGTGCAATCCCTGTGGCCAAAAAAATGAATTGATTTTATCGGTTCGATCAAAAAATACTTTCGGCATGCAGATCAAAGCGCTCGAAACATTTCTGTGCGTTGCCGAGGTCGGAGGCTTTCACGCCGCGGCCCGCAAGCTGAACGTGACCCAGACTGCCGTCAGTGCGCGTATCCGCGCGATTGAAGATGAAACGGGAAAGCAACTGTTCAATCGGGGCGCGGGTGGCACCACACTGACTGATTTCGGGCGGCAATTCCGCCCTTACGCTGAACAGATGCTGTCGCTTTGGTCCTTTGCTTCACACGACCTGCCGTCTCAATCCCAGAACCGCATCGCCTTGCGGCTTGGCGCACAGCTGAGCATCTGGGATCCGTTGCTGGTTGATCTGGCCGTGCGGTTCGAACGGCAGTCCGGAAAACTGTTGCTGACGCTGAACTATGACCACGATCTGAACATGGTCGACGCTGTCGCGACGCATGTTCTGGATGCCGCCCTGACCCATGAAAAACCGGCCGATCCGCGCGTGGTGTTTCACGACTTGGGCACCGAGCGCCTGATACTTGTCCGAACCCGGGGCACGGCCGACACCGGCCAGGATCTGGTATTTGTCAATCTGGAATTGGGTGAAGTCTATCAGGACCACGTGAAATCCGTGGCCCGACAGGCGCCGGGGCAGACGATTTTTCTTGGCAATTGCATGATGGCGCTGCGCTATGTGTTGCGCCGGGGCGGAACCGGGTATTTCCCGCGCTACGTCATCGAAGACCACCTGCGATCGAAGGAACTGATCCCGATTGAGGGGGCACGTGACCTGTTACTGCCGCTCTATCTGGTGACCCGCCGTGATGGCGCGGGCATCGACGATATCCTGAGCTGCCTTGCCGATCTTCGCGGCTGAACTCAGGTGCCTGCCTGCGGCATTGTCTGGCTTTCGGTTCGCCGCATCACGACAAGCGGCCGGCCCGCAACAAACAGGAACATGCAGGAAATCAGGATGCCCCCGAAGGCCGGCAGATACAGCATCGGCCACATGGCAGGATCGGCGATGACAATGGGAGAGATAAATCCGCGAACACCCTCCAGCAGAATAAGGATGGTGAAAGCCCCGAATATCTGTGGCCAAAGGCCAAACCGCGAGAAACTGCCCAGCATCAGCGTGGAATACCCCGCCATCGCGACAGCAATACAGATCGCGATCCAGGAGAACCGCTGGTGCAGCTCCTCGATCATCTCACCCTGACTGAATCCTTCCGCTGCCGAGATTGCGTCCCGGTCATTGAGCAACTCGATTGTCGGAACCGCTTCGAGGCTGCGGTCGTTCATGCCGCGCGAACTGGTCAACCCGGATATGTCGTAAGACGCGTCCTGAAACAGGGTCGAAGACAACGTCCGGCCTTCACGGTCCAGGCGCAGCGCAATCCCGTCCAGCATCACAAGATGCAGACCCGCATCATTGTTGACCAGATACGCCGTCTTGCTGGAATAGCTGGCCGAGTTCAGTTTGTCGCGACGATCGGAAACAAACACTTCGTGCAAAGTACCGTCCAGATCAATGCTGCCGATATAGACCGTCACCGAAGCGGCCGGGTGCAGAAATTCACCCTCGTTCAGCAATTGCGCGGTAACGTCCCCGGCGACTTCGGCCTGCCGCTGCTCAAGCTGATCGACGGATGCTGGGCGCAGGAAGATGCTGATGACCGCCATCATCAGCCCGGCAATGACACCAAAAACCAATACTCCGCGCGCCAGCCGCCACGGGCTTGACCCGGTGGCCAGCATCACCGTCATCTCGCTTTCCCGACTCAGCCGGTTGGTGGCGTAGACTGCGGCAGCAAATACGGCCATTGGCATCACCGTGCGGATCAGCGTCGGCAGCGTCAGGGCCGTGAATTCAAGAAACACTATGGCCGACTGACCACCGCTGATTACCCGGTCAAACAGGCTGACTGATCGGGTAATCCAGAAGACGCCAACCAGAACCAGAGTGAAAAATCCGAACAGCACCAGCAACTGCCGCAGGAAGTAACCATCGAAACGCGACATGTATCCCCATCCCGGTGCGTTCTGTCTGCACGGGACAATAGGCCATTCATTCGCCGGAGGGAACAGCGATTGCCCGTGAAACTGAACCCGCACAAGGAAGGGTATCCCCAACCTGGGCTTCGTCGACAACATGGAAGGAAATGGCAGGGGCAGCAGGGTTCGAACCCGCGACCTACGGTTTTGGAGACCGTCGCTCTACCAACTGAGCTATACCCCTGTGGTGCGACCCAGATATGCCAGCCGCGCGGCGGACTCAAGAGGCTTTTTGCGATTCATCGTCAGATCACCCCGGGGACAAACAAGTTGCACAGAACGCGCAGTTCTTTAAGACAAGGTCTGGTCAGCAAAAGGATACAATACGTGAGCCTCCGCAAGAAAATCGCAGACAGCGAAGCCGTTCTCAACTGGGCGGCGCGGCGGATCGCCAGCTACATCCGGATGGTTCATCGCAACACGAACTGGCAGCGCCTCGGGTTTGAGGAAATGGACAAACTGGTGGAACAGGGTGAGCCGGTGATTGTTGTGATGTGGCACCAGCGGCTGACGCTATCGCCCTACCTCTTTCCATTGGACAAGGGACGGGTTTGTACCATCACGTCGGCCGCGCGCGCCGGCAGCATGGTGGGCCGGGTGCAAAAGCTGTTCGGATTGGACTCGATCGCCATGACCAGCCGGAAACGCCACGTCGCCTTGTCGCGCGAGGTGCTGGGGATGATCAAGCAAGGCATTTCGATTGGCATTGCCGCCGACGGTCCGCGTGGGCCCGAACGGGTGTTGTCGACCGTGCCGCTGGTTTGGGCCCGCACCTCGGGTAAACGGGTGTTTGGCATTACCTTTTCTACCCGCTACGGGCGCGAGGCCGGAACGTGGGACCGCATGCTGCTGCCCCGCCCCTGGCGCAATCAGGGCGTTTTCCTGTGTCGGGAATGGACCGAAACCGTCCCCCGCAAAGCCAGTGAAGAACAGATCGAAACGCTCAGGCAAAGCCTTGAGCACCACATGAACGATATCACGGCAGAAGCGGACCGGATGGTCGGGCGTGAACCCTGGCAGGGTTAACAGCCAAGCATCAATTCCAGCCAAAACAACCGGACTTCAACTGCTTCGAACAAGGTGTAGTTGATTTGTCTTCTTGCAACAGTCATTTCGAACGGCAGGTTTCGCCGGTACTGCATTCTCGCAGCGGTTGAAATTTTCAATTAACGTCGGTGCCGAATCACGAGATACGACACCATGACTGATTCAAAGCAAAAGCAAGATTTTTCAGAACGAATACAACGCATTCAGCAGAAACACGGCACCCCTCCGCCACCGCAAGTCCAAACAGAAGCTCCGCCCAGTGAACCGGCGCCGAAAGGTCATAATCTCCGCAACGCGATGATCTGGGCCATATTGGCGGCCATGGCCGGGGTTGCCGGGTTCCACGGCCTGATGATGTTCGACGAGTGGAAACTGTCGCAAGCAGCGGCCCCAGACAACCAGCCGGCCCCACAGCCACAACCCAAGCCTGTGCAGGACGTTCGCCAGATCACCGATCAAGGCTGGAGCATTCCCAGCCCGGGTCTGGCAACTGCGGGCCGGGGACAATTGACCGTGTTGGATGTGGCGACGGGCTTTGAATCTTCAGTGAAGGACGCCCCACCCAACGTGCTGATCCCTTTTGCCGTTAACTCCAATTGCACCTTCAAAAGACCGCAGCCGAATGATGTTGCCTATAACGTGCGCATGGAGACCGGCACGCTGCTGACAACGACCCATGTGTTCTCGAACCGGGCCATCGCAAATGCACTGATCGACCAAATCAAGGGTGTGCAGGTTTCGGAAAAACACTATCAGAACGGATCCCGGGCGCAGGGACGGATGTTTGCCGTGGACGTGTTTGTCACGGACACGTCGGCACCCGTCTATCTGGTGCTGCAAAGCTTCCGCCAGAACGTGATCTGGAACCTGCAACTGGCCAGGGGTGTCACCCTGTCGCATGTCGCGATGATCGGCGAGAACTCGGGTCTTGTGGTGCCGGAACAGGACATGCCGCTCGAGGCAATCAGGATCAGCGACTTTGTAACGAACTTTGAATTTGGCGCGAATGATGACCCGGGGCCTTGCATGGTTGCACCATGGCGAAGGCCACAGGTGCATTAGCCCGCGCAGACCAAGGCGGATAACGGAAATGATCTGTACACGAACCAAATTTACAGCTTCAACACCGGTTACCGCGCGTTTGACGCATGGTACCGGCAGGTCATGGGTGTGCCTGCGGACACCAATGTAACAGCCCCCCACAGTGCGGCCCATGTCCTGGTGGGCGACCTGCCGGACCAGCCAATCGAATATCGCAGCATGGCCGGACGTGATGTCTATGTCTCGGAAAACGACTTTACGCTGATCGGAGATGACACGTTTGAGGACACGCATATCATGCTGCTGACCGCCGCGGTCGGTGGTGACCTTGCGCTGCTTGATCCCGCGCCGCAGGAGGTTTCCCGGCAATGAAACTGATAGGTACGGCCCTGACTCTGTCGATCCTCGCCCTACTTGCGGTTTGGTATCTGCCGACGATGTACTGGGGCTATCAAATCAGCCGCGCGGTTTCACAGGCGCAGTCCGGCGACGACGCGGCGTTTGAAACCGTGGGTGAACTTGCCGAAGGCCCACCACTTGTTGCCTGGCTGCGCAACAACAAGAAGCTGAACGCAGCATTCAACCCCACGGACCTGACCACAGGCCGCTATGTGTCATACAAGCTGGAAATGCCGTTTGAGGCTTTGCTGAAGCCCGGAGAAACCCTGCCAGAGCCGGATTTTCAGGAACTTTATGCCCATGCACGCGCGCCGCAAACTCTGGCGGGATACTGTTTCGAAGTACTGGGCAACCTGGGAACAAAATGTGATGTTTCCAAATCCAACGCCACGCTTTCACGGGATGGAACCGTCAGGATCATCGGAAACCTGCAATATGTCCCGGATTACGAAACCGGCGATCCGTCAGTCGTCAAGAACGGCGAACTCATCTCGGCCCGGGTGCGGCTGATTGGTGGCCGCGATCTTCACAACACTCTGGGCAACCGCGCAGAGGTGTTCGAAAAGGTACGCAAAATCTGTACTGAAATCCGCACCTTGCTGGGAAACTGCATTATTTCTTCGATCAGTTTCGAAATCACCCCACGGGACGGCGTTCAAATTCTGCGGGCCTCGGCCCGTTTCGACGCCTTCGCCGACAGCACGCAATATCGACGCGACTCTCTGCAATCCGCCGTGGATCAAATAGCCGAAGGTCTAGTGAACTGATCGTTGCCCCTTCCGGGTCAACCTCGCTTAGCCGCCACGCAGGCGTTGCATCAGGTAAATCTCGCTGCCTTCCGGGATCGGTTCGGTCAGTCCCGAGGCGATGACGCGGCCGTCGATGGCGATCGACACACCGGCATCAATCGGTGCCTGCAATTGCGGATGCGCGCGAACAAGTTCGCGCAGCAGCTCGCCGGTGGTTGTGGCCTGCACCTCGACCACCTGCTGGCCCCCGGTCAGAGACCGGAGGCCGGACCAGAGGTGGACTTCAACCATTGTCCTTGAGCGCCGCCAGAATGCGGGGCGGCGACATTGGCAGTCGCTTCATCCGCACGCCCGCCGCATTGGAGACAGCGTTGGCGATGGCCGCGAGCGGCGGCACGATGCCGGTCTCGCCCACGCCGCGCACACCGAATGGGTGGCCGGGGTTGGGCACTTCGACAATCACCGTGTCGATCATCGGCAGATCACTGGCCACAGGAATGCGATAGTCGAGGAAAATCGAGTTCTGCAGCCTGCCATCTTCGCCGTAGATATACTCCTCGTTCAGCGCCCAGCCGATGCCTTGCGCGGCACCGCCCTGATACTGACCTTCCACGTAAGTCGGGTGGATGGCCTTACCGGCATCCTGAATGACCGTATAGCGCGTGATCGCGGTTTTGCCGGTTTCCGGATCGACCTCGGCATCGACGATGTGGGTGCCAAATGACACGCCCGCCCCTTCCGGAGTGGCTTCGAAATGCCCCGAGATCGGACCACCGGTCGCACCCATATCTGCGGTGATATCGGCCAGCGGCATTGGATCGAAATCGCCTGCGTTCGGACCCGAAGGCACGGCACAGCCGTTTTCCCATTTCACCGCATCGACCGGGATACCCCATTTGGCCGCCGCGCGTTCACACAGACGTTCCACAGCGTTTCTGGCTGCCTTGATGGTCGCCAGCCCGCTGGCATAGGTCACGCGCGAGCCGTGGCTTACGTCATTGTAGCCCAGCGTCGCCGTATCCGCGACGGTGACACGAATGTTCTCGTATGGGATACCCAGCACTTCGGCCGCCATCAGGGCCATCGACGCACGCGAGCCACCGATGTCAGGTGTGCCGACCATAACCTGGGCCGAGCCGTCCTCGGACAGCGCAAGCGAGACGCTGGTTTCACCACCGTGATTGAACCAGAACCCGCACGAAATGCCGCGCCCCTGCCCCGGTTTCAGCGGTGCCGAATAGTGGGGATGGGCCTTGGCCGCCTCAAGTGTTTCGACCAGACCGATACGTTCGTAAGTCGGGCCATAACTGGCTTTGGTGCCTTCGTGCGCCGCGTTCTTCAGACGCACGTCCACCGGATCCAGCCCCAGCTTTTTGCACAGCTCATCCAGCACGGATTCCACCGCAAAGGCCCCCATGGGCGCACCGGGCGCGCGATAAGCGGCTTGTTTCGGACGGTTGGCCAGAACGTCATAGCCGACCTGACGAACATTGGTCAGGTTGTAGGGCGCAAAAGCGCACATGGCGGTCATATCCCCGGGCGCTCCCGGAAAGGCACCGCCCTGCAGTCGGAAGATACCTTCGGCCGCCGTGATCGTGCCGTCTTTCTTCATGCCGATTTTGATATCCATCGACGCGGACGAGGTCGGGCCGGTAGCTCGGAACACCTCAGAGCGGCTCATTACGATCTTAACAGGCCGGTTGGCCTTGCGGCTCAGCGCCAATGCAACCGGTTCGATGAACACGGTGGTCTTGCCACCAAAGCCACCACCGATTTCCGAGGCGGTCACCCGCAGCTGCGCCGTTTCAATGCCTAGCAGCGTGGCGCAGTATTTCTGCGCGTACCAATGGCCTTGCGTGCAGCACCACAGCTCACCCTTGCCGTCACTGCCCAGAGATCCAAGGCAGGCGTGCGGTTCGATATAGCCCTGATGCGTTGCCTCAGTCACAAAACTGTCTTCCAGGATCAGATCCGCCTCGGCAAACCCGGCCTCGACGTCGCCATGGCCGCTTTCGTGATATCGCACGACGTTGGGGTGCATCCCTTCGGGCACGGAATAGTCCGCAGCCCCTTCGCGGATTACCGGCGCATCAGGGGCCATCGCCTTGTCCACATCCGTGACGTGGGGCAGCACTTCGTACTCGACCTCGATCAGCTTGAGCGCATCGCGCGCAGCCAAAGCCGACGTGGCCGCAACCGCCGCAACAGCGTGACCATCATAGAGGGCCTTTTCACCCGCCATGACGTTTTCCAGCACGCTCCAGAATTCGCCTTCCAAACCGGGCTTGAAGGGCACATCCGCGAAATCGGCCCGGGTCACAACGGCTTTGACGTCCTTCAGCGCCTCGGCCTTCGATGCGTCGATCTTCACGATCCGGGCATGCGCATGAGGGGAACGCAGGATCGCGCCGTGCAACATCCCGGGCGCATAAGCATCGGCGCCAAACCGGGCCCGGCCCGTCACCTTATCCAGACCATCCGGCCGGTCAGGACGGGTACCCACGAAATTGAATTCGGATTTCCGATCGTCGAGTGCCATTACGAAGCCTCCCGCATCTCAGCTGCCGTATCCATCACGGCACGAATGATCTTGTCATATCCCGTGCAGCGGCACAGGTTGCCCGCCAGCCAGTACCGGGTCTCCTCCTCGGTCGGGTTCGGGTTCTTTTCCAGCAGGGACTTCGCCGCAACCAGAATACCCGGCGTGCAGATGCCACATTGCAGGGCGGCGTATTCGATGAATTTCTTCTGCAGCGGGTGCAGAACATCGCCATCCGCGATACCTTCGACGGTTTCGATCTGCTTACCTTCCGCCTCGACACCCAGCATCAGGCACGAGCATACCAGACGGCCATCAACCGTGACCGAGCACGCGCCGCAATCGCCGGTGCCGCAGCCTTCTTTGGCGCCGGTCAGGTTCAGCTTATCACGCAGGCAGTCCAGCAGGGTTTCGCGGGGATCACACAGGTATTCAACCGCGTCACCGTTCACGGTGGTGGATACGTGTAACTTGCTCATGCTTGCTCTCCCTTCGCGCGGGCATAGGCGATTTTTGCGGCGCGCTTTGCCAGAACACCCGAAACTTCGGTGCGGAATTCGATTGTGCCGCGTTTGTCGTTGATCGGATTACAGGCGGCGGATGCAGCCGCAGCCAGTGCATCAAGCGCGGCGTCGTCCAGAGTGGTGCCGATGATGGCCTTGGCGCAGTCTTCGACCAGCAGAACGGTCGGGGCCACCGCACCCAACGAAACACGCGCCTCGGTGATCTTATCACCATCCAGGCGCAGGTTCACGCCGACGCCGACGACGGCGATGTCCATCTCGGTACGTGGAATGAAGCGCAGATATGCGTCTCCACCGTTGTCTCCCCGCGCCGGAATGTGGACCGCGGAAATCAACTCGCCTTTGGCCAGCGAGGTCTTTCCGGGGCCGACAGGAATATCTTCGACCGCGACCTCCCGCATGCCGCCAGGACCGGTCACGGTCACCGTGACACCGGCCGCTACCATGGCCGGCACGGAATCAGCCGCAGGCGAGCCATTGCACAGGTTGCCCGTCAAAGTCGCGCGTCCCTGTACCTGGGTGGAGCCGATCAGATCCATTGCCTCGACCACGCCGGGCCAGTCGCGGCCAAGTTCGGGGTGCTCGCTCATTTCGGCACCGGTGGCGGCGACGCCCAGGGTCCAACTGCCATCGGCGTTTCGGGTGATGTCCCGCACCCCATTGATTTTTTTCACGTCGATCAGTGTATCGGGGGTCACCAGTTCCGAACGCAATTGCACCAGTACGTCGGTGCCGCCTGCAAGAAACCGGGTCGTGCCCGTTGCATTCGCTGCCAGCGCCGAAGCTTCTTCGAAACTGTTGGGGCTGTGATAGTCCATTTGTTTACCTCGCACCTGTGGATCAGGATTAACTGGGGTTTGAACGGGACGTTAGTGCAGCAACCAGGTGGCGTCCATGGCCGGAACGACCAAAATTTAGGTTTCCCAAAGTCGTTTTTGAACAATTGTCAGAGGTCAATCTCGATCACGCCATCCGCATTCGCGGCGCGGCTTTGGCATAAAATGATAGCTCCTTCGCGCTGCCGGTTCGACAACACAAAATCACGATGCTCAATTTCGCCCGAGATAACCCCGCATTTGCAGACCCCGCAAATGCCGTCGGCGCATTTCACATCCACATGAATTCCCGCCTCATTCAGAACCTGCGCGGCATCCTTGTCCGATGGGACGGTCAGCTCCCTGCCTGACTTTGCTAGCTTCAGAATGAACGGATGGTTTTCGTATTCGGGTTGCTCGGGAACCGAGAAATACTCCAGATGCCGGGCGTCTTCGGGAAAACCCTGTCGTTCTGCCGCTTGTATCACGCCGTCCATATATCGATCCGGACCGCAGGTATAAACGTGCCATCCTTCCTGATAATCAGACAGGATGACATCCAGATCGGCCCGGGTGTTTTCGTCTGAAAAATGGTAGTGCACATGATCGCCCCAGGGCGCTGCGGCAAGGTCCTGCAGGTATCCAGCGTCCGCCCGCGTACTGGCGGAATAGTGCAGCTCGAAGTCTCTGCCCAGCGCGTGCAGCCTGTGCGCAAAGGCAATCATCGGGGTGATGCCGATACCGCCGCCCATCAGGAACGTCTTGCTGGCAGTCTCATCCAGTTCAAAGTGATTGATGGGTTTTGAAATGAATACCTTGCGCCCCTTGCCGAAGATACGGTGCAACAGCGCCGAACCGCCGCGCCCTTCATCTTCGCGCAGGACGCCGATCTGATACGTGGTCCGGTCAGCAGGATCGCCCGACATGGAATACTGACGCAGAAATTCCGGGGCGACCAATACATCCAGGTGTGCGCCGGCAGTCCAGTCCGGCAAAGGCGTACCATCCATGGCCGAAAATTCGTATTTCGTGACATCCGGAGTCATCTTGTCGACCCTGGTCAGTTCAACCCGCATCACCGGTGCGTCTCCGGCAATCTTATAGCGGTGAACCACACTCATATCCCCGGCAGCTTTGCGCGCCTTGTACTCGTCTGCCGAAACCAGAGCGTCATAGGCGGCGATCCCGGCCTCGCGGTCCATCGCGAACGGATAGGGCCATGGGTGCGGGGCCAGGTAAGCCGGGTAGACGGCCAGCGTCTGATCCTCGTATTTCAGGTCCAGATCCTTTTGCAGGTCACGCCGGTTCAGGGGATGGGTCGAAGGGCGATAGGCCCCGTCCGCCTGCAGCTCGATATCCCACCACCATTTCTTGGTGTCGTTCAAACCGCCATTTCCGACCGCGTCGTCCAATCGCGCCAAAACGGGTGCGGCGGATGGGATGTTCATCGCTGCCCAGCGGAAAGGGCGTTCGCTGAACAGGCCTTCAAGGTTCCAAGGGCAGGTTTTCATGCACCGCCCGCACATGGACCCGCCCGGTGTCGTGATCCGATAGGTGGCGCATTTCTGGCTGTCAGATTTCCAGATTTCATAGCCGTTGAACATCAGTTTCGGTCCGGCAGTGATCGCCCCCGAGGGACACTCGCGCGCGCATTTGTTACAGGACTCGCAAAAGCTTTGCAGGCCAAAGTCGATGGGCTTGTCGTGGCTCATCGGCATATCTGTCGTTACCACGCCCGATTTCAGACGCGGGCCCAGATAGGGGTTCAGGATCACCTCGCCAATGCGGCTGACTTCGCCCAACCCCGACAGCAACAGCAGAGGTGGCTGAAGCACTTCGCCATCCATCACCGTATGCGCCTTGGCCTTGTAGCCCAGATTGCGGATTTGCTGGGCAATCACTCCGCCCAATAAGGAAAATCTAAGATACGCACGCATGGACTGGGCGACGCTGATCCAATCGTCACCGCTGGCGCCCTCCATCGTCTCATACCCTTGGTCAATGATCATGCTGACGGCCTGATCATGGGGCGGGTCGATGACTTCGCCGGTTGCGTCGTGGGAATACCAGGCCCAGTCCGGGCATCGGCTGAGACCGACCGCGTCGACCCCAAGATAGTAGGACGCCGCCTTGATCTTCGCCGCGTTCCGCTGCGCATCTGTTGGATTGCGTCCTTCGGCGCTGTCGCCATCCTGCAGCAGAACGAAGGCACCCAGCGCGCGCCTTTGTGCGAAGCTGGGCGCGGATTTGCGGACATAGTGCCCGCCTTTGGCCGCGTCCTGCAGGGGCTTGCCCATATCTCCGAATTGCGCGCGGGCAAACATGTCCGCCCGTTTCGGCACGCGGGCCACGTTTTCTTCGTCAATGTATGTGGTTGGATCGTCGACACGCGTCAGCTTTTCGAACGGATGCGCGCCATCTACATAGCGGCGCTTGGCATACGGGTCACGGTTCAGCGCACCTTTGGCGAAACCTGCACCCAGCCACCACGCGGGACCCTGAGTTTTGAACCACGGTTGCCGCGCCATGGGCTTCAGGGGCCTGTCATGGGCGATCTTCATCTCGGTGGTGATTGCAGCCAACCCGAACCGTTTGCCAAGCCAGGGGGCGACAAGCGCGCCGTCCTCGGCCGTGACCAGCCCCGCGGCAACGGCCAACCTGTTCAGATCCACCTCGGACGACATGTCCGTGTGCGCCCGCGCATCAAACCCGAGCAATCGGATATAGTTGGCAATCACCACCGCGTTTTCGGTCGACAAAAGGCAGGCACGATGGTCCTGTGCATCTCTGATCCACTCTGTCCCCGGCTCATCCGCGTCCGGGTCGCGATGATGTTCGTACAGGAAAACAATCGCATGTCGGTGAGCGTCTATCGAGCCGGTCTCCGCCTCCATGCTTTCCTTCAGATCCGCCATGATCACATCGATGCCCGAGGCCAGCGTCTTGGTCTGGCGCGTTCTCAGGGCGTGGGCCAGCCGGTCGATGTCGCGATTTCTCCGGGGTTCGGGCAACAGCGCCTCAGTCGGCAGCGGTCCGCATCCGATCATTGAGGCATCATTGAAATAGCCAAACGCCTTCAGATGATTGGCCCGCTGCAACGGGCTGTCCGGAATTCCCGCAATCGCGGGGTTCACGAACCCGTCACGGATAGCATCCATCATGGCCTGAAATTCGCCCATCGCGTTCACGATGCTTTCAGGCTGGTCGGGGCGGTGAAAGCTGAGCTCTTTCATCGGCGGCACAAGCGACAGATCCGGAAGGTTGTCCTGCCGGGCCAACCGCTCCATTGGGTAAGCCCCCATATGGACGGGTCGGTTCTTGTCCGAGAAAAAGCGTATTCCCATTCGCGCCTCCTGATCTGAAAGCTGCCTATCCTGCCGTGGACAGTAAATCCATTCATGAATAATCATAGATTGTATGAGCAAAACTGATTTTATTGATTTGGATGGCAAGGTGCTGCGCATCTTCCTGACAATACTCGAGGAAAGCTCGGTCTCGAAGGCGGCCGACCGGCTTGGCGTTACGCAATCCGCAATCAGTCATACACTGGCGAAGCTGAGACTGGTGTTGAACGATCCGCTGTTCATTCGTTCAGGCCAGGGCCTGACCCCGACCGAGCGCGCCTTGTCCCTGAAAGAGCCGGTTCAGACGCTGCTCGACGATATGCGGGCCCTGACCCACGAGCGCCCATTCGATCCCTTGTCCGAAGAAATGGCGTTCCGTATCGCCACCAACGACATGCCGCGCGAGCTGATCTTTCCCGAACTGCTGCGCGCCAGCCGCGCGGACGGCATTCGCGTTGAACTTGGTTTTATTCCGTCAGGCGTTCCCGACCCCGACCTGCTGCGCGGTGACAGGTGCCAACTGATGCTGACGCCGCTGCCGCCGGACGGGCCGGACATCATTCAGAAGCTGTTGATCAGCAGCCCGCTGATGATTTTCTATGACGGCGCGATGCGAACGCCTCCGGACAGTTGGCCCAGCTATTGTCAGGCGGAACATGTCGAAGTGCGGTTTGCCGATGGGCGCAGTTCGCGCGCGGTGATGCGCGGCGTTGATCAGTCGCAGATCAGGCCACCCACCGTGGCCCTGCCGCATTTCAACGCTATTCCATCTTTCGTGAAAGGCAGCGATCTGATCTCGACCGACACGGCGCTGATGAAACAGGGGCCGTTGTCTTCGCTTGATTGCGCGCCGCTTCCGTTCAGCTGCGACCCGGTTTCGATCTACATGGTCTGGCACCAACGGTCGACCAACGACCCCGCGCATCGGTGGCTGCGAAACCGGATCGAAGCGGTCGCGGCAAGGCTTCAGGTCTGAGACAACAGCCAGTCGCGAACCAACCCGACCAGTTCAAGCTGTCGTGGAATGGCAGGTGCCACGACGTGAAACCCCATATCCCCGATCAGAACATCCGGCAGTGCTTGCACAAGACGACCGGATTCCAGTTCCCTCTCTACCAGCGGCGCGTTTGCCAGCGCGATCCCCTGCCCCGACATCGCCGCATCGATGGCAAGGCTGGTCTGGCTGAAACTCATCATCCGGGGTTTGCCGGTTACTCCGACACGCTCAAGAAAAAGCGGCCAGAGTCCGTGCGTATCGTTCAGCAGGACCTGGCCCAGAAGATCACGCGCAGCCCTCACATTCCCTGCCAGGTCCGGACTGCAAACGGCGACGAACTCGGTCGAAAACAGGGGTGTTACGACCAGCCCGGGCCCGAAAGGTGCGCGACCCTGCCTGACGGCGATGTCCACATTGTCGATCCGGAAATCTGCCAACCGCTCTCGGGCGTCTACCTGAACCGAGATGTCGGGGTGCAGGTCCGTGAATGTGTTCAGGCGCGGGACCAGCCATTTCGACGCGAAACTGGGTGTAACCGAAATGGTGATCTGTCTTTTGCCGGCCAGGTCATTGACGGCCTCTTCGATAAGCTGGAAGGCCCGTTGCAGCGGTGCGTGAAACCGCCGCCCCGCTTCGGTAAGGCGCAACCCGCGTGGCATGCGGTCGAACAGTTTTTCCGCCAACCGCGCCTCCAACCCGCGCACCTGCTGCGCGACCGCGCCTTGTGTAACGCCGAGTTCATCAGCGGCGCGTCGAAAGTTCAGGTGTCGTGCCGAAGCTTCAAAAGCCCGCAATGCATTCAACGGAGGTAGAGCGGCCATCGCAATAACCAGTAGATTTTCTACTGTTTTATGGCAGAAGAACTGATTGGTCAAACCCGGCCGCAACCTCCACATTCAATCCAGGCATTCAATCGGAGAGAAGAAATGGCAAAAGTGGCTCTGATCACGGCAGGCGGCAGCGGCATGGGGGCGGATGCGGCCCGGCGGCTGGCGGCGGATGGCTTCAAGGTCGGCATCCTGTCCTCATCCGGCAAGGGCAAGGCGCTGGCGGATGAGTTGGGCGGCGTCGGTGTCACCGGATCGAACCAGTCCAATGACGATCTGCAAAGGCTGGTTGATACGTCCATGGCACAATGGGGCCGCATTGACGTGCTGGTCAATTCCGCCGGACACGGACCGCGCGCGCCTGTTCTGGAACTGACGGACGAGGACTGGCACACCGGAATGGACGTCTATTTCATGAATGCTGTCCGCCCGACACGGCTGGTCACACCAATCATGCAGACGCAGGGCGGCGGATCGATCATCAACATCTCGACCTTCGCCGCATTCGAACCGGATCCGGTGTTTCCGACCTCAGGCGTGTTCCGGGCTGGGCTGGCGGCCTTTACAAAACTGTTTTCGGACAAATACGCAGCAGACAATATCCGCATGAACAACGTCCTGCCCGGCTTTATCGACAGCTTGCCCGAGAAAGAGGAATTCCGGGCGCGCATACCCATGGGAAGGTACGGTCGCAGCTATGATGAGATCGCGTCCGTCGTTGCCCTGCTGGCATCCGAAGGAGGCGGGTACATCACGGGTCAGAACTTTCGCGTCGACGGTGGCATCACACGATCCGTCTGACCTCACAACCGTGCCTTCACCAGATGCATCAACGCCGCGCCTGTTTCGAAAAAGGCGCGGCGCAATCCTGTCCAGCCTTCACGATGCGCATCCACGGGCTGTACTGGCAGCACTGACGGATCATCCATCAGAAGGCTTTCGGCCATGAGACGCCCAAACACGGTTCCCGGCCCGATGCCGCGCCCGGAAAAGCCGTGTGCGGACAAGGCGCGCGGTCCAATCCAAGTGATTTTCGGGATGTGATCCGATGTCATTGCAATTCGCCCATGCCAGCCATCTGTCAGCGGCTGATCCGCCAGTTGCGGATAAAGCTCGGCCATCTTGCGGCGTACCCACCCGGAATGAGCCCACCGCCCGGCGTGGCCCAGATCCCCCATCGCGCCGATGATAAAGCGCCCATCGGCATCCATTCTGAAGGATGTCATGATCAGGCCGGTGTCCCAGCACCCTTCGCCGCCCGCAAGGATGCTTTCGCGCACATCATCCGGCAAAGGCTGCGTTGCGTATTGGAAATAGTAGACCGGCACATAGGCAGGCGCGGTTTCCTGCAGGTCGCAGTGATAGGCGTTTGTCGCCTGAATGAGCGCCTTGGCCCGAACAACTCCGCCTTCCGTGATCAGTGACCAGCCGCCCTCGTTCTGTGTCAACGAACGCACGGGGCTGTTCGTGAACACCCGCGCCCCGGCCGCGATTGCGGCCCGGGCAAGCCCCTGAACATAAGATAGCGGCTGGATGGTTCCCGCTCGGGGGTCAAAAAGCGCACCGTGAAACGCGGAACTGCCGGTACGTCTACTGGTATCCTCGGCAGTCAACAGCTCGACCGGCGCGCCGGATGCGCGGAGCTGCGCATGGCGTTTCGCAATGTCCTGATTGCCTGCCGGGGAATGTGCGCAATGCAATGTCCCGTTCCTGACCGGCGCACAGTCAATTCCGTGTTGCCCGATCAGGCGAAAGACTTCGTCCGGAGCCCCGGCCAACAGGTCAATCAGTCGGTCGCCTTCCGCCTTACCGAGATACGCGCGGATGTCGTCCGGAGGCAGCCATAGGCCCGCATTGGACAGCCCCACATTGCGCCCCGATCCGCCGTGCCCGATCTCCTGCGCCTCGAGCAGACAGACCGATGCGCCTGCTTTGGCGGCCGTCAGGGCAGCGGAACAGCCGGTGTACCCCCCGCCGATTATCGCCAGATCCACGGTCAGATCGGCAGTCAGCCGGGTGCTGTCCACATGCTCGCGGCTGGTATTCAGCCACAATGGCTTTTCATGATCGCTCAACTCGACGCCCTCGGATTCGCACCAGTCCTCATCGGTGTATCAGCCGGTTACCAGCATTCTCTGATCGTCGCGACCCATGGCAATCAAAAGGGGCTCTGCCTCCTGTCGGCCCTGAAACGCAGCCTTGTCGGCCATGCCCTGCCAATTTGCCAGAACCAGTGATTGCGCGACCGCGCCACCAAGCGTTGCGCCCGGCCCGGTGACAATGAACAGATCGGGGGCAAACTCGCGCGCGGCGGTCTGCACGGCACGTGAAAAGTCATAGGTTTCCGTGACCTGATGCCCCAGCGTGTAGTCCCAAAGCGCCTCTGTGTCGGTTGCGCCGGGCCACCAGATCTTGCCGCGTCCGTCGATCAGCGGCAGATC
The DNA here is from genome assembly GCF_056531785.1 of Ruegeria sp. K7. Lineage (NCBI taxonomy): Bacteria > Pseudomonadati > Pseudomonadota > Alphaproteobacteria > Rhodobacterales > Roseobacteraceae > Ruegeria > Ruegeria sp. K7. The sequence goes on from NZ_JBQFMJ010000010.1 coordinate 103,262, forward strand.
CGGCTGAGCGAACAGTTCCTGGCCAAGCAGGGCACGGCCCCTAGCTGCAACCGGTGCCTGAAGCCCGGTATGGAACGCCGCGTGATTTGCCAGTCGCATAGGAAACCGTTCCTGCACCACCGGCTGCGACTGCTCAAACGCTTTCAGCCCGTCCTCGTTACCCGCCAGCACAAGCATCCCACCCAGATCAATGGAGAGTGCCAGAGCGTGTCCGTTTAACGCATCAATTCTCGCCACATCTGCCAGCAACTCAGCCTTCCGTGCAGGATCGTTCACCCAATCGTCACCCACAAACGGATATACCAGCTGACCACCAATCAGCTGTTCCTGCATGAGGGTTCCCATCGTGTTAACCACCCGGAACCCATCTCGCGTACTCAACGCGCGCGCGGCGGCCAGTGCGATATACCACCCCATCGAATTGCCGGTAACGGCCACAATTTCGATATCGTCCGAAAGCGACTGAGCATCCGCAAGCGACGCCGCATAAATCAGGGGTGAGGCCACATCGCCTCTGGAGTACTTGCCGACCATATAGCGCTGAGCGCCATCCAGCGCCGTGACACCTTCCTGACCCGCTTCGGCGCGAATGGCATCAAACCCGGCGAACATGTTCATCCGATCCGAATGGTGTCGGTGCAGATAACCCAGTTCGGGCTTGTTATAGGTACCCCGTCCGGGGCAGATCACAACGGCGGTTCGGGTCATGGCTGCACTCCGGTCAGCTTCAGTGCAGAGGCGACGATACCATCTTTGGACGGCAGCGGCGCGGCATAGGCGGGGCCCGTCGCTATGAAACAATCTTCGGCCACGATGCGGGCGGTTGGTATCCCGTCACTTTCTTCGCAAAAGAACGTCATCAGCGCCTCGGACTGGCTTCCGGTCCTGCGGCATTCGTCCACGATCAACACATGCCGGCACGGTTTGGTAGCCTGCCGCAACGCGTCTTCCGGCAGGGGGGCCAGCCAGCGCATATCGATGACACGCACGCTCAGCCCTGCGGCCTCCAGTTCGGGCAAAGCCTGCCGCGACAGGTAATGTCCGTTGCCATAGGTCACGATCGCAAGATCGGTTCCTGCGCCATGCACGCCCACATCCCCCAACGCAATTCTCTGGTCGGGCGAAGGATAGGTCGTCATCCAACCGCCATCCTGCGGTGCATGCAGATCCCGCATCGGATACAGCGCGATGGGTTCCAGGAACACCACCACCCGTTGCTCTTCCCGGGCCAGACGGGCACACTCGCGCAACATTTTCGCTGCATCCACTCCGTTCGACGGGCAGGCAATGATCACACCCGGTATGTCCCGCAACACTGCCAGCGAGTTGTCGTTGTGGAAATGCCCCCCAAAGCCTTTCTGATATCCAAGGCCCGCAATCCGCAGAACCATCGGGTTCGAGAACTGCCCGTTCGAGAAAAACGGCAGAGTCGCCGCCTCGCCCCGGATCTGATCCTCGGCGTTGTGCAGATAGGCGAGGAACTGAATTTCCGGGATCGGAATGAACCCGTTGTGCCCCATTCCGATCGCCAGCCCCAGGATGGATTGCTCGTCCAGAAGGGTGTCGATGACCCGATCCGGCCCGAACCGTTGCTGCAGCTTCTGGGTTACGCCATAGACACCGCCCTTGCGCCCGACATCTTCGCCCATGCAGACGATCTCGCGATGTTCCAGCATCAGATCGGTCAGCGCCCAGTTGATCAGGCGACTCATCGGTTGCGGTTCATCCATTGCCCGCATGTCACCGCCAAACGCCGTGGATCGCGCACCGGCGCTGGGGCCGTTTGTGGGTTTGCAGACGCGTTTTGGTGGGACCAGGCTGGCCACAACGTCTTCGGCACTGGTCAGATGCGGGCGGGTCGCGGCCTCGGCGGCGATCCGGTCAGTACGGGCGCAGGTCTGGTTATAGATTTTCAATGCCTCGTCCGGCGTCATGGCCCCGGCCTGATCCAGCAGGCGAACGGTATGCAGCAAGGGATCGTTGGCTTCATCGGCCTCGACCTCGGATTTGCTGAGATAGGTTGTCGGCACATCCGCCCCCGCATGGCCATAAAGACGAACTGTTTTCAGATGCAGGAAAGCGGGCTTGCGGCGCGTCCGGACATATTCGGCGGCCTCCTGTGCCACGGCAAAGGTTTCGAAAATATCCAGCCCGTTGGCCTGGAAGTACTTGATGCCCGGCCGATGCTCCATCGAGGCCTGAATCCAGCCTTTTGGCGTCTTCATCGAAATACCGATGCCGTTGTCCTCGCAGACAAACAACAAGGGCAGCGGCGTTGACTGCACACTGGTCCAGCCGGCCGTGTTGATTGCACCCTGTGCAGTCGAGTGATTGGCCGACGCATCACCGAAGGAACACATGGCGATCCCGTCTGCGGGCAGGTCCCGATGCTCGGGGTCATGACGCCGGGCGGCACCCAGCGAATAGGCCGCGCCCACGGCCTTGGGCAAATGACTGGCAATGGTCGAGGTTTGCGGCGGTATCATCAGCGCCCGGGATCCCAGCACCTTGTGCCGGCCGCCTGACGTCGGATCCTCTTTCGAGCAGGCAAAGCTGAGAAGCATGTCCCAGGCGATCTGCTGACCAGGGACCTGTTCAGCCCGCGCAATCTGAAACGCGGCATCGCGGTAGTGCAGAAAGGCAATGTCGGTCGGCCGAAGCGCGTGGGCCACGGCCGCCATGCCTTCGTGCCCTGAAGAACCGATGGTATAAAACCCTTGACCTGCCTTCTGCATCGCCCGGCTTGTCCGGTCCAGCGCACGGCTGAGAACCTGCGATCGGTAGAGCGAGACAGCCTCGGGCCCGCTTAGCCCCGGATGCGGCGGCGCGCCTTCGGGCAAGTCGCGACGGGCGACGCGGGTCAGGAAGTTGTCGTGAACGATCTGGGCGCGGTCCATTGCAAATCCCCGGTCTTTGAATTCAAATCTTTTCGACGGCGGCCGCGATGCGGCTCAGCCCTTGTTGCAGGCTTTCGGTGGCATAAGCAAAAGAAAGCCGCAGATGCCCCGGCATCCCGAAGGCCCGCCCCGGCACCAGCGCGACACCTGCTTCCTCCAGCAGGTAACGGCAAAATTCGTGATCGACCGGCATTTTAGGTGGAGTTTCGGGGAACACATAAAAAGCCCCGTCCGGCACCGCACATTTCATCCCCGCCGCATTCAGACCACGGACCACCAGATCACGGCGCGCCTGCATTTCGGTGCGCCGGTCCACCAACAAATCCTGCGGTCTGGTAATCGCAGCCAAAGCCGCAGCCTGCGCGACCGAACACGTACCCGAAGTGATCTGCCCCTGCACCGCGATCATCGCCTTGATCAAGGGTTCAGGCCCAATACCCCAGCCGATCCTCCAACCGGTCATCGAATAGGCTTTGGACACGCCGTTTACAGTCAGCGTCCGGTGCGCAAGCTCGGGCAAGGCCTCGACAAACGGGGAAAACGGCACATAGGACAAATGCTGATAAATCTCGTCGGCAATGACCCAGACCTGCGGATGACGTTGCAACACCGCGCCCAAAGCCTGCAATTCCGCCTTGGAATAGACTGCTCCCGTCGGGTTTGACGGCGTATTGAGCAGCAGCCAGCGCGTGCGCGGCGTGATCGCCGCCTCCAACTGTGCTGGCAAGAGTTTGAAACCTTGCTGTTTCGGGCACTCCAACACCACAGGCACACCGCCCGCCAGCCTGACCATGTCTGCATAGCTGGTCCAGAACGGCGCCGCGGTGATAACTTCATCGCCCGGGTTCAGGGTTGCCATCAGCGCGCCGGACAAAACCTGCTTGGCACCTGTCGACACGATGACATTCGCGGGCCCGACCCCCGCTTGGCCTGCAATCGCCGCGCGCAGGGCCGGTGTTCCCCCCGTGGCCGGGTATCGCGTCTGACCCTGAACAGCAGCAAGATGCGCGGCCTCGACCACGTGCGGCGGCGTGGGAAAGTCGGGTTCTCCAGTGCTGAGCGCGATCACATCCACGCCCTCGGCCCGAAGACGCGCCGCATGTTCGGAGATCTGAACGATTTCCGAAAGCTCTATCCCGTCGAGCCGCTCGGCCCGGTTAAACTCGGCCACTGTTTCTAGACTGCCCATTTGCCAGATTCCTGTTACCCATCAGCCTGCCCTGTATCGGGCTAGCAGCTTCGCAATGCCAGTGATATTCCATCCGAAAGGTATGAGGATTCGTTATATGATTGCGCCGCGCCGTTTTCTGCCTTCGATCCCGTCGTTGCTGGCGCTGGAAGCGGTTGATCGCCTCGGCAGCGCCTCGGCAGCGGCCGAGGAACTGTCGCTGACGCAAAGTGCGATCAGCCGTCAGCTCAAAACCATGGAGGAGCAGCTGGGGGTTGAACTGATCCGGCGCACCCAGATGCGCCTGCATCTGACACCGGCGGCCAAGGAATATGTCCAGATTGCCCGAACCGCACTGCACCAGCTTGCGCAGGCCTCTCTCAAGCTCAAGGCAAACCCGACGGGCGGATCGCTGAGCCTGTCCATTCTGCCCGCGTTTGGCATGCATTGGCTGGCCCCCCGGCTTCAGGATTTTGCACGCCGTCACCCCGAAGTGACCGTGAACCTGAATACCCGCCTCAGACCGTTTGACTTCCAGACCGAGCATTTCGATGCCGCCATCCATTTCGGACAACGGGACTGGCCCGGCGTCAATTACCTGCCCATCATGCGGGAAGACATTCTGCCTGTCTGCGCCCCGGATCTTCTGCCAAAGAATCAAGGCGATATTGAATGGCTGACATCGGCCCCATTGCTGCACATCGAAACCCGCCCGGACGCGTGGGAGCAATGGTTCGCGATACAGGGACACCCCGTCAAAGGCTTGACCGGAATGATGTTCGATCAGTTCTCAACCATGATTCAGGCCACAATCCACAGGCTGGGTGTCGCACTGCTTCCCAGCTATCTGGTTGCCGAGGATCTCAGGAAAGGCAGACTGTCGCTGGCGTGGCAGGGTCCGCCGGTCAGCCTGGGTGACTATTACCTGGTGTGGCCGCAGCACCGACCTGCCGCAACACCGCTTGTTTCTTTCCGCACCTGGCTTGAGGGGCAGGTCGCAACACCACCGGATTAAGCGGCTGGACCGCTGTCAAAGGAGGCCGAATTGGACGACAAGATCACCATTCGCGAAACGGGCGCATCAGATCGGGCACAGATTCTGGAATTGTACCCTGAAGCGTTCCCGGACGAAGATCTGACACCGCTGGTCGCGGAACTTCTGACGCTGGAAAAGGATATCCTGTCACTGGGTGGGTTCATCGGTGATCGGCTGGTGGCCCATGTCCTTTTCACCACCTGCCGGACAGAAAACGACCCGGCACCGGGGGCCCTGTTGGGGCCGCTTGCCGTTTCATCGGACCTTCAGCGACAGGGGATCGGCACACGGCTGGTCAACGCAGGCATCAGCAAGCTTGAGACACTCGGGAACCAGCAGGTCTATGTGCTTGGTGATCCGCAGTATTACAGCCGTTTTGGGTTTCTTGCGGAAGACCGGGTATCCACGCCCTATCCCATTCCAACGGAATGGGCCCCGGCGTGGCAGTCCCTGCACATCAACCGGAACCAGACAAAGGCGTCTGGCGTTCTACACCTGCCAGATCCGTGGATGAACCCTACTTTGTGGGGCTGATCCATCTGCTGTCACGAACGCAGCGCGCCCCGGCGCGCTGCGCGGCCCAACAGGAGGAGGTGTTCCGCAAGGAACATTGACGACTGGCGGGAGCGTTCAGGACTCAGACGTCCAGGGAACGGGCGATGAGCTCCTTCATCACCTCATTTGTCCCGCCGTAGATCATCTGAACCCGCGCATCCGCATAAAGGCGGGCAATCGGATACTCCATCATGAACCCGTATCCACCAAACAGTTGCAGGCATTCATGCATGACCTCGTTCTGAACCTCGGAGCCCCAGTACTTCACCATTGACGCCGTGGCCGCATCCAGTTCGCTCGCTTCAAGCTTTCCGATACAGTCATTCACAAAGCTGCGCAGAACTTCGGCCTTGGTCTTGCATTCGGCCAGCTTGAATCGCGTGTTCTGAAAATCCATCACGCGCTGGCCAAAGGCTTTTCGTTCCTGCGTGTATTTCACCGTTTCTGCGATGGCGAAGTCGATCGCGCCCAGTGCCATGATGCCAATGGTCAGACGCTCCCAGGGCAGCTGCTTCATCAACTGATAAAAGCCCTGCCCCTCTTCCGGGCCGATCAGGTTCGTCATCGGAACCTTGACGTCTTCAAAAAACAGCTCGGCCGTGTCGTTGGCCTTCATACCCAGTTTCTTCAAGTTGCGGCCCCGACGAAACCCCTCCGCGCCGTCGGTTTCAACCGCAATCAGGGACACCCCTTTGGACCCCTGCGATTTGTCGGTCTTCGCCACCACAAGGACAAGATCGGCTGTCTGGCCATTGGTGATGAATATCTTGGATCCGTTGATCCGGTACGAATTGCCATCCTTATCAGCCGTGGTTCGCACCGCCTGCAGGTCTGACCCGGTTCCCGGCTCGGTCATGGCAATGGCGCCGACCATCTCGCCGCTGGCCAGTTTTGGCAGCCATTTCTGTTTCTGATCTTCGCTGCCATAGGTGGTGATGTAATGGGTTACGATGGACTGAATCCCAAATCCCCATCCGGCATCGCCTCGTGAAGCCTGTTCGTACAGCGTGACCGAGTCGAACCCCATGCCGCCACCGACGCCGCCGTAAGCCTCGTCAATCGAGCCCGCCATCAGGCCGGTCTCGCCCGCTTTCGTCCAGAACGCGCGATCAACGATCCCCTGATCGACCCAGCGATCAATGCTCGGGACAAGCTCGTCATCCATGAACCGGCCGGCCATTTCGGCAAACATCCGGTGTTCGTCGGTGACCCATGCGGCGGTCGAAGTGAAAAGCGACATATCGTATTCTCCGGTCTTTGATAGTCCGATGCTATCCCCGGCCCCGAATTCTTCCAATCCGCGTGACGCCGCGTCCTTAATCCTTGCTACGCGACGTTCCATTACGCGGTCTGGCGTCTGACCTGCTCATCAAATCCGATCATGTCAGCGCGTGGTCCAGCAGAACCTGCGCCGCCTCCTTTGCATCCTGCGCAGGGTCGCATTTTTTCAGAAGAACCGCCGTCACAATCGCGCCTTCTTGCAAAAGCAGCAGCTGGCACCCCAGACTTTCGGGATCACGAACCCCGGCCTTGCGGCACAGATCGGTCATGTAGTCCAGAAGCAACCGCTTGTGCTCGGCCGCCTGAACGTGGATCGGGTGGTCTTTTTCCTGATACTCCGCCCCGGCCTTGATGAACATGCAGCCGCGGTATTTGTCTTCCTCGAACCATTCCTTCAGCACATCGAAACTGGCGATCAGCTGACCGGCGGGCGTTTCGGAAAGGTCTTCAATCCTTCGGACGAACCAGTTTCGGAAGTTTTCATCTCGCAGGCGCAATGCCGCAAGGATCAACTCCTCCTTGGTGCGGAAATGCTTGTACATCGATGTTTTGGATACGCCTGTTTCAACCACCAGCTTGTCCATTCCGGTGGCATGAAAACCGTCCCTGTAGAAAACCTCCAAGGCCTTGCGGACAAGCTCATCACGTTTGTTGGGGCGCATTCCTAGCTCCTGATTGTACCAATCAGTACATATACAATTTCTAAAGAGGCTTCAATGACAACAATTAACATATTGTTTTATAACGCTATTACCAAAGTCAGGAGGGTGAAGTCGAATATTTTGAAAAAAGGGGCTTGAAAACATGTACCGATCTGTACATCTTATCATCAAGATTGACCGATCTGTACACCAAAGGATTTCAACGATGCGACGCCGTGCCAGCCTATTTTCACCGCAGTACGTTCCCTTTCTTCTGACTCTGGCGCTGATCACGGCCGCCTTAACCTGAAAGCCTGTAATATGAACCGCCCCCCTTTGCCGCCCTTCACGCATGTAACGGCCACCCGGAAAGTGCGCATGGCGGAAAACGCCTGGAACAGCCGCGACCCGGACGTCGTAACGCCCGCCTACACGGAAGACAGCCGCTGGAGAAACCGCGCCGAGTTCCTGAGCGGCCACACCGAGATTCACGCGTTTCTGACACGAAAATGGGCCAAGGAGCTTGAGTACCGCTTGATCAAGGAATTATGGACCTATCGCGACCATCGCATCGCTGTACGGTATGCTTATGAATGGCACGACGACAGCGGTCAGTGGTTCCGGTCATATGGCAACGAAAACTGGGAATTTGCTGAAGACGGCCGAATGGCCTCGCGCCACACGTCGCTGAATGACCTGCCGATCACGGTAGAACAACGCATGTTCCACTGGCCCGCAGGACAGCGCCCCGACGACCATCCCGGCCTGTCTGATCTGGGTCTCTGAAAGGACAGCCCATGCCACGCGCGTTTTCCGAACTGACCTTCACCCCCGCCGTTCGCGCCCATCAGGAGAGGATGGGTTCGGCGCGAAGTTATGCCAAGTTCCTGGACAGCGGTCCGCAAAAGGGGCACCTGATCGGAGAGGCTGAAAAGGCATTCATTCAGGCCCGCGATAGTTTTTACCAATCCACTGTATCCGAGACCGGTTGGCCCTATGTTCAATTCCGCGGCGGTCCAGTCGGGTTCCTGAAGGTGCTGGGGCCGCAAACCCTTGGATACGCTGAATTTTCAGGCAACAAACAGTACATTTCACGCGGGAATTTGGACGGCAACGACCGGATTGCCCTGATCCTGATGGATTATGCCAATCAGCGCCGTCTGAAGATTCTGGGACGGGTCGAATTCACCGAAGGCGAAGCCGCAGCCGCCAGTCTTTACCCTGACAACGCCGAAGCCCCCGCCGAGCGCGCAGTGATCATCAAGGTCGAGGCCTTGGACTGGAACTGCCCCCGCCACATCACCCCTCGTTTCACCGAGGCCGAGCTTCGGCCTCACCTGAATTCGCTTGGCCAGCAACTGGCGCAGCTTCAGGCCGAAAACGAAAAGCTCAGGCAGCAATTGGCAGGGCGATCCTGAACACGACGTCAACAACGCTCCTTACCCTTGAATTAGAACAAGGAATTACCCGAATGATGCGATCAACAATGAATTTGGCCAGCGCGCTGTTAGCTGGCATCGTTTTTTCACTGGCAGTGACTTCGTTTGGGTTCTTTGCCTCGCCCGAAGCGGTTCGAACGTCTCCGCCCGCGGCGTATAACTCGCTTCTGCTGATACAGTTTGAATCCAGGTAACGCCGAACCGTCTAGGGGTTTGCGGATCGAACAAGCGCTTCGATCCCTGCCGCGCAAAAATCGATCAGTTCGTCGGTCCCGGCAAGTTGTCCGCCTTCTGACAAGGCATCCACCCGCCATGCACTGTTGAGATGCGCCAGAACTGCGGACACCGAATACACCTGCCCGCTGGCCAGCAAAGCGGCATCAACCTTCGGGTACAGCACAGCGATTTCCGCAATGAAACGCCGCGCCGTTGGGTCGAAGCATTCCGCCGCGATGGCGCGCCAGCGCGGGTCCACAGACACATGCGCCACCAGACGCCCATAGGCCATCCATCCCGCTCCGCCCGTTTCGGCTAACGTAATGTAAGGCCGAATGAAGCAGTCCAGAACACCGCGCAGTGTTGGCTGACCAGCTTCTTTCAACGCGTTCAGGGCGTCCAGCCGGATTTGGGCCAGTTCATCCGCGCGACGCGCAACGGTCTTGTGAAACAACTCTTCCTTGCCGCCTCCGTGGTGATGCACCAACCCGACTTGCACACCGGCTTTGGCCGCGATGTCCCTGATCGACGCCCCTTCGAATCCGCGATCGGCAAACAGCGCCTCGGCCGCGTCCAGAATGCGCGCCCGGGTCTGCAGCGATCGTTTCGATGGTGCCCTTTGTCGTTTTATTTCAGTCACTTTGGCGGTCATGAAAATCATCTTGCCTTATTTTGTACGATCGTTCAACTTAAGCCGTGCGAACAGGGGAGAGTTCATGTCAGAAAAGCGCGAGGCATTCGCCCTCATCGGGGCGGGCCCGATGGGGTTGGCTGCGGCCAAGGTGCTAAAGGAACAAGGTATTCCATTTCAGGGGTTCGAGCTGCATTCGGATGTCGGTGGTCTGTGGGACATTGATGCCCCCAGATCAACCATGTATGAAACTGCGCACCTGATCTCGTCAAAACGGATGACGGAATTTACCGACTTCCCAATGGAGGATGGTGTCGCCGAATATCCGTCGCATCGGGCAATGCGGGATTATTTTCGCGCCTTTGCTGATCACTTCGATCTGCGCAAGTTCTTCACATTCAATGCCGAGGTAACGAAAGCTAGGCCGTTGGGCGCACCCGGCGATGGCTGGCGCGTTTGCTGGCGGGATCAGGACGGGGAACATGAGGCCGAGTTTGCCGGTGTTCTGATCGCCAACGGCACCCTGTCCGAACCTAACATGCCGCAGTTCGCAGGCACTTTTGAAGGCGAACTGATCCACGCCTCGCAATACAGGTATCCCCAACAGTTCGATGGCAAACGCGTGCTGATCGTGGGCGCAGGAAACTCGGGTTGCGACATTGCGGTGGACGCCATTCACCATGCCGTGCGCTGCGATCTGTCGATGCGGCGGGGGTACTATTTCGTTCCGAAGTACGTGTTTGGGAAGCCAGCTGATACGATGGGCGGAATGATCCGCCTGCCCATGTGGCTGAAGCGCAAGATCGACAGCCTGATCCTTGGGTGGTTCGTCGGCGATCCGCAGAAATACGGCTTTCCCAAACCGGACTACAGACTGTACGAGAGCCATCCTATCGTGAACTCACTGGTGCTGTACCACGCGGGTCACGGAGATCTGCGCGTTCGGCCCGACATTCAGCAGATCGACGGCAAAACTGTGCATTTCACAGATGGCGGCAGCGAAGACTATGATATGATCCTCGCCGCGACCGGGTACAAACTGCATTACCCGTTCATCGACCCGGATCTGCTGAACTGGCAGGGCGATGCGCCGCATCTTTACCTCAACTCCATGCATCCGGACCGCGACGACCTGTTTGTTCTGGGCATGATCGAAGCGACCGGTCTGGGCTGGCAGGGACGCCACGAGCAAGCCGAGATGGTGGCGCGCTATATTAAAGGTATTCAGAGCGGCTGCACCGCGGCGGCCGAACTGAAAACCACAAAACAAAAATCCTATGAGCGCGCCACCGGGGGCATGAACTACCTCAACCTCGCCCGCATGGCGTATTACGTGGACAAGGCGACCTACCGCAAAGCGGTCACCGGCTGGATCGACAAGTTCAGGAAAGCCGCCCCATGACCGGCATCGATGAAATTACCCTGAACTTCAGCCCTGCCTCTCTGACTTTGCTGAATGGCATTCTTGCAATCGTGATGTTTTCGATTGCAATCGACCTCACCCCGCAGGATTTCAACCGCCTGCGCCGGGCGCCCAAGCCTGTGATCGTGGGGCTGACCTCACAATTCGTGGTGCTGCCTGCGCTGACGTTTGTACTGGTCTGGCTGGCGGCCCCGCGTCCTTCGATTGCTCTCGGGTTGATCCTTGTCGCAGCCTGTCCCGGCGGCAATATTTCTAACTTCATAACGCATCGTGCTGGCGGCAATGCCGCCCTGTCCGTATCGATGACTGCATTCGCCACGATCGGGGCAATCGCAATGACCCCGTTCAACATTGCGTTTTGGGGCGGGCTTTATCCACCTACCCGGGAAATCCTTCAAAGAACGGCAATCGACCCCTGGCAGATTGCGATCATCGTGGGGCTGATGCTGATCCTGCCTCTGGTGCTTGGCATGGCGCTGAACCAGCGCCGGCCGGATCTGACCGCGCGGTTGCGGACACCGCTGCAGTACCTGTCCATGGGCATCTTCGTTGCGTTCATCATTCTTGCTCTGGCGGCCAACTGGGACTTTTTCCTGGGCTTTGCCGGAGCCGTCGCCGGGCTTGTGATCATTCACAACGCGCTGGCTTTTGGGGGCGGTTGGGTTGTGGCCACTCTGACCCGGCTGTCCCCCTATGACCGCCGTGCCATAACGATCGAAACCGGTATTCAGAATTCCGGCCTCGGGCTGGTCCTGATATTCGCGTTCTTCAACGGATTGGGCGGCATGGCCGTTGTGGCAGCCTTCTGGGGCATCTGGCACGCGATCTCGGGGATTGCGCTGGCAACTGCCATGGCCCGGACCGAGGCGGCCCGATGACCCGCATCCTGATTACCGGTGCCGCCGGAACAGTCGGGCGCGCCCTTCTGGCCGAAGTCCGAGACCTTGCTGTATTTGCCACAGACCTGAACCGACCGTCCGACCTGCCCGAAGACATCGCGTTTCTGCATCTGGACGTGACCACTGACGAAGCGGCCCGTGTGATCGCAAAGGTGAAGCCGGAAGTCATAGTTCATCTGGCCTCGATTGTGACACCACCGCCCGGAATGGGCCGCCAGAAAGCGTTTGATGTGGATGTCACAGGCACAAAAAACGTGTTGAACGCTGCAATTTCCAATGGCGTTCGGCGGCTGGTCGTCACGTCGTCGGGCGCTGCCTACGGCTATCACCCGGATAACCGCGTCCCGCTGCGCGAAAAGGATCCGCTGCGTGGCAATGCCGAATTTCCCTATGCCGACCACAAACGGCAGGTCGAGGAGATGCTGGCCGAGGCCCGTCAACGTGCGCCGCAGCTTGAGCAGGTTGTCCTGCGCGTGGGCACTGTACTGGGGGAAGGCACGGACAATCAGATTACGGCGCTGTTTCACAAACCTCGCCTGCTGGCGGTGTCCGGCAGTAACAGTCCCTTTGTCTTCATCTGGACCCGCGATCTGGCGCGTATACTGAAACGTGCGGCGACAGATGGACCGGCCGGTATCTTCAACGTGGCCGGCGACGGAGCGCTGGGAATAACAGAACTGGCGCACCTCCTGAACAAACCTGTTTTGCGCCTGCCTGCGTGGGCGATCCGATCAGTCCTGAGCCTTGCCCGCCCCCTTGGCCTGTCGCGATACGGACCGGAACAGGTGCGATTTCTGCAATACCGGCCGGTGCTGGACAACACTGCGCTGAAAACCGATTTCGGATACACCCCGGAAAAGACCAGCGCCGAGGTATTCGCGCTGTGGAAAGGATGGGCGGGGCTATGAAAACGGCGGTGATATCCGGCGGCGCAGGTGGGCTGGGTCGGGCCTTGTCAGCGGAGCTTCAGCGGCGGGGCTGGCGTGTTGTCCTGCTGGATCTGAATGTTTCAGATCTTACGGCGACCCCAACACAGCTTCCGATCGGGTGCGACCTGACGAAACCCGAGCAGTTGCAGGAAGCGGTCCTTGAGACCATCAAATCCAGCGATGGCATCGATCTGGTCATCTACAATGCAGGTGTCACCCAGATTCGCGGGTTTGACGTTTCCGATGATATCAGCCATCGCAAACTGTTCGAGATCAACTATTTCGCCGCCGTCGCAATGGCGCGCGCGTTTCTTTCGGAACTTCGCAAAACGCAGGGCACGCATCTGGCGATCTCGTCGGTCGCGGGCTTCGCGCCGCTTTATCATCGTACGGCCTATGCTGCCTCGAAACATGCGCTTGAAGGGTTTTTCAAATCGCTTCGATCCGAAGAGGGGCCGCACGGCGTCAGAGTGCATATTGCCGCGCCGTCCTTTGTTTCCACCAATCCCGGCAATGCCGAAACGCAGGCAGATGGAATGGCACGTCCCGGCTCGGCATCCGATGAAATGGACGCAATGAGCCCCGAAAAAGCCGCCGAGGTCATCCTGCGGGGGTTGGACAGGTCCAAGCCCATGATCCCGGTCGGGCGTGTTGCGCGCCTTGCGTGGTGGCTCAACAGTTTGTCACCGCGCCTGTATCAGCGACTGATGGAACGGAACATACGCGGATCCTGAATTCGGACAAAAAACCAGTCGAACCCCTTGACCTTCCCGTGACTGGAACCCCCATGTGCAGGGAAGAACTTATGTCGGGACGAGTCGGATGGCTGAACTGAAAACACTGCAACTCACGATCACGGGCATGGGATGCGCTTCCTGTGTCGGACGTGTGGAAGCGGCGCTTCGGGGTGTTTCCGGCGTCACTGACGCTTCTGTCAATTTCGCAACGGAAACGGCACAGGTTTCAGTCGAAGGCCCCTTGGCACCGCTGGTTCAGGCGTTGGACAGCGCTGGATACCCGGCTGCAACCCAGCAAGCGACGCTGAGAATCGAGGGGATGAGTTGCGCTTCATGCGTGTCCCGGATTGAACGGGCCTTACTGGCCAGCCCCGGTGTCATTGATGCGCAGGTCAACCTGGCGACCCAGACAGCACTGGTTTCCTACCTCCTAGGGACGACGACCCCCGAGGCACTGGCGCAGGTGTCGGACGGAATCGGGTATACCGCGCATGTCGACCAGGGGAATGCGCCTGATCCCACGCCCGCCGATAAATCGGACAAGTTGAACGCCCTCCGTCGCTCGACCCTGCTGGCGGCGGTTCTGGCGTTACCGGTTTTTGTGCTTGAGATGGGCGGGCACATGGTCCCTGCCTTCCATCATTGGGTGCAGGCACATATCGGCGCGCAAACCAGCCACATGATCCAGTTTCTTCTGACCGCGGTTCTGCTGGTTGGCCCCGGTCGTGTCTTTTATGCCAAAGGCGTCCCGTCCCTGCTGCGTGGCGCGCCCGATATGAATGCGCTGGTTGCCCTCGGCACAGGCGCGGCTTTTCTTTATTCAGTCATCGCCACCTTTGCGCCCGGAATACTGCCGCAAGGAACGGCGAATGTTTATTTCGAAGCGGCCGCCGTCATCATCGTGCTGATCCTTTTGGGACGCCTGCTGGAAGCGCGCGCCAAGGGTCGAACAGGTGCCGCTATCCGCAGGCTGATTGGGTTGCAGCCCAAAACGGCGCGGGTTGAAAGGAACGGCATGGTTGCAGACACGCCCGTCGCAGACATTGTGGTGGACGACATCCTGCAAATCCGCCCGGGCGAGCGCGTTCCGGTGGACGCCGAAGTGCTGGACGGCACATCGTATCTGGACGAAAGCATGATTACCGGCGAACCGGTGCCGGTCGGGAAATCCGCCGGAGACACAGTGGTCGGCGGCACGGTCAACGGCACCGGTGCGCTGCGCGTCCGCGCCATACGCGTGGGGGCGGACACCGTGCTGGCCCAGGTCATACAGATGGTTGAAAAGGCGCAGGGCGCGAAACTGCCAATTCAGGGTCTTGTCGACCGCATAACCTATTATTTTGTTCCTGTGGTCATTGCGGTGGCAATGCTTACAATCGCGCTGTGGCTTGTTTTCGGCCCCGAACCCGCACTGCCCCTGGCGCTGGTTGCGGGCGTTTCGGTGCTGATCATAGCCTGCCCCTGCGCGATGGGGCTGGCAACGCCGACCTCAATCATGGTCGGCACCGGGCGCGCGGCCGAATTGGGTGTTCTGTTCCGCAAAGGTGATGCCCTGCAGCAATTGCAACAGGCGCAGGTCATCGCTTTTGACAAAACCGGAACGCTGACGTTGGGCCGGCCCGAGCTTGACGGCATTATCCCGGCCAACGGATTTGACCCGAAAAAAATGCTGCGCCTTGCCGCCGCGCTTGAGGCCCGGTCCGAACATCCAATTGCCACCGCGATCACAAGGGCCGGTCCATCGGATGTGCCTGAGCTGTCCGGGTTTGAATCGATGACCGGGCTTGGCGTACGCGCCGAGGTCGAAGGACAGGACGTCATGATCGGTTCAGCGAAGCTGATGATGCAAAACGGAATAGACATTGACGATCTGAGGGCCGAGGCGGACAGGCGCGCGGCATCGGGGGCCACGCCCTTGTATGTTGCCATTGACGGCGCGGCAGCGGCCTTGATTGCCGTATCCGATCCGGTCAAGCCGGGAACAAAAGAAGCGTTGGCGCAGCTTCGCGATATGGGGCTGAACCTTGCAATGATCACTGGCGACAACGCCCGCACCGCGCAGGCGCTGGCCGATGAGTTGGGCATTGACCATGTCGTGGCCGATGTTTTGCCCGATGGAAAACTTGCCGCGGTCACCGAACTGCAGGACAGTCTTGGCGTGTTAGCCTTTGTTGGCGACGGGATCAACGATGCGCCGGCGCTGGCTGCTGCAGATATCGGCCTTGCCATTGGTACGGGAACGGATGTGGCAATCGAGACGGCAGACATCGTTTTGATGTCCGGCGATCTGCGGGGCGTCGTGAACGCCTTGGAAATCAGCCGCCGGACTATGCGCAACATCCGCCAGAACCTCGGCTGGGCCTTTGGCTACAACACGCTGCTGATCCCCGTCGCCGCGGGCGTCTTGTTCCCGTTTGGCGGGCCACTGCTGTCCCCGGCGCTCGCGGCGGGGGCGATGGCCTTGTCCAGCGTCTTTGTTGTGACCAACGCACTGCGTTTGCGGCGGGTGAGCGTCAGCGCGCCCGTACCCTCTGCAATCCCAACAACCCAATCGGTGACACCATGAATATCGGAGACGTTGCCAGCCAGACCGGTCTGCCCGCTAAAACCATCCGGTATTACGAGGATATCGGACTGATCAGGCCCATACGTGATGACAACGGCTATCGCAGGTTTCGCGAACAGGACGTGCACAAGCTGATCTTTCTGGGTCGCGCCCGTGCATTGGGGTTTACCATAGGCGATTGCAGGACACTGCTGGCCCTTTACGAAGATGAAACCCGCGCCAGTGCTGATGTCAAAAAGGTCGCACGCGATCACCTGGCGCAGATCGAAATCAAGATTGCGGATCTCAACGCCATGCGTGACACGCTAAGCCATCTGATTGACGCCTGCGCCGGAGACAATCGGCCCGACTGTCCAATCCTCAGCGATCTGAGCCGCAAAAGCTGACACGGGGTTGCCCTTTGCCCGCAGCTTTGCTTTGTCTCTGCTGAACATTCCGGCCCGCCACAAAACGGAGGCAGGGCCGGTCAACTGGGAGGATCACCTGATGGCAAAACTCGCGTTCCTAGGTCTTGGTGTCATGGGTTATCCCATGGCTGGCCACCTGCAGGCAGCAGGGCATGACGTCACCGTTTGCAACCGCACGGCGAAACGGGCCGAGGCCTGGGTTGATCAGCACGGCGGCGCAATGGCGGGAACCCCGGCTGAGGCCGCGCAAGGCGCGGAACTGGTCTTTGCCTGTGTGGGCAATGATGACGACCTGCGCGCGATCTGCACCGGCGAGAACGGCGCTTTTGACGGCATGTCGCAAGGTGCCGTCTTTGTCGATCACACCACGGTATCCGCCAAAGTGACGCAAGAGCTTGCATCGGTTGCGGATGATGGGGGATTTGCCTTTGTGGACGCACCCATTTCGGGTGGCCAGTCGGGCGCCGAGAACGGCGTTCTGTCCATCATGTGCGGCGGTGCGCAAACCGCCTATGACAAGGCCGAGCCGGTCATGCAGGTCTATTCGAAGATATGCCGCCGCATCGGCGACAGCGGCGCGGGCCAGTTGACGAAGATGAGCAACCAGATCGCCATCGCCGGTGTTGTGCAGGGTCTCAGCGAAGCCCTGCACTTTGCCGAGAAAGCCGGGCTTGACGGCCGTGCCGTGATCGAGGTGATCAGTCAGGGTGCTGCCGGAAGCTGGCAGATGGAAAACCGGCATGAAACGATGCTGGACGATCATTTCGACTACGGGTTCGCGGTGGACTGGATGCGGAAAGATCTGGGTATTTGTCTGGACGAGGCAAACAGGAACGGCGCGTCGCTGCCGCTGACGGCATTGGTTGATCAGTTCTACAAGGACGTTCAGAAACTGGGCGGCGGGCGGTGGGACACCTCTTCCCTGATCAAACGCTTGCGCGCGCTGGACTGAAGGCAAGGCGGCTGCCCCGTTTTGCCGTAAGCGGCAGTTCACCCCCGAGATATTTGGGCACAAAAGAAGAGATCGGCTTTGGGAAAGGACACAAAGCGCATGAATGATCTGACGCAATTCTGGGCGGACGCGCTGCGAGCGACCTGGGGGATCGAAGCGAGGCTGACCCGGCTGGACGGCGAATACGATCTGAACTTCCTGGCCGAAGCCACTAACGGACGGGACTACGTTCTCAAGTTGATGCGGGCCGGGTGTGAGGCCGAGTTTGTGGACCTGCAGGTTCAGGCATTGCGCCATATCTCATCCGAGGCCCCCGGCCTGCCGTTCCCGGCGGTCATCCCGGACCTTACCGGTGGATTGCTGCCCGAAATCCCGGACGATCAGGGTCAGCCGAGACTTGCTTGGTTGCTGGAGCGTCTGCCGGGCCAGTGCTACGCCAAGGCCGCGCCCAAAACCGACGAGCTGATCATGAAGTTGGGCCGTGTTCTTGGAGCAACGGACCGTGCTCTGGAAAGGTTCGACCATTCAGGGCTGAGCAGGGAGCATTTCAAATGGGATCTGACACAGGCCCGGTGGATTTCCGGCAGGCTTGAGGTTGTTTCGGATCCCAACCGACGCGCGTTGCTGACCGAAATCTGTGATGGGTTCCATGAGGTATCCGGCAGGTTGGCCGCAATGCCCAGGCAGGCCATCCACAATGACGCAAACGATTACAACATTCTTGTTGAGGGAGAGCTTGGACAACGCCAGAAGATCTCGGGCCTGATTGATCTGGGCGACATGTGTGCGGCGCCGCGCATCTGTGACCTCGCGATTGCCGGGGCCTATATTGTCCTGGATCATCCCAGGCCCGAACGCGCCCTGACGGCGCTGGTGCGTGGCTATCACGCCGCCAACCCGCTGCGCACCGACGAAGTCGACCTGATCTGGCCGTTGCTGCGGATGCGTCTTGCGGTGTCTGTCGTGAATTCAACTCTGATGGCGGCTGAAAACCCGGATGATCCCTATGTCACCATCTCGCAGGCTCCGGCCTGGCGGTTCCTAGAGAACACATCCGTCAATGGCAGTCTGATGCCCGCCCGCCTGCGCGCGGCCTGCGGGCTGCCGGTCACGGACGGGGCCGAGCGTATCCACGCCTATCTGTCCGACCACCGCGGCCAGTTTGCGCAGATGTTCGGGCAGGATCTGGCGGATGTGCCGATGGGATCGCTTTCGGTCGAAAATTCGACCTGGCCTCAGAACCCGTTCCATATGCCTCTGGAAGAGGCCGCCCGCGTGGGCGCCGAGTTCGGCGATGGCCTGTGGCTGGGGTATTACAACGAGCCGCGCCTGATTTATGCCGAGCCCGGTTTCCGTAAGGGACCTTGGAAGGCCTCGGACCGGCGGACTGTTCATCTGGCCGTTGATGTCTTCGCGCCTGCCGGAACCGTGCTGTACGCCCCGATGAGCGGACGTGTTGAAGTGGTCGAGAACCGCGATGCCCATCTGGATTACGGCGGCGTTGTGATCCTGCATCATGAAACCCCCGAAGGCGATCCGTTCTATACCTTATATGGTCACCTGGACCCCGAGGTCTGTGCGCGGCTGAAGCCGGGCGATCCCGTCGCGCAGGGCGCGGCCTTTGCCCGCCTCGGGGATGCCAGTCAGAATGGAGGCTGGGCCCCTCATGTGCATTTCCAGCTGGCCCTGACCACCACCGGGATGGAGGCGGACTGGCCCGGTGTCGGCGACCCGGACGAGATGTATCTGTGGCACGCAGTATGCCCGAACCCTGCAGCAATACTAAACCTGCCGGACGACAGGGTGTTTTATCGCCCGACCGACAAACAGGCGATCCTGCGCGGGCGCCAGGACCATTTCGGTGGCAACCTGTCGCTGACCTATGACGATCCGGTCATGCTGGTCCGTGGCTGGAGGCATCATCTGTTCGACGAGTGGGGCCGCCCCTATCTGGACGCCTATAACAACGTCCCCCACGTGGGCCATGCACATCCCCGCATTCAGGCGGTCGCAGCGGACCAACTGAAGCGGATGAACTCGAACACGCGCTATCTTCACCCGGCTCAAACGGCATTTGCCGACAAGATTCTGTCGAAACTGCCGGATAACCTCGAGGTCTGCTTCTTCGTGAACTCGGGGACCGAGGCGAACGAACTGGCCTTGCGGCTGGCGCGGGCGCACACGGGGGCAAAAGGGATCGTAACGCCGGATCACGGCTACCACGGCAACACCAATGCGGCTGTGGCGATCTCGGCCTACAAGTTCAACAAGCCCGGCGGTGTGGGGCAGGCGGATTGGGTCGAACTGGTCGAAGTGGCCGACGACTATCGCGGTTCATTCCGACGTGACGATTCCGACCGTGCCGCGAAGTTCGCAGACTTGGTGGACCCCGCGATTGCCGCATTGAAGGCCAAAGGACATGGGGTAGCGGGCTTCATCGCGGAAACCTTCCCATCGGTCGGCGGCCAGATCATTCCACCCAAGGGCTATCTTCCGGCCGTTTACGAAAAAATTCGGGCCGCAGGTGGCGTTTGCATTGCGGACGAAGTGCAGACCGGCCTTGGCCGGCTGGGCGAGTATTATTTCGGCTTTGAACATCAGGGGGCACTGCCCGACATCGTTGTCATGGGCAAACCCATCGGCAATGGCCATCCGTTGGGCGTTCTGGTCACGACCAAGGAAATCGCGAACAGCTTCGACAATGGCATCGAGTTCTTTTCGACTTTCGGCGGTTCGACCCTGTCCTGCCGGATTGGCAAAGAGGTGCTGGACATCGTCGACGACGAGGGATTGCAGGACAATGCCCGGAATATGGGTGTACGCCTGATGGACGGCCTGCGCGGGATTGAGGCCGATTTCGGCTGCGTCGGGGATGTACGCGGGATGGGTCTGTTTCTGGGCGTCGAACTGATCAACCCTGACGGATCGGAAGGAACCGAGATCTGCAAGTTCGTCAAAAACCGGATGCGGGATCATCGCATTCTGATCGGAAGCGAGGGTCCAAAGGACAATATCCTGAAGATTCGCCCGCCGCTGACGATCGAGGCTGAAGACGTGGACATGATCCTTTGGGCCTTGAGAAGCGTTCTGAGCGAAGTGGGTGATTATGCACCCACCCCAGTCTGCGATCACGACCACCATGTTGGTTGCAGTTGCTGCTGAATTCAGAAGAACCCCGCTGCGCAGCGCGGGGTTCTCTCATCATTCGGTCTCTTTCAATGTAAAGTAGCTGCCGGGGTATGATGCCCCGTGTTGGGCAACGGAGCCGAGATGGTCATTCGGCGCAGCGCCAGCCCAAATTCTTCGGACAGACAGACAAGCGCCGGTGCAAAATCCGGCCTGATAATAAGCGAGGCCATCATCATCGCATCCTCTCGCGCCCCTTCGGATGCGGCAGCAATCATCTGCGCAAAGCAGTTTTCGTCCGCACCCAGGCATGCGCAGTTCAAGCCGTGGCGTATCAGAGGTCGGCGCCCATGGTTGGCGCACAGCGAGCACAACCTGTCCAAGGTCAGCATTGCGGCGCGACCGTGATCATTACCCAAAGCGATTTCAAAATCGCTTGCGGCATCAGCGCGACCGTTGGCACCGTTTCCCCACAGCCGCAGATACATGACGGCTCCTGCCTCGACCGGGCTCAGATCCGCCAAATGTCCAACCGTTGCCCCGCCGCGCGAGGACTGCGCGCTCATTTCGTGAGGATCAGCTTGCCGGCACGGGTGATGCGCAGCGTGTACAGCTGGTCCCCCAACTCGATATGAGCCAGATTTCCACCCTTGGTCAGGTCTTCCGCCTTATGAGCTGGCAACATGGAAACGGCATAGGCCTGGCTTGGATTCGGGTTCTGCATGTTCATCGGGCAACTCCGGATAGGTTTTGGCAAATCGCCTTGATCTGATTGCGTTTTTCAACGATCTGGCTGACCCGGAGCCGGGTTGGCTGACTGTCTGCGCCTTAATCTGATTATTTTACTCAGGTTTGTCAAGCATGTGCCTTCACATTTCCGCATAACTGTTTGATTGCGTCGGGCCGGGACACCGGGTAGGTCTTGGAACGCATTGATACCGGTGGACATTTTTGTGACTGCAACCCTTGTATTCGATCTGGATGGAACCCTGCTCGACAGCCTCGCCGACATTGCGGCGGCGGCAAACCGAATGCTGGATGATGTCGGTCATCGACCGTTGGAACAGAACACTATCCGGCAATTCGTTGGAAACGGCCTTCCCAAACTGGTCGAGCGGGTCATCCATCATTGCGGCCTTCCCCTTGAACAGCATTTCGACCTGACACAGAGAACCCTGGCCCACTACAACGCCGCCAGCAGCGTCCACACCGTTGCGTATCCCGGCATGATCCAGGCGCTGCATGCGCTTAGCGAAATGGGCTGTGCGATGGGTGTATGCACCAACAAACCCGAACGGCCCGCCCGGCACATCCTGGAAGCGCAGGGAATGTCAGGTTTCTTTGATGCTGTTTTCGGTGGCGATACATTGAACATACGCAAGCCCAATCCGGCCCATCTTAATGCCTGCTTCGAAGCCCTGCCCGACGCAGGACCGCGGCTGTTTGTCGGAGACAGCGAAGTTGACGCTGAAACGGCGCGCCGCGCGCAGGTGCCTTTTTTGCTTTTCACCAATGGTTACCGGAAATCGGCCATTTCGGACATTCACCATGATGTCGTGTACAACGATGCATTGGAACTGCCCGCGCTTGTCGCGCGGTTGGCGACTGGTCAGGCCGGAGATCTGTAAACTTTCCTAAAAGGGGTAAGGGGCCGGCCGAGGGGGTAAGTAGCCAGCCCCTTCTTGGGGGAAAAGTGGTTTGGTCTGTTTAGACCCGGTATCTGAAATACATAATTAACGATTCGCGGCTGACAGCGATATTGGGGGATTCCCGTAGGACCCAGTTTTCACGCCCATGAACACCGATTTTCCTGACAGAATGCGGCTCGAGGATTGGTGGCCAATGCCGCAGATACTTGAGTGTATCTGGCCTGGATTGCCCCACTGGATTGGCCGGATGCATCCCGGGGGCAAAGATCGGATTGACACTTCAGCCCAAATCATCAATGTGCCACGGGGTTACTAGACAACCTGAGGGTCATGGCGTCAGCATCACCTGTTACGGCAGGACAAGCGCCGAGTATCGTTGGCAATCAATTGCGGTGCTGTTAGATTGAGAGCAGAAATGAAGAAAATTTCGCTCAACCTGACAGTTTGGCTGAATCCTGTATCGGCCAGCTAATATTGCAAGATTACAAATAGTTGGCCTATGAAGGGGCGAATTCATGAAAGTGCCGCACAGTTCAGACGCAGAAAACACTTCTGGCTGCTGCAACGTTGTCGTGCCCGTTCACCGGGAACTGACGGACACGGAAATGGCGGCCCTTCTGCACAATGTCAGGATACTGAAGTCACACGATGTCACCATTCTGGGGCCAGACGCCCTGTGCGATTACCTGGAAAACACGGTCACAAAAAACGTCCTGCGGGAAACGGAAGGAACAGCGCGGTCCCTTTGCCTGTCCGATTCCCATTTTGTCAGCATCGACTCGTACAACCAACTGATGATCAGTCAGGAGTTTTATGACCAATTTGCTGATTTTTCCTACATCCTGATTTGCCAGGTCGATTGTCTGATCATTCAGGATCATCTCGATTCCTGGACCGCGCATGGATATTCCTTTGTCGGAGCGCCGGTTTTTGACGGGTACAGCCAGCCAAACCTGCCGTATGACTTCACCGGTGAACTGAACGGTGGATTGTCCCTTCGCAAGATCAGCGATTGCCGCAGGGTGACGCATGAGGCGCTTTTCCTGACTTGCGCAGGTGCCGTCAGAATAGCCAACAAGGTTGGTGCCGTGGCCCTGGCAAACCAGGTGCTTCGTCTGTTCGGAAAAACAATTATTCCCGTAAAACCCGGCGTGAACGAGGATGTAATCTGGACCAGCCTGGTGCCGCGTTATTTCAGCGGGTTTACAATTCCCACTCCGATGCAGGCGTCGCGGTTCGCGTTTGAGGCGGCCCCGGAATATCTGCTGGAATGCAACGACGGGAAGCTGCCATTTGGCTGCCACGCTTTCCAAAGATACGGCAGCACGTTCTGGCGCAAATATTTTCCGGACGAGTATTTCAGCGCCGACCGGTAATCCGGCCTGCGCAATATTCAGCAGTCTAAAAAAAACCGCGGATCGGAACCCGGTGGGACTAGTCCACCAGGTTGCGCAGGTATTTTCCGTATGCCGTTTTCCGAAATAGTTTCGCGCGTTTCAGAAGCTGCTCCTGCGAAATCCAGCCGTGTTCGAACGCAATCTCTTCCGGGCACCCGACCTGCTGACCTTGCCGGTTCGATAGTGTGTGCACGAAGTTTCCGGCCTCAAGCAATGACGCATGTGTGCCGGTGTCCAGCCAGGCATAACCGCGCCCCATTTGCCTGACGCGCAATGTTCCGTCGTCCAGGTACGTCTCAAGCAGGGAGGTAATTTCAAGTTCTCCGCGTTCCGACGGCTTGACCCGCCGCGCGCGCTCTGGCGCAGTACCGTCCAGAAAATACAGACCCGTCACGGCATAGTTCGACGGTGGCACTTTGGGCTTTTCAATGATGCTCTGCACTGCGCCTGTCGCATCAAAGCCTACCACGCCATAACGTTCCGGGTCGGCCACACGATAGCCAAAAACGGTTCCGCCTGTGCTTTGCGCATCGGCCTTTTGCAGTTGGGTCGGCAGACCATGGCCAAAGAAGATGTTGTCCCCCAGCACCATCGCCGACGGCGCGCCGTTCAGAAATTCTTCGGCCAGCAGATAGGCTTGCGCCAGACCGTCCGGCGACGGCTGGGTGATGTAGGTCAGTTCCAGACCCCACTGGCTGCCATCCCCCAGCGTGCGCTGAAACTGGTCCTGATCCTGGGGCGTGGTGATGATGCAGATCTCGCGGATTCCCGTCAGCATCAGTACCGACAGCGGATAATAGATCATCGGCTTGTCGTAGATCGGCAGAAGCTGTTTGGACACACCCATCGTGATCGGGTACAGACGGGTGCCCGAGCCGCCGGCCAGAATGATACCTTTACGGTTCGTCATGATGAAATCTCTTTGCTGTTCAATACGTCGCGCAGGCCGGCCCGCCAATCGGGGCGTTCCAGACCGCAGGCAGACAGGCTGCCGCAGTCCATTCGCGAATTCAGGGGCCGTTTGGCCGGAGTAGGATAGTCAGAGGTCGGAATACCCGTAACAGTCACGGACCGACCGGCTTGCGAGAAAATCTCGCGCGCAAATCCGGCCCAGCTGACGTCCGGTGAACCGCCAAAATGCAGGGTTGCGCTGTCCATCTCACCAGCCTTCAGGCGGTCGGCCAGATGCAGGCAGGCCCGCGCGATGTCCGCAGCCGGGGTCGGGCCGCCAATCTGATCGTCTACAACGTTCAGCGCATCCCGGGTTTCAGACAGGCGCAGCATGGTTTTGACAAAGTTGTTGCCATGGGCCGAGAACACCCACGAGGTGCGCATTATGGCGTGACGGCAGGTGCTGGCCCCGATCGCCGTTTCACCAGCCAGCTTTGTGCGGCCATAGGTGTTGATCGGGTGCGTGGCATCTTCCGGCCGGTGCGGGGCCTCACCCGAGCCGTCAAATACGTAATCGGTCGAAATATGCACCAACGGAATGCCCAGCGCGGAACAGGTCCGGGCAATGGCCCCAACCGTTGTGCCGTTGACGGCCATTGCTGTCTCGGCCTCATCTTCAGCCCGATCCACGGCGGTATAGGCTGCGGCATTGATCACCGCTTGCGGCCGGTGCGTTTCGATGGCGGCCTGGCACTGTTCCGGGTTGGTCAAATCCGCTGCATCGCGGCCAAGAAACACGATCTCGCGCTGGCCCGCATTCAGGGCGATTTCCTGGGCGACCTGCCCGGTTTTTCCAAAGACAAGGATCATTTTCCCGTCCCCAGTCGCTGACCAACACCGTCGCGGTTTTGCAGCGCGCGCCACCAGTCTTCGTTGTCCAGATACCACTGGACGGTTTTTTCCAGCCCTTCCTCGACGGTTACGGACGGGCTCCAACCCAACTCATTGCGAATGCGGGTCGGGTCTATGGCATACCGTGCGTCATGGCCGGGACGATCGGTTACAAAGGTGATCTGATCTGCGTAAGACCCGCTGTCTTTTGGACGTTTGCGGTCAAGGATTTCGCAAAGGGTTTTGACCAGTTCCAGATTGGTGCGCTCGTTTTCCCCACCGATGTTGTAGGTGCGACCAACCTGCCCCTTTTGCACGACCAGCAGAAGCGCATCCGCGTGATCTTCCACGTACAGCCAGTCACGGATGTTCGAACCATCCCCGTAGATCGGCAGCGGCTTGCCCGCCAGAGCATTGAGGATGATCACGGGGATCAGCTTTTCAGGAAAATGGAACGGTCCGTAATTGTTAGAACAATTGGTCAGCACGACCGGCAGGCCGTATGTTTCGGCCCAGGCGCGAACAAGGTGATCGCTTGCCGCTTTCGAAGCGGAATAGGGCGAACGGGGATCGTAGGACGTCTCTTCGGTGAACTGAACCTGCGGGTCGGCGGGCAGCGAGCCATAAACCTCATCCGTCGAGATGTGGTGAAACCGGAACGCCTCGGGCTGACCCATACGTGTCCAGTATGCTCTTGCAGCTTCGAGCATCTGATAGGTGCCCGTGATGTTGGTTTCGATGAAATCGCCCGGCCCGTCGATCGACCGGTCAACATGGCTTTCCGCCGCCAGATGCATGACCGCGTCCGGCTCATGATCTGCAAACACCTTGTCCAGGGCTGCGCGATCACGAATATCGGCCTGCACAAAACTGTAATTGGGGTGGTTGGTCACACTGGCCACGTTTTCAAGACACGCCGCGTATGTCAGCGCATCCAGGTTGACCACGCTGTGCCCGTCACGAATGGCCTGACGAACAACTGCGGATCCAATGAACCCGGCCCCGCCGGTCACGAGAATTTTCATTTCTGACCTTCATATACAAACGGATTGTCCAAAGCCGCCAGTGTCACGGCCGCTTCATCCTTGGCGCTCAGCACAGGATCAATTTCCAGCTCCCAGTCGATACCGATATCGGCATCGTCGAACCGGACCGAGCGGTCGCAGTCCGGGGCGTAGTAGTCCGAACACTTGTAGACGATCTCGGTGTCCGGCTCACGGGTGACGAAACCATGCAAAAACCCGGCCGGAATCAGCAGTTGCTTGCCGTTCTCGGCACTCAGTTCAACGCCCACCCATTTCCCATAGGTCGGGCTGCCCTTGCGAATATCGACCGCCACATCAAACAACCGTCCGCGCCCACAGCGCACCAGCTTGTCCTGCGCGTGAGGCGGAGTTTGCATATGCAGCCCGCGCAGCGTTCCCACCGTTGCAGACACCGAATGATTGTCCTGAACAAACTCGAAGTTCAGCCCTGCATCCTCCATGCGTTTCCGGTTCCAGCTTTCGGAAAAGAAGCCACGGTTGTCGCCAAAGCGTGCTGGCGTGAGGATTTTCACACCTTCTAATGAAGTATCTTCTATCTGCATCAAAAAACTTCCTGCCGTTTCAATCGCAAATGTTCGGTTTGTCGGTTGCCCACCCTCTAACCCGCCTGATGTGGAATTACCACCACGCGAACGTGATTTCGGCAAGAACCACCAGACTGCCTCAGTTGCAATCTGTTTCATCTGTGCAAAACTGTCTCCTGCCCGATGCAGGGTGGTTACAGAATTTTGGGGAGTTCCGATTTTGCCCGTATCTGCTCGACTGAGCCTGTGTTTTTTCATGGCTTGGCTGTCTTCGGCTTGGGCAAGCGACGCCCCATGGCCCCCCATTCTGATCGATCCTTCCAGCCAGTTGCACGGCCCTGCGGATCTGGTCTTGCCGATGCCTTGTGGCGGTGGCATGGCCTTTCAGAAAGTCAACGTGCCGGTCGATATCGCCCGCCCGTTGTCGGACCGACCCTTTCGTATGGGGCAGTCTGACGCCGATACCGCTTTTTCGGACTACCTCAAGCCCACCTATCTGCGCGGGGCATTCGACGACCCCGAAAACAGTGTCAGCTACTATTATATTGCCCGGTACGAATTGAATGAGGCTCAGTACCGCGCCATCAACATGAATTGCGACAGCGGCTTCAAACCGGTCGAAGCCCGGGCCAAAGGCGGATTAAGTTGGTTCGAAGCCGTTGATCTCTCGCGCGCCTATTCCGAATGGCTGATGCAGAACGCCCGCGACAGCCTGCCCCGGCAAGGTGACCGCACCGGCTTTCTGCGGCTGCCGACCGAACCTGAATGGGAATATGCCGCCCGCGGTGGCGCAAAAGCCGACGCCGCGGTATTTGCCGCCCGCAGGTTCTTCTCCGAAGGGACGTTGTCCGATTACGCCGCCTATCTGGCGCCTGGCAGCGGCAGCACCAAGCTCAGCATCATCGGAGCGCGACGGAAACCCAACCCGCTGGGCCTTCTGGATATCTATGGCAATGTTGAGGAGTTGATGCTTGAACCGTTCCGCCTGAATGCCATCGGGCGCAGTCACGGCCAGTCTGGCGGACTGGTCACGCGTGGCGGTTCGGTCGATCAGGAAGACGCGCAAATCTACACCGCGCGCCGCAATGAATACCCGATGTACAGCAGCCTGAATGGTCAGGCTCTAGCCGGCGAATACTTTGGTGTCAGGCTGGTCATCAGTGCCGCCGTGGTATCCGAAGACCGCTATGACGCGATCCGGGATGGCTGGACGCAAGAGGCTGATCGGTCCTCGGAAGAGCAATCTGACCCACTGGCAACCCTGAACGCGCTGCTGGAAGAGGAAGTGGACCCCCGCCGCAAATCTGCCTTGGGCGATCTTCAGCTGGAATTTCGCATCGCGCGGGAACAGGCTGCGGAATCCCTGTTTCAAGCCGCAAAATCCACGCTCCTGAGCGGGGCAGCTTTCGTAGAGACCTTGATCGAAGGCAGCCGCGAAATTCAGCAACTGGAACGGGACAGCCTGCGCCTGCTGGACACGATCAAGGTCACGGTCGGCAATCAACGC
Organism: Ruegeria sp. K7; assembly: GCF_056531785.1. Classification (NCBI taxonomy): domain Bacteria; kingdom Pseudomonadati; phylum Pseudomonadota; class Alphaproteobacteria; order Rhodobacterales; family Roseobacteraceae; genus Ruegeria; species Ruegeria sp. K7. Next base: position 132,070 of record NZ_JBQFMJ010000010.1, read on the forward strand.
ACCCAACTGATGCAGACATTGAACCTGAACCTCGACCGGCTGGATGCCTTGCGGGCAAGCCGGGATACGTACTTGCTGTCTTACCGGGCAACGCTTGAGACCTTGGGTTCCGACGTCGAAACAGAAATCCGTGAACGCGCCTATGAAGGGCTGACGCAGGATCTGGCCCAGGCGGAACAGGCGCAGCTTTTGGCAATGCTCAACCGGTTCTGGACGGATATGGGGCTTTATCTTGAAGAACCGGACATGGAGAAAGATCAACTGCTGCTGATCGCTATTCAGTAGGGTGAACCTGGGCGGTTTGTGGACCCATTCATTTGGCTGAGCGCCCCCCCGCAAATCTGAATGACAAAAAGCTGTTTCGGGCAAAAATCCGGGCACGCTCCGTCCCTTGGCGCCCTAATGCATGTTTGCGCTATGGGTCAGACTTGCGGCCAAAAAAACCGAAGACTAAAACCAACTCTTTAAAAAGAAATCGTAAAAATCGACCATCTCTCCGACCCTGAGCGATAACAATTTTTGTAACGGGCAATTTTGAACGGCGCTGGCTAGCGTTGGTCCCAGATAGTTTTTTGCTTAGGGGGTCGACAATGGCACGCAGTATTTTCAAACACACGCTGGGCGGCGCATTGGCCGCATCCATGTTGATGACAGCATCGGTCGAACGCGCAAACGCGGGCGCGAAGGAAGTGATCGGTACAGCGATGCTGTTATGTCTCGCCAATCCAAACATCTGCCCAAGAAACAAACCAAGACCTCCCGGCAGAAAGCCGGTCCCAACGCCCGTTCTAAGCGAGGAAGAACGTCAACAAAACCGCGACGTGCAAAACGCCTTGAACACATTCGGCTTTCCGGTCGGAAACGCTGACGGAGTATTGGGCCGCCGGAGCCGCGCAGCCATCCGCGATTATCAATACTTCATGGGCGATCCCGCCAACGGACGCCTGTCTCAGTGGGAACGGGATACATTGATCAACGCATGGCGCAAGTATCAGGCTGGCGCGGGCAACGCATATCCCCGTCTAATGGCCGCCGAAGGCCCACGTGGCCTGCTGAAGCTTGAACGCAACCCCGGCTATGCTGGGCATTATGGCGACGGGCAGCAGCCGCAGCCATACCCATCGCCACAACCCTTAGACGGTGGTATTGTCGATCCGAACAAATCGTCCCCGCCACCCATCATCGGCGAACTGCCCAAACGCATAGGCACACCCGTCAAATCTGTGGCCGCGCGTTGCGAACTGGTGGATGCCACCTCGAAAATCCAGGGCGGACTGATCCACGCGGACAATGTGACCGATCACCATCAGGCGCTGAGTGAAAAACTGTGCGAGGCACGCGGGCTTGTCATTACTTTGGGACAGTCCTCGCAGTCCCATTTCGCAGTTTCCGAAACCGAAATGACGGAAATCTGCAATCACATCAAAGCCACATTCTCGGGCACAATCAGTGCTCTTCCCGGAACGCCGGTGCAGTCCACCCTGGACAGCGCGCGGAATGCGAATGCTACGCTTGGGCTGAATATGCCCCAGATTGCCCGGGACTATGGCGAGATCTGCACAGGAATGGGGTATCGCATGGACGACGCAGAGATGGCGCTGGCCGGTGCCCTTTCACTGACCGCATCCGGCCACGCTGCATATGGCGAACTGGTTGGCCACCACCTGCGGGAAGGTTTCGGCACGGCCGAAGCTCCGAAGGCGTCGGTCGAGTGGTATGCGAACGCGATGACGGCACTGGAAAATGGTGCGCCGGCCGTTTTCATGGCCAGCGCCACACAGGATCGCATCAGCGTAATCCGCAAGGCAATGCAAATCGCGGAAACGCAGGCTGCACTTCACGGTGTTCCCGTAAATGCCCAATGGTCGGCAGGTAATTGACGATTTATCGAGATACTGTTTCGACATTAAGGGTCATTACGCCTGAATTGTCGAAGTTTTAGGGCGCCATCCCCACCCTCGGCGTCCTAAAATTATTTGTTTTCAATGCTCAATTGCATGGGTGCAAACAGGTGACATTTTTTGTAACATGCACTGAATCACATGTTTAAGTAAGAATAGCGATATAGATTTTGGGTAAGGAGGTGACTTAAAGATGCCACGTCATATTTTAAATAAATCCGTCGGCGGCGCATTGCTGGTCTCCCTGATGATTACCACGGGCGTCAGCCGCGCAAGTGCAGATTTGGCAGATGTGATTATCGGCGGCGGTGCCGCTGTGATCCTTGGGTGCGCTACAGGCGCAATCAACTGCAACAAAAACAAAAAACGCAGCCAAACGACGACAACGCGCCGCTCGACGGTGAATTCTGCCCAGCGGCAGCAAAACCGTGAGGTTCAGAGCGCGCTGAACGGCTTCGGCTGGAATGCGGGAACGGTCGACGGCGTGATGGGAAACCGCAGCCGCGCTGCGATCCGTGATTATCAGGGTTACATGGGATACCCCCAGACCGGCCAGCTTTCGGATTGGGAACGTCAGAACCTGGTCAACGGATGGCGGCAGTATCAGTCAGGTGCCGGTGGCGCCTATCCCCGTACGATGGCTGCTGAAGGCCCGCGCGGATTGCTGAACATCGGTCGTGACCCCAACTATGCCGCACGTTATGGCGACAATGCCGGGCCAAACTACGGTGCAAATACTCCCAATTATGGCACCAACAACAACGGCATTGTTGACCCGTGGGCCAACAACGGCACTCAGGCCGCGGCGGCGCAGCCCCTGAACCAGGTACCACGCCAGCAGGTCCCGCAGGCTGTCATTCCCGACCAGCCCCAGCAGGGTGGCGGTCAGGTTATCGGCAATGGCGGCACGGTGCCAAAGCTCAAGCCCCTGAAGCCGGTTGGTCAGCCCACTGTATCCGCTGCCGCACGGTGCGAACTGGTTGACCAGACAACGCGCATTCAGGGCGGTGTGGTTCAGGCGTCGAACATGACAGATCCGAACCAGGCACTAAGCGAAAAGTTCTGCGAAGCACGTGGATTTGCCATCACGCAAGGTGGATCGCTCGCGTCGCAATACGCGGTGTCCGAAAACGAGATGACGGAGCTGTGCAGCCAGATTGCAGGCGGGTACTCCGACGTCATGTCCGGCCTGCCCACAACGGATCAGGCACAGGTCATGCCGGCGGTGCAATCGACCGCCACCCAGTTGGGTCTGAGCGACGCCGCAACAATGGGCGTCTATGGCCAGATCTGCCTGGGCATCGGTTATCGTCTGGATGATGCCGAAATGGCTCTGGCTGGCGCATTGACAATGATGGCTGCGGGTCAGGCTCCTTACGGAGAGCTGATTGGGCACCACCTGCGTGAAGGGTTCGGTGTGCCGGCGACCCCTGCGGCAGCGGTTCCGTGGTATGTGAACGCGATGGATTCACTGGAAAGCGGTGCAACGCCTGTTTTCGTCCCCAGCACGACAACCGAACGGGTTCAGGTCATCCGTTCTGCACTGCAGGTACAGAATCAGCGTGCAGGAAACAACGGGCAAAGCTTGCCCAGGGTGGTTCCGGTTGCAAATACGCTGCCGCTACTGACGCCCAAGGACTAAGCTACAACTGCCAGAAAAAGCAAACGGGCCGCCTGATCAGGTGGCCCGTTTGCTTTTGTGGCGCAGGTCACCCGTCAGCCTGCGCCAATCATCAGGAACGGGGCCCAGATCGACGGGTGGGAATTCGGCAGTTGGGTCTGATCGCGGCTCGGGTCGTCAAAAAGAGATTTCATCGCCTGCCTCAGCGACTCGGCCTTGCTGGTCTGATTTTGCGAGGCGGTCACGGTGCGGGTAATCAGCGCCTCGGCGGCGCGATCATCTACGCGCCAATGCGAAACAAGCATATTGCGCGCGCCAGCCGAGAAAAAGCCCTGAACCAACCCCCCCAGACCTTCGCCGCCGATCGAATCTTCCCCTGCCGTGTCGCAGGCCGACAGAATGACCCAGTCGGCACCAATATCGAGCTGCGCGGCCTCGGAGGCGGTCAACAGGCCATCGCCAGTGAAACTTCCTTGCGCCGGGGCAGTCGCGTCTGGCGTCAGCGCCAATGCGGGTTCGGCCAACCCTTCGAACGCGCCCGACAACAACCCATGCGTCGCAAAATGCAGAATTTGCGCCTGCGCCAGTTTGCCTTGGCTGTTGAGCGCAACGATTTCCGCTTCGCTTGCTGAGGAACCCAACCGAATGTCGCTGCGGGTCTCTCCGAACAACCCTGCCAGCGTTTCAACTTCGCGCCGGGTGCCCGGCAAACGCGGAAGCGCGCGTACTGCGGTTGCTCGTTGCGAGATCGATCCGCGCATAACGATGTCTGTCTGAGGCAAGGCCGCCAGTTCCGCCCCCTGAAACGCAGGGTCGCCAAATCCGACATATGCCAGCCTGGAGGCTGGTTGCTCGGGGACCCGGGGACGTTTTCGCAGGTTTTCAAGGGCCGCGACGGACGGCACAACCCGCAGCGCGCGCTCATGCCCCAACCAGCGTATTTCGCGCAGGTCCCTTGCGGTGCGACGGTCCTGCAAATGTCGGCCCGGGTCATCCACGATCAGGGCCGCGAAAGGTATGCTCAGCGTTTCACCGTAGGGGACCAACGTCCAGGTCGACTTGGAACCAATCAGATCAGCTATTTCCGGCGATCCGAAAAACGTCTTGTGCAGTCGTTCTGCGGCATCGAAAGCAAACGGGGCGGCATACCGCGTCGCTGCGGCGCCCGACGCGCCCTGCACGTTGGCAAGCGGCGCCCGCAATTGGGCCATATGCTCTGGCGACTTCGGGTCAAGCGTACGCTGGAGATCAAGTATGTCCTGCACCAGAACGTTCCACTTCTGAGGCAATTCAACCATCGCCGCGCCGTCCCGGGTCACGGCAAGAACCAGCCCTTTGATCCCTTTCTTATGCGCGCTCTGGGTTGTGGCTGTCAGGATCATGATCACAGCCTCATCCGGCGCGATTACCTCGCGCTGGATATGGCCCATCGTCAGCGGCGCAGGGATTTGCCATTCGAAGTACTCGGAAAACTGTACCGACATCCGGGACCGCAGACGGTCCAGATCCGAATTCTGAACATCGTTCCCGACCCGCTGGGCCAAAGTCGCTTTCTGCCATTGCGCCGCAAGTTGAACCAGATCGGGGTTTTGCGCCTTGTCCCGGATCGCCGCACGGGCCACAGCGACAGAGGCGGGGCCGTAACCCGCCAGTTGCATGGCCTCAAAGGCCATCTGAACATAGAGGTTCTTCTCCTGCTCACTGCCGGTTTCGGCAGCCTTGAGCGCTGATGAGGCGAACAACTCACCATACACCTGGCCAATCAGGTATACTTTTGCCCCGCCCGCTATCCCTTCCAGCCATTGAAACCCGCGCAGATAGTTCAACAGGTCGACTGTTCCATTCTGGAAGACGGCTGCCGCAGCAGAGAATTGCCCGCCTTTGAGCAGTGCCGACCCATGCGCGTCCACCAATCGGTAGTTGATGTCCAGATCGGGTATCGAACCCGTCCGCTGTTCTCCTTCCCGCTTTTCGATCTGGTTTCTTATGACTGCCAGCGCGGTTTCAATTTGTCCGGCTTCTTGCAGGAAAAAGGCATAGTTGAGTTGTGATGCATAAGCCTCAAGCCGCGTGCCTTGCGCCTCCTCTGCGGCGGCCAGTCGGCGCAGCATTTCCAGATCCGAGGCCGTGGGTTTCTTTCCCGCCTCTGTTCCATCCCAGAACGCAAGCTCCTCCTTGGGCCGGCCCAAGGCGACATTGGCCTGAATTTCCTTGTCCTTGGCCTGCAACCTGCGGGCCTGGACTTGCAGGGTTTCACGGTGATCCGGTCCCAGTTCACGCGTCAGGATATCGATGGATCGGGCATATAGCGGCTTGGCCCCTTTGAAGTTCTGGCGGAAATTCACCAGGTGATCGGCCACTGCGAAATAGACTTGGGCCTGCTGCCGTTCAGGGACCGCACCCGGATCCGAGACGATCAGTTCAAGCGCCGCCATCATTTTGGCCTCATAACTCTCGAACTCGAGATTCGCCAAATCATGTCCGGCCAGCGCCAGCAGCGCAGCAAGACGCTGAGCAGGATCCTCGCTGGACAAGGCATCATCCGCAATTTGCCGGTTCAACTCGCGGGCTGCGAACTTCCGCCCCTCCGCGCGTTCGATATCCTCCAGCGTTCGGCGCGCCCATTGAATAATCTCGTGCCCCTGAGGCAGTTTGCCCTGCGCCGAGGCAAGAACGTCCTCAGTAACGGATCGCGCCTCATCCAGTCTGCCAACACGCTCCAGCGCAATTCCGTATCGCAGCCGCGCGTAAAGGTGGGACTCGCTGTCAACCGCGTTTAATCTTTTGCCCAGTTCAGACGCTTCACGTGTAGGTTCAAGCGCTGCTTCATAGGCTTCCATCGCGTTCAGGGTATTGGCCAAACCGTTCAATGCCACTTGCAGCTTGCGGCCTTCCGTGTCGTGTTCCCGCGCGATCCCGACCATGTTTTCAAACATTTGCCGGGCGCCATCCAGCTGGTTTGTATCCAGAAGAATTGCGCCAACCAGAATACCGGTATCCAAACCTGCAGCGCTGTTTAACAAACCCAGTTGTTCAAGATCCCGCAGCAGCTCTGAGCTGACACTCAGCGCTTTTTCGTGGTGTCCGAGCAGTTGCAGAAGACTTCCGTATTCATATCGGACATACAGCCCGTCTCGCTGAAGCCACAGACCCTCAATCCGGGCTGCGTCGACCGATTTGGTGTAGGCGCGCAATGCGTCTTCCCTGTCGCCGATGCCGAACAGGATTTCTCCTAGTATCCCATATTGCGCGACCCCGTTCCGTCCTTCGGTGCGCAGGCCCCGGTCGATCATGGGTTCCATCTGCCTGACAAGTTCGCGGACCGTGGCATGATCCTGTGCAACGAAGGCCTGACCGGCTCGGTTTTGCAGCGCTTCCAATTCGGCAGAGTTCTGGTTCTGGGCGACGACCGGCAGGGCCAGAGCCAGCAATAGCGCGAAAACAGCGCCGGGCAGGCGGATGCCGGTCAACCCGGCGCCTCGCAATCCTGATGGGGCGACTGTGGAACAAACAACGCGACGCGCCCCTGACTGCCGCCGGCATTCGTGATCCGCAACGTCGCGTTGACGCAACTGTCGATCCAGACATCCACCAGCGCTGCAATCCCTTCAATGCCGGTCTGCGGGCTGATGTCTGCGGCGATGCTGGTTCCGTCCGAGCCCACGAGTTCAACGTCGATATCAGCCCCACCAGACCCGCGCCACAAGCGAGCCTCGATCCACGTTACTTCCGAGCCGACAAGAAAAACGTCCGTTTCATGAGTTTGTCCGGGCGCAAGCAACAGGTCCAGACGGGCGGCGCCACCAAGCTGACCCCGGGATCCGGTTTCGAGAACAGTGTCCAGCAAATCCGCTCCTCCGGGCATGTCACGCAGCGCGTCGGCTAAAGGCAAGACCGAGAACGGATCGTCCTGGTCCAGAGTGCCGCCTTCCTCAAGCAACACAGCCAGACTGCTGGCAAGGGCCTGCGGTTCGTTTGCCTCAACGGCCCATTCTGCCACAACCAGGGCGCTTTTGCGCAGGTCGGCCGCCTCGGCCGATCCACCCTGACCAAGGAACATCAGGCTCAGAACAGTCAGAACCACAATGTTAATTTTACTGCGCACCGCGTTCGGCCCCCACCTCTGCAACGGTTTTCAGCGGAATAATAACGGCACCGCTTTGCTTGATCACAGTTTCACCGACGGAACGGGTTTTGGCCAGCCCGAATCCGGCATCGGTCAAAAGCGAGGATAGCGAGTTGGCAGGCGCAGATCGGGTTGCGGGCGGTGCGCGTTCGTCCTGTAAATAACGAAAGTCAACCGGGTCCGACCCGGGCATGCCGCGTTCGGCCAGGATCAAAACATGCATCTGACCAGTAGCCAGCACTGCCCCATCCGGCCCACGCGTGGCTTCGGTATAGCGCAGGGTATCGGCCTCTCCGGACCCTATGCGCCAACCGCCTTTTTCGGCATCCCTGTATCCCGACAGGAAATACACCTGATTGTCCGGCGCGACATAAAGGGGCGTCAGATCAACCGGCCAGGGATTGCGATTGTGAACGGAGACCAACACTGTGTCACAGTGGCCAACCTGCAGGATGCCCTGAGGTGCGAACTTCGGCTCAACCTGAACCGCCAAAGCCTCCTGACATACAAATTCTTCGTCTGCTTCACCGGGGATGCGACGGGCACTGGCGGTGATCCCGTGCGACAAGGGGCTGGTCTGCAATATCGCCGCAACCGAGATCAACGCGCGCGACTTTGCGGCCTGCTGCAACATCTGCTCCAGCAGAGGCAATTGGGTCGCATCAAACGGAACAGACAGCGCATCGCGCGCACCGTCGGGAACGGGGTGCAGCACCAGCCGGTCCTTATCGGCGACGATTTGAATGTCCGGATCGTTCTGATCAAGGCGCAACCGTGGCTGCAGGTCCGAGATCATCTGAGCAATCTGCTCCTCAAATTGCGAGCCAGCAGATAGCAGCGACAGCCCTACTGCCAGCGAAAGATCTGTCGGGCGCGAAGAAACCTTTGCGGCCAGGCGGGGCGCGCGGTGCTGAAGCCAGCGCATTCGGAACTGTTCGGGGTCCAGACCCTCGGCTTTGATCTTCTCATCCAGTGTGGCGCGGGTGGTTTCCGGAAGCGGTGCGGTGGCTTGGGTCAGCGTCACTTCGGTTGGCGACACATCGAACAGCAAGGCGCCATCGCTGTCCTCGACTGAAAACACCGTATCTGTCGTAACGCCATCGATGACACCAGCCTCGACAACAACGAGGTCCGAGATGAAAACGGCAAACCGGTTCGGCTCTCCGGCACCCTCAGAAAGCATGGGCTTTGTACCCAAAGCCCCCTCAAACCGCGGATCTGCACGCCCCCAGCCAATATCCCAGAGCGTCGCGGAAACCTGTCTGGCCAGTTCTGAATATGTGGGGGCTTCGGCACTTCGCAACGCACTGGCCAGCGCCCATGTCATCAGGCCATGAACCGTTGGCGAACCCGGCGGTTTCAACTCGTAGGCCAATGATCCAGCCTCGGCGGCATAGAAGCCGGTAAAGTGACCGGGTGCGAGAGTACTGGCTTTCGACAGGTCCACGAGTGGTTCGGCAACCGGGCTGACTGTCTTGACGGGCCTCAGATCGACAAAGCGCGCAACGGCTGTCTCACCCCGCCGAAAGCTGCCGGAATGACAGGTATCCGCAATCAGCCACACATTCGCCCCGGCGGCGATCATCCGGTCTATTCTGGCCCCGATCTCATCGTCCCGGACAACATTGACCGGCGCGTCATCGGCATCAAATGCAAAATCCGAGGGCAAGAAAACCTCATCCAGCCCGTCCACCTCGGATGTGTCCGAACCGGACGCAATCTGCGCACCGTGGCCCGCCATGTAGATCGCTATCTTGTCGCCCGCCTGCGCCTCTGCCGCCAACCGATCCAGCGCGGCCAGAATATTGGCGCGCGTTGGAGTTTCGATAGAAACACCCTCAGTTTCAGTCAGTTCCGGAGAATCCGACAGCACTGAAATCTTTTCTATTGGAACACCTTTGCCAGCAAAAACCTGCGTCATCAGCGCCACGTCCGGGCCCGGTCCGGTCAGGGCTCCACCCAGACGGGCCAGATCAGCAGTGTAATTCATCACGCCAATCAACAGCGCTTTGCGGTCGGGATTAGCGACGGCCGCACCGGCCGACAGAATACATCCCGCTAACAGAAAAACGCGGATCATGGGTCTACAGGCCGGGTTTCAATGACGACCCAGTCAGGGCCACCCGGCACTTGATTGATGTGTATCTCACCTTGCAGGCCTGCAGGCACACAGTTCCAGTTCTGCGCCTCACGTCGGCAGGACGCCCCCGACAGACCAAACACCTGCCGCGCTGAGACGCCTGTTGCGGAAGCAAAGGACGCAACACCCTGCCCCTGTGGGGGGGCGAACCGACTGCCGCCTGGGACAATCCAAACCGTGTTTCGCAAAGACTCAGGCGAGGTATTGCTAATCAAACGATCAAACCGCTCACCCAGCAGTTTGTCCCCTCGCATCAAAAACCGCGCCTCGGCCTGATAGCGGTTTTGCAGTTGCGTTGCGGTTTCGCCTTTGGGGGCGTGTGCGGAAACAATCTCGAGCGCGGTTAGCAACAGGGGCGCGTTTTCAGTTGATACGGCCCAGTCGGCAAGAACCAGACCGGCAGAGACCCGGGCCGCCGCACTGTCTGGTTGTGCCTGCATTCCCGTTGGCAGGACGATCACAAGAAAGGCTGAAAACACTTTTGCCTTCATCATGGCCTACCCTCCCCCGCCCGATGCCGCGCCGGATACCGATGCAACGACCCGCCCGCCGCCTGCATCTTCCGCCAGGCTGGCCGAAAAACGATGTTTCTGCACAATCGCTTTCACCAACCCCAGACCCAACCCATACCCGGTTATACCGGAATGCTCGGCACCTTGCGCGAAACGCTCGAACGCATGCTCGGTAAAGCCTTGCGACAAGGCCCCGGCATTGGAAATCTTGAGGTCGAATCGTGTCGCATCCCCGGTCAATTCGACCCGGATTTCGCTGTTTGCGGCAGCGTATTTTACGGCGTTGGACAAGAGGTTCGACAGCATGAGTTCCAGAAGATGCGAGTTGCCGGTGACACGTAGCGACTTGTCTATGTGCTGAACCAGACTTCGCCCGTTTGCCTGCAGGTCTTCTTCGAAATCGTAAACAAGGTCTTCCAGCAAATCCCCCAGCGGGACGTCTGGTTCCAGCCGGATATCTGCATCGGACTGAAGCCGGAACAATTGCATGATGGATTGCAGGCGGGCGTCAGCGGCATCTATTCCCATGTCGATACGCTGTGCGTGAATCTGCCTGTCCTGCGCGTTTTGTGCATTCAGCAGCTTCCGCATGCCGCTGCGAATATTCTGAAGCGGTGTCCGCAACTCATGCGCCAGATGGGCGGACAGGGCACGCAAATCTGCGAACAGCCCGTCAATCTTGGGCAGCGCTTCGTTCAACTGGCGACCCAGCTCGCGCAATTCCGGCGCGGGCGTTTCATCTTCAAACCGAATGCCGGTCTCGCCCGAAGAATACCGCTCAAGCAGCCGGTTCACCCGTTGCAGGCTGCGTCGGTACCGTTGCCAATGCGCGATCTGTAACAGGATCATCAAACCGCATACGACAAGTGAGACACCGGCAATGGCAAGCGCCAGCCAACGTGCGCGTTGGGTTTCGAAACTGGGCGATTCAATTCCAAAGACAAGCGCAACATCCCCAACGGGCAGCGCCCAGTCCTGTGAGGCCGCAGCAACATCAACCGATCTGGTTTCAAAGTCGGCCCCATCCAGCGACGCATGTCCCTGCCCGTGCTCAAGGGCGCTGGCTGCGCCCGGTGTTGTTTCCAGCAGAACGCGCCTGCGATCTCCGCTGATCTGCCAGATCGCCAGTTCCAGCCGGTCGGTGCCCGGCAGAACTATGTTGCGTGACCGATCGAACGCGGTGGCCAGCCCACTGACGCCACTGTCTTCGAGAATACGCAGCATCTGCGCTTCGACGCTTTTTAGGGTCTGCCGGTCCGCCCTGTCTGCCGCCGAGAATACGGACAGACAGAATATTGCCGCCAATGTCAGGAAAACACCAAGCGCCGCATAAAACAGCCCTTGTCCCGTTACCATGCGGGACAGTTTCGGGTTTTCTCCGATCAGGTGGATCACTGATCCGGGCTTTCATCAGCGGGAATGCGCAGCAATGCCTCGGACCGGAAAACATAGGCATCCCCATCGGTTTCCAGGAATTCCGGGTACGTCTCGCCGCGCGAATCCAGAGCGGACTTGAAATCGCGCACCAGCCGGTGCCGGGCCGCCGTCACCGGGTTCGAGCCGACATCCATGAACGTCTTTTGCCAAACGTCCAGATAGATCATCCGCTTGGGGATCGGCAGGCCGTCGCGCTCGGCCAGGTAGATCAGCATTTCGCATTCTTTCGGCCGCAGTTCGACACGCGCGCCGCGCCACCGGACGATCCTGTCCTTACGGCTGATCTCAAGCGGGCCAAACACCATCGTTTCTTCCGAAACCAAGGGACGCAATAGCACCTGAACGCGCGCGCGCAACTCGCCCTCGTGAACCGGCTTGCAGATGTAGTCATCTGCCCGCGCGGTCTCGAGCCCGCGGATACGTTCCTCGATGGAATCCAGTGCGGTGAACAACAGGGCCGGAATTCGGATGCCGAGGTCGCGCAGACGCGAGATAAAAGTCAGGCCGTCCCCATCCGGCAGGCCGCGGTCCACGACCAGCGCGTCAACCGGCCCGGCTTCGAACCTGTTCTGCGCATCCTTCAGGGTGCGTACACGCATGGCGTCCATACCGGCCTCGCGCAGGACATCCACCGCCCAGTCTCCGATTTCCTCTTCATCTTCCACAATCAGTACGCGCGGAGGCTGCGCCTGATGCCGAAGCGCCTGCACCCGTGTCAGGAACTCATCATCCGCCCCGGTGGCCGACATGACGTCGTCCGCGCCAAGCGCAATCAGCTCGTCCCGGCGATTGCGAAAACTGACCCCGTGGGACAGAGAAAAAAGAACCAGAACCCGTGCCGCGTTCTGTGCAACCTGTGTCAGACGCTCATTCGCCTGGTCATCCGTCAGGGTTTCAACGTCCAGAACAGTGACTGTCGCACCCTCGTCGCCGATGATCAGCTTTTGCGCATCCAGAATGGCAATGCGTGAAGCTTTCTTTTCCGGAACACCGTCCAAATATGAAACATCTACAGTATTCATGATGTACTATCCGTTTTCTCCGATTGGGGACGATATGATTTGAACTGTCAATTCCCTAGGCTGCCTGCAGGTTTCCAACCAACGGCAGAGGCTCAACAATCGTTGCTTCGGCCAACAGTTGCGCTGCTTCAAATAGCCTTTCCTTCCCTGAAAAATCCGCGATTTTTCGCATGTTGCGCAGTTCACCGGGCTCAAGTTCAAAACCAAGCGCATCGAAGGTGTCGCGGGTCAGGCTCATGTCGTAATGGGTGTGCTGCAATCCCGAACCTAACATGTCTGCCATATCGCGCATCAGCTCCCGAGACAGCGCCTCGCCATCCTTGATCAGGCCGAAGAGGCCACGGAAGGCCCTGAAGACTGACACTTTGTCTGTCAGGGAATTGCCCGAATAAACAGGGCGCGAACTGCCCGTACCCAATGAGGTCAATGCAATGCGCTGCACACCACGAGCCCGGGTCAGGCGGGTCAGCAGGTAAGACGGATCATTGAACAGGCTAAAGCCGCCATCCACCAGACGGGTCTCGCCCACGCCGCGCAATGTCATGGACACCGGCGAGAACAGACCGGGGGCTGCAGTGCTGGCGCGCAAGAGGTCGGACAGAGGCAGTTTTTCGCATCGGATTTCGGCGGACAATACGCGGTCCACACCGTAGTCAATCGTTGTAAACGCGATCGAATTCCCGCGCTGCAGGTCTTTGGCCAGCAATGTCAGGTCGCATTCCAGATCGTTGCGGTCCAGCAGCCGCCCCTGCGTGCGCTGTTCGAAGAAGCTGTGCAGCAGATCGCCGTCGAAGATGTCCTGCAAGAGCGGTACAGCCCGCTTGCGCCGTTTGAAACCGCGCGGCACATCCTGCAAATAAAAATCCGCAATATCCCGAGCGGAAAGGCCCAGCGCGACGCCGGCGGCAATCACTGCCCCAGTCGAGGATCCGGACACGGAATCGAAGCTGTCGGACAGGCGATAATGGGGGCCATATTTCTCTTTCCCCAGGGCCTCGATACGCAGCAACATGGCGGCCGGGATAACGCCCAGCAAACCGCCTCCGGAAACGGACAACAGTGAACTTTCGGTAACTGGTCCTGCGGTGTTTTCAAAGTCAAACATCTCGAACTCTCCGGACGATTTTGCCATTGCCTAAAATGGTAGGCTCTGCGGTTAGAAGTTTGAAATGACAGCTTTTGTAAGCGCGGCTGTGTGACAAGTTCTGTAACTGGCCAAATTCTGAGATTTGCGTTGACCATGAGTTATGAGTCACGTTTACTTATCTTCAATTTGTAGGGGGCTATTTTTCTTTTGTTTCGGGCTGTGTTGGCATTTTTGACGACTGGTGTGTTGATCGCGATCGTTGCCTGGTCTGCCGCCGCGCTTGTTCCTGCATGCGGCGCAAATGATCGGATCGCAGGAACCTGGCTGGATTGGTGCCCTGTCAACAAGGCCGAGCAGGCTGAACAGAGGCTGGCGGCACTCGAACGACAAAACCAGGAACTGGTCGATCGCATTTTGCGGCACGAACGCGAGCTTGCATTGTTGCAGTGTGAGCCCAAGGCACCGCAACAGGCCGCGCTGCCCGATTTGGCCCCCGTACCCGACAAGATCGACCCTCAGGACTGGGACAATCAGCGTATCGGATTGCTGGAAGGGTGCTGGGAACTGGATTCCCGGTTTGTGACCACCAACAGACGGACCGGCGTGAAGACTGATTACAACCAGTGGACCATGTGTTTCGACGCCAGTGGCAATGGGCGCGAAGAAATGCGTGCCGATAACGGCAACAGCTGCGCCGGACCGGTGACCGGCGCGTTCGCAGCTGATGGATCGCTGATTATCGACGAACCCGGCAACCTGCAATGCAGCGACGGCGGATACATCTACCGCCTGAGCAGCAGCTGTAAACTGAATGAATCCGGCACGGCCAGCTGTGTCGTGACGCAACCAGAAGTCGGCAGTTCGACAACCGTCGAATTCCGCCGACCCGCAAGGGGCAACTGATGGCTGAACACTTTCTGACTAAGACGCAAATCGAACTGGGCCAGTGCCTTGAGGCTGGAGACGAGCTTGCGATTGAGGCCTATCCGGCTCTGCTGGACGCGCTCACCGCGCATGGGGGTGAGGAAACGGCGCACCTATTTGCCGAACCGCTGCTCAGCCGGGGAAACGATCAGGTGGCTCCGTCGGTGTCGTGGTATACCGACATCAAGGGAAATGCGACGCCGTTCAATCGTCTGGATGACGCCGCGCAGAACGCGCTGGGGCAGGAGCTGACCCGCAGGCTGGCGCCACTTCAGGCCGCCTTGGGCAACGAGCAGACCGGAAGCCTGATTGGCAGCGCCCTTCATATCCCTGACATGAACGATGTCTGGTCCGTGGACGGAACACCGGTCATCATCAACTGGGGCATGTTGCCCGCCGGAGCCAGCCGCGAAACCGAAACACGCGCGAAACACTATGCACAAACTCTGGGGCGTTTTCTTCCCCTGCCTTCTGCACCGCCTTTGTCGTCAGGCGAAGCGCAGGAAATGGCCGCGCAGAAACAGGCTGTTGCCCCGGCAACTCCTGCGCCAGACGCGGCGGCAGCGACAGCAGCGGCAGCCACGGCGGCTCCGGTCGCAGCAGCAGCCGCAACGGCCGATCCAACACCGCCGCCTCCGCCTTCTCAGGCACCGGCAACACCGCAGCGGGTGCCGCTTTGGGCCTGGCTGCCGTTGCTGTTGCTGCTTCTGCTGGCCGGCGGCGTCCTGATCTGGCTGCTGATCCCCGGAAATCGCATTTTCCCGGACCTTGCCAAAGACCGCGCGGTCACTGACGAGGCGGCACTTGCGGCGGTTCTTAGCACCAACAAATCGCTGGAACAGCGTCTGGCAGACCTGCAGTTTGCGCTGGATGGCGCGGTTTGCGAAGCGGATGGCACCTTGCTGATGCCCAACGGTCGCACGATCGAAGGGTTGCTGCCGCCCGATCCGAATGACCGCGCCGACATACCCGGCGCAGTGCGCCCCGCTGACAGAACCTCTATTCTGCCCCCCAATCCGGAGCGCGTGAAAATTCAGGATTCCGATAACCCCAAGGACACCAAATCGCTGCTTGCCTATATCGAGGAGCGGACTGCCATGGTCCTCGCCCCGTCGCCCGAAGGGTTGGGCAGCGGGACAGGTTTCTTTGTGGGTCCGGACCTTCTGGTCACCAATCACCACGTTATCGCATCTCCTGGTGCGACGATTTATGTAACCAACAATGCGCTCGGTTCATTGAGAGAAGCGCAGGTTCTCAAGACATTTGGCCCGTTCCAGTCCACGGGTGGCGATTTTGCGCTGCTGCGTGTTCAAGGCGCACAACAGCCTTCGTTCAACGTGCTGGATTCCGCGGAATCGCTGCGCCTGCAATCCGTTATCGCCGCGGGCTACCCGGGTGATCTGCTGCAAAGTGACGCGAATTTCCAACAACTCCGGTCCGGTGACAGAACCGCCGTTCCGGAATTGGCGGTCACAGACGGCACTGTATCGGCCGAACAGACACTGCCACCGCAAACCAAAGTGGTTGTGCATTCAGCGCCGATTTCCAAGGGTAATTCGGGCGGTCCGCTGGTTGATATGTGCGGCCGGTTGGTTGGCGTGAATACCTTTGTCAAAGTCGGCCCGATGCGCAGCCTGAATTTCGCGCTGTCTACCGGCGACCTGATGCGTTTTCTTGCCGACACAGGCGCGCTTCCCGCCGTTGTGACACAAACCTGCGCCCCGCAGGTTCAGCGCCCGCTGCCGCCGGAAACCGCACAGGCGTCGGGGGCAGCACCTGAAAGCCCTGCCCCGGAAACCAACGCACTTCCGAAACTGCCGGCGCTGACGCCCAAATCCGAGTGAGCCGCAACGATGTTTGAAGCTTTCCTCGCAAATACGTCGACGCAAGGGCTTTCCCCGCTGGGAACGGCACCGCAGCGGTCATTCGAACTGATCTCGGGCACAGTTCGGGACAAATTGGGCGAACGTCACGCCGCCCTGTTTGCCGAACCAGTGGCGACCCAGTACGGGGATCGGTTCGACTGGTATGCCGTGACGGGCGGCAAACCCCACAGGCTGGACACATTCGAAGAGGAGGAGCGCGCCGCCATCGACGCGGACCTTCAGGGCCTGTTGTCGGACATCCGCGAATTGGGCCAATCCCTGCTGGACAGCAACGACCCGGACCAGCAGCGGCTTGGCGAAGCCCTGTCCAACGCAACACGTTATCCCGATGATGGTTGCATCTACGTACTGACGGATGGCGAAACACGTCAGCCCGTGCTGTTGAACTGGGCCTGGGTCTCGGACAATCAGGCCGCGGTTGCAGGCGACCTGAGTGGCAAGGAGGGGGCTGCAAGAGCACAGAAGAAAGCCACGGAAAAGGCGGCAGCGGTTGCTGCGGCCACTGCTGCAGCGGCACCGGCATCCGCCGGAGAAGCGCAGGCCACGGCGGCTGATCGTGGTCCGTTAAACCTCTGGTGGCTGATGTGGTTTGGCTGGCTGCTGCTGATGCTGATGATCGCAGCCATCCTGTATCTGATGGTCGAAGCCTGCGCCCTGCGCATTCCGGGTTTGCCCAGTTACTGCCCGCCGCCGGGTGTGGAGGCATCCGAAGAAGAACGCAGAACACTTTGGCTGCGCGACCGGATCGCCAGCCTCGAGAAAGACATCGGCATTGCCGACCGCGCCTGTCAGCCTGACAAGGCAACAGCGCCGATCCCCGACCCGAAAGACCGGGCGCAACTGGTTCCGGATATCGACAGCGAAAGACTGGCTGAACGCGGTGCACGCGAGGGAAAACTGACGATTTCGTTGCTGTGGGACTCGGTTGCGGACTTACATATGGATGTGCGGTGCCCGGGCAATCAGATCATCAATTACGACAACCGCGCGGCTTGCGGTGGCAACCTGGATATCGGCGGTAATCACGACATTCGTACGGCCGTGCCCAACGCAATCGAAAGCATGTATTTCGACGCCCCGGCCAATGGACCGTACAATATCGCAGTCTCGTTGTTTGACCCCCACGGCCAAAGCACCACGCAATCCTTCCGATTGCGTATCAAGGACGGGGTCGAGACCAAAATATTCAATGGTTCCGTCACAAGCGGCCAACCCGCATGGACCAAACAATACGAAGTTGGAAAGGGAAACTGATGCTCAGGGATCGGAAACCACAAATTCGCAAACTCGCGAATTTGCGCGAAGAAATCACTCTGATTCCGTTTTCGGGAATTCAAATGCTGGATTTCGGCTTTGACATTTCCAAGCTCGAAATGCGCCCTCTGCGATATATTGAAAGGGTCACGGGCGAGCAGGATGGTGAGAACATTCTGACCCTGTTCCCGCTGTCCGGCGATGACACGCGCGACGCCGAAATCCTGGACGCGCGGCGAGACGATGACGACGAATATTCGGTTCGGCCAACTGCGGCGCTGGACCCGTTTCTGGACAAATGGGTGCCGGTGCCTTTCCTGCGCCAGAAAAGCCAGCGCGGCCATGCCGGTGAATTGCAGTTCGACCCCGGCCCGTCCAGCTGGGCGCGTATGCGAACCGTCGAACTGGCCGAACCGGACGCCGAAACCGGGCATACCCACAGGATCCAGATCGCGCTGGACACCACGTTGGTGGATCATCAGCAGGACATGAATTACGTCGCGCCTGAGAAATCGGATGCCGAAAAGGCCCGCGATTTCAAACTGGTGACCGAACCCAACGACATGAGATGGTTCCTGCGCCGTCCCGAAACGGACGAAGACGGCAACATGCTGGATCATCAGCGCTGGGTGTCGGAGTGGCTGAAGGAGCTGTTCATCAACTTCAAGCGCGCTGAACGGCCCGGACGCCGTTTTGCGGAAGAGGACCTGCCGCACCGGTTCGAACATTGGGCACGATACCTGGCTTATCTGCAGGTCGTACAGAATACCGCGAACCCGCCGACCGTCCGTTTTGCCAATACCGTCAGCGAGCGGGACGCTGTTACACCGGTGAATGTCGATCTGGTTCTGGACGTCGGCAACAGCCGGACCTGCGGCATTCTGATCGAGCAGTTTCCGGGTGAAACACGTGTCGATCTGGCGCGGTCCTTCCCGCTGGAAATCCGCGATCTCAGCAAGCCGGAATTCTACTACAGCGGTCTGTTCCCCAGCCGGGTCGAGTTTTCCGATGTCCGGTTCGGCGATGATCGCTATGCCAGTCGTTCGGGACGGCGCAACGCGTTCCTGTGGCCCAGCTTCGTGCGCATCGGCCCCGAAGCGGTGCGGCTGGTTCAGGGCGAGGAAGGGACGGAAACCCTGTCCGGTCTCTCGTCACCGAAACGATACCTATGGGACAGCGCCGCCGTTCAGCAGGACTGGCGGTTCCACAATCACATGGACCCAAACAACCTGCCCAAGGCGGTGCGATCTGCCATGCGCCACCTCAATGAGGCGGGCGACGTGATGAAGCAGGTCCGGTATGAGGAAGAACAACGCCTGCGCCGCCGGGGCGAAACACCCAGCACTCCGGCCATCCGGCCGCGCTTTTCGCGCAGTTCGCTGTTCGGGTTCATGATGGGCGAGATCATTGCGCACGCGCTGATCCAGATCAACGATCCCGCCGGGCGATCCCGCCGGGCGCAATCGGATCTGCCACGCCGTCTGAACCGCATCATCCTGAGCCTGCCAACCGCCACACCGATCAAGGAACAGGCCATCATCCGTTCGCGCACGCAAGGTGCGCTTGGCCTGATCTGGCAGCAATTGGGTTTGGACAGCGCTCAGAAGCCCTATTCGACCAAGCCCGAGGTGATGGTGGACTGGGACGAAGCGTCGTGTACCCAGCTTGTTTACCTTTACAGCGAGCTGACACAGAAATTCGACGGGCGCATCGATACGTTCATCAACCTCAAGGGCAAGCCCCGCATGTCCCCGTCGGGGGCCGAGGAGCCGTCGTTGAGACTGGCCAGCATTGATGTGGGTGGTGGCACAACCGACCTGATGATCACCACCTACCGGAATGAAGCCAACCGGGTTCTGCACCCCGAACAGACGTTCCGCGAGGGGTTCCGCATCGCGGGTGATGACCTGGTTCACCGAGTGGTCAGCGCCATCATCATTCCGCGCATTCAGGAATCCATCGAAGCTGCAGGCGGCGTCTACGTGGCCGAGAAGCTGCGCGAGCTGTTCGGCGGCGACATCGGCGGACAGGATCAGCAGGCCGTTCAGCGACGCCGGCAATTCTCGCTGCGCGTGCTTGTGCCACTGGCCGAGGCAACTCTGGCCCACTGCGAAACCTCGGAAGAGTTCGACCGGTTCGACCTGCCCGTGGCCCGCATTCTGGGTATGCCAGAGCCGGTTGATCCCGAAGATCGGCCTGAAGGTGAAGAAGAGGTAGCAGAAGCACCAACAACCGAGCCGACACCCGATGCGAATGGTGGCCGCGAAGTCGGCTCTGACATCCTGTCATATGTCGAAGAAGCGGCGGCTGCCCTTGGTGCACGCGACTGGAGGCTGGCCGATCTGGTCCTGACCAGCTCGCGCGAAGATGTCGATGCGATCAGCCGCGAGGTGTTCCAGCGCGTTCTGGGCAACATGTGCGAGGTGATCGACCATCTGGGCGTTGATGTCGTGCTGCTGACCGGACGGCCCTCGCGCCTGCCGGCCATCCGCTCGATCGTCGAGGAAATGCTGGTTGTGTCGCCACACCGGCTGATCTCGATGCACCAGTACAAAACCGGGCGCTGGTACCCGTTCCGGGATCCGGTTTCGCAAAAGATCGGCGATCCGAAATCGACCGTTGCGGTCGGCGGTATGCTGATCGCGCTGTCGGAAAACCGTATCCCGAATTTCAAGGTCACGACCGGCGCGTTCCAGATGCGCTCGACCGCGCGGTTTGTCGGTGAGATGGACATCAACGGCCAGATTCCGGACGAACGCATCCTGTTCTCGGATGTCGATCTGGACACGGATGGGTCCAGCAATGACACCGCGACCGTGAACCTCTATTCGCCAGTCTATATCGGATCGCGGCAGTTGCCGCTGGACCGCTGGACAACCACGCCGCTGTTCCGGCTGGATTTTGCGGATACCGGCAACCAGTCACGCCCGCTGCCGATCCGGGTCGAACTGCGCAAGACCGACTTTGACGACAGCGATGGGGAAACCAGCGAAGACAAGCTGCGCCGCGAATCCATGCGCGAGGCGTTCGAGATCGATCAGGTCGAAGACGGCGAAGGCGGCGCGATGAAATCAAGTGATGTCATTTTGCGCCTGCACACCCTTGGGTTCGAAGATGAATACTGGATCGACACTGGCGTGTTCCAGGTCTGATCCGGTTTGAAGATGTGAGACGATGATATGAGCCAACAAGACGCCCTTACCAACCGCTGCACCGATGTCGCCCGCCTGTCCCGCGCCGCGCTGGAATGGATCAATGATCCCGAGAACGCGCAGACCGTCGAGGGCCGCGTCGCCCATCTGCCCAAGGTTCTGCGCAAAGCTGCAAGGCGGGCCGAACGACTGGGGCGCGCTTCGCAAACCAAGATGAGCGTCAGTGTCTTCGGTCCCTCGCAGGCCGGTAAGTCCTTTCTGGTCTCGGTTCTGGCCCGCCCGAACGAGGGGCGTCTGGTGGCCGATTTCAACGGCCCGGGCGGCAAGCTTGACTATATCAGCCAGGTGAATCCGGCAGGCGACGGCGAGTCCACCGGGCTGGTGACGCGGTTCACCATGACCAAGGCCCCGACGCCGGACGGGTATCCGATCCAGCTCAACCTGCTGACCGAGGCCGACATCGCGCGCACGCTGATCAACAGCTTCTACGAGGACGGCGACCTGTCCGAAGAGCCGCCGACACCGGAATCGCTGGGGGCTCATTTTTCGGCCCATTCAGGCAAGGCGCAGCCAGCACCCACCGGCGGGATCGACTATGAAGAAGTCTACGAGATTGCCGATTACGTCCAGAAATGGGTCAGCAAATCGTCATACGCCTTCAATCTGGGCGGGTTCTGGGACGAAGCGGCCGAACTGGCACCGCGCCTGACACCCGAAGACCGGGGTCAGTTCCTGTCAATTCTGTGGGGCGGGTACGAGCCGCTGACCAACCTGTACATCAAACTGTCTAAAGCGCTGGCGACGATCAACCATGCCGAGGTGATCTACGCCTCGCTGGATTCGCTGCAGCCGCGCGAGACCTCAATCATCGACGTCAACACCCTGTCGGGTCTGTTTGGACCGGAGGGCGAGGACATGCTGAATATCCAGACCGCCGCCGGGCAAAACGGTCAGCTGAACCGGGCGGTGACAACCGCGCTGGCGGCGGAACTGGTCTTTCCGATGGAAGAACAGCCATCACCCCTGTTTGCCGAAACCGATCTGCTGGACTTTCCCGGTGCCCGCAACCGGTTTGAGGCACCGCTGTCAGTCACCCTTCGCACTCCCGAAGAAGCCGTGACCAACATGCTGTTGCGCGGCAAGGTGGCCTATCTGTTCGACCGCTACGTTTCGAACCAGGAAATCACCTCGATGCTGCTGTGTGTGCCTGACAGCAACATGGAAACGCTCAGCTTGCCGGGACTGGTCGAGCAGTGGATCGAGCTGACCCACGGCGCGACCCCGGATGAACGGGCAAAGAACGACTGTATTCTGTTCTTCGTGATGACCAAGTTCGACAAACACCTGATCGACAGCGCCTCGGGCGCCGAGGATTACGAGCGGTTCGAGCGGCGCATGGATGCGTCCTTGCTGAAAGGGTTCGGCAAGGTGCCAACGTCTTGGGTTCACAAATGGGCCGGGACCGAACCGTTCACCAACTGCTACTGGTTGCGAAACCCCTATTATCCGATCGAAGCGCTGATCAAATACGAGGATGAGCGCGAGGTCGAGATCATCCCCGACAAGGTCAACCGTCTTGCCGAACTCAAGGCGGGCTGTCTTCAGGCGGAACCGGTGCAAAAGCACTTCAAGGATCCCGAACGGGCATGGGAAGCGGCCTTGGGCCTGAACGATGGTGGCGTCAGCTATCTGATCGAAGAACTGACGAAAGTCTGCAAACCCGAAAGCAAACTGCGCCAGATCAGCAATCAGATCGAAGCGGTCGCCGCCAATCTGTATCAGGAACTGGCCCAGTTCTACATTTCCGATGACGTCGAAAAACGGATCGAGGAAAAGAGGCTGGCCGCCGCCGGTATCATCGACAGTCTTGAACTGACCTTGTCCAACCACCGGTTCGGTGCCTTCCTGAATGCGTTGTCGGTGGATCAGGATGCTGTGCAGGACCGGATTTCGCGGGTGCCTTCGTCAATCCGCATCACGAACGCGGTTGCGAACGAAGCGCACAAACCTGCCGCGGTAACGCCTGCCGCCGCGACCAGCGCACCAAGCCCGGTTCGCCCCGGCGCACCGTTACGTCCCGGCGCACCGGCCAGACCATCGGCCCCGACCTCGCAGGCCAATGCAGCACCGCCTGAAACGGCCGAGGCCGAGGATGACAGGCCAAAGACAAAATCAATCCGCACCATGACGCCCGAAACCTTTCAGGCAGATACCGCGATTTCCGTCTGGGTCGAGGGCCTGAACCGGTTCCGTGAGGATGAAGAACGGCTGGCCATCTTCCAACTGACGCCGGAAAAAGCCGGCGATCTGGTGAATGAAATGGTGCACGGTTTCTCGCGCACCAATGTCCAGAGCGGCATTATGGAACTGCTGCGAAGCATTTCTTACAGCCTGACCGTCGACAAGCAGGCGCCGTCTGCCGCCATTGTCTGCTCGGAACGAATTAATAATTTTGTCACTACGCTTGGCGCCCGCGACATGTTTAATGGACAGGGTCTGGACATTGATCTTGGCGAAGGAGCAAGCAGGAAAGCGTTCGAAAAACACAAGGGCGCAGATACTGCCGAAAGCCTGCCGGAAGTGCCGCGCGCAGCCGCGACAGATACCTGGACGGATTGGGTATTCGCATTGGACGCGCTGTTTGTAGAAAACGCCAAGGACGGTGATGCCGGCACGGTAAATATTGAACAGAACATCAAACTGGGCGGCGTCCTCAACGAGCTGACAGTCAACGCGGAGCAACCCTCGTGATCGAGATCAAACCAGATCCCAAACATCCTCGCGGTGGCTTTGCCGAAATCACCATATCCGGTGCGACCGCCGATGATGATCCGGTCAGCGTTGCGGTGTTCAACAGCTATCAGCAGAAATGGCTGGGCGCGGATGGCTGGCAGCCGAACCGAGCGAGTATCCCGGCGCGCACCGCCGAACAGGGCGGCGACACGCTGCGACTGGTCGTCGGACCCGAGGTTGTAAACCACATCGAAGAAGATACACCCGTTCGGATCGAAGTGGGCGGCGGCAGTTGGGACACCTATTGGCCTGACGATATCAATGCTGGCCCGGACGAGGCCGTCATTGGTGGCATCGGCGGCACCGGCACGGCACCCGAAGTCAAAGCACCAACCGTAATGGTGGCGCAACCGCAGACAGACGATGCCGAAAGTGGTGTCGACGTGGGCGATGATGGGGACGCAAAGTCACCTGAAAGCAATCTGGAAGGCAAGGGCAGCGTCGCCCCGTCAGGTACGTCAGAGGAAGAATCCGAAGGAAAATCCAGCAAGTCCGGATTGATTATCGGCGGGGTCGTGGTGGCAGCGGTCCTTGCCGCGCTTGCCTATCTGTTCCTGATGCCGGGCACCACGCCGGAAGATGACCCGGTCGAAGTGACTGAGCCGGAACCCGCGCCCGACCCTGAACCGGCCCCGGTACAGAATGCCTGCGCTATGTCTCAGTTTGCCGAACTTTCGTCGCAAGGTTTCGACGCGGTGGCAGGCAAAATGCGCGAATGCGGTGGCAGTTTGTCGGCCGATGACGCACTGGGTCTTGTCGAAAAAGCGGCCCTTGCCGGAGATGCCGAAGCGCTTGCCATGTTCGGCTCAATTTACGACAGTGGCGTCACGGATGACGTCATCGAAGGTCAGATCGGCCTGACATTCCCTGATAAGCCGTCCCTGGCGGCCGAGTATTACGACAGGGCCGTCAAGGCCGGGTCCCAGGAGGCAGCAGATCGCCTGGCAGCGGTCTGTACACGTCTGCGGATCAAGTCCGATTCCCTGTCGAAAAGCGCGTTTGAAGATTATTGCCAGTGACCCAGAGGATCCTGAAAACCATGCACCCTGCCCTGATACTCCGGTTCGTTGCCGTCTTTGCATTGCTCTGGGCGTTTGGGGCGGCTGGTGCGGAGGCACAGCAACGCAAACCCCTGCTGCTTGAAGGAACCCAAACAATCTATGAACGGGTCCTGACCCGCCCCGGCACCACACTTCACCCGTCGGCAAACGGCCCTGCGCAATCGACCTATCCGGCCTTTCAGCCGCTTTATGTCTTTGCACGGCAAGACGGTTGGCTTGAAGTTGGCCCAAGCCCGAATATCGCGCCCGAAGGCTGGGTGCAGGAGCCCGGCACCGTACCCTGGAAGCAGAACATTGTCGGTGCCTTTACCAACTCCGCCGGTCGCAGCCGTCAACTGCTGTTCGATACGCAGCAAAACTTGGATTGGCTGATGAACCACGAAGCGCTGCGCGATGTGCAGGAGCGTCTGGTCGCCGAAGCCTCGGCCGGTGTTGTTGACGGTCAGAATGGTGTCGTCTCGGTCGAACCACAGGAATTCGTCAATATCCGCGACGAACTGTATCTGATGCCGATCCTCGATTTCACCGAAGCGTTGCATCCGCTGACCTATGACGAGGTCCTGCTGATGCAGGTGGCCTCGGTCCCGAAACAAGAGGATACGGCTGGCGCACAGGAACTGCAGGGCGATCCGGCGGCCTTTGATGTGGGCATCGTCTTTGTTCTGGACACGACACAGTCGATGGAACCTTACATCGCGGCCACACAGCGCGTTCTGCAGAACACAGTGCGTCAGATTGAGGGCACAGAAATCGGCAAGCTGGTCAATTTCGGAGTGATCGGATTTCGCGACAACACCGAAGCTGTGCCAGAGCTGGAATACCGCACCAAAACTCTGATGGATGTGGAACGGCGTCAGGATCAAAGCCCGGTTTTGTCTGCGATTGGCGAGGCAACCTATGTGGCCCGCGCCAATTCGCCCGGTTTCAACGAAGACAGCCTTGCGGGCGTTGAGGATGCGATTGATACGATTGATTGGGAATTGTCCAAGGGCGACGGCGACAAGATCGATGCGCGCTATGTCATTCTTGTGACCGACGCCGGGCCGAAGGACCCGCGGGATCCGAACGCTCGGTCCGAGATCGGAACCGTCGAACTGCAGAAAGACGCCGAAGGCCGCAATATCGTCGTCATGACGCTGCACCTCAAAACCCCCAACGGGCAGGGCAATCACGCTTATGCCGCCGCCAAATACCGTGAGCTTTCGCGCTTTGCCGGACGGGAGTACTATTTCCCTATCGAAGGCGGCTCGGAACAGGCATTCGAAGGCGTCGTCACCCGGCTGGTGACCGCACTGACCGACCATGTCCGTATCGTCCGGGGCGAAAAAACGGTGCTCAACCCGGAAGAGGCCGGCGAGGGCCTGGTCGAACTGGGCCGCGCCATGCAACTGGCCTGGCTGGGCGAGCAGAAAGGCACGCAAGCCCCTGACGTGATCAAGGGCTGGCTGTCCAATCGCGCTGTCGAAGCACCCGACCGGCTTGCCATCGAACCGCGCCTGCTGGTGACCAAGAACGAGATGGCCAGCATGGCCGAGTTTCTGGACAACCTAGTGCGCTTTGGCGAAACCGCGCAAAGCTCGGAACAGTCGCTTGATTTCTTCTCGCAGGTTCGGGGCCTGATCGCGGATATGGCGCAGAACCCGGACCTGCTGGTCAACGCAAACGCCGACACGCTGGGCGGCGCGATGGAGTTTCTGGACCGTCTGCCCTATCAAAGCCAGGTTCTGGGCATGAGCGAGCAACGCTGGGCCGAAAGCGCCATGTTCCGCCGCAGCGTGATCGATGGCATGCGCCAGAAACTGACCCAATATCGGAAGTGGCTGTTTGACAGCACCGTCTGGACTGCACTTTACGAGGGCGCGCCTGACGGCGAGCATGTCTTTGCCATGCCCTTTGACGTGTTGCCCTGACCGGTGTCGGCTCAACTGCTTCTTGAAGGTGTCTCGGTCAGCCTGAGCGATCAGGAACGTCGGTTTACGCTGGATGTTCCGGGCCTAAGCCTGACTTCAGGAGAAGCGATAGGCCTGACCGGCCCCAGTGGCACGGGCAAGACCCTGTTGCTTGAGACACTCGGGTTGCTGCGGCGTCCATCAACGGCGAAGAAATTTCTGATCGGGGTTGGTGAGGACGGTCTGGATTTTGGTGGCATCTGGAACAATCCCAGCATGTCGCCTGCGGAAATTCGCGGGACGATGTTTGGGTTCGTTCCACAAAGCGGCGGCCTTTTGCCTTTTCTGACCGTGGCCGACAATGTTGCGCTGTCGCAAAAGATTGTCGGTATGGATGATCCGGGATGGTGCAGCGAGTTGCTGCAGCGATTGGGGATCTCGGAAATTTCCGCGCTCTATCCCGGCGCGTTGTCCATCGGTCAGCGTCAGCGTGTTGCCATCTGCCGTGCGCTGGCGCATCGCCCTGCCTTTGTGATCGCGGACGAACCCACCGCAGCGCTGGACCCCGGGGCGGCCTCGACCGCGATGGGGTTGCTGATCGATATGGCCATTTCGGGCGGGGCCGGTGTAATCATCTCGTCCCATGATCTGGACCTTCTGGACCAGTTTTCGCTCCGCCGGATCGCCCTTGGACTGGTGGATCCGGCGAGCCAGTCCAACGTCGTCAGCCAACTACACGGCCAGACCGGAGTGGCGACAGCGGGGGACGCGGCATGAGATTGATGATCGAGCTGGCCCTGCGCGACCTGTTGCGCCAACGCGTACATTTGATCTGCAATGTCGCAATTCTTGCCGGGGTCCTGGTGCCGCTCATGGTGGTCTTCGGCGTCAAGAACGGGGTTTATGACGCGCTGATCGGGCGGCTGTTGAACGACCCGGCGACCTTGCGGATCGAAACCACCGGAAACAGCGCGTTTGTTGAAAGCGACGTAGCCGAGGTGGCGGGCTGGGAACAGACGGCCTTTGCCACGGCAAAAACCCGGTCGATCTTTGATTTCGTCAATGTCCGAAAGGAAGGGGCCGTCGCCAAGCGAGACGCTGTTCTGGTTCCGTCGGGCACAGGCGACCCGACCTTGCCAAAGGACCTTGAACTGGGCGCAGACCAGGTAGTCCTCAGCGCCAGTCTGGCACGTCAGCTCGAGTTCTCCGTTGGCGACACCGTGCAAATTTTCACGCAGGCTACAGAACGAAAACGGCAACTGATGCTGCCGCTGGAACTTGTTGTGATCCTTCCGGATTCCGCGCTGTCCGGCCGGTCCGTTCTGGCCAATATCGAGGTGCTGGATCTGGTCGAAGCCTTTTATGACGAATACGCCCTGCCCGAACATGGAATAACCGAAGGGCGCGACATCGCTGCACGCAAGCCCGAATTCGAAGGAATGCGCGTCTTTGCCCGCGACATCACCGAACTGGCGGCCTTGCAATCAAGGCTGGAACAGCGGTTTGGCGTGCAGACCGAAGCCCGCACGGCCGAGGTCAGCGGCGTCCTCAGCCTGGGACGCAATCTGAATCTGGCACTGCTGCTGACAGCCGGGGTTGCCAGTCTGGGTCTGGCCGCCGCGCTGGTCTTCGGGTTCTGGGGTGAGGTCGCGCGCAAGCGTCAGACCCTCGCCTCGTTGGCCTTGTTGGGGATCGGCCCGCGCAGGCTGTGGATGTTTCCCGTCGTTCAGGCATTTGTCAGCGGATTGATCGGCTTGCTGGTCAGTTTCGCACTGTTCTGGATCGCGGGCAATCTGGCCGAGCGCTTGTTTGACAGCGGCCTGACCGAAGAAAACGGCCTTGTCGTTCTGGGGTTACTTCAAAGCCTGGTCATCATCGTTCTGACACTGGTGTTTGTGATGGCCGCCGCCTTTTTTGCGGCTCGCAGTGCTGCGCGTGTGGACCCCGCTGAAGTGCTGCGCGAAGGGGCGACCTGATCAACTGCCGCTTTTGTGTGTAGGCAGGTTGTCGAAAATCTCTTCGTCGCTGTCGATCGGGATACGGTTGGCGCCGGGGTAATAGCTGGCAGAGATATAAGGCCGCTTGCGCCCGCCACCGGGTTTGTCAGCTGTTTCGACAAGCGAATACAGCACGACCTGCTGCCCGCTGAAGTCCTGAAACGTGCCGACCGGGGCCTCACCCTGATTGGGCACGGATTCCCAATGCCGCAGCAAATCCAGTGCCTTCACGGACTCGCGCCCACCGATCAGCGTTGTGCCGATGAAATCGCCGTCCGTTGACGGGTTGGTGGTTCCCTTGAAGCGCGCGCCCGGCACCAGTGCGCCCAGCGCCGCGTTGGCGTTGACCTGCCAGATATTATGGTCCGTCCCGATCAGAACGCCGCCGCCCCGCTCGGCCAGCGCCGACAGCTGATTGATCAGAATGGCCCCGCTTGATCCGTTCCGGCCCGGAAACTTCGTGGTCGGGTTATGATTGATGTTCCGGATCGCGAAAGATCCGTCCAGCATCAGCGTTCGGCGCCCTGCCCCGTAAAACTGCTGCAGGGCCTGCACGTCTTCAGCATTCATCCGCTTGCGTTGATTGGCTGTGTCCAGGATCAGAATATCGTATAGCCCGCCCCGCAAAGCCGCCGCCAGGCCACCACCCTGCAGGTTCCGTTCGTATGTGACATTGAAAACCTTGCCTTCGCGATACTGATCGAGGAACTGGGCCATTTGCTGACGGTGCCGCGATACAACCTCGGGGCTGTAATCGGGCATCGCGTTGAACCACAATACGCTGCGGGTTGTGTTGTGCCCCTGATGCTGGGCGTGGGCCATAGTGCCGACAAAAAGAAACAAGACAAACCAAATTCGAAATAGACGGCTCAAAACAGTCACGACCGAACTCCACCAATACAGGTTTCAGTTTATCCGACTTCCCCGCCCCGCAAAATAACGAAAACTGTCATTCTGCTCAGGCAGGGGGCGGATTGACCAACGGCCTAATATCCGCAACTCTGCCAGTGGAGTTTTTGAGATAATTATTAGGTATCGCTAAGGAATATGCCGGTCAGATCAACCCTGCCAGTCATGATTGCCAGTGTCGGCATCGTCGGCCTCGCCGGTGTTTCTGCGGCACTGATCCTGCAGGCATGTGCGTTGCAGATCCCGATACTGCGGGACCTGACAGGCTGTAAGCCGCAAACGCAACTGGTCGCGCAGGAGCAACTGAGTGTGTCGAAAGCAGCCGGTCTGGAGCTGGAACGCCGTATCTTTCAGTTGGAGAGAGAACTGGCCGCGCTGCAATGCGTCAAGGCCCCACCCGATGCCACCGGACCGCTGCACGATGAGGGGTGGAACGAGGCGGATCTGGGAATGCTCTACGGCTGCTGGTCGCTGGACACCACCTATCGCACCCGTGACGTCGATTCCGGTGAAATTCGCACCTATCGGGACTGGCAGATGTGTTTCGACACCAATGGCAACGGCAAGCAGGTCATGCGGTCGAACGATGGGATCACATGCGAAGGCCCGGTTCAGGCGCAATTCGCGCAAGGTCAGCTGAACCTGATCGAGCCTGGAAATCTTGCCTGCCAGGACAACGGCTACATCCATCAGCGCCAGATCAGTTGCGCCCTGGCGGAAAACGGCAAGGCGAGTTGCGAGACCTTGCAGCCCGAAACCGGAGGCGAGGCCACGGTCGGGTTCGAACGTGCGCCGGCTTGAAGTTTGAGGATAGTTTTCGTGCGTCGCCAAGCGCGATGATGGTCACGCTGTCGGCACCCGCGTTTGGCAGAATTTCTCCGAAGACCAAAGACAGTCCGGGCTTGAACTCGGCACATCGTCAAGCTGAAGCATCCGCCCCAAATGGGGCGGCCCGCTACGTGTCGTCGAAATTCAGGCAGTTCAGGAAGTCTCCGGTTCAATCCGATTTCTGGTGCGTCAGTGCGCCACCCATGATCGTGTAGACAACTTCGACATTCGAGATGGCTGATGGTTCGACTTCGAACAGGTTTTCCCCAAGCACTACAATATCGGCCTTCTTTCCGACTTCGAGGCTTCCGATCTCGCCGTCCATTGCCATACCTTTTGCGGCGTTGATCGTATGTGCTTCCAATGCCAGTTGCAGTGGTATTTTGGCCTCTTCTCCGCCCAGCGGCGGAACATCCGCGCGACCGCGCAATTGGCGTGTTACCCCTGCCTCAATGGCTGCAAGCGGACGATACTCGGATACGTACCCGGACACAGGCCAGTCCGAACCGAATGAGAATATGCCACCCTCGTCCGCGACCCTGTTCACCGGAAACATCGCCTGCACGCGCTCTTCACCCAGTCTGGACGTTGAAATGGACTGCATGAGCGGGTCAAAGGTCATCCACGCGCCGGTCGTGTCATATATGACGCCCAGCTCTCCGAACCGGGCGTAATCCTCGGGATGAACCAGGGTGCCATGCGTTATCTTGTGTGCACGTTCACGGTCAGGGTTCACTTCGATTGCGGCTTCAATGGCGTCCAGAAGAGTTCGTACCGCCAGATCTCCAAAGCAGTGACACGTGACGTTGAAGCCTGCGGCGTCGGCGCGGATCACCGCGTCTTTGACCAATCTGATCGGAATAATCGGGTCGACCTCAAGTTCGGGTTTGTCGGCATATGGATCCACATAGAGCGCATTCCATTTGTCGTCCCCACCATCAATATTGATCTTCAGATAGCGAGCCTTGACCAACTCGGAGTCGAACTTGTCGCTGAGCTCCTGTGTGCCGGGAAGGGGGTCAATCGTCCCGTCGTTCCAGTAGAATGAGCCGATGAAGCGTATTGGCAGATCTCCGTTTTTCTCGAAATCGGCCATCATCTGAAAGCCTTCTTCCTGGCTCATCCCCTGAATGCCGTGGTCATGAACTGCGGTGATCCCGGCAGCAGCGAAGCGCTGTAGCCAGTTCGAAACACCGTCCGCCAAGAACTCGGGGTTGATGTCTATCAGCGATGTCAGAACCTGCATCTGGGCTGGCACCTCGACGATCCACCCGGTTGGGTTGCCGTCGGTGTCACGTTCAAAAAACGAAAAACCCGGCGCTGTGTCAGGCGTGTCCTTGTCGACACCGGCCATTTCCAACGCCTTGGAATTCACCCAAGCCGCGTGGCCGTCGATTGCCCACAAAAACACAGGTCGGTCAGGTTCAATTTCATCGAGCATGGCGGCCGTCGGATTTCCGTCTGTCCATGGGTTGAAACGGACCCCGTAGCCCAGAATTATGTCGTTGTCGTTGGTTTCGGCTTCCTGGCGAATACGGGAAAACAGCTCGTCCTTGTCATCTGTCTGCAGATCCACGCCAAGCATGATCAACCCGCCTGCGGCCGCATGTATATGCCCATCAACGAAACCCGGAAGGGCCATTCTACCCTTGAGGTCGATGACTTCGGTACCGATGCCGATGACGTCCTTCAATCCAGCCGCATCGCCCACATAGACGATTTCATCGCCTTCTATTCCCACGGCGGTTGCAACGCTTCTGCTTGCATCCATCGTATGGATCTCTCCGTTGATCAGAGCGTAATCGGCAGTTGGGTTACTTCGATTGGACTGTGCGAATGCGGGGGATGTACTGGCAAAAATGGCGATAGCCGAAACAAGTAGTTTAGTCATTGCAACCTCTCCAAACGAACAATTCGAAAATGATCATAGTGTACCAATCCCAAAAAACGACCTTTTCGGCTGACTGCTGTCATGCAACGGAGTGGGTAAGGCCATAGCCAAGCCGATATCAATTCCCCCTTGCCAAACTCCTCACACCCCTGTAGATCGCGCGAGTTCTCGACAAGAACATCAAGGCGGGGTGATTCCCGCCTTTTGGGTTCGATGAGGGTTGGCGATGCGCGTCTGTCCTCCTCTCAACCTCAACGCCTGATAAAAGGCTGTTAATATGCAAAGCCAAAACATCCGTATTCGGCTGAAGGCATTTGACTATCGCGTTCTGGATGCCAGCACGCAAGAGATCGTCAACACTGCCAAGCGGACCGGCGCGAACGTGCGCGGCCCGATCCCGCTGCCGAACAAGATCGAGAAGTTCACGGTTCTCCGTGGCCCTCACGTTGACAAGAAATCCCGCGACCAGTTCGAGATCCGCACGCACAAGCGTCTGCTCGACATCGTTGATCCGACCCCCCAGACCGTGGACGCGCTGATGAAGCTCGACCTGGCTGCTGGTGTGGACGTCGAGATCAAGCTGCAGTCGTAATCGGAGGGTATGAGAATGCGCTCTGGTATTATCGCAAAAAAAGTTGGCATGACCCGCCTGTTCATGGAAGACGGCAAGCAGATCCCTGTGACCGTTCTTCACCTGGACAACCTGCAGGTCGTTGCACAGCGTACCGCTGACAAAGACGGCTACACCGCCGTTCAGCTGGGCGCAGGTGCTGCCAAGGCAAAACGCACCTCGAAAGCCATGCGCGGTCACTATGCCGCTGCCAAGGTCGAGCCCAAGCGCAAGCTGGCCGAGTTCCGCGTCTCTGAAGATGGCCTGATCGAAGTGGGCGCCGAAATTTCGGCAGAACACTTCCTGGCAGGTCAGAAGGTTGACGTTTCGGGTACCTCGATCGGTAAAGGCTTTGCCGGTGCGATGAAGCGCCACAACTTCGGTGGTCTGCGCGCCTCGCACGGTGTTTCGATCAGCCACCGTTCGCACGGTTCGACCGGTCAGTGTCAGGACCCGGGCAAGGTGTTCAAAGGCAAGAAGATGGCCGGTCACATGGGTGCTGCCCGTGTAACCACCCAGAACCTGGAAGTCGTCAAAACCGACGCCGACCGTGGTCTGGTCTTCATCAAAGGCGCCGTTCCCGGACCGAAATCGGGCTGGGTCACCGTCAAGGACGCCGTCAAGAAGAAAGCACCGGAAGGCCTGCCTTTCCCGGCTGCTGTGAAATCGGCTGCAACCGAAGCACCTGCGGAAGAAGCTCCCGCGGAAGGTGGTGAAGCATGAAACTTGATGTAATCAAACTGGACGGCGGCAAAGCCGGCGACATCGAGCTGAACGCCGATCTGTTCGGTCTCGAGCCGCGCGCGGACATCCTGCACCGTGTGGTCCGTTGGCAGCGCAACAACGCGCAGGCCGGCACCCACAAGGTGAAGACCCGCTCGGAAACCAGCTACTCGACCAAGAAGATCTATCGCCAGAAGGGCACCGGTGGCGCACGCCATGGTGACCGTAACGCGCCGATCTTCCGCAAGGGTGGTATCTACAAGGGCCCGACCCCTCGTTCGCACGGCCACGACCTGCCGAAGAAGTTCCGCAAGCTTGGCCTGCGCCACGCTCTGTCGGCCAAAGCCAAGGCAGGTGAACTGGTTGTGATCGAGAACGCCGAAGCCGAAGGCAAGACCGCCGCTCTGGCCAAACAGGTTGCAAACCTGGGCTGGAAACGCGCTCTGGTCATCGACGGCGCGACCGTGAACGAAGGTTTCCTGAAGGCGTCGCGCAACATCGAAGGTCTGGATATCCTGCCGTCGATGGGTGCAAACGTTTATGACATCCTCAAGCGTGACACCCTGGTGCTCACCAAAGCGGCTGTCGAAGCACTGGAGGCTCGTCTGAAATGAGCGCGAAGGCAGAACACTACGACGTGATCCGCAAGCCGATCATTACCGAAAAGTCGACCATGGCGTCCGAAAACGGCGCGGTTGTCTTTGAAGTGGCGATCGACAGCAACAAGCCGCAGATCAAAGAGGCCGTCGAGGCGCTGTTTGGTGTGAAGGTCAAGGCGGTGAACACCACCGTGACCAAAGGCAAGGTCAAGCGGTTCCGCGGCCAGTTGGGCCGTCGGAAAGACGTCAAAAAAGCATATGTGACCCTGGAAGAGGGCAACACCATCGACATCTCAACCGGTCTCTGATCGGAACTGTCTTTGGAAAAACCAATAAGACCCCCGCGAAAGCGGGGGTTTTTCTTTAGGTGGCGACACCAAAAATTGAGCGCCAAACCCAGCGTCTCGACAAGAAATGGATTGCTATGCCGGTAGGGTCGTCTATCTGGGATGCAACAAACAAAAGATACGGCAGGCGCATGACCCAATCCTCTTTCTCGACCCGGGACAACCCGGATATGACCGTTGCGCGGGATTGGGTGTCGACGCTGGCAAAATATCGGGAACCGAGCCAGCCGCGCAGTTGGTTCGAGCTTGGAGCCACCATAATCCCTTTCTTCGCGCTTTGGGCGTTGGCGTGGGCGTCTTTGTCGGTCAGCTATTGGCTGGCCTTTGCAATCTCGGTTATGAATGCGGCGTTCCTGCTACGCCTGTTTGCCATACAGCATGATTGTGGGCACGGGGCGTTTTTCACGAACCGGACGGTCAGTGACTGGGTTGGGCGGGGGATCGGTGTGCTGACCCTGACGCCCTATGACGTCTGGCGTCGTACGCATTCCACGCATCACAACTCTTCCGGAAATTTGGACAAGCGCGGGATGGGCGACGTCCATACTCTGACCGTGGCCGAGTATCAGGCGCTGACCCCGATAAACCGATTTTGGTACCGCGTGTATCGTCATCCGGTCACTTTGTTCGGCTTTGGCCCCGGCTACCTGTTCCTGTTCCAGAACCGCCTGCCGCTAGGCCTGACAGGAATTCCGAAATTCTGGGTCAGCGCGATGGTGACAAACCTTGCCATTCTGACCGTGCTGGGAGCGATGTATTTTTTTGGTGGCCTGATGCCGATGGTGCTGATCTTTCTGCCGTCAACGCTGGTTGCCGCTGCGGCCGGCGTTTGGCTTTTTTACGTTCAGCACCAGTTTGAAGAGACGCAATGGGATCCCGACAAGGACTGGCAATTGCACGAGGCCGCCCTGCACGGAAGTTCGCATTACATCCTGCCATCCATATTGCAGTGGTTCACGGCCAATATTGGCATCCACCACGTCCACCACCTGTACAGCCGCATCCCGTTCTACCGCCTGACCGAAGTGCTGCGCGACCATGATGAACTGGCAAATAGCAACCGGATGACCATCCGTGAGAGCCTCGCCAACGCGCGTTTGCATTTGTGGGATGAAAAGAGCCGTCGCCTGTTGTCCTTTGCGGAGGCGCGGGCGCTGTATGGGTGAGCGGTAGTTACCGCGGGCAGTTGGGCAAGCGGAAAGACTTAAGATAGCCTGTGTGACCCTGGAAATAGGTAACACCATCGTCGTGCCCTCCGGTCTCTGATCGAACCGGTTTTTGGAGAGAGATGAGAGCCCCCGCCAAAGCGGGGGTATTGTTTTCTGGTTTACGGGAAGTTTGCAGAGCTGCAGTCATTTTGTGAATTTGCACAATGGGGCAAAACGCTGAATAAATGAAAAAGTCTTGAGCTCGGATTCTTACTCAGCAGCTTCGATCGGTTGTGATCTTGCGACGTTTTCCCTGGCCTCAGAGAGCAGCCATTCGCGGAAACTGTTGACGAGTGGGTCGTCGCGCTTTTCCTGTTGCGTTGCGATTGCATAGATGGTGAATGGAATCGTTGTGGCCTCGAACAATCGTACGAGGCGACCATCGTTGACCGAACTGCCTATGACGGCTTCATAGGCAAGCGATACACCCAGACCAGCCTCTGCCGCAGTGGAAGCATATTCGCAGTTTGGATAAATCGGGTCACCATGCGGAAGCTCGGCAACAACGCCTGCGGCACGGAACCATTCAGCCCACTGGTCGTCAACTTCGTCACGAAACAGCGTCAAGCGCAACAGGTCCCTTGGATGAGAGATGTTTTCGCGTTACAACAGCGATGGTGAAGCGACCGGGTAGCGCGCCGAGTTCAGGAATGGCACGACATCGACACCTACCTCGGGGTCATCGCGCCACTTGATTACGACATCGGCATCGTTGGTTGCAAAATCTGTGGAGGGCGCGCCCTCGGCAATGCGCAGCCTGACCGCTTTCGCGTGCTCAAATCGCCCCATCCGTGGCACAAGCCATCGGGCGGCAAATCCCGGAGTGGACAAGACCCGCAATGTTTGACCATGTGCGTCAGCCTTCGCCGCGCTGGTGCCGTCTTCGAGGTTGTCCAGCAATGGCGTCAGCCGGCCTGCGTAGTCTCGACCGGTGCCGGTCAAACTGATCCTGTTACCTTCCCGGCGAAAAAGAGCAGTTGCGAGATAATCCTCCAATGCGCGGATTTGGTGCGAAATTGCTGAAGGGCTTAAGCAAAGTTCGTCCGCAGCATCTTTGAAGCTCAGATGCCGGGCTGCGGCCTCAAATGCTTTCACGGCCGAAAACGGGGGTAATTGCCGTTTCTTCACGCGTGAATTTCCCTCATCAAGCAATGAAAAACGATCTTTTGCGGTCGATAATACCTGTCGGCTAGGCTCGGGGCAATTCCTCATCTGTCGGAAGGAGGGAACAATGCTGTTCCTCAGACGTGTCACGCTCGCCGTGGCCGCACAGTTTCTTTTTGCCTTTTCCTACGCGGTTGCGGCAGAGACCCCGACGGTTCCAGACGATTTGACGGAAGAGCTTCACCGCTGGATAGATACTGCCACGGACCTCCCAAGGACGCCTTCACCAGCAAGCATCTTTTTTGCTGATACCAAGGATTTGGCTGAACCGAGTGAGATGGCTTCGATGATTGGCGGCACGCCCCGCGGGATCTATGATCCTGAAACGAGGAGGATAACGCTGGTCCTTCCTTGGAGCGCAGAAGACCCGCAGGACATTTCTGTCCTGCTGCACGAACTTATTCATCATCGTCAGGAGGGTGAGCATTATTACTGTGAGGCCGCCAAGGAACAGGTCGCCTATGGTTTGCAGCAGGCCTGGCTGGCCGAGCGCGACCTTTCGCTGGACGTCAATTGGATCGCGGTTGTCCTAGCTTCAAGTTGTACGGCACGCGACATTCATCCATAACGAGAGATTGTTGGTCTCGCGAAACAACCGCGTCGTTTTTACTGTGCCCCCTGACTGCTGAGTTGGTTCCGAATTCGAGTGCCAGAAAATCAGCAGGGCCCTATAGACACCTACCCCCAACACTGCTACATGCACCCAATCTTACGGCCTCGGATTCGTTCCGGGGCCTCTGATATTTGTAACCGGGGACCTTCGGGGCCCTATACCCTTGGCACCTACGGGGGCCTATCACATAGCAGGGAAATCCCCTGCACTTGCTAAACGGAAGACAGAAAGCATGGCACTTAAGTCGTACAAGCCGACGACGCCGGGCCAGCGCGGGCTGGTGCTGATCGACCGTTCGGAGCTTTGGAAAGGACGTCCGGTCAAGTCTCTCACAGAGGGTTTGACCAAATCGGGCGGCCGGAACAACACCGGACGGATCACTTCACGCCGCCGCGGCGGTGGCGCAAAGCGTCTCTACCGGATCGTTGACTTCAAACGGAACAAATTTGATGTCGCGGCAACCGTCGAGCGGATCGAATATGACCCGAACCGGACCGCATTCATCGCACTGGTAAAATACGAAGACGGCGAGCAGGCATATATCCTGGCTCCGCAGCGTCTGGCTGTTGGTGACAAAGTCGTGGCATCCGCCAAGGCTGACATCAAGCCGGGCAACGCAATGCCGTTCTCGGGCATGCCCATTGGTACCATCGTCCACAACATCGAGATGAAGCCTGGCAAAGGCGGTCAGATCGCACGTGCGGCCGGTACATACGCTCAGTTCGTTGGTCGCGATGGCGGCTACGCTCAGATCCGTCTGAGCTCGGGCGAGCTGCGCATGGTCCGTCAGGAATGCATGGCCACCGTTGGTGCGGTGTCCAACCCCGACAACTCGAACCAGAACCTCGGTAAAGCCGGTCGTATGCGCCACAAGGGCGTTCGTCCGTCGGTTCGTGGTGTTGCAATGAACCCGATCGATCACCCGCACGGTGGTGGTGAAGGTCGTACCTCGGGTGGCCGTACGCCGGTTACTCCGTGGGGTAAGGACACCAAGGGTAAGCGTACCCGCAACAAGAACAAAGCGTCCCAGAAGCTGATCATCCGCTCGCGGCACGCCAAGAAGAAGGGACGTTAATCCATGTCTCGCTCTGTTTGGAAGGGTCCTTTCGTCGATGCTTACGTGCTGAAAAAAGCCGAAGCAGCGCGCGAGTCGGGCCGCAACGAAGTCATCAAGATCTGGTCGCGTCGTTCCACCATTCTGCCCCAGTTCGTGGGTCTGACCTTTGGTGTGTACAACGGCCAGAAGCATATCCCGGTAAACGTCTCGGAAGACATGATCGGTCAGAAGTTCGGTGAATACTCGCCGACTCGTACCTATTATGGCCACGCCGCAGACAAAAAAGCGAAGCGGAAGTAAGTCATGGGCAAGGAAAAGAACCCCCGCCGCGTGGCTGAAAACGAAGCAATGGCGAAAACGCGCATGCTTCGCACCAGCCCGCAGAAACTGAACCTGGTTGCGCAAATGATCCGCGGCAAGAAAGTTGAGAAGGCTCTGACCGACCTGACTTTCTCGAACAAGCGCGTCGCGCAGGACGTCAAGAAGTGCCTGCAGTCCGCAATCGCGAATGCCGAAAACAACCACAACCTGGACGTTGACGAGCTGATCGTCGCCGAAGCATGGGTTGGCAAGAACCTGGTCATGAAGCGCGGACGTCCGCGTGCCCGTGGCCGTTTCGGCAAGATCATGAAGCCGTTCTCGGAGATCACCATCAAGGTGCGTCAAGTTGAGGAGCAAGCCTAATGGGTCATAAAGTAAATCCGATCGGCATGCGCCTGCAGGTCAACCGCACCTGGGACAGCCGCTGGTACGCCGACACCAAGGACTACGGTGATCTTCTGCTGGAAGACCTCAAGATCCGTGAGTTCATCAACAAAGAGTGCAAGCAGGCCGGTGTTGCCCGTGTGATCATCGAACGTCCGCACAAGAAGTGCCGCGTCACGATCCACACTGCACGCCCCGGTGTCATCATCGGCAAGAAAGGTGCAGACATCGAAGTTCTGCGCAAAAAGCTTGCTCGTATGACCGACAGCGAACTGCACCTGAACATCGTCGAAGTGCGCAAGCCCGAGCTTGACGCGCAGCTGGTTGCCGAGTCCATCGCTCAGCAGCTGGAGCGCCGCGTCTCGTTCCGTCGCGCGATGAAGCGGTCGGTTCAGAACGCCATGCGCATGGGCGCCCTGGGTATCCGGGTGAACGTCGCTGGTCGTCTGGGCGGCGCCGAAATCGCACGAACCGAGTGGTACCGCGAAGGCCGCGTGCCTCTGCACACCCTGCGTGCCGACATCGATTACGCACATGCCGAAGCGATGACCCCCTACGGGATCATCGGGATCAAGGTCTGGATCTTCAAAGGTGAGATCATGGAGCACGATCCGCAGGCACGTGACCGTAAAGCACAGGAACTCCAGGACGGCCCTGCACCTCGTGGTGCTGGTGGCGGTCGTCGCTAAGGAGGGAAAGATATGCTTCAACCAAAGCGTACAAAATTCCGCAAGATGCACAAAGGCCGGATCAAGGGCGAAGCCAAGGGCGGCTCTGATCTGAACTTTGGCACCTACGGCCTGAAAGCCATCGAGCCTGAGCGTGTGACTGCACGTCAGATCGAAGCTGCGCGTCGTGCCATGACCCGTCACATGAAGCGTCAGGGTCGTGTCTGGATCCGCATTTTCCCCGACACTCCGGTCACTGCAAAGCCGATCGAAGTTCGTATGGGTAAAGGTAAAGGTTCCGTGGACCGTTGGGTTTGCAAGGTCAAGCCCGGTCGCGTGATGTTCGAGATCGACGGCGTCAATGACGACATCGCCCGCGAGGCCCTGCGCCTGGCCGCGATGAAGCTGCCGATCAAGACCCGCGTCGTGGTTCGCGAAGACTGGTAAGCGATTGGGGGCAACCCCGTTCGTGACTGAAAAGACCCCCGCCGGGACACCGGCGGGGGTTTTCTGTTTCAACGATGCACTGAATTCGCGGTCGCGTGATTGGATTCGACGAAATACGAAGGCACCCCTAGGCTGTCAATCAGGTAGTCGGAGGTTCCCATGGTTCAGTTGCGCAAGAAAGTGCTTATCAAAGAAGTGATCACCACTGATCAACTGGGCCAGCCATGCCCACCCATCGTTCGCGTGGCAGCTATGGCCGTCTTTCAAAACCCTCTGGCAGGCAAGTTTACAGAAGACTTATCGGACTTGTTCGAGATCGGCGGAGCGCTTGGTGCCGATCTGGCTGCCGAAGCAATTGGGCAGCTGGACGGAGATCCGGTTTCATACGGCAAGGCGGCCATCGTCGGTATGAACGGAGATCTTGAACAAGGCGGGGCTGTGATTCACCCCAAGCTTGGCGCCCCGATGCGCGCGGCGGCCGGCGGGGGCGAGGCTGTGATCCCATCAAATGCAAAACTGGGTGCGCCAGGTTGCGCAATCGATCTGCCGCTGGGACACAAGGACAACCCGTGGTCCTTCGATCATTTCGACACTATGACACTGAATGTACCCGATGCGCCGAAACCGGACGAGATTGTATTGTGCCTTGCCTATGCGGATGGTGGCCGCCCTATCCCGCGCTGTGGCAAAGGGCCCCTTAAGACGTAACCCTGGAAACATTAACTGGCCTTGCTGCAAGGGCTGGGTTATGCCCGGCCCATGCCACAGATTGATTCACTCTTCGTCACCCGCCTCTACCGCGCTGCCCTTTCTGAATTCGATCCGAAAATCGACCCGGAAGAGCTGGAAAATTCCTGCTTGGTCATCGCCGAGGATGATGAGGCCGGACAGGACTGGTGTGAGGAAAACGGCTATCCCGGTTATACCAGCTACGCCTCCCTGACCGATCTGCCATGGCGGTTCCCAATATTTGCCGATCTGGTCAAGGTTTTGGATCAGCACGTGGCCGCGTTTGCCAAGGATCTTGAGTTTGACCTGGGCGAAGGAGAACTGAAGCTTGAGGATCTGTGGATCAACATCCTGCCCGGAGGCGGGATGCACTCCAGCCACCTGCACCCTCACAGCGTGATCTCAGGAACAACGTACGTCGCGATGCCAGAAGGCGCCAGCGCGCTGAAACTGGAAGACCCTCGGTCCGGCCGCATGATGGCCGCCCCCACACGCCTCAAGGGTTGTCGGCGCGACTTGCAGCCGTTCATCTATGTAAAGCCGAAGGTGGGGGACGTGTTGCTGTGGGAAAGCTGGCTGCGCCATGAGGTTCCGATGAACATGGCCGAGGACGAACGGATCAGCGTCAGCTTCAATTACCGTTGGGATTAACAAACCTGGTCATAGCGGGCGCACCAAAGCCTTCCCGTCCGCGTATCAACTTCGGTTGCTTACGTCTTCCGACAGTGCAGGCCGTGAGGCCTGAAAATAAAGTCGGCCAGCCATGATGAGCGTTATCTTTTCGTAATCCTGACATCCACAAACCAGTTTTTGTCAAATCTGCCCTGCGTGCTGGTCAGCGACCTTCCCGCCGAAAAATCTGGCGGCAGGTTCTGACTTATCGAGAAACCTACAACAATCGAACTCTTGAACAAATAATTCGTGCGGCCGGACACGCGCAACTGACCGCTATCAGAAAGCGATGCGCTATAGCTCTTGGGCCGCGACGCGCCGCCCTTGGCGAATTCTTGAGCACTGATCAACTGAAACCCGTGGGCGGACTTGCGGAAGTGTAATCGCAAGACCAGCTTTGTACCTGATCCTGCGTCCTTGCCGTTAGGGTTCGCCCGCCGGCTGATATCGATGACATAATCCCCATATAGCGGGCTGGACGCCTCGGCACGGGAACTTGGCAACGCCACTGATACGCGGCTGTCAGGCTGCACATTGCTATAAAGTGGCGGTTCGGGTTTCGCGATGTTTTTCAGAACAGCATAGCTTTTCTCGGTCAGGTATCCGGTTCCCTCTGAACCGCTTTGCCCCTGAAAGCGACGCAAGGCCGTGCGAGACCGCGCACCGAATATCCCGTCAACTGGTCCGGCGGAATAGCCCAGAGCATTCAGACCGCGCTGAATACTTCGATAGTCGCTTCGGCTTAAGTTCAACGCAGTTTCGGTTTCCGGCGCCATGTCTTGTAGCGCATTCTCCCGAACCCCCTGGTCGGCTGTATTCTTCGACATCAAGGACAGGTCGCCTGCATTCCTTTGGTCATCCGAGGCCTTCGTTTTTGGCTGAGCCTGATTGCCAATCGCGCCAGCGACCTCGCCAGCGTACTGTCCGGCCCTCGTGTTCGGGTAGAGTTGCGCGATCATTTCCAATGCGCCGTTTTTCACACTGTCATCTTCCAGCTTCAGTGCTTCGCGCAGGACGCGTTGAGCCGCGTCTTCGCGCTCGTCAGCAGGGAGGGGCTCTGTGGTCGCAGAGCTTTGCTCTAATTCGGCTTTAGGAGCCTTGACTGCTGCGGGGACAAGGAAGATGTCGCGCCCGGGCAGTGAGCCATAGGTGAACGGCTCCTGATAGCCCTCGGTCAGGTCAAAAACTGTGTCCCGCACTTTGCGGAAGAGCTTTCCCAATTCCAGACCGGGCACTTCGATATGCTCCAGCAAAGCCTGCGCGTAAGGGCTGTTGCGGCCCACGCCATCCAATGCCAGCGTCCCACTGCGCGCGGAAAACCCGACAAGCACGCCGCCCGGGTCGATACGCCCCAATCCCCGGCCAATCGACCGGGTCGCCGTGGTTCGGACCATTTGCGACACGAACGGGTTGTTCCGGCAGGCGTCCACAAGAACCAGTTTCAAGCCTTTGGCCGTTGAAACTGAATTCAGCATTGTCTCCAACCGGATGGCCTCGAACTCTACATCCTTGTCACTTCTGAGTTCCGCGTTTGTGGGTATCAGATAGTTTGTATTGTCGATTTCGATTCCGTGGCCCGCAAAGTAGACCAGCACCATATCTGCGTCGTCTGTTTCCTCGGAAAAATCCCGAAGGGTAAGCCGCATGTCTCGGTAATCGAGGTTGTATTTTTGGGTGACAACAAACCCGATCCGCCCAAGCGCGGCGGCTACGTCCCTGGCGTCATTGGCCGAGTTGGGAATGTCCGAAACATGGTCATACTGTGCGTTGCCGATTACAAGCGCCACGCGCTTTGCCTCGGCTGATGTCGCAATACTCAGGCAAAGTACCAGACCCCAGAAAAAGCAAAGAACCATCCGCAAGCCGCGACGGAATTGATGAGTTTGGCATCTAAACATAAGTAACAGCAGATTTTTTAACCTGAGTATACTCTATCACACCCTGGTCTGCCCCGCGACGTCAAGCTGGCGCACGCGGTACTTAGAGGGATTTCACGGCTTTTGGTTTTGACGAATAACAGAAAACATCAACGACAAATCAATATTTTGCCGCTCATCGGTGACCGGTCCGTTTTCACTTGACCAAGCATCTTGCCGTGAATGCCTGAACCGATCACTGTTCCTACATGCCGAACCACCAGATCCGAAAACTGGAAGCAGCCAAACCGGTGCTACCGGAAAGCCGTGGTCATTTCTTGCCTGCCACAA
This sequence comes from Ruegeria sp. K7, assembly GCF_056531785.1. Taxonomy (NCBI): domain Bacteria; kingdom Pseudomonadati; phylum Pseudomonadota; class Alphaproteobacteria; order Rhodobacterales; family Roseobacteraceae; genus Ruegeria; species Ruegeria sp. K7. Next base: position 176,249 of record NZ_JBQFMJ010000010.1, read on the forward strand.
TGCGGTCCAGAATGAGAGCACAGAAGAGGATTGCCAGACCCGCCAGTATGCCTTGCCCAGCGGCAGCATATTGCAGAGCCTCCAGCACATCTTCGCCCAGGCCTTTCGCACCGATCAGTGATGCAACAACGACCATGGCAAGTGACATAAGTATGGTCTGGTTGACGCCAGCCATGATGGTCTTGTGCGCCAGCGGCAGATCTACTTTCCACAGCAGATAGCGCGGCGTTGCGCCAAATGCGAGGGCAGCCTCGCGCACGGTTTCCGGCACTTGCTGCAGACCCAGGACGGTAAAGCGGATCACCGGTGGGCTTCCAAAGATCATTGTCGCAACGACTCCGGCAGGTTTGCCAGACCCGATGAAGGCGACAACTGGGATCAGATACACGAAGGACGGCATCGATTGCATGAAGTCCAGGATTGGCCGCACGATGGCAAACGCGCGGGGGCGGCGTGCACAGTAAATGCCAAGCGGAATACCCAGCGTGATCGAGATCAACGCAGCGGCTCCCAGCAGGGCAATAGTTGTCATCGCCTTCTCCCAGAAATCCAGCAGGCCGAGATAAGCCAATGCCGCACCGGTGAAAATTGCCACGCGCGGGCCAGCGGAAAGGTAAGCCAGCATGATTATGACCAGTCCCACGACCGGCCAAGGGGTGTCGACCAGAACCACTTCGATCCAGTCCAGAAGGGTGCGCATTCCGTAGGTCAGCCCATCGAAGAAACCGCGTCCGGCTGTTTTGGTCCACTCGAATACGGCCTGTACGCCGTCACCCACGTTGAGCCGCCAATCCCGGTTTGTCGGAAAGGTCTTTAGAACAGACAGCGCATCAGGTTGCGCAAACTTGATGGCAGAGAGAACAACGACAACCAGGGTCAGCACGGACGCGACGATCATCCGGGGCACAGACCATCCATGAGCCACGCTGGAATCTGATCGCCAGCGCGCGAACTGACCTTCCAGCGTCCAGTTGGCCAACGACGCCGCGAGGAGTTTGACCGCTAGCAGCAGGAAAAGCCCGACCGCCAGATAGGTGATACCGGTGGAGTCTGCGCTCTGTGCGGCTTCCTGCGCTCCGGCCAGGGCGCCTTCCAGCGACTCTGCCGCGCGTTTTAGGGAATCCAGCGACGCAGCGCCGGATTGTTCCGCCGCCTCGATCTGCTGTCGACGCAGCGCCAGAGTCTGTTCAATCTGATCGGCCCGTTCGCGAAACTCCCGCCCCAGATCACCGAATAGACCCAAGCCGACCTGAATGTAAGCCAGTGTTTCAAGCACCAGAAAGCCCAGGAACCAGGACCAGAGGCCTCGCGCGCCGAACCAGATCGGGCCGAGAACGGCGGCAGCCTTGTTCAGGGTGAACCGATAACCCGGCGCCTGCATCATATAGGCAAAGGTCTTTTGGTAATACGCTTGGCTTTGCCCGACAAAATCAGCGATCAAACCTTCCAGACGGTCGGCAGTTTCGGGTTTGACCTGCTGTGCATCAACGTGTTTCATCGTTGTCCCCTTAGGCCTGACTGTTCTGAATGGCGCGGATAAGCCCTGCGCGGTTGATCACGCCCACGGTCTTGCCGTCTTGGGTGACTGCGACCACTCCGTGCCCTTCGACACAAAGGTTCATCAGGTCGGACAGATCCATGTCGGGATGGGCCTCTTTGGCGTCATTGGGAACTTCGCCGTGATGGGCCTCGAATTCGTCGACCGGTTTCATCACCGAGTGCGCAAAGATCATGTTGAGCTTGGAAATGCCGGCGACGAAATCGGCGACGTAATCGTCGGCGGGATTGAGGATGATTTCTTCCGGCGTGCCGATCTGAACGATGCGCCCATCCTTCATGATCGCGATGCGGTGGCCGATACGGATCGCCTCATCAAGGTCATGGGTGATAAACATCGTGGTTTTATTGAGCTTGTGGCTGAGTTCCATGAACTGGTCTTGCAATTGCTTCCTGATCAGCGGATCGAGGGCCGAGAATGGTTCGTCCATCAGCAGGATTTCGGGGTCTGCAGCGATCGCCCGGGCAAGGCCGACACGCTGCTGCATGCCACCGGACAACTCATGTGCGTATTTGTCTTCCCAGCCATTGAGCTCTACCAGTTCGAGAACGCGATCTGCCTCTTCCCAGCGACGCGCCTTGCCGGTGCCGCGAATTTCCAGAGGCATGGCCACGTTATCGCGCACCGTGCGGTGGGGCATCAGGCCAAAGTTCTGGAACACCATGGCGACGCGGCGGTTCCGCAAATCGCGAAGTCCGTCGTCGTTCAGGCCCATCACGTCATCGCCGTCCAGGTAGATATGGCCGTCGGTAGGTTCCAGTAGACGGTTCACGTGGCGCACAAGGGTCGATTTACCGGACCCGGACAGGCCCATGACGCAAAACAGCTCGCCGCGCTCGATCTCAAAGCTGGCATCAGCGACGCCGACAACGCAGTTGAACTGCTCCAGCACCTCGGCCTTGCTCAACCCTTCACTGTGAATGGCCTTCAGTGCGTCCCGCGCGCGTGCTCCGAACACTTTCCACACGCCGCGCGCATCGATTGCGATATCCGCTGTCATACTGGCCCCACCTTGGTCTAGCTTTCAGAATGTGCCCCCGACAACCTGGCCGGGGGCGCTGGGTATCAGTTGGTTTTCAGGCCCAGCCAGCCGTCGACGGTATCGCCGTTGGCGGCGATCCATTCGGCCACAACTTCATCCGTTTCGCGCCCTTTAACGACAACTTCGTAGGTTAGGCCGCTGAGTTGATCGGCATTCATGTTGATGTTGCTCAGAAAAGAAGCTGCGGCCGGATTGCGCTGCTCCAGAGATTTGGAGTGGGCAACCGTCACGGTTTTCACAGGCTCGCCTGTGCTGACATGCGATTTGTTGTACCAATCCGCGTCCTGATCCGGCTGAACCATCTTGTATGTGGCCGCGTCGTGTGCGGGCTCTTCAAGGATTGTCACATCATACAGCGCGTGCACATAATGCGGCGCATAGCAGTAAAAAGCGGCGCCTTTTTTCTGGTCGATTTGATCCTTGAGACGGGAATAGAACACCGTCTCATCTTCGGTTGTCGGAGTCAGGAACGTTTCGATACCATAGTCGCGCACACGCACCTTAAAGGTGTTGGTTGAGGCCCAGCCCGACGCGCCGACCCAAACTTCGCCCATGCCATCGCCGTCAGAGTCGAACAATTCCTGGGCCATAGGTGTGGCCAGATCATAGATCGATTTGATGCTGTGATCATCGACCATGTAGTTCGGAACACAAATCCCCGCCCGGCCCTCGTAGCTGCCTGAAGACAGCGCGACGGTGCCTTTCTGGTCGACGTATTCATCGGTGAAGGAAGACTGGTTCGGCAACCAGACATCGGGGTGTACATCAATGTCCCCTCGCCCGCCATCCATTGCGGCAAAAATCACGGCGTTGGCGCCCGGCGCATAGCCCACCTCTCCGCCCAAACGCGTTTCGATAACCTGCCCGATGACGCGGCTCATGATTTTGGCGCCGGGCCAGCTGGGTTCGCCCACCATGACCTTGTCTTGCGCCAACGCTGAAGTAGCACCCAAGGCGAAAGCCAGTGTTGCCGTGAGTGTTGTCAGTTTCTTCATATCAAATTCTCCCGTTGCGTTGTGTTGGATGCGCCATCAGACGCGCGCCCGCTTGCGTTGCGGGTCTATGAATGGAATGTCCGATACCGTTGCCCCCAGGCGTTTCATCCGCCCGTCGAGTTGCCCAATTTCAAGTTGCGTGCCGTTCTCGGCATGCTCGACCGACAGCCGCGCCATGGCGATCGCGTGTTCAAGCATCGGTGATCGGATGGCCGAAGTGACCACGCCCACCTGCCGTTCGCCAGCAAAGACCGAAGCGCCATGAGCAGGCACATCATCGCACCCGATCAACAATCCCTTGAGCAAGCGGCGCGGCTCTCGCGCGTTTCGCTCAAGCGCAGATTTGCCCGTAAAGCTCGCCTTGTTCAGATCGACCGCGAAGTCCAAACCGGCCTCGAACGCGTCGACGCCCGGCGCAAACTCGGCATTTGCCGCGGCCAATCCGGCTTCGATCCGGATGATGTCCAGCGCAGCCGAGCCCATGGGTGTGATCCCAAACTCTTCACCCGCCTCCATCACCGCATCCCAGATCGCTAGCGCGTCGGTCTTGGAACAGAAGACTTCGTAACCCAGTTCCCCGGTATAACCCGAGCGTGAGAGCATGAATGGCGCACCATCGCGATCATTGAGCCGGGCAATTGTGACCCCGAACCACTTCAGGTGGTCCAGCGAAGGCACGTGTGGCTGAGTGAAGGCGATCTTGCGCAGCAAATCGCGGGATTTTGGCCCCTGAATGGCAAGGTTTGGCATCGCGTTCCGCATCGCGTGCACCCGAACCTGCAGGCCCATATCCGTCGCCAATGCCTGCAGCGAACGACCACTTTCCTCGGATCCGCAGCACCAACGGAAGATTTCGGGCGCAAGACGGAAAAGCGTGCCGTCATCGATAACCGAGCCGCTTTCGTCACACATCAACGTGTAAGACCCACGCCAGACCGGCAGCTTCGCCACGTTGCGAGTTGTTGCCTGCTGCAGCAGTTTCTCGGCGTCCGGGCCAACAATATCGAATTTGCGCAACCCGCTCATGTCCTGAACTGTCACGGTCTCACGACAGGCCCAGTATTCACCCAAGGTGCCGTGCGCCGGAAAACTGACTGGTGCCCATAGATCACGTGCAGGCGCGAATTGTTGGGTCAACGGGGCCAGCCGATCATGAAATGCGGATTCCTGACTGATCGACATCGGGGCATCTTCCTTTTCACGATAGGCAACCGCACGGCGGATCGGCGTTTCTGGGCGGTAGATGCGGACGTGCACATCCGTCGGGTTCCAGCCATTGATCGGGTCAATATCGTCCGGGCAAGCGGTCGAAACGCACACCAGGTCCTCCATAGCGCGCATGGCGACATAGTCACCGGGGCGGGAATAGGACTCCTCGGTCAGAATGTGATGCGTCGCCGGATCAACCCATGTGTTCCAGAAAAAATTGATCGCGGGCCAGGCCGAACGACGCGCGACACCGTAAGGCGCCAGCGCATTGGACATGTTATCGGAACAGTTCACGTGGCCGGGAAAGCCGCGCTCTTCATAACCTCGGGCGGTGCAAGCCAGACCGAAAGTGTCGTGGCGCCCACAGGTGTCCTGCACCACATTGAGAAGTGGTCGCATCTCACGATCGTAGAACTTGTCCAGCAACCCGGGGCCAGGATAGGCGCGTCGCACCATTGATCGCGTCGCCGTCGAGTCGATCATCCATTCAATTCCGCGTTCCAGCTCATCGGAACGAAGCACCATGAAGTCCGAGCACTGCTGCCCTTCCACGTCGATGATCTGAACGAATTCGCCCGTTTTCAATTCGTAAGCCAGCGCCGTTCCTCTCGGTACAGTAAACTCGTCCCGGACATCTCCCAGAAGTGGCGGCAGCTGAGGCTGGTTTGAGGCTGCACATTGATGGGAGACCGTAACGCATCCGGTATCGGTTCCCTCAACCAAGCCAGAAATGAGCGTTGGCCTGATCAACCAAACTGTCACGCGTTTTTCGACACGCAACACCAGCGGTTCTGATGAGGCCATTAGCCTGAAACACGGGACTTCCTGCCTTGGATCTCCGCGATTTGTACCAATCCAACCTGCAAAAGGGTCGCTGTTGAATGCACCCTGATCAACCGCTCCGTTCGCTTGCAGTTTAAGTCGAGCAAGCGCAGGCCTCCCATCGGCAAACGCAACAATGTCCAGCGGATAACCCTGCGATGTCGCCTCAAATGACAGCAGGTCGCCCTCGGCGGCTTCAACACAGTGCGCGTCGCGTGGCGCCAGCACATATTCTCGGACACCCGAGGCCTTCGGAAAGCCCGGGAATCTGCGTCCCGGGCTAACAAACCCGGCATTCGTGAACTCGTGTATGACAGCGGAACCATGCATGTTGCCGTAGGATTCTCATTTATGAAACTAGTTACAGAGGTTGATGAAACTAGTTACATATGTCAACACTTTCGTTGAAGGTTGAAAAAATAGGCGCGATACCACGTGACACAGAAAGACCCGACGTTGAAAAAACGCGCAAATCTCAGAGATGTTGCGAAAGCAGCGGGCGTATCGGTCGCAACCGTATCCCGGGTGCTGAACGAACCGGGTGTTGTGAAAAAGGAAACTCTGGAGAAAGTTCAGAAAGCAATTGCGGATCTTCGATTCGTCCCCAGCGCGGCCGCCAGAGCAATCAACTCTGGTCGGACCCGTTTCGTGGGTGCGCTGGTACCAACGTTGGACAATGCCATATTCGCTCGGTTTCTTGCCGCGCTCGAACGCAGACTGTCCCAAGATGGACTTTCACTGATCGTAGCCACAACTGAGTCAGACCTGGAGGTTGAAGCCGAAAAGGCGAAGGGGCTGGTTGATATCGGGGCTGAAGGGCTGATCATTACTGGCGCAACACACGCCGCTGAATTTCACGACCTGATCGAGCGCACAAGAATCCCCACGATCGTCACATCATACTTTGACGGCTCCAACCCTTTTCCAACGATTGGATACGATAACAAGGCCGCGGCACAATTGGCCCTACGGCATCTGATTAAGCTTGGACACCGGCGGATTGCAGTTGTTCACGGCCCTGTTCACAACAATGACCGAACACAGGCCCGACTTTCCGGGCTGCACGAGCTGAATTGGGATGGCGAGATAACGACAGTTGAAACCGAAATAAACCTCCGGGGCGGCGCCGAGGCTACTGCACGCATCGTCAACAGGTCGGTCAAACCAGATGCGATCCTGTGTCTGTCGGACGTTGTGGCACTAGGGGTTTTGTTTGGTCTTCAATCCAACGGCATCAGTGTCCCGGACGAGGTGTCTTTAATGGGCCTGGATGACCTGCCAAGCTCTGCCGTGGCCGTACCTTCCATCACAACAGTTCATCTTCCAGTTTCAACAATGGGTGAAAGGTCAGCGATCGCATTGGCGCGTTGGATTTCCACTCAGGAGAGACCTGAGCCTGAAAGGTTAGAGGCAAACCTGGTTGAAAGAAGTTCGACGATTCGAAAGCGCGCTTTCGACGAATACAGCTGACTTTCGAAAAACCGTCCGAGAGTACCCATTCGCTGGCCTCCGCAACGCTCTGAATACGAAGCCTGACGAAGTTCGAGGTTGGTGGCATTGGACTTATTCCTACACGCGATACAATCCACCGAGAGAGGCCGATTGAGCCTTTCTCGCACCTGCGGTCTTTGTGTCTGACCGTCTTGGCCGAAAGCAGCTCAATCCACAATCAACTTCGAGCCCCAAGTAACCGCCTGAAAGGACGGATTTCGCTTTGTGACGCTGCCTTGGGAGCTAAGGGGCTTCGGTCACAGTCAAAGTCGGTTGCCGGACATCTCAGCCTTCTGGAGTATACCAGATTGGCGAAGTGTACGCGCGCTCCTGTGTTGAGGTAGGCACATCTGCGGGCAGTTCGTCCCCGAACCGAACGGCATCGTAAACTGTCCACCTGGGCGTCGGAATTTCCAGAACACGAACGTAGTAGAATGCCCGCAATGAAGGATCGAAGTCGGGATCCTTCCAAACCGTCAACAGCTCCGGAGAACCGATTGAGTTGGTGAACGTACCCGTTGCGACATCCACGGTGTTACCCACTGCGGGTAGATTGCCATCGGCATCCGGTTGCCTGTCTCCCGACCACGCCACGTCATACACCTGCTCTTCCGTGTCGCCGTTGGCATTTACCCAACCCTTCACAACTTGAACACGGTCGAGATTGCCGGAATACGGGTCCTTGAGAGCAGCAATAAGGAATGTCGGTGCATCCGCGCCCTCGGGCGCTTCCGAGAGGTCGCCGCCCATGGGAACGCCTTTGTCATATCCTATTTCGGCAGGCAGACGTGACCGCGCGTCCTCCTCTGTGAAGTCCCAACCACCAAAGAAACGCACTGTTATGCGGCTGCCGGTTGTCCCATAAACTTCTTTGCGCTCCATGGCGTCGAATATGGCTTCGCGCGTGTTGTCTTCGGCCCAAACCGCCGCGTAGCCAGAGGCTGCCATTTCCCAGCCGAGGATCCTCAACGCGTCAAATTCACCTACGACATGCTGCCATCGACCGGGCTCCGGCTCGACGCCTGAGTGCTTGCCAAAGAAATTGTCCTCTTCCGCCGTCGCCAACGCGGTATGGCTGTCGGTCGAACCCACGACACCGAATTTGTACGGATTGGTGCCAAGTTGCGCTTCCAGCTTGAGACCGTTCTTCAGAGCTTCGCGGGCATATTCGTACTGAAGCATCCAATCTTCTTTGGGCGTCGGGCCAAGATTGGATTTATCCCAGGTTTCATAGTCCGCAAATTCATCGTTCGGGCTTAGGAACGGATGGGTTTCCCCATCACCCTTGATTTGGGTGATCTCGTACATTGGCTCCCATTTCGCGCGCCGTTCAGCGTAGTCCGCCGTCAAAGGCTCACCCGTTTCCGGATTGGTCTCGACCGGAAACATAAGGCCGTTGGAAACGTTGCCGTTGTGGGCAAGGGCCAGAACACGACCGCCGGTTTCCATTTCATATGTTTCCATCCAGTCCCACAGTTTTTCCGGATTAAAGGTTTCTGCGGTCGTGAAGGGCAGCATCTGCCGTGCGCGAATGGCATCATCACGGTAAATCACGTTGCGATGGAGGTTGTTGCCGGCTTCGGTGGATGTCCATTCGTATCCGATGAACGCAGTAAACGTACCGGGGTCGTCGTGATGATCGGCAGTTTGCGTGAACTCGTCCCAAACGGACTGCACGAACCTGCGATCCGACACAGCCTCGGGAAGGGCTTCCCCGGTAATCCCGGCAAATGTCTCAATGACCTCCATAGTCGCACCGAGAGCAACGTCTCCACCTGCATTAAGTCGTTCGCTCCAATCTCGAAGCGTTGGATCACGCATCAGCGTTGAGTTTCCCGCAATGATTTCATTCATTGCCCCCATGGCATCCGAATGATCGGAAACAACAAGCCAGTCGAGCGGACGCGAAAGTTGTACGCGGAGGCCGTGTGATGTCGTGACCTCCTCACCCCGTGCAAATCGATAAGCGTCATCCGGGCTCAGGATGACCCCAAATCCACGCGCATCCAGCGAGTTGGACGTGTGCAGGTGGGTATCGCCCCACAGGGGACGAGTCGGAAAGTCGCGCCCGGCATAAGGCGAGAAATCTGCGGGCGCGGGTTCGCGCATATCGTCTACCGATATGGTCATCTCCCCGACCTGCCCACCTTGCGCGGACTCCTGAGCTTTGGAAGAGGTCGCAAAAAATGCGACAGAAACAATTGCTGTCGATGTCAGAAAAAATTTCATTTGAGCCTCCCAGGCCAGCTGAATGCCCGCCCATGGCAACATTTGGCGCAGTGGTCCGTCAAGGAGGACAAGCAAAATTTAATAGTGAGACATGTGCGCCTACTATGGGAGCCGTGGTCCGTTCTGCCCTTTGTGTGGGCATCAAAACAAGTTTCAGCAAATTGAGCAGCCTCATCTGACCGGTCTTGCATTCTGCGGCACCTGCGGAGGGCCGCTCGCGACAGTCGGGCGCGACTACCTCGCCTGCTCTGCTGCCCGCAAGCTCGGCACCTGCACGCACAGGCAATCCATTCGCCGCAACGTCTTGGAAGACGCTGTGTTGGATTTGCTGCGCCGACGTCTGATGCAGCCCGACGCTGTGGCCACATTTGTCAAATCCTTCAGCGAAGCCGCTAACGCAGAAGCAGGCGCAGTGGAGACAACCCGGACCCGCCTGCAATCCGAGCGGGACAAAGCGGCGCGCAAACTGAGTGGTTTTTATGACGCGATTGCAGAAGGCATTCGCACCCCAGGGCTTCAAACGCGGCTCGAAGAACTCGAAGCGCAGATCGCCGAGCTTGACGCAAAGCTCTCCGAGCCTGTGCCCTCACCGGTGCGCCTACACCCGAACCTGTCGGAACTCTATCGCTCAAAGGTCGCAGATCTGGCGCAGGCCTTATCGGATCCGTCGATCCGTAC
>NZ_JBQFMJ010000011.1:0-183167 GCF_056531785.1 Ruegeria sp. K7
CAACGCATCTTCATCCGAATACCGCTTCCGAGCCATCCATCATCCCTTCCGTGACACCAAAATAGTGGCACAGTTTTACGGGGCTAAGACAATGCGAACCTCGCGGATCGCATCTACACGCATCATTCCCTGGCCGACAAGCACATCAACTTGCCGCAGCTTCTGAACTATTTCTTCCGGCCTATGTCTCTTGTTCGCCATTTTCGGTCCTCCGTTTCTCAAACATAACGGTGGTCTAAATCAAATGGGGCACTCTAGTTGGTTACGCGTGTAATGGTTGACTGAACGCTCAAGTAGCACATTCACTGCTTTCAAAGAAAACCGCCTGTTTGAAGGAGCGGTCTCTCGACAATGTTCGGCAGCGGCTGATTAGATGTCTACTTTGCCCAGCACAGGGCTTATGCGCAACTTTGGTCTTGTCTAGATGACTGCCGGGGCCGCCGTTCTTGGTGAAACAGTTGAGCAACTGCGAGATATTCTCATGCTCCGCCACCTCATGGCACCAAGCGTTCCAACTGCACCAATGAGCAAAAGAATGCTTGCAGGTAGTGGCACTGGCGCAGGCCCAACCGTGCCGTAGTTACTAAGCGCAAATGGACCCCTTCCGGACTTTGTGAAACTAACCGTATCAGACGCAGAAGACAGGAAGAATGCGGTAGCTGTACCGTACTTAACAAAAAACAACCCTTTGGACACATTGAACGAGTAGTTTTCGCTGTTTCCGGTACCACCAAGGCCACCTCCACCTAAATCAAATTTGATTACATCCGAGGAAACGCTCGAATACCCGATGTTGGTTAGATAGGATGCGATATTTGCCTCATTTGCGCTTCCAATAGACAGCCCGTGAGAAAACATCGAATCCAAACTTCCGTCTTCAAGAATTCCGACGCAGGAGTTACACTTCACGGAGAATGAAGCCGACGATTGATCGACAATGTTCACAGTCAGTGCATTTGATGCTGTGACTGAAAGCATCAACGATATAGTAGTCGCAAGGACCCTGGAAAAAGCACCAGCAAACAACTTCATGAATCACATCCCCCACGACAACACCAATTTTGTAGCACTAACTGTTCTGAAATTGAATTTTTTCAAGTCTGCGACCATGGGATTAAATCATTGACTTAATTTGCATAATTTATGGAAACGGTTTGTTTCCAAATGGCGAATAATATACAAGGGTCAGGACCCACTGATTTCCGTTTTGCGGCCTGATTCACGGTTCAAAAACGAGCGGTGAACATGTGTGACCTCTTCTGGCTTACGGATGCGCAAATGGCGCGTCTGGAGCCCTTCTTCCCGAAGCCCGACGGCAAGCCGCGCGTCGATGACAGGCGTGTGTTGAGCGGGATTATCTTTATCAATCGCAATGGTTTGCGGTGGCGGTATGCCCCTGCTGCCTATGGACCGCACAAGACGCTGTACAATCGATGGAAACGGTGGAGCGACAAGGGCATCTTCGCGCGAATGATGGCTGGCCTGGCCGCCGAGCACGGCGAACAGAAGACTGTGATGATCGACGCGACCTATCTGAAGGCTCACCGGACAGCGACCAGCATGGGCGTCAAAAAGGGGGGCGTGGACGCCTGATTGGCCGAACCAAGGGCGGCATGAACACCAAACTGCACGCCATCTGCGACAGTCAGGGACGCCCGCTGAACCTGTTTATGACCGCAGGACAGGTCAGCAACTACATCGGTGCTCGGGCTCTGTTCAACGGCATACCGAATGTCGATTGGCTACTCGGAGATCGCGGAAACGATGCCGATTGGTTCCGAGAAGCGTTACAAGACAAAGGGATACGCGCTTGTATCCCCGGTCGGAAGCAGCGCAAGACAACGGTGAAGTACGACAAGCACCGATACAAACGAAGCAAACGGATCGAGATCATGTTTAGCAGGCTCAAGGATTGGCGGCGTGTGGCAACCCGTTACGACAGGTGCCCGAAGGTCTTCCTCTCAGCAATCGCCCTCGCAACTCTCGTCATCTATTGGCTATGAGGCCTGAAACTAAGAAACATTTGCCCAAATAGCGAACGCCAAAGAACTTCGAAGATCAATCGATTTCTTTCTTTAATTCGTCACGAGCTTCGTCAGCCTCGCCCTCTAGCTCTTCGCGCAATTCCTCGGCCTCGTCTTCAAGGTCATCGCGCTCCGCATCGATCTCTTCTTCGAGCTCATCGCGCACATCGTCAGCTTCTTCCTCCAGTTCGTCACGAACTTCGTCTCCGACCTTCTCGCCTGCATCCCGAACAGCGTCGCGTGCATCGCCGTCAATCCGATCACTTCTACTATCCACGCGATCCTGTGCCCTATCTGCGCCTCGGTTCCCAACATCGCGCGCCTCTGCGCCAAAGGGTACGTTAATTAAAGCGGCAGCTATCAACGACAAGCCGAAAGGTGAGACAGTTCGGAGAGGGTTCTTCATGGATTTTCCTTCAGAAGTTTTGGCAAAATACACTCGGAGAAGCGCCTTAGTTTTTGTTATTTTTTTGATGTTAATTCGACAAAAACAGCCGTCAAGTTTCACGACAAATTGCGCGTCCGCTGCATACAAGTTGCCGTTTAGACGCGCGTACCGCGTAGCGACAGAGACATTCTAAGTCTGTATGGCCCGCTTAGCAGTCGTTCACGCGGAGTATGGCGAACGACTGCATAGAGCCCGAAGCAGACTCCAGTTCACGACACCGGACCAACTCAAGTTCAATAAATTGTCCGCGAGCCGAGATGGTCTGCAAGCTGATCAAAAACCAACCTGATCCTACGCGCTGTTTGTAACTCAGAGTGTGTGGCCAACCAGATAGGAAATTTGAATGGCTCGCGTTCGGGCAGAACACGCTCCACACCGGGTGTAAGGGCCGCCACATCGTCTGACATAACACTAATGCCGAAGCCTTGGCGCACAAGCTCCCATGACACCATCCCGCTCTGCGATCCAATCCGAAAATTCTTGCGGGTTACTTCGATGCCAGCCGGATTGAGAAATCCAATTATCGTGTCAACATCGCCAAAGCCGACGAAATCCAACTTAGTAAGTTCGTCTTCATTTCGTGGTCGCCCAACCTGTTCGAGATATGAAGGGGCAGCGTAAAAATGTGCCGACGCTTCTGCCACGAGCTTTGCAATCAGGTCCGGCTGTGTCGGGCACACATGCCGAATTGCGATATCTGCCTCGCGCCGCTGTATGTCTCGTATGTCATTTGCTGCGACAACGTCGATCTCAAGCTGCGGTGCCGCGAGCCTGATCTGTTTGAGAATAGGCGGTAGCTGATAGGCTGACATCACGTCGGAAGCAGTGATCCTGACTTGCCCTTCAACTGCTTGCGACTGGCTTGTTGCGGTCAGAGAAATTCTGTTCGCGACATTTGCCATTTCACTGACATGCACCAAAAGCTCAGCACCGGCTGTTGTCAGATTAAGCGACTTGCCAACCCTTTCAAACAAGGTGACGCCAAGCGCCTGTTCCAGCGCGGCGACCTGACGACCGACGGTTGGCTGGGTCTGCTCAAGCACGCGCGCCGCGGCGGAAAACGAGCCTTCTTCTGCCGTTGCAAGAAAGGACCGAGCCTGGTTCCAATCGAAATTGATAGCCTTCCAATTCATGCATTAATGCATAACAGTTCTGCAATATCTGGCAATTTAATAAATCAGCGTTTTAAGATATTGGCTGCGGTGACACCAAAGGAAAAGAGAAACGATATGGCTGCATTGTCCAAAGATGCCGCATTTTGGAGCAGGATTTCGCGCAAATATGCGGCTGATCCTATCCGAAATATGGAAGGGTATCTGAACACGCTCAAACGTACAAAGTCCTACCTGAAAGCCGAAGACGGCGTGCTGGAAATCGGGTGTGGGACGGGGTCAACCGCGTTGCTACTGGCACCACATGTGGCTCAAGTCACTGCCTCCGATCTCGCACCGGGGATGATCGAAATCGCCAACGAGAAACTCGCTGAAGAAGAGCTGGAGAATGTAACGTTCAAAGTGGCCGAGGTTCTGCAGCACGATCCTAACGACGGTTCTTACGACGCTGTCCTCGCACATAATCTACTGCACCTTGTACCCGATATGGGCCATGCACTCGAACACATTGCGACCCTTACAAAACCCGGTGGGGTGTTCATTTCAAAGACCGTTTGCGCTCCAGAGAGTGGAGGGTTCAAATATGGCATAATCAGGCGAATAGCGATCCCGATCATGCAGGTGCTCGGGAAAGCTCCGTTCGTAAATATTGTATCTGTAGCTGAACTCCAGCAAGCCATTGAACTTGCGGGCTTCGATATCGTCGAGACTGCGGATCAAGCCGGGTTATTGCCGAGCCGGTACATTGTCGCGAGAAAGCTGTGAAACAGTATTCGCGCCATAATTACTTTGCATGCAAGGGACAGCTCGTGCCATCAAATGAGTATAATGATGAAAGATGGGATTTCACTTGCACGCCTTTCGGAAATCGATCCGAATGACATTGCGGTTCATACGTCCGACCCCCGGGTAGCAGAGCATATGCCGCTTTTGACGTTCAAATGGAATGTTGACGTCGCAAGAGAGTTTATTGCCAAGAAGGAAGGCTACCGGGCACGGGACGGTCTTGGACATTGGGCGTTTTTGTCAGGCGGTCAGTATGTTGGTTTAGGGGGCTTTCAAAAAGAAGAAGACGAGTGGGATTTTGGGGTGGTTTTGCGGCCCGACGCCTTTGGCCTTGGGAAACGGATTTCCAAAATGGCAATCGGCTTTGCGATTGCTGACAAACGTATCCCCTTTGTCACGTTTCTGCTGCCACCAAGTAGAAAAAATCTGGGTGCGCTCCGGAAACTCGGTGCCAAACACATCGGCGAGATCGAATACGAAGGGGCTCAGTTTCTAAAGTTTCGCTTGGATACGGAGTGAACTCCGTTCTTCCTGATTTTTCCCGGTGGTGCGCCAAATACCCGTTTGAAGGCCTTGTTGAACGCAGGCTCTGACAAGTATCCGATGTCAGCGGCAATCTGCGAGATAGGTTGATCGGTGGACACCAACCTCTCGCTGGCCAGGTGCATACGCCACGTTGCAAGATACTGGATTGCTGGAACGCCTACCAACTCAGTAAACCGTGCCGCGAAAGCAGATCTGGACATACCAGCAACCTCCGCGAGAGACTCGACCGTCCAAGCCGCAGCAGGCGTACGGTGAATTGCGACTATCGTGCGACCGATCTGCGGTTCTCGCGCAGCTTTTAACCAGCCTCGATCTGCATCGGGTGCGCTGTTCAGCCAACGACGAATGGCCTCGATGACAACCACATCGGCCAGTCGCGTGATCACGGTTTCGCCGCCCGGTCTCAATTCCCGCGCCTCTTTTGCGATGAATTGTAAGGTTGCCTGTAACCAGCTTCCGGCGTCCTCCTCCCACGGGTCGATTTTGAGTACATCCGGAAGCAAGCGCATCAACATATCACTGGCGGCGTGATGTATTCGGACCAAGCCGTACATGATGCCCGTCTCCGCGCCGCCGCCGCCGTATTCCAGTGTTTCATAAAGCTCGGTTACCTTGCGAATGGGCAACTCCTCCAGCGTCAAAAGCGGCGTGTCTTCTGAGCTAAAGAAACCTACAGGTGCTCCGTTGGTCATCAAGACCAGATCGCCTTTTTCGACCTCGAACGGGTCATCCTCACCGACCTTCATCAAGCACCGCCCGTGTGTGATGACCGCAAAGCTCAGTACGCCGGGAAATCCCGGTATCGATACGCCCCATGGTGCAGTCATGCGAGATTGGCAATAGAATGTACCTGTCAATTTCAGCAAATGGAGGATTTCCCCCAGCGGATCGCCGATCGGCCGTGCCAGTGCATCTGGGTCAGGGACATGCGGTTCAACCTTGTTCATGTGCGGACCTTGGCTGAAATTTAGCTCTCCGTCTACCTACTTTGGACGATCGAATAAGAATATCGGATTTTGAAGAATAGAACATCTCTATTGATTGCCTAATTTCGGGCCATCAAGTGAACTCATGGAGATGACCAATGATAAAGCAAACCATTCTTGTACTTGGCGCAACAGGCAAAACCGGATCGCGGATCGCGACACGTCTGGAAGAAAAAGGGCAGACAGTCCGGCGCGCATCGCGAAACAGTGAAACGCCATTTGACTGGGAACAACCGCAGACCTGGCCCGCAATCCTGGAAGGCGTCTCGTCTGCCTATATTTCTTACTTTCCTGACATCGCTATTCCAGGCGCGGTTGAGCAAGTAGAAGCCTTCACAGCATTGGCTCGTGAAAAGGGATTACGGCGTGTTGTGCTGCTAACCGGGCGTGGCGAGTTTCATGCGGAACGAGCGGAAGCAGTCGTACGCAATTCCGGAGTTCCGTTCACTATCGTTCGTGCAGCATGGTTTGCACAAAACTTCTCTGAAGGGGCATTGCTTGATCCGGTCATGGCAGGTGTCTTGCCGATGCCCGCCGGCGATGTACGCGAACCAATCATCGACGTAGACGACATTGCCGATGTTGCCGTAGCATCACTGACCGAAGACGGACATACCGGTGAGCTGTACGAGGTCACCGGCCCCCGTCTAATGACGTTTGCAGACATGGCCGCAGAGCTTTCGCGCGCCATGGGCAGGACTGTGCAATACCTGCCAATTTCATTCGAAAACTTCCACGCGGAAATCGCGCGTGCGAATGGCGAGATGATTGCTGATGTGATTACGGACATCGCGCGTGAAACGCTGGACGGGCGCAATGCGAAACTCGCAGACGGGGTCCAGCGTGCGCTTGGACGCGCGCCACGCGACTTCGCTGACTTCGCAAACAAAGCTGAAATGTCTGGCGCGTGGACCAAAGCCGCTTGAGCCAGGCCAAAGGACATTGGAGACAAACATGAAACTTGAACTTAGAGGCAGACTTATCTTGGGCATGTCCGGATTAACTGCATTCGCCATAGGTCTGGCCATCACTCTGGACCCACAGTCTTTCTACGCCAACTACGGCATCGTACTCTCGCCGCAGCCAAACCTGATGAGTGAGTTGCGTGCACCTGCTGCCAATCTCGCGGTACTTGGTCTGATCATTTTGTGCGGAGCATTTTATCAAAAGTTGGTCCAGGCCTCAGCATTGCTTGGGGCTACGGTTTTCGCAGCTTTCGCCGTGGGCAGGACAATCAGTTTCGTCCTCGATGGTTGGCCATCCGAAAACATTCTTGCCGCATTTGCGATAGAGGTTTTGCTTGCGGTGTTGTGTTTGTGGGTTGTCGGTGGAAATGCGAAATCTGCAGCGCCGGCCTGAGACGGCTTTGTCCGCATTGCAGAAATTTAGTGGAATTCACTGAACGTCTGCATCGAGCCCAAAGCGGACCTCAGTTTTGAAAGAAATATCAGTTCAGCACTGCCGCAATCACATCGATTTTGTGATGCGCGTTCTGCTTTACTGAAGGGCTTTCTGAAAAGTAGCTGTAAGCCTTTCATTCAGCGCGTGGTGCGGTTTGCCTGATGAGCCATAATGAAGCTCGGCAAAGGCAGCAATATCATTGAAAATTACGACTGAGCCACCGTCATTGCCCGGATAAACCAGCAACTTTTGGCAAAATGCATCAAGGCCGATTGCCGGGAACTCGGCCATCGCTACGCCACCGGGCCCAGGTCCGCCGAAGAGCAAAAGAACCGCTTCAGGCAGTTCAACACCCTGCGTCGCAGCTTCCGCTCTAAAGTCAATTTCACCGAACCAGACAGTATCGTCTTGCGCCATTACGATGTTGGTGAGGTTTTCGACCGCTTCGGCAACACTGAGTGCGGACGTCAACTCGATGACACCATAGTCCCTGCTGAGACCATCTATTGGTGCCGCATCGCCGCCGGCGGCTCGCGTTACTTCTGCTAGTCTTTGCGAGAACGTATCGAGTGCGGACTTGTCGCTGAGCCCATGGCGGACTTGAAGAAAATCTGAACCTGTATGAGCAACTTTAGCAGTACTATCCTGTGCAAAAGACAGAACGCGGAATGGTAAGTCGAGCCCCGCTCGTATGTTTTCTTTCAAAATGGGTGTGTTGATTTCAGGGTCCGAGAATATCTGAACACGCGAAGGCGGCATCTCTACGCCCTCAGCAGCCGCAAGCCGGGCGTGGTCAATCGAGGCAATGGAGGCCAATCCAGCATCCTCGATGGCGATCTCAATCGATGTAAAATTTTTGTCCACCGCTTCTTGCACGGATGACGCCTGCGCCATCATCGCGGTAACAAATATTAGAGATATTCCCGCGAACGGGCGATGCGCGGTTCGAATTACAGTCATAACAACCTCAAGTGATTTCATCTTTTCTTCGCAACGAAAGAAAGGCCAACGTACCGAAAACCAATTCGGCCAAAAGATAGAACAATAGAACGAACCCTGGCATGCCATCCACTATGATGCTCAGCGCGCGCCCGGCAGCAAGCCCCACCATAAACAGAAAAAGTACCCAGAGCGCGGGGCGCTGCAACTCCGGTTTTCCTGCTGCAATCAGCCAAAAAACGGCGTTTGCTAGATACAGCCCCATTATGGCGCGGAACACATGCGTTTGGTTCGTTCCTTCCACTGGGAAGCCGAGTAGGTATGTTACAGATGCAGACGGTACGAGGCCGTAAGATAGTGCGATCGGCACGAGGCCAAATGCTGCTAGGAGCAGCAGTGTACGGTCAGCCATTTTCGCCTTCCTATTGCTCTGGTGTGTACCAGATAGGTGACGTATATGCCCGCTCCTGATGCGAACGCGGAACATCAGCGTCCATCTTCATGCCATAGAACTTCTCGTCATGTGCCTGCCATGTTGGCGTTGGAATTTCGAGCACCCGCGCATAGTAATACGCTGGAAGAGCAGGATCAAAGTCGGGGTCAGTCCACACACCTCGTAGTTCGGCGGCTCCGATGGAGTTCGTGTAGGTCGCGTTAGCCTCGTCCACTGTAGAGCCGACAGGTCGCCGGGCGCGTCCGTCCTCACCGATTTCGCGTCCATCCGATACAGCAACATCATAGATGCGTTCTTGCCTTGCTCCTTCTGCGTCAATCCAGCCTTTGATGATCTGCACGCGATCCAGATTGGCCGCGCTCACATCCTTAAGTGCGCCGAGCATAAACACAGGAGAGGTAGCCTCGCCTTTTGACGGAAGATCTCCCCCCATGGGAACTCCGCGGGAATAACCGATGTCGACGACATTTGGACGGAATACATCTTCGCCTTCGAAATCCCATCCCCCAAAGAAACGGACTGCTATCCGGGTGCCGGTAGTGGCATATACTTCCTTTGCCTGCATGGCATCGAAGATGGCCGAACGCGTATTCTCCCGCGCCCAAACCCCTGCGAGACCGGAAGCGAGAGCCTCATATTCGAATGTAGACAGCGTTTCGTCACCATTAAATGATTGGATCACGTAATGCTTCCACCGATCGGGTGAAGGTTCAGACGATGGCATCTTCCCCCAGAAGTTATCATCCCGTGTCGTGGACACTGCGGTATGCGCGTCGGTAGCTCCAATCTGGCCAAATTTGAATGGATTGATGCCAAGTTTCTGTTTTTGTTGCATGCCGACCTGCAACGCTGACCGCGCATACTCATAAGGCAGCATCTCAGGCATTTTTGGTTTAAATCCGCCGATATCGCCTTTGTCCCAGGTGCCGTAGTCGGCGAACTCATCATCCGGTGACAACGCAGGGTGAGCCTCTCCATCGCCTTTGATTTGCGTTACTTCGATTATAGGCTCCCACCGCATACGTGTTTCCGCATACTCCGCATCAATCGGTTCTCCGTTCAAACGCTCAGTGGCAAACATCAGACCATTGGACAGGTTGCCATTGTGCGGGATCGCCATGACCGAGCCTCCCGTCAGGTCTTCGTAACTTTGCATGTAGGCCCACAAATCTTCCGGATCGGGGCTGTCATACGCGGAAAACGGCGTCACTTGGCTGGCTTTTCGCCCGTCCTCTTTGAAGAGCACGACACGGTGAAGGTTGGATGGCGTTTCCCGATTATTGATAGACGTCCACTCAAACCCAATGAACGCTGTGAAATTTCCCGGGTCATTATACTGATCCGCGAGTTCGATCTGCCGGTCCCAAATAGTACGATCGAGTTTGGGATTGTCGATAATGTCGCGGTTCTGTGCCACACCGTCATTGCCCCAAAGCTGAAAAGCCGCGTAGCCTTCACCGGCTTGCACGAGGTCATACAGGCGCTGTCCGTACTCAGTCGCGAGCAGATCTCTGTTTGCCTCCGCTAGCATCACTGGCAACCCAAGGTTTTCAGCATGATCAGATACCACTAGAAAATCGAGGGGGCGGTCAATGCGCAGTCTCTGACCTGACGAAGTGATCACTTCTTCACCCATTGCAAACCGATAGGCATCAACCGGCGTGAGTGTATTTCCAATCATTCCGGCATCTGTCGAAAACATCGTATGAAGGTGGGTGTCGCCCCAATAAAGGCCCTCTGCGAGGCCACGATTTTTGACTGTACGTTCGATGAACGGTGAATAGTTTTGTGGTGGTCCCGAAACGTCTTCTTCCGCGGGCCCAATATCTTGACCAAGCGCAAAACTCGGAGAAACGGTAATTGCCAGAAGGGCTAGTGTAATTTGTCTGAACATCCTGATCCCCCAAAACGTTTCATTAGGCAAACTCTGAAAAAGCCTACCCGTAATGCGACGCTGGGATCAACAGATCAAAGGTCTCGCTCGCTATCCAAAAGTATATGTTTTCGGATGTCTGAATTGTCCGCAACTCGGACATCGGCACCCGAAAATTCGCTGCGCAGTGAATGAACGACCGCTTTTCTTTCTGCGATGCGGCTCATGGATAGGGCGTGTCGATGACCACCGCGCTCCTAGCGGCATCATCCATGTCATTCGTAAAGGCCCACGATGTCCGGGTGCACTATTCAAGTATGGGTCGCATATGAACCACTGAACCGGTTTGTCTTGCGGTTACACCAAAGTGTCTTCAAAGACATCTGACATGTTAAGGTTTGCTAAGATTTGCAAAGGTTGTGTAACGAAGAGCTGGGAAAGATCGTTCATCGGTCTCTTCGCAGCCGCTCATACCGATGATGACGAAATGTTCCGGCAGCTCGTGGCAGCGGGGACAAATGTCACCGCGAGGGACTCGCAAGGCCGCACACCAGCCCATGTGGCAGCCTTTGCTTCAGAGGACGAGGCATTGCGTGCGCTAGGCGAGAAGCGCGCCGATATGAATGCGCTTGACGGTCAGGCCAGCGACTTGGTCACGATTGCGGCCGTTCCATCAGTGAGCAGGGTTGCTCGATGGTGAGCGGTACCTCGTTCAGTGGGCACCGTTGAAAGCTGGCGCCGGAGCGGCTGGTTGGTCAGGATCGGTAGCCGAGTTCGCAAAGGCGCCGCGCGCGGCCAATATGGTGTCCAGACAGATCACGCCGTTAGCAAAAAGACAGTTTCGTCAGTGGGTGCTGGAACTGAAAGAACAAGAGAAACAGGTGGTCGCGTTTGAACCGTGTGGTTAGAAAACTGTGTTATCTGATGAAAAGGAGCGAGGCGGGTTTCAGTGGTTTTCCCGACTTTCTTTTTCATTATGAACACACCAATGGCAGCAAGTAACGATGATCGGGCTGCAACACTGATCGAATCCCTCTCCGGCAAGTGGTTGAGGCAAGTCTATTCAACGACGCCGATCTGTCTGATCGCATCCAGGCAGGTCATACCTGGCGCCATCAACACCTCAACCTGCTGCAACTTCAAGGTAATCTCTTCGGGCTTCAACCGCTGGTTTGCCGTTCTTGGTCCTCCGTATTCTAAACATAGCGGTGGACCAGTTTAGTTGCGGAGGCTTATACCCACTGTGCCAAAGGGCCTGACACCCAGCTGGAGGTTACAACACTTTTCTCATTCAGTTTGGTCCTCAGAACGGCCACCAAAGTGCTCACTCGCAAGTGCCTTAAAACCCATGATGAACTTGCTCTGAAGATCTCTGTGATACGCAAGTACAACGTTTAGGGGACGCAGGGTTTCGACCAACTGCAGCGCTTTTATCGTGCCTCCGCTATATGTCGTCGTCGACTCGGGCAGCATTATCAAAAACGAAAATCCGAACTCCTCAGCTACGGCGCTGCGCACGGTTTCAAGCGAATTTGATGCATAGGCTATGTCTGGATAGAGGGCCGCCTCTCTCAGCAAATCTTCGAAATAGGTCCGACTGCCTGGCCCGTCGAACATGACATATGGAATATCGCGCAAGTCAGATAATCGAACCTCTTCATTTTGTGCCAGCGGATGATTTGAAGAAATAATAACTTTCGGCTGCAAAGCGGCCAGTCTGACGATCTCCAGCCCATCCAGTGACCAGCCCCGGTCGTATGTCAGAGCCAGATCAATCTCTCCGTTTCGCAGCGCATCACCAAGTTCAGCCAGACCATACTCTTGTTGAAACACCCGGACATCCGGATAGGTGCGTTGAAATTTTCGAATGAGCGTGGGAAGGAAAAAGGGTGAAAGGGTCCGAAATGCGCCCAGCCGAAGTTCGCCCGCCGTTTCCGAAAGCAGTGCCTTTGCCTGAGTGCCGACACGTTCAGCCTGCGCTTCAAGTTCCTTGACATGTTCCAGAAACAGGCGCCCCTGAAGCGTGAGCGACAAGCCCCGAGCATGGTGGCGATTGAACAGGACCAAACCGGTGACATCTTCAAGCTTTTGTATCGCCTGCGCGACCGAAGGCTGCGAAATGTTCAGCACACGCGCGGCCTGTGCAATGCCGCCGTATTCGGCGACGGTTCGAAAATAGGTGCATTGGCGCAAAGTGAAGCGAACCATATATTACCTTCTTAAAGGCCATCTTTTTTAAGTTTTTATATTTTTCAGTTCGAGTGCAACATGAAATCGTCCGAGGTTGACAGGCTGTCTTGGCCTGCAAATCGGGGTCACCGCATGATTGAGGAGCCACCTATGTCGTTAGACCAGGCAGTTACTGAATTGTTGAATGCCGCTCATCGGCCGATGGAAGACGCGGTTGCCATGCCTCCTTCTGTCTACACAAGTCAGGATTTCCTGCGCAGTGAGTTGGACAATGTTTTTGGCAAGGACTGGGTCTGCGTTGGACGTTCCAGCCGACTGGCAAATCCGGGTGACTACATCGCCCTTGAAGTCGCGGAACAACCCATCGTCGTGCTTCGGGACAAGTCCAAAGAGCTGAAAGCGTTTTCGAATGTCTGTCTGCACCGCATGTCGACGATCGTGGAAGGCGAAGGGAACGCCCGCGTTCTGGTCTGCCCGTATCATGCCTGGACCTACGATCTGGAAGGCAACCTGCGCGGCGCACCGTTCATGAAAGAGACGACGGGTTTTTGCAAGGAAAGCTACAAGCTCCCCAAAATCCGCTGCGAGGAATGGCTGGGCTGGATTTACGTGACCCTGAACCCGGACTCGGCCCCTGTGGCGCAGCAACTGTCCGAACTGGAAGAGATGGTGTCCCAGTACGGAATGGAGAACTATGTCGAGTGCTTCCGCGAGACCCATGTCTGGGACACGAACTGGAAGGTTCTGGCCGAAAACTTCATGGAGAGCTACCACCTGCCTGTGTGTCACGCCCAGACGGTTGGCGGTCATTCCAAACTGGAGGAAATGGATTGTCCGCCGGGCCTGAAACATTTCAATTATCACTGGATCACCAAAGAGGCGTCGCTGCCGATGGGCAACGCCCATCCGAACAACACGCGCCTTGAGGGCGATTGGCGCAAGACCACCGCTCTGCTGACGCTTTACCCAAGTCACCTGATCACTCTGACGCCGGGATACTTCTGGTATCTTTCGCTGCACCCGAAAGGCACGGGCCAGGTCTCGATTGCCTATGGCGGCGGTTTGTCACCCGAATTCATGGCGGACCCGAAGGCGGATGAATATATCGCGACACTGAAGAAGCTGTTGGATGACGTGAATGACGAAGACCGCGGCTGTACGGAAAAAGTGTTCAAAGGTCTGAATTCCGGCGCGGCGCGGGCCGGACATCTCTCTTACCTCGAACGACCGATCTACGACTTCACGCAGTATCTGGCCGAGAAGACGGCCGGGTTCAACCGCGTCTTCGGACAGGAGGCCGCGCAGTAAAATGCAAATGGTTCGAAAGCAGCGGGTTGCTGAGATGGTGGGAATGCTCCATCAGGTCGCGGCCCTGCCAGAGTCGCAAGCGCAGTGCTTGCCCGGATGGTTTTACACGGACCCCGAGTTCTTTGATTTCGAGGTGAAAACATTCCTGAGCAAGGAGTGGCATTGCCTTGGCCGTGCCGACGAAATCCCAAGTGCCGGGGACTACTTTACAGCGCAGCTTTTCGACGAACCCCTGCTGGTCGTTCGCGGGGATGACGAGCAAGTCAGAATCTTGTCGAACCTGTGCCGCCATCGGGGCATGCCGATTGCCGAAGGGTCTGGTTCAACCCGAAAGTTTGTCTGCAGCTATCATGCCTGGAGCTATGCGCGAGACGGTGAGCTTTTGAACGCGCCGCGTATGCGTGACAAAGGCGTCAAAAAGGGCAGTTGCGCCTTACCGGAATTTCGCTGTGAGCAGTGGAACGGCTTTATCTATGTCAATCTGGACGATGATGCAGAGCCGCTGGCGCCGCGACTTGAGCAACTGGAAGTTCTGCTTGGCAACTATCAGACGGACAGGATGCGCCATGTTGCAACGTTTGAAGAAGACTGGCACACGAACTGGAAGTGCCTTGTCGAGAATTTCATGGAAGCGTACCACCTTTCGGTCGTGCATCCGGAAACGTTGCATCCCTACACGCCGACGGGTTTAAGCCGAAAGGCCTTATCCGACGACACGTTCACGGCTTATTGTGCCAACTACCCATCAAGCGCCGAATCCCGTGGCATGGGCGCGCCAGGTCTGAGCGACGACGAACGGCGCCGCTCGACCTTGTTCAATGTATTCCCCGCTCAGGTGGCCAGCCAGGCCGCGACATTGCTAGTTTCTTTGTCCATCAAACCTTTGTCCGTGGATTGCATCCGGGTGAGATGGACGATGTCGACCTATGGCGACGAGCTGACCCAGGATGAGTTGGAAGAACGCATCAAGCTATGGCACGAGGTAAATCGCGAGGATCGCGAGAAGCTGGAGAAAATGCAATCGGCGCTCAGTTCGCGCCATGCGCCTTCCGGCCACCTCGCGCCAAGCGACTATGAAGGAACCATATGGGATTTTTACCGTTACCTGTCGCGACAATTCCCTGCATGATAAAAAATGGAGGCCAGTGGATATACCTGTGTCTTTCAACATATCTCGGAACCTGTCGTCGTCGTGGTGGCGATCTCCGAGCAGACGGTCCACATTTGGTGGGCAACTGATCAGGACCCGAGCACCGATTTGATCGCTGATCTGCCCCGTCGGCAACGAACAGGTTGAGCGGGCGCCTATGGCTGTCGCAAATGGCATCAAGCTTGGTATTCAAGCCGCCTTTGGTTCTCCCGATCCGGCGACTAACCTTTATTGCGCGACCATGCTCGTCGCGGCACGGAGTGACCTGAGATACTTGCGCAGGCTCAGCTGAACGCATGATGTTCGTCTGTTCCTATCGATCTTGACGGCCTTCTCTTTGCTGTGCTCGGCGGCAAGAACGGCCATCCTCCGGGCGAAAACACCGTCTTGTTCCAATGCTTCCACCGGCTGCAATGGGTCTTTTGCAGACCGTCGGATTCCGGATCGTCCCGCCATCCCAAACCGCCGCCATTGATGAAGATAATCTCGGCAATCACGCTTTTGGCATCTACCCGAGGCTTGCCCTGTGACTTCCGGAAATAAGGAGCGAGCTTGGCCATCTGCTCAATGGTCAGCCAATTCAGGTCGCTGGTGTCGCGGCTCGGTTTTCGAACCGTGAACCTCCCATCGCAGGAAAAAAATACATCCTGACCCTGGTGAACCATTGCCCTGTTTGCCATCGGGATAATGGTTTCCGACGCAGGCGGGAAGTAGCCCACAGCACCTGAGTGGTTCCGATCCGTGTAATTTCACCCTTAACTGTAATCAATTTGCTGCTCTCACAGGAATTGTTGCCCGCATGCTAGGTAAACGGAAAGGCCAATCTGGTTTTCTGGTCTTCGGGTTGAGGGTTTATCTGTCGGAAAGTTGAAATAATTACAGTGGCTTAACTTTCTTCGCGCGACTTTAGATCAGTACGCACTTTTGAAAGTGAACTATTTTACTTTCGCGAGGGCGATGTTCTGGCAGTGTTGTCGTGTGTGAATTTGTTAGTGTTGTGTGTAATCAGATGTACTTGGCCAAATTCGAAGAACAGTTCTGTATTGTCAGCGACATCCGCAAGGATGAGTTTTCCCGCAAGTTCCCTTTGCTCGACATGGGCGCGGTACACGCGCAGTGGAAGACAGGCTCGCGGCTGGTCACGCGGATTGGCGACATCTGGAAGCGAAGCGGAAAGGTTTTCTCCGTTCCATATGAAGGTATTGACGCGTATCCATCTTTTCAGTTTGCCGAAGATGGTACTCCGTTTCCGTTGATGGAAGATGTTTTGAAGGCGCTGCCCGTTGAAATGACCCCGTGGCAATGCGCGTTGTGGATGACCTCGCCCAAAAGTGAGCTGGGAGGCGAAGTTCCGGTCAGCTGTATTCAGTCTGGAGATGACCGTGTGGTCGACGTGGCAAGAAGTGCCACCGCAAACCGTCTCAACTAAACGACTGGCTTTCAGGACGTACGGTTAATTAGAGAACTACTTGCCAGGTTCGAATGTCGTTCAAATTGCGGCAAGGCAGTTTGGTCAGCCTCAAAGTCACTCTGTCGCCCTTTTCGCCAAGCCGCGCCGCCAAGGCGGTTTCCGAAGCCTGTGAAGCCATAACCACGAAATCGGCACTTAATTCTAGACGGGCACTTCCAGATCAGTAGCCGTCAACGCATGAACCTCAGTGTTTTGGAAAATGAACTGCCAAGAGACCCCTCATTGCAAAAGTGGGATTTGCAGCAACAGGCGCCCTCCGTCGTTCCTTCGACAGACATCCCTGCACGCTAAAATTGTGGTAAGTTGGTCACGAGGACATTCTGGCAGGAGGTTTTCCGTTGAAACCGATATCGCTCCGTCTTGCAGTCACGTTCATGACAATTGCCGTCTCGGCAGGTTCGCTGCCTGATCGAGTTAATGCACTGTCATCGGATATCCCCGCCTGGTTGCAAAAGCATGTGGGCACGGGCGATGGCCAAATAGCTCCGATCGTCCTGAAAAGGGCGCGGGATTTGTATCAGGAAAAAGTGCGGCAGGGCGTGGTCAGAAACCCTTGCTACCTTGCAAAGGATGCAACCCGGCCCAGTACCGCGCGAAACGGCAATCCGGGACGTCGGTTTTATGTCATCTGCGAGTCTCGGAGATCTTTCCAGGCCGTCTCGTCCGGCTACGGGAATGGGCGCAAACTGCAGCGCGCCAATTTCTCGAACGGTCGGCAATGCGCGAAGAATTTCAGCAACGCTGAGGGGTCGAAACTAACCGCTGGCGGATCCTACGTGACCGCCGAGACACGAACATCATTCAAAGGCTATTACAGTCATTCCGGTCAGACGAAACCGTTCTATCGGACGTTTCTTTTGTTTGATGGCGAAGGCGAAACGAGCAACGCACGGGAGCGCGCAATTGGCGGACATCCTGCCGTTTTCCTGAAGTGGCAATGCCGGTTCAAAAATCCGCAAAGCTATCATGCGGATGATGACGGCTATGTCCCATACGGAAGGCTCGTGAACTATACCGGGGGCCGCAGCAACGGGTGCACGACATGGTCGCAATCCGCCTCGAAAGAGATTCTGGCCCTGGTGGAAGGGAACCCGACAACCCTCTACATCTATCCGGAAGGCAAAGACATTAACGCCGTCGCAAAGGCGGTCAAAAAGGGAAAATCGTTGTCTGGGGCAGGGGTTTACTGGAACGCCGCCTGTCTACAGGCAATCGGTGCTCCGAAGTTCTGGCCCAAGCGCAGCCTCCAACCCATCATAAACCAATGGAGGGACTCATTGCCCAAGCAACCTCCATTGGAGTTGCCGATCTGCAAGTAAGGCGGGCGGGACGAAGGCACCGATACATTGGTTTCGCGGGACAGCGCTGAAGTGCGCGATCCTTTCCCGTTTATTCGATATGGTCCAGTTGGAGCAGGCTCGTCGCTTGACGCCATCCGGTCGGCATGGTCGCCCACTTTGGGCGACCATCACTTACCAATCGCTTTGCTGCGGCGGGAAGTGCGCCGGAGATCGGCTGCTACTCAACCGGCGACCAGTCCGGGCCGGGATCGTAGATGTTGATATCGGCAGTGGCATCGAGTGTCTCGGGGCCGAAATCGGCCTCGTAAACGATACCGTTTTCACCGACGATGAAGGAATGGATGCCTGTTTCTCCGTAATCCGAAGGCACTGCAAGCAAGGCATGTCCGGCCACGAAGCGATCCCCGACAAAGTACGAGTAGGCTCCACCAGCCGCATTCGCCCCCTGTTCGTGAAGGATGGTGAAGTAATAGCCGAGGAATGGTTCCGCCTCATAGTCGGTCTCACCGTCGCTCCACCCCGAGGCGGCGGCTCGGGCAAGTGCCGCGCCGACAAAGCTGTCATCTTCGGGCCAGAAAAGTCCGTTTCGCTCGCCCGGGTCGGAAATGATCGTCTGCGCAAATTCCATGACGCCGTCACCGTTGTGATCCACCAGCCGGAATGCCGCCTGTAGATCGACATAAGCCTCCAGCAAATCAATCACTTCCAGCTCATTCAAACCGATTTCCCGGGCCGAAAGTTCTTCGATCCCGGCTTCCAGGTCAAAACGCCAGCCGTCTTCCCCGCGCAGGATTGGGATCGGGAAGGGCCAACTGTCTTCACCCAAGAGAAGAACAACCCCATCGTCCTCGGGCTGAAAGCGGTAGCCCTCGGCGTACATGCCAAGAACTTCCTGCCTTCTTTGCTGGTCTTCTGCCGGATCTCCCGATCCGACCAAATCTTCGGCTTCAGGTCCGAAAATCTCAAGCAACTTACTCTGATCATTGGCCTTCAGAGCATCTGCAAACGCGTCCAGCGCGCTTTGCGGAGTATCAAATCGGGCGCCGTCAGAAAGCGCGGAGCCTGTGGTCGCAGCGAGCAAAACAACTGAAAATACCGATATACGCATCTTACCGTCTCCGCTTGCCTTTGGCGGCGTGCCCTCGCTTGGACGCGCTATGAGTTCTGCTTCCGGACGCCTTTTTCTTCATCGCTTGCCCCCTGGACGCACTGGGTTTGCGCTGCGCCGTTGCGGCCTTCTTCGCCTGCGGTTTTCTGGCGGTCTGCGGTTTTTGTGCGACAGGCCGTTTCGCCGCATCGGGTCGTTTGGTCCGATCAACGGCCTGTTGTTTTGCAGCGGCCTTGTCCCGGTCGACGTTGCCCCGGTTTATCTGCGGCAACGGTTTTTTCCCACCGCTCCGATTTGCCAGAGCACCACCGGCCACAGCCCCTGCACCTGCGCCAGCCGCAACGGCAGCCGCCGCACGGTCCCGGCTGATGTCCGCGGCGCCGGACTCGCGGCTCAGTTTTGACCGCAATTCATCCGTGCGACCCTCGGGGCGGTTGACCGGCAAATTGCCGCGACCCCCTTCTGGTCTTTTGTGATTGGCGATTTTGTCTCGGGCTTGCTGCTGACGGCCAGGATCGGGTTTCCATCCGATATCCGTGCGGTTGCCCAGATCAATGTTGTTGCCGATGTTGACGTTTCCATCGACGTCAATGTCGATGTTCGGGTTTCTGTAAATCGGGCCACCGCCCCAGCCACCGCAGTTCCGGCACCCCCAATAGCCATACCAATCGTCGTCGTCGTCAAAAATCTCGTCGATCAGGGCGACGGTGCCAAAGGTCAGCAGGGCTGCGCCTGCAACGTCGCCAACCGACGGTCCCGTATAGACGGTCTCAGGGTTGTACTGTGGGACGTATACGGTTTCCGGCTCTGTCGGTGTAATGACAACCGTGTCTTCTTCCGTCACCTCGACAGTTTGCGCGGGCCCGGACACAAGCGCTCCGCTGTCAATCGCCTGGTCCCGCATGACTTGAACCGCGTCCAGCACATCATCGGACTGCGCCAGCATGGCTGTTCCCACCGTCTCGGTCCAATCGACATGGGTGGCCATCTGACCGACGACTTCGGGAAACGCTGTCGCCAACACACTGACCGAAGGATCCCAGCCCATGGCTTCAATTTCCGGACCAAGCTCGGAGGCGTCTCGGTCGGCGTTGTCCAGCAAATACCGTTCGGCCTTCACGATCTCCAACGGCTGCGTCGCCGCGACCAAAATCTGTATCAGCAGCGTATCAGGATAAAGAGCGACCGGAGCGACCAGGGTCTGCAACTCAGCATCAGTTAGAAGATCGGACGAAGTGGCCGAGGAGTTTTCCGTCGCAGCAGCGTCATCAGATGCCTCTTGTGCGAACAAGGTCGTAGATGCGCAAATACCGAGCGCAAAAATTAGATATCTAAACATATTGCGATCCTTCAATTTCTTGAAGGATCACCCAAGACCGCGATTCTGGCAACCGGGCGGTCTTACAGACATTTGTTGGAGGCGAAACCGTTGCTGGAGGCATCCCCGTGCGCCGGGCCCTGCGACCGAAAGAATAGGGAAAATGTCGCAAACTCAACGAGCAAACGTTTGGCAATTGCCCCTTTCGCGGCATTTCGGCGCAAATTCTACCGTGATCGCGCGGTGGGGTGACAGAACCGCTTTGGTTTCCCATTTGCCACCAACCACTTTGTCGGCGAGACAGGCCAATTGATGACCCCCGTGTATGCCTGCGCCAAGGTCTATTCCTGTATTGTTTTGTTCCGATTTGCGTAATAGGTTTCCGCCGAAATGATTTTGCAGCGGATATTATCGGTGTTCCTGGCAGCAATTCTGGTCTTATTGACCGGGTTCGCAAGTGTTGCCCACGACATGCCGCTGCATTGCAACGATGGACATTGTGACGAGGTTCAGTCTTTGGAGCGATCTCCGCACTTGGATCGTTTGTCGCCGACCGGCCATCACGAAACGGACGGCGCAGACCATGATGGATGCAATCCTTTCCTCCGCAACCTGATGTTACTTGCCTCCGAGACGTCGGATGCATCACCAGACCAGTTCGAACAGGTATTGAATTGGCAGGTAAGCGAACTTTCTGCGCTGCGTGAGCCGGAACATCCGGACAGACCACCTAACTTCTGAAACGGCACTTCGACGCTAGGTGTACGCGCCTGGTGTTTTTGCTTGGCCGCCGCTCAGCGCGGTCAATATTCTGTTTCATAAAGTCAGGAAGAACCATGAACCGAAAGTATCTCGTTATCGGAGCGTGTGCCGTGGCGGTCGCTGCTGCCTACATTATGCTGCGGCCCGGTACGTCCGAAATTGCCACTCCGTCGTCCCCTGTAGAAGGGGATGCCATGGTGGCCATTCAAATGCCCCCGATCGAGGGCAACGCTGCCATTGGTCAGCGTATCTTCGACGAGGCCTGCGCCGCGTGCCACGGCACCAATGCTGTCGGAATTGAAGGTGCCGGACCTCCACTGATCCATGTTATCTATGAACCCAGCCATCACGCCGACGAATCCTTTCAGCGCGCAGTTGCGACAGGTGTAAGAAGCCATCACTGGTCGTTCGGAGATATGCCGCCGGTCGAAGGCTTAACCCGTGGCGACGTTGCCATCGTTGTCGCCTATATCCGCGAAATCCAGCGCGCCAACGGAATTAACTGAGGAACACTCTATGAAGACGCTCACGATCCTTGTTCTGCTTGCCACGCTTGCCACGGGTGCGCTTGCGCATTCCCGCGTGGACACGACGACGCCAGAAAACGGTGCGACGATTGCGGAAGTCCCGTCTGAAATCAGTTTCAACTTTGCGGACGACATCCGTCTGACCCGAGTGGAGATGACCCATCAGGATCTTCATTCGGTCCCGCTCGACATTGGGAACCAGACCAGTTTTGATCGCCTCTTCACCCTCCCGCTTCAGGATATGGGGGCAGGCGCCTATCGCATAGAATGGCGCGGTCTGGGCGTGGACGGCCATGCGATGCAGGGCGAATTTTCCTTTACGGTTGACTGAGGATGCCGGACATCTGGGGCATTGCTGCGATCCTGTCAAAACTCCTGCTGTATGTTGGCATTGCAGGATCCGCCGGGTTGGTGATCATGCGCGCCGCTTTTGCTGATCTCCTCTCGTCGCTGAGCGGCCGGATGCGCATCCATACTGCGCTCTTGGCTGGGCTTGCGATAGTCGCGTCTGTCATTGGATTCATGCTGCGCGGGGCCGCCCTGACCGGCGGCGCTGATGGGATGAGCGATCCCGAGATGCTGGGGCTTTTGTGGCAAACACCGGTCGGTGATGTTCTGGTCTATCGACTGGTCGGCGTGGCCATGATCCTTGTCGGGTTGTTCGTGCCGTATGTCGGTCAATGGATATCCCTTGCCGGCGGTGTGCTGGCGCTGTGGTCATTCGCGCAGATTGGGCATGTGCCCGGCCTGGAACAAAGCGGCGTAAGGCTTCTGCTGCTTTTGCATCTGCTTTGCCTTGCGTTCTGGATCGGCATTCTTGGTCCGCTACGGCGCTTGTCGTTACAGCCCGAATACTTGGACGAGGCCGCAGCGCTGGGGGATCGTTTCGGGCAGGCCGCCTCGGTCATTGTCCCTGTGCTGATTTTGGCGGGCTTGCTGATGTCCTGGCTTCTGTTGGGTGATCTTCGAAGCCTTTTTGTTTCGGGCTACGGGCAGGCACTTCTCATTAAACTGGGGCTGGTGGCGCTGGTGCTGGTGATGGCAGCCGCCAACAAGTTTCGGTTTGTTCCTGCCATGCAGGCAGGTGATCACGACGCAGCGCGGCATCTGGCACGCTCCATCGAAATAGAAACTGCAGTCATACTGGTCGTGTTCGCGGCAACAGCTACCCTTACCAGCGTCCTGACCCTTCCGAATTGAGGTTTAAGATGAACCGAAGAGAATTCCTGATCACGACAAGTGCAATGGCACTGTTTCCCGGCGTCGTCCTCGCGGCGGCTCCATTGGACCTGATTGCACAGCCAGTCACTGCGCAAATCCTGCCGGAAGGCGATCCGGAAACGCCGATGCTTGGCTTCAACGGCAGCACGCCCGGTCCGGTCCTTCGCGTCCGTCAGGGCGAGGTTTTCGACATCCGTTTTCTCAACCAGATAGGCGACGGCTCGGCGGTCCATTGGCACGGGTTGCGGACCGACAATGCGATGGACGGTGTGCCGGGCCTGACACAGGACGTCGTCGAAGCGGGTGCAGAGTTCACCTATCGCTTTCGCGCGCCGGACGCCGGAACCTTCTGGTATCACTCGCATAACCGGTCCTGGGAACAGGTTGCAAAGGGGCTTTACGGCCCCCTGATCGTCGAGGAACAATCCCCGCCTGATGTGGATCATGACGTGATCGTCTTGATTGACGATTGGCGCATTACCGAAGACGGCACGCTCGCCGATGGCTTTGAGAACATGCACGATCAGGCGCATCAGGGTCGGCTTGGCAACTATGCCCGTGTGCTTTTCGAACCGGACACGTCCGTTCGTCTTGGTGACCGTGTGCGCTTGCGGTTGATCAACGTCGCGACTGACAGGATTTTCCCAATTGAACTTGAAGGCATTGACGGCAAGACTGTTGCATTGGACGGTATGCCGCTTTCCGATCCGCAAGAGGTTTCTGATCTGGTTTTGGCCCCGGCCCAACGGGTTGATATCATAGCGGATGTCACTTCCGCTGAAACAATCGCATTTATATTCCCGACCCGGGATGATCCTTACCTGTTGGGCGAAATCCCGGTTGAGGGAGAGAACACTGCGCGACAACCATCAGAGATATCCGCGTTGCCGCCAAACGAGACGGTGCAGCCCGACTTGGACGATGCCGTTTCCTTGACCTTGACCATGGAGGGCGGGGCCATGAGCCAAAGAATGATGCAGGGGCTGATGGAAGAGGGCATCTGGGCGTTCAACGGACAGTCCGGCCTTGCAGATACCCCGTTCCACAGCTTCCAACGCGGACAGACTGCGCGCATCCAACTGGTGAACGATACCCGGTTTCCACATGGTATCCATCTGCACGGGCATCACTTTTTCGAGGTCGAAGCCGACGGTAATTTAGGTGCATTCCGGGATACAACGCTGATTGATCCGGGTGCAACGCGAGACATCGTTTGCGTGTTCGACAACCCCGGCAAATGGCTGATGCACTGTCACATGCTGGGCCATCAGGCGGCGGGCATGAAAACCTGGGTCGAGGTCGCATGAAACGCGTTTTGATCATCGCAGCCTTTAGCGTTGCAACCGGGGCGATCGCAGGTCACGAACTGGATGGCCGCGATTTGGCCAGCGGTCAGGCCCTTTACGCCGAACATTGCGCGTCCTGTCACGGTGCCAACCTCGAAGGACAACCGAACTGGCAAACGCCAGACGAAAACGGTGTCTTGCCCGCGCCTCCCCATGATGAGACGGGACACACCTGGCATCACGACAACCTTTTGCTTTTTGAATATACCCAATTGGGTGGAGAAAAAGCTTTGGCGGTACGCGGTATCAGCGACTTCGCAAGTGGAATGCCCGGGTTTGAAGATGCAATTTCAGACGATGAAATCTGGGATATCTTAGCCTACATTCGATCGACATGGTCTGAACGTGCTCAGGAAATTCAGGCCTCCAGAAATCCGCCGCACGACTGACATCGCTAATAGCCGGTTAACGCCGACAAACCGCGTCTGGACGTATGCAGCAGGCAATGTTCGAAATTTCAGTTGCTTGAAGAAGTGGTGGGCGACCCTGGAATCGAACCAGGCGTGCGTCTCCGCGAGGGAGTTACAGTCCCCTGCCACACCTTGCGGCCTGTCGCCCACTGTCAGGCGTTGCACCTGACGTGGAGGCGTGATTACTAGCGCCTTAAAGGAGCGTCAACAGGAAAATTCCGCTTTGGCGCAGGAAACCGAATTCCCGGCCCGGAGGCCCTTAAAATGAAGAAACCCAAATGGGTCGTCGAAAAGGAACAGGCGCGCAAAGCAGCCGCGTCCGAGACTGTATGGTTGTTCGGACTGCACGCCGTCCGTGACGCGCTCATGAACCCGAAGCGTCAGAAATTGCGTCTGATCGTGACCCTGAACGCGCAGGCCAAGCTGGCGGAAGCCATTGAATTTGCAGGAATTGAAGCCGAGCTGGTTGATCCACGTAAATTCACGGCGCCGATCGATCCGGGTTCGGTGCATCAGGGCGCGGCGCTTGAGGTCAAGCCGCTGGACTGGGGTGGGCTGGCCGAAAACTGCATCGGTCGTGAACACCCGCGCGTCATTCTGCTGGACCGGGTCACCGACCCGCACAACGTCGGGGCGATTCTGCGCTCGGCCGAGGTGCTAGGTGCAAGCGCCGTTGTCGGCACACGCCACCATTCGGCGCCGGAAACCGGAGCGCTGGCGAAAACCGCCAGCGGCGCGCTCGAACGCCAGCCCTATCTGCGGGTGCGCAATCTGGCGGACGCAATCGTCGAGCTGCAGAATATGGGGTTTCTGGTGCTGGGGCTGGACGGCGAGGCGGATCAGACCATCGAAACCACGTTGGCCGGCAAGCTGGACCGGCCGGTTGCACTGGTGTTGGGTGCCGAAGGCCCCGGTTTGCGGCAGAAAACCAAGGAAACGGTCGATCATCTGGTGAAAATTGACGCAGCGGGCGGTTTCGGGTCGCTCAACGTCTCAAATGCGGCTGCGATTGCCCTATATGCATCGAGGCACAAATAACAGGAGAGCGTCATTCCCAGCCCGTCGAAAATTGCCACTTGCTGTTACTGCGGCACGCGTGCCGCGCTGGTTCTGCAGGGAAAACAACGTCACGAGCTCAGCTGTTCCAGTTGTGGCGCCCCCCTGCACGACCTCAAGATGTTGCCCAAACGAAAGCTGACTGAAGAAAGGCAAGTGCGTCCGGCCAAGTCCAAGGCCCGAACGCCGAAATACAAATACAAGAAACGGAAAAAAGGTGTATTCTCGCGCGTGCTGGATGAAGCCTGGGATGTGATCGAAGATATCTTCGACTGACTTGTTTCTTCGGCGACACGGGTGTTCACAACCGCGTCAAGGGGGGTTTCATGGCGCTGAAAAAGTTGCATTTTGACGGTCTCGAATTCTAAGAACTCAGACCGACGATGCTGACCCGACGTTTCTTCATTGGCGCAATGGCCGCTATCATGTTCGCACCTGCCGTCCAGGCGCAGGATGCGCCCGTCTATTTTGCCACAGATGGTGCGGCAATGGCGGGCTATGATCCCGTGTCCTATTTCGTGGATGACGCACCGGTGCTGGGCCATGCCGAGCATTCGTTGATGTGGAAAGGCGTTGAATGGCATTTCGCATCAGCCGAGAACCAGGAGCGGTTCGAGCGTGATCCGCGTGCCTTTGCGCCTCAGTTCGGCGGATATTGCGCTTATGCTATGGCTCTGGGTCTTCTGTCCAGCACCGACCCAATGGCGTGGAGGGTCGTGGATGGCAGGCTTTATTTGGTGCATTCGCTCGCGATCGAGAAAGTGTGGCAGGAAGACATGGCGCTGAACATTCGCATGGCCGAGGAGCACTGGCCCTCGGTTCTGTACAAGTGACAGGCGAAACTTCGCGTTTTTTTGATCTGTCATCACAAAAATGCGCGCACCCTCTTTTTTTTGCCGAACTCATGCCTAAATGTCACAGTGACCGCGGAACGGAACTGCCGCGGGTCATTTCACTGTCCCTCGTTCCAACAACTGGCGCTCAGGTCCGACCTGGGCGCTTTTTTCTTTTGAACGCAGCGATTAGGGTGCCCTCATGGCAGATTATTCCGATGAGTTCCTGAAAGGCATCCTGCAACGCACCAAAGTTGTGGCGGTCGTCGGGGTGTCGATGAACCCGGTGCGGCCCAGTTATTACGTGGCGCGATACCTTTCGCTGAAAGGATACCGGGTCATTCCGGTCAATCCGGGACATGCAGGGAAGCAATTGTTCGGTCAGACCGTTCATGCGTCGCTGTCGGATATTTCCGAACCTGTCGACATGGTGGACATATTTCGCAGATCCGAAGCCGTGCCACCGATTGTGGACGAAGCTTTGCAGGTTTTTCCAAAGCTCAGGACAGTCTGGATGCAGATCGGTGTCGAACATGAAGGCGCGGCAGCAGTTGCACAGGCCAGAGGTGTCGATGTGGTCATGAACCGATGCCCGAAAATCGAATATCAGCGGCTTTTCGGGGAATTGCGCATGGGCGGGTTTGCCACCGGGATCATATCGTCAAAGCTGTGACCGTCAGCCGCCGCCTGCCGTTTTCAGCCGGGCAACCTGTTCTAGGCGCCGCTTTTCCAGAACCTGATCGCGCGGGACCCACTCGTAACGTGTGTCCTCGACCAAAGGTCCCCAGTACAGCACTCCACCATACCGCCACGGGTCCAGTACGATCCCTTCGTACATGGTTTCTCCGCGTCGGCTGATAATGGCGGTCGAGTGGTCGATTCGGAACGGGTTGTCGGCATTGGCGATGGCGCGGTGCAGGGTCAGTGTTTCGAACTCTTCCTGTTTTAGGCGCCGTTCAATGTCTTCGGCCCAGTGCCAGCACAATCCGCGCGGACGCAAGCCCTTATTGACCTTTGCGTTATGGATCAGCGGCGGGTCGGTGATCTCATATTCCTCGACCAACTGCGCGGTGTAGCTGTAGGCGACCCGCGCCGCGCGCTGCGCTTCTGCGGGGTCGATATCGGGTCCGAGGCTTTGGATTTCGGCTGCCAGCCTTTGAACCTCGTCCCCGGTTGAACGGGGCGGCGCAGAACAGGCCGCAAGGATGGCAAGCGTCGCCACAAAAACCAATGCTCTGATCATCGCGCGCGTTCCCTGATCCGTGGCACCCTGACACAGCACTATAGCGGGCAGGAGCAGCGCACGAAACCCACGCTTAGCCCTTGGGACGCGCCGCTTTTTCGGCAATGCCGCTGATGCCCTGACGCCGGGCAAGCTCGTTCAGAACGTCATCCAGCGCCACATCACGGGCGGCCAGCATCACCAGCAGGTGATACAGCACATCAGCCGCCTCGGACGTCAGCCCGGCGCGATCACCCTTGATGGCTTCGATGATGGCCTCGATGGCCTCTTCGCCGAACTTCTCGGCACACTTTTCGGGGCCCTTGGCAAGCAGTTTGGCGGTCCAGCTCAACTCGGGGTCGGTTCCCTTGCGCGCGTCGATGGTTACGGCCAGTTCGTGCAGAATGCTCATGTCAGCCTCATCGGGATGCCTGCGGCGGCCATGTGTTCCTTGGCCTCGCGGATGGTGTATTCTCCGAAATGGAAGATCGAAGCCGCCAATACCGCGCTGGCACCGCCTTCGGTCACGCCTTCGACCAGATGATCTAGATTGCCGACCCCGCCCGATGCGATCACCGGTACATCCACCGCGTCCGAGATCGCGCGGGTCAGGGGCAGGTTGAACCCGGATTTGGTGCCGTCACGATCCATCGAAGTCAGCAGGATTTCCCCTGCGCCCTTGGCGACCACGGTTCTTGCAAACTCGACCGCGTCAATGCCGGTTGGTTTGCGCCCTCCGTGGGTAAAGATCTCCCACTTGCAGGGGCTGACGGTTTTGGCATCGATGGCGACCACGATGCACTGGTTGCCGAACTGATCGGCGGCCTCGGCCACAACATCCGGGTTCGCCACGGCGGCCGAGTTGAAACTGACCTTGTCGGCACCTGCCAGCAGCAGCGCGCGGACATCTTCCCTGGTGCGGACACCACCGCCCACCGTCAGCGGAACAAAACACTGTTCCGCCGTGCGCTGCACCACATCGAACATGGTGCCCCGGTTTTCATGGGTGGCGTGAATATCCAGAAAGCAGATTTCGTCCGCGCCGGCGGCATCATAGGCCTTGGCCGATTCCACCGGGTCGCCCGCGTCTCGCAAGCCGACGAAATTGACGCCCTTAACCACGCGGCCATCGGCAACATCAAGGCAGGGAATGATCCGTGTTTTTAGCATGGCATGTCCTTTGTTGGCGCACCTCTACCGGCAAAGCCCCGCCGATGCCAGACTTGTGATTGCCACATCTCTCGAACCTGTGAAAACTGGTCCCTAATTCATCAGGAGATCAATGAGATGCGTAACCTCTTTTTGACGACCACATTCATATTCACAGGAGCTGTCGCCGCGATGGCTGACGATATCATCAAAGTAGAGACAGCCAAATCCGTGTCTGAGGCGATGGACGCGCTCGAGGCCGCAGTCGGCAATGCGGGCGCCACGGTTTTCGCGCGTGTCGATCACGCAGCGGGCGCCGAGAAGGTGGGTATGACCATCCCGGCAAATCAGGTGCTGATCTTCGGCAATCCGGCGCTGGGCACACCTGCCATGCAGGCCGACCCGCGCGCAGGTCTGTTTCTGCCGCTGAAAGTGCAGGCCTACGAGGACGAAAACGGGCAGGTCTGGCTGGCCTATGAAGACCCGAAAGAGACCATGGACGAACTTGATGCGGTCGAGAAATCCCCGGTCATCGAGAAAATGCGTGGGGCACTGGCCAAGCTGACATCGGTCGCCGCCCAGTAGTCAGCTCAGGGCGCGAATGGCCTCGTTCAGATCGATCGCGCCGTCATAGAGCGCCCGGCCGGAAATCGCGCCGTTAAGTTCGACCCCGCAATCACGCAACGCGATCAGGTCGTCCAGCGAGCTGACACCGCCCGATGCGATGACTGGGATCGACACGGCGAGGGCCAGCGCCGCTGTGGCCTCGATATTGGGGCCCTGCATCGCCCCGTCGCGGTTGATGTCGGTGTAGATGATCGCGGCAACGCCCGCATCCTCGAAGCTGCGGGCCAGATCCGTGACCTGCACATCGGTTTCTTCGGCCCAGCCCTTGGTGGCGACCATGCCATTGCGCGCGTCGATACCGACGGCTACATGGCCGGGGAACTCTTGTGCCGCTTGACGCACCAGATCGGGGTTCTCGACGGCGACAGTGCCCAGAATGACACGCGCGAGCCCCTTGTCGAGCCATGTTTCGATTGTTGCCATGTCCCGGATGCCACCACCCAGTTGGGCGGGCACGTCACAGGCTTTCAAAATCGCCTCGACCGGAGCGGCATTGACGGGTTCCCCTGCGAAGGCGCCATTCAGATCGACCAGATGCAGCCACTCGCAACCCGCTTCGACGAAGGCGCGGGCCTGCGCTGCGGGGTCTTCATTGAACACTGTGGCCTTGTCCATTTCACCGCGCAGCAGGCGCACGGCCTGGCCGTCTTTTAGGTCGATGGCGGGGTAGAGGATCATGTCAGGCGGCCCTATATCAAAGTTATCCGCGCGGGATATCGCACACACAGGGCAGGGGATGCAACGCGACGCAAAGTCAATCTTGCCCGACGGCGACCGGCGCGCCAGACTGCTTGCAAAACAGGGAGGATATCATGAAGAAATTCGTTCTGGCCGCAGGGTTTGCCGCCTTGGCAAGCAGCGCTTATGCGGCCGATCCGGTTGATGGCATCTGGAAAACCCAACCCGGTGACACCGGCGGGTATCTGCATGTTTCCATCGGATCGTGCGGCAGCGCCGTCTGCGGCACCATCGACACGGCGTTTGATGCCAACGGCGATGAGCAGCTGGACTACGAGAATTTGGGCAAACAGATTATCTGGGACATGGTTCCGGAAGGTGGCGGGGCCTATGACAACGGCAAGATCTGGGCGCCAGACCGCGACAAGACCTACAACTCGAAAATGACGCTGGACAGCCAGAACCAGCTGACCGTGAAAGGTTGCGTTGCCGGTGGCCTGATCTGCCGTGGGCAAACCTGGACACGCGTGCAATAGACCGTCACGGAGCCCAGGTCAGGAAATTTCCGATCATACGCAGGCCGACATCCTGACTTTTCTCGGGGTGGAACTGCATCCCGACCATCGTGTCACGGCCAATCACGGCCGTGACCTCTTGGCCGTAATCCACATAGGCTAACCGCTGCGCCGGGTCCGTCACGCGGAAATGGTAGGAGTGCACGAAATAGGCGTGATCGCCTGATTTCACCCCTTCAAACACCGGGTGTCTGCTTTCCAGAACCAGATCGTTCCAGCCCATATGTGGTACTTTCAACGTATGGTCTGACGGCTCGATCCGAACCACGTCGCCCGCGATCCAATCCAAACCATCGGTTTCACGGTATTCATGGCCTTTCGAGGCCATCAGCTGCATGCCCACACAGATACCCAGAAACGGGCGACCCTTTTGTTCGACCGCCTCGACCATCGCGTCATAGATACCCTTATGGCCGCGCAGTTCGGCCGCACAGGCTGGAAACGCACCATCGCCGGGCAGGACCAGCCGATCGGCCCGCGCGACAACATCTGCGTCCGAGGTCACGACGACCTCACCCGCATTCAGTTCACGCGCCATGCGCTGAAACGCCTTTTCAGCGGAATGCAGATTGCCGCTTTCGTAGTCGATAATGGCAGTCAGCATCTACAATGCGCCTTTGGTCGACGGAATCGCATCGGCCTTGCGCGGGTCGGTCTCAACCGCCAGCCGAAGGGCACGGGCAACCGCCTTGAAGGCGGCCTCGGCGATATGGTGGCTGTTGAAACCGTGTAACTGATCTATATGCAGGGTGATACCACCATGGGTGCTGAGCGCCTGAAAGAACTCGCGCACCAGTTCGGTGTCGAAGGTCCCGATCTTGGGTGTCGGCAAATCCACGTTCCAGATCAGGAACGGACGGCCCGACAGATCCAGCGCACAGCGCACCTGAGCGTCATCCATCGGCAGGTGGCACTCGCCATAGCGGCGGATACCCTTCTTGTCGTCCAATGCCTGCGTCAGCGCCTGACCCAGTGCGATGCCTGTGTCCTCGACCGTGTGGTGATCGTCGATGTGATAATCGCCCTTGGCGCGGATCGTCATGTCGATAAGCGAATGGCGCGCCAGTTGGTCCAGCATGTGATCGAAGAAGCCAACGCCGGTCTGGTTGTCATACTGGCCGGTGCCGTCCAGATTGACCTCGACCGTGATCTCGGTCTCGGCGGTCTGACGGCTGATCTTTGCGCTGCGCATGGGCGAATTCCTTTTGATACAGGCGCGCTTATAGACGGGGATCGCCGGGCATATCCAGACCAAGCATCACATGCGCGCCAAACTGTTGCAGGGGATTGCGCCCGGGCGCGGCCCATGCCAGCCTGCGCGCAACTCAACAAACAGGGTCAACCCCATGTCCACCTGCGTTTTCATCCAGATCCGCTGCAAACCCGGTTCCACCTACAAGGTCGCCGAAGAAATCGCCCTGCGCGAAATCCATTCCGAGCTTTACTCGACCAGCGGCGAATACGACCTGCTGCTGAAACTCTATATCCCCGAAACCGAGGATGTAGGGCACTTCATCAACGAAAACCTGCTGGTGATTCCCAATATCGAACGATCCCTGACCACGATGACGTTCAAGGCGTTCTGAACGTTACCCCAGCTCGAACGTCGTGATCCCATAGATACGGTGCAGATCAATTTCCGGCGCGTGGCTGGAATACATGCGGCCGGTTTCGAACACTTTGGTCAATCCCAGTTGTTGCGCCATCGCCATCGCCTGCGTGTTGGGGTTGGGCATGTCGATAAAGACCTCGGCATTCATCCGGTCAGCCGGAAGCGTCATCAGCAGCGACACCAAAAGCGCCTGCGCGATCTCGGGTGTGTCCGCAAACAATGGCCCGACCTTGTACCCGGCCAAACATCGGCGCAGCGTTGCATAGCCTCTGATCCGGCCGCCTGCCTCAAACACCCGCGAGGTATGGTTGGGTGCATCCAGCCAGGCCTGCAGGAACGTGTCGCGCGGGGCAGGGAACAGGCCCCGATCATAAGACTTCAGCTCATCCGTAAGTGTGTCGATCAGTGAAACCTGACCGTGGCCGGAACGGCCCAGGGCGTTGAGGATTTCACCCGCTGTGCCCGAAAAGCGGTAGTTGTCATAAGCCAGTTCGAACCCGAACTTCCGGTAATTGTCCTGCTGTTCGACGACCCCGTCCATGCCCATGTTCCGATGTTCGCAATGCGCCTTGACGGCCTCGGCAACCTGCATCCCGTAGCCCGATCCGCGATATTCGGGCAGGACGATGTAAAAGCCCAGGAACGAATAGGTGTCGTCGTAATTCACCGCCGAGGCCGACGCGATCATCTTGCCATCCAGAAATCCGCCCTTGAACCCTTCGGGATCGGAGCTGCGGAGCCACACCGCGTCGTGAAGGCCGGGGTTCCAACCTTCGCGGGCGGCCCAATCAACAGCCGTCTGGACCTCATCCGCTGTCAGAGCGCGAATTACGTATTCTGGCATGGCGCATCTCCGTCGTGATTGCGTGCGACCCGAGAATGCCGCAGCAGATAACAAAGAACCAGAAATTTAAGGGAGGTTGGTATCTGGAGCGGGCGAGGCGATTCGAACGCCCGACCCTAACCTTGGCAAGGTTATGCTCTACCCCTGAGCTACGCCCGCATCAGATACAAATGTTGGTCCAAAGACCTCTCAATGGAGCGGGCGAGGCGATTCGAACGCCCGACCCTAACCTTGGCAAGGTTATGCTCTACCCCTGAGCTACGCCCGCGCCGTTGAGTGAGGCGTGAAGTATAAATTCTGGCGCAAAGCTGCAAGAGGAAAAACGCATCTTCTGCAAAATTTCTTTTCTGGAGACGGAAATCCGGACCCCATCCGTTCAACTGTCTGAACACGTCAGGAAAGAACGGCGGAGGAGACAGATGAACCCGAAAGAAACCCTGAAACTCTCGGTGCTGGTTGTTTCGATGTTCATGGCGGGCATCGTGGCGCAGGCCGGTGGCGACAAAGGGCAGACCGCCCAACAGATATGGCAGCCTGCATGCCCGGTTGAAGTCAAGGTGCTGGCCGGCTGATCCTAAAGTGCTAGCACGAGGTTGGTGACCGCAGCGACCAGAATGGCGGCAAATGTCAGCAACATTCCCGTCCGGCGCAGAATCACGATCTGAGGTGTGCGCCCGAATCCGTAGGCATGCAGCAATCGTCCGGACAGAATCGCCAAACCCATCAGGTTGACCAGAACGCCCCCCGCACCTTGAATTTCGGCCATGGCGATCAGCAACAGCGTGAACGGCGCGTATTCGACGCAGTTGGAATGCGTGCGGATGGCCTTGATCAGCGCCTTGTTGCCGCCGTCGCCGACCGAGATTTGCCCCATAA
Source organism: Ruegeria sp. K7 (assembly GCF_056531785.1). Taxonomy (NCBI): domain Bacteria; kingdom Pseudomonadati; phylum Pseudomonadota; class Alphaproteobacteria; order Rhodobacterales; family Roseobacteraceae; genus Ruegeria; species Ruegeria sp. K7. Next base: position 34,154 of record NZ_JBQFMJ010000011.1, read on the forward strand.
ACCGCTGCCGGATGACGTTAAGGCTGAGCGCGAGAAACAGGAGGGCAATCAGCGCGGCGTAGATCGGGGTAATGGTCAGCATGGCGTGGCTCCGCTGGGGCATGAAAAAGGGCCGCGCAGTGTCCTGCGCGGCCCGGCTGACTTTAACCTGTTTGTCGGCTTATTCCAGTTCGACCAAAAGGTCCTTTGCGTCAATCTGGCCGCCGGGCTGAATGTGAACCGCTTTGACCACCGCATCGCGTTCGGCATGGATGCCGGTTTCCATCTTCATCGCTTCGATGGTCAGCAGCAGGTCGCCTTCCTTGACCTCCTGACCAGCGGTGACTGAAACGGTCGCGACAACGCCCGGCATCGGCGCGCCGATATGGTTGGGGTTGCCGGCCTCGGCCTTGAGCCGGGCCTGCGTGGTCGAAGTTACCAGACGGTTCGGCACCCGGATGACGCGGGGCTGACCATTGAGTTCAAAGAAAACTTTGACCTCGCCCTTTTCATCGGTCTCACCAATCGCCTGACAGCGGATTTCCAGCGTTTTGCCCGGATCGATTTCGGCCGTGATTTCTTCGCCCGGCTCCATGCCGTAGAAGAAGGTGCGCGTTGGCAGGGTCCGGACCGGGCCGTAAACCCGGTGGCGGCCCATGTAGTCCAGGAAGACCTTGGGATACATGAGGTATCCGTTCAGATCCTCGTCATCGACCTCCTTGCCTTCCAGTTGCTTCGACAGTTCGGCGCGGGTAGCCTCAAGATCAACGGCGGGAACGTCCTTGCCGGGGCGCTGGGTGTTGGGCGCTTCGTCCTTGAGGACCTTCTTGATGATCGTATCGGGGAACCCGCCCGGAGGCTGACCCAGATTGCCGCGCATCATGTCGACGACAGAATCCGGGAAGGCCACATCAGTTTCGGGGCTTTCCACGTCGGCGCGGGTCAGCCCCTGGCTGACCATCATCAGCGCCATGTCACCGACCACCTTGGAGGACGGCGTCACCTTAACGATGTCCCCAAACATCTGGTTCACGTCGGCATACATCTGCGCCACCTCGTGCCAGCATTCCTCCAGCCCAAGCGAACGCGCCTGCGCCTTGAGGTTGGTGAACTGGCCGCCGGGCATCTCGTGCAGGTACACTTCCGATGCAGGGGCCTGCAGGCTGGATTCAAAGGCCGCGTACTGGCCGCGAACGGCTTCGAAGTAATCGCTGATCTCGCGGATGGCCTTGATATCCAGTCCGGTGTCACGCTCGGTATGGCGCAGCGCCTCGACAACGGTGCCCAGCGTCGCCTGGCTGGTGTTGCCGCTGAAGCTGTCCATCGCGCAATCCACCGCGTCCACGCCCGCCTCGGACGCGGCCAGAATCGTGGCGCTGGCGATACCGGCGGTGTCGTGCGTGTGGAAGTGGATCGGCAAACCGACCTCTTCCTTCAGCGCGCGGATCAGGATTTTGGCCGAGGCCGGTTTCAGCAGGCCTGCCATGTCCTTCAGACCCAGAATATGCGCACCTGCGTCGCGCAGCTCTTTCGCCATGCCGACATAGTATTTCAGGTCATACTTGGCGCGATCGGGGTCCAGAATGTCACCGGTATAGCAGACGGTGCCTTCACAGATCTTGCCGTTTTCAACCACCGCATCCATGGCCACGCGCATGTTCTCGACCCAGTTCAGCGAGTCGAATACGCGGAAGACGTCGATATTCTTCGAGGCCTGACGCACGAACTCCTGCACCACGTTGTCGGGGTAGTTGGTATAGCCAACACCGTTCGCGCCGCGCAGAAGCATCTGTGTCATCAGGTTCGGCATCGCCTCGCGCAGGTCACGCAGACGCTGCCACGGGCATTCCTGAAGAAAGCGATAGGCCACGTCAAAGGTCGCGCCGCCCCAGCATTCAACACTGAACAGTTGCGGCAGGTTCGCCGCATAGGTCGGTGCCACCTTGATCATGTCGATTGACCGCATCCGGGTCGCCAGCAGGGATTGGTGGCCGTCGCGCATGGTGGTGTCGGTGATCAGCAACTGCCGCTGCGCCTTCATCCAGTCGGCCACGGCCTGCGGGCCCTTCTGCTCCAGCAGGTTGCGGGTGCCCATTTTGGGCTCACCCTTCAGGGCAGGGGGCCTGGCCTCTTTCAGATCGGCGCGCGGTTCGGGACGATCCTTGGTCTCGGGGTGCCCGTTCACGGTAATGTCCGCGATATAGGTCAGAACCTTGGTGCCCCGATCCCGACGGCGTTTGAACTGGAACAGGTCTGGCGTCGTGTCGATGAACTTGGTGGTGTATTCGTTCGACAGGAAGGTCGGGTGCTTCAGCAGGTTGATGACAAAGTCGATATTGGTGCTGACGCCGCGGATGCGGAATTCACGCAGCGCGCGGTCCATCCGATGGATCGCCTTGTCCGGCGTTGGTGCCCAAGCGGTCACCTTGGTCAGCAGCGAGTCGTAGTACCGCGTGATCACGCCGCCCGCATAGGCCGTGCCGCCGTCCAGACGGATGCCCATACCCGTGGCCGAGCGATAGGCGGTGATGCGGCCATAATCGGGGATGAAGTTATTCTGCGGGTCCTCGGTGGTGATCCGGGTTTGCAGGGCGTGGCCGTTCAGTTGAACGTCCGACTGGCTGGCGGCCCCGGTCGCCTCGGCCAGCGTCTTGCCCTCGGCGATCAGAATCTGGGCTTGTACGATGTCGATGCCGGTAACTTCCTCGGTGACGGTGTGTTCCACCTGAACGCGCGGGTTGACCTCGATGAAGTAGAACTTGCCGGTTTCCATATCCATCAGGAATTCGACCGTGCCCGCGCATTCATAGTTCACATGGGCACAGATCTTGCGGCCCAGCTCACAGATTTCGGCACGCTGCTCCTCGCTCAGGTAAGGGGCGGGGGCGCGTTCCACGACCTTCTGGTTCCGGCGCTGGACAGAACAGTCGCGTTCGTAGAGATGGTAGATCTCGCCATGCTTGTCGCCCAGAATCTGCACTTCGACATGCCGGGCGCGGGTGATCATCTTTTCCAGATAGCCCTCGCCATTGCCGAATGCGGCTTCGGCTTCGCGACGACCTTCCAGGACTTTCTCTTCCAGTTCGTCCTCGGACTCGATCGGGCGCATACCGCGCCCGCCGCCGCCCCAGGACGCCTTGAGCATCAGCGGATAGCCGATCTCGGCGGCTTCCTTGCGGATCGCGTCCATGTCATCGCCCAAAACCTCGGTCGCCGGGATCACCGGAACTCCTGCCTCGATGGCGACACGACGGGCACTGGCCTTGTCGCCAAGCGCGCGCATGGTCTCGGCCTTGGGACCGATGAAAGTGATGCCGTTCTGGACGCAGGCATCCACGAAGTCCGGGTTCTCCGATAGCAGGCCATAGCCCGGATGGATCGCATCCGCTCCGCATTCTTTGGCGACACGGATGATCTCGTCTATGCTCAGATAAGCGGCAACCGGCCCCATCCCCTCGCCAATGCGATATGCCTCATCCGCTTTAAAGCGATGCAGGCCAAGCTTGTCCTCCTCGGCAAAGACGGCAACGGTGCGTTTGCCCATCTCGTTGGCCGCGCGCATCACGCGAATAGCAATCTCGCCGCGATTGGCGATCAGGATCTTTTTGAAGTCGGTCATGTCAGGTCCCGGTCTTTATGGTGTGGCCGTGTTCATAGGCGGACAATACGCGCACGTATATCAGTCGTTCTGGGTAGAACCGGCATGTTATCGCTCGCAAACGCCGCCTGTTGGCGCAATCTACTTACACATGCTGCGATGCAGCATCAATATTTGTGATTGCAGATGTCACATTTTGTAAACTTGCGAGGCCCAACTGGCCCATATTGGCCTTCAGATCCTGCCGCAGGATGTCGATGACATGAGCGGGGCCGCGTTCGCCTAACGCCGCCAGACCAAAGAGAAACCCGCGCCCCAGCATGACAAAATCCGCGCCAAGGGCCAGCGCACGAAGGATATCCAGCCCACCTTCAATACCACTGTCAAAGATAATCGGCAGGTCCGTCGCTGCGCGTATGGCCGGTAGCGCATCGATACTGGCGGGCGCGCCGTCAAACTGACGGCCACCGTGATTCGACACCCATATGGCGTCAACGCCCGCCTTTTGCAGCGAAACGGCATCTTCCGGCCGCAGGACGCCTTTGACGACAAATGCACCATCCCAGTTGTCGCGCAGCCAGGATACGTACTCCATGTCCGGCGACGTTCTCAGAAGATACCCGATATGTGCCGTAGGAGGGAGGTTGAGGCTACTGTCCGAATACTTCTCGAGCGTGCGCATTCTGGGTGGTCCCTTACGCAGCATCCCCATGGCCCAGGCCGGGCATCGCGAAATCTGCGCCAGCAGGCGCGGCGTCAGCCTTGGCGGATGTGTCAACCCGGACCGCACCTGCCGTTCGCGCCGAGATGCAACCGGTACATCCGCAGTCAGCACCAGCGTCCGGAATCCCGCATCGCGCGCGCGGGCCAGCATATCGGTGCGGATGTCGGGATCCCGTGGCGGATACAATTGAAACCAGGCGTTTTCGCCGATGTGGCCGGCCAGATCTTCGGGCATCTGGCTGGCGACCGTTGACAAGGTGTAGGGAATGTTGGCCGTGGCCGCAGCGCGGGCCAGAATGCCTTCGGCATCCGGCCAGACCAACCCCGACATTCCAATGGGGGCGATACCGAACGGCAGGGCGCTGTCGTGATCCAGCAGCTTCTTGCTTGTGTCGAACTCCAGTTCGCCATGCAGGATCGACGGGGTCAGTGTAACCCGGTCCAGCGCTTCGCGGTTGCGCCGGATCAGGGTTTCAGCGCCGGTGCCACTTTCCACAAATTCCCAGACAAAGCGCGGTAACCGACGCCGCGCAAGTCGTTTCAAATCGGCAATGCCGGGATATGCACTGTGCAGGTCCATGAGGATTGATCCGATTTGCCGCGCGATTCGGCAAGTTTTTCAAGCGGCTGTCGAGGAAGACGGTTTGATTTTGGCCCCCTTGTTCCGAACCAGGCTGTCCCCGATGTCTGCGCCGCAGGACGCGGAACTGGCGACCTGCACCTGATTTCGGCCCCGGTCCTTGGCGGTATAGAGCGCTTCATCCGCCGCGCGCGGAAGATCCTGCGGCATGACTTCGTGCGCCGGGCAATAGGCGACCCTAACCGAAATCGTAATGCGGGGCAGGGATTTTTCACTATATCTGACCGCAACGGATTCAACCGCCAGCCGTACTTTTTCTGCGCGGGTCAAGGCATCGACGGACCTGCCAATTATCTTCGACAGTGGTATTGAAGGTGAGCTGGACATCCTTCGCGCGGGTACGGCGTAAATCCCCCAACCCGCAGCCGCCGTTAGGGCGCTGAGCATCAGCATAACACCTACAATTTTCAGCCGCGAACTTCGCACTGCCCATGTCGCCTGCTTCGTCATATGCTCTCCCACAGCAATGGACGGGGCATCAGAAACAAGCTTTTGCAGAAAGGTAAGATCGCCGGATGTACACAAAGGTTTTGTCTGGAAACCAGTATATTATCTTCTGCGATTTCTTTGTGAACAAGCCGTGAACAAACCCTTTCCCTCGGGCCGCATCCGGCGTAGTTTGGGGGCATGAGCAGTTTTGACGAAATGGACGCCTTCGAGGGCGCATCGCTGTCCCAAAAGGCAATGGCCGCGCGTGCCGTGCCTTACCTGGATGATCTCAACCCGGCGCAGCGCGATGCAGTAGAACGGCTTGACGGTCCGGTTCTGATGCTGGCCGGGGCAGGGACCGGCAAGACCAAGGCTCTCACGACCCGGATCGCGCACCTGCTGAATACCGGTCGCGCGCGCCCCAACGAGATCTTGTCGGTGACATTCACCAACAAGGCTGCGCGTGAAATGAAAGAGCGTGTCGGCCGCCTGCTCGGCCAGCCCGCCGAAGGGATGCCGTGGCTTGGCACGTTCCACTCGATTTGCGTCAAGCTGCTGCGACGCCACGCCGAACTTGCGGGGCTGAAATCGAACTTCACGATTCTGGACAGCGACGACCAGTTGCGCCTGCTCAAGCAACTGGTTCAGGCGGCCAATATCGATGACAAGCGCTGGCCTGCGCGAATGCTGGCGGGAATCATCGATGACTGGAAAAACCGTGCACTGACACCCGACAAGGTCCCTGCTGCTGATGCCGGAGCCTATAATCACAAGGGCGTCGACCTTTACGCCCAGTACCAGACCCGTCTGCGCGAGCTGAACGCGGTGGATTTCGGTGATCTGCTTTTGCACATGGTCACGATCTTTCAGACACATGCGGATGTGCTGGAACAATACCAGCGGTGGTTCCGTTACATTCTGGTGGACGAGTATCAGGACACCAACATCGCCCAGTACCTGTGGCTGCGGCTGCTGGCCGGCGGGCATAAGAACATCTGTTGCGTAGGCGATGATGACCAGTCAATCTATGGCTGGCGCGGGGCCGAGGTTGGCAACATCCTGCGGTTCGAGAAGGACTTCCCCGGCGCCTATGTCGTCCGGCTTGAACAGAACTACCGCTCGACCCCGCATATCCTCGCCGCCGCGTCGAATGTCATTCGCGGCAATGAAAATCGCTTGGGCAAAGAGCTTTGGACGGCCGCAAAAAACGGAGAAAAAGTTTGCTTATTGGGCCATTGGGATGGCGAGGAAGAGGCGCGTTGGATCGGCGAGAAGATTGAAGAGCTTGTTAATGGTAGTTCGCCTCATGCAAAACGGCGGGAAAACTCTCGATCAGAACAAATGATGAAGGAAGTAGAGCGCCTCGACGAGCTGGGTGCACTACGAGCGCTTAATAGCAGAGAGCAAGTGCTTGATCAGCTAAAGGAGCACAAAAGTTTCTTTGCAGAAGAAGGCTTTTGGGGGGGAGAAGTTAACAAAGACCTCGTTTGGGAACTGACAATGAGGCAGCAAGAGGGGCGTTCTTTAGAGGTAGTTTTCCAAAAATTTAACCTCAATGAAATCGCCATTCTCGTGCGCGCCAGCCACCAGATGCGTGCCTTCGAGGACCGGTTCCTGACCATTGGATTGCCCTACAAGGTCATCGGCGGTCCGCGATTCTATGAGCGGATGGAGATCCGCGATGCCATGGCCTATTTCCGGCTGGTCATCAGCCCCGAAGACGATTTGGCGTTCGAGCGGATCGTAAATACGCCCAAACGTGGCCTCGGCGACAAGGCGCAGCAGACGATTCAGGCGACCGCCCGACAGAATGGCGTCTCTCTGGTCGAAGGCGCGCGGGTCGCGGTCGAACAAGGGCTGATCAAAGGCAAGGGCGGCACGGCCTTGCGCCAGCTTGTCGATGGGCTGGCCCGCTGGAACGCAATGACCCGGGGTCCAAGGATCGAGGTTGACGACGATTCCGTCATTGATGATGGCACCGCTCCCACGCGCTTTGGCGAACCGGAACATACTCATATCGAACTGGCGCAGATTATCCTCGACGAATCCGGCTATACGGCGCACTGGCAGAACGACAAGAATCCAGATTCCCCGGGGCGGTTGGAAAACCTCAAGGAACTGGTCAACCAGCTGGACAATTTTGAAAACCTGCAGGGCTTTCTGGAACATGTCAGTCTGGTGATGGATAACGAGCAGGAATCGGATGGCGCGAAAGTGTCGATCATGACCCTGCATGCCGCCAAAGGTCTGGAATTTCCCGCCGTGTTCCTGCCGGGGTGGGAGGACGGGTTGTTCCCCTCGCAGCGGTCGATGGACGAAGCTGGCCTCAAGGGTCTCGAGGAGGAACGGCGGCTGGCCTATGTCGGCATCACCCGCGCGGAGGAGGTCTGCACGATATCCTTTGCCGCCAACAGGCGCGTTTTTGGTCAGTGGCAGAATTCGATGCCGTCCCGATTTATCGATGAATTGCCCGAAGATCATGTGGAGGTTCTGACGCCTCCGGGTCTCTACGGTGGCGGTCAGACCACGGCCGGGATCGAAACCCGCGCCGCCGAAGCAAACGTCTACAACTCACCCGGCTGGAAACGGATGCAGGCGCGGCAGGGTCAGTATGGCATGTCGCAACCGCGCGAAAGCCGCAACACCGTCATCGATGCGACCGCGGTGGCCAGTTTCACGCTGGGCGAACGGGTATTCCACCAGAAATTCGGCTATGGCGCAGTGATCGGTATCGAAGGGGACAAGGTCGAGGTCGATTTTGACAAGGCGGGCATGAAGAAGGTCGTCTCGCGCTTTCTGTCCGCCAAGGATGACGTTCCGTTTTAAAGGCCTTCGACCAGAACCATGTTTGCCGTCGCGGTCTCGTGCCGGATTTTCGCCAGTTCGACGTAGTCGGGATCGTCTTTCCATGCCTTTGCGGCTTCGATCGACGGAAACTTCATAAGGACTATCCCTTCCTCAGCCCAGGTGCCTTCGATCACGTCCACTGGTTTGGATGATACTGTCAGCAGACGACCTCCGTGCCTGTCAAAGACCGGCATGAACCCTTCAAGGTATTTCTGGTATCCGTCTGGGTCGTGAATTGTGATCTGGGCGATGAAATATGCAGCCATTGGAAACTCCTGAAACTTCGGTTCCGGCTTCACCTTACACACACAAGCACAAACAAAAAACGGCGGTTCCCAGGGAGGAGGAAGGGGAACCGCCGTTCTTTTCAACATCGAGGCAGGGAGGAGGAAGGCCCCGATGTATCCGAACCCGGGTCTGATCCCGGTATGAGGAAGACGCGGCGACACAAGGGAGGAGAATAAGTGTCGCCGCGTGCTTTCAACATCGGGGTAGGGAGGAGGAGAGCCCCGATGTGTCATGTCCCGGCTGTCAGGGCCGGTATTTGGGGCGGCAGCATCAGGGAGGAGGAGAGATGCCGCCGCCGAAATGCAGGTCCAAAGGGAGGAGGACGGACCTGATCTCGGTAAACTGTTATGCGCTTACTGCGCGGTGTAATCCGCAGCGGCCTGCAGGGCCAGTTGACGGATCATCGAGCGTTGCAGGCCCAGATCGGCCAGTTCGCGGTTCGACAGGCCCGACAGCTCGTTGAGTGTCTGGCGGTACAGGCGATAGCGAACAAAACGTGTTTTTACTGCTTCAAACAGTGCCACCAGCCCGGTTGCCGGTGCATTGCCAAGCGCGGAGTAGTTGGTTGCGACTGCCATTTTCAATGCCTCTGACTTGATCGTTTGCCGAAGTGTTTCGGCGTTTGCTTGAGGATGAAAATAGGCAAATGCTGCAGATGCACAATAGCGGGCGTCGTCAATGCCGCTATGCAGCAAATGCATAGATATCAAATTGTTGGGGCAGTCGCGCCCAGGGGTGGCGGGTACCGTAGGGTCACCTTTGGGGCTTCGGCGGGTGTGCTTTTGGGTGAAGCTCTCCGGCGCATGGGCGTGATGGAGGAATGGAAATGGTGTCCAGGCCGATCGTTCGGCACATGCACATTCACATGTTAAGGGGCCCTTGCATTCCGGATGGGAATTCATGGGCTGCCGGTGTTCTTGCCATATGTGTGGGGTAATTGCGCCATTCGACACGGTTGATTCGAGGCGGTGTTCGGCAAAATACCGATTTTTCGCCAACCGATGCAAGAAGAATTATAATTCTTTGGGAAATCATGGGACAGTTTGGGCTGAGCAAATTCTGTGGATATGTTGTGTGTAGTCGACCAAGAGTGTCTATTTATTGTGTCCGTTGGTGAAGTTTATGTTGATTTTTCGCGTGTGGATTGCGTCGGGAATACGTCAGTGCTCAAAAAACTTGTTGATTTCCATGATTTCCCATGTCATCCCTAATACATCCGATGAGGACGAGGCAGATGGGGCACCAAACGACCCCGACCAAAAATAATCAGGTTTCATACAGGCATCTCGCTTTCATCACTTAACAGATCCGGCGCGCGGGCGAGCAGACATCCCCCCAGGTGGCGCGCGCAGCTGGACATCCCCGCACAGCGGGCGAATGCGGCGGGTTGATCAGTGGCAGCAGATCAACCCGCCGTTTTTCATCAGGGGGGAACGTAAAGATCAAGTGGGGCGCAAGCGAAAGGGACAGTCGTCTTGGCGCGCAGGTTCAGAGGTGAAAGCCACCACAAGGTGGATACGAAGGGCAGGGTATCGATCCCGGCCTCGTTTCGCCGTGTGCTAGAGGCTTCGGACCCCAACTGGCAACCTGGAGATACCCCCGAACTGGTGATTGTCTACGGGGATCACCGCCGCAAGTTCCTTGAATGTTATACAATGCAGGCGATCGACGAGGTCGACGAAAAGATTAATGCACTGCCGCGCGGGTCGATGCAGCGCAAGATGCTGCAGCGTATGTTCCATGGCCAGTCCTTCCCGACAACGGTCGACGAAACCGGGCGTCTGGTCCTGCCGGCCAAGCTGCGCAACAAGATCGGGCTTGGGAATGAGGCCTTCTTTATAGCCGCCGGCGACACGTTCCAGATCTGGAAGCCCGAAACCTACGAGACCGAAGAACTGGCCGCGGCCGAAGACTGGCTGGACGATCAGCCCGAGGACTTTGATCCTCTGGAGTTCCTAGACGGCGTCGGGGACGCGTAACGGCATGGCCGGCGCCGGATCCCCTTCCGACAAACCCCATATCCCCGTTTTGCTGCGTCCTTTGCTGGCCGCCGTTGCGCCCGTCTCGGGCGTTTGGCTGGACGGAACCTTTGGTGCAGGCGGGTACACGCGTGCGCTGCTCGAGGCCGGTGCCGACAAGGTTATCGGTGTCGATCGCGATCCTCTGGCTTTTGAGATGGCAGCCGGATGGGCAGGTAACTACGGCGACCGACTGGTGATGCAGCCCGGCGTTTTCTCGCAACTGGATGAATACGCTCAGGATCTGGACGGTGTCGTGCTGGATCTTGGTGTTTCGTCCATGCAGCTGGATCAGGCCGAGCGTGGATTTTCGTTCATGAAGGACGGTCCACTGGACATGCGGATGAGTCAGGATGGCGAAAGCGCAGCCGATCTGGTGAATACCGCAACCGAGGCGCAACTGGCCGACATCCTGTTTCACTATGGCGAAGAACGCGCCAGCCGCCGCATCGCCAAAGCGATTGCACGGGCGCGGACGGATGCTTCGATCACAACGACCCTGCGTCTGGTTGAAATCATCGAATCCTGCCTGCCGCGCCCGAAACCGGGGCAGTCGCACCCGGCGACCCGCAGCTTTCAGGGGCTGCGCATTGCCGTGAACGCCGAATACGAGGAATTGTTTCAGGGCCTCATGGCCGCCGAACGCGCGCTGAAACCGGGCGGGCAACTGGCCGTTGTGACGTTCCATTCCATCGAAGACCGGATGGTCAAGCGGTTCTTCCAGGCGCGCGCAGGGAAAACGGGCCGCGCCAATCGCTATGCGCCCGAGATGGAACAGGAACAGCCGCAATTCACCCTGAAAACCCGTAAAGCCGTCGGCCCGGATGATCAGGAATTGCAGGAAAACCCGCGCGCGCGCTCGGCCAAGCTGCGTGTGGCTGTACGAACCGAGGCGCCTGCAGGGGAAATTGACGCCCGTGCAATCGGCATGCCGCAACTGGGGGGAAGGGCAAGATGAAGAGTGTTCTGTATGTGTTGACTGCTCTGTCCGTGTTCGGACTGGCGTTGTGGGCCTATCAGGAGAATTACCGCACCCAGCAGGTGCTGAAGGAAACGCAGGGTCTGCAACGTGAAATTGGCATGGCGCAGGTTCGGCTGGCCGTGCTGAACGCCGAATGGGCCTATCTGAACCGACCCGACCGGCTGCGCGAACTGGCGGATTTGAACTTTGAACGGCTTGGTCTGCTGCCGCTGCGGGCCGAGCAGTTCGGGCGCGCCGACCAGATCGCCTATGCCGAAGACCCCGACCTGCCGATCGTAGATCCGATCGAACTGCAGGCCATCACAAGCATTCAGGCGCTGGGCGAGGTACAGTTTCCATGACCCGCACGCCTCTGCGCCCACTGGCCCGCATCCTTGACGCCCGCGCCCGGGGCGAAAACCCCAAGGCCATCGAGCGCGAGAACATTCGCCAGCGTCACGAAGGCATGAAAGACCGCGCCCGCGCCCGTGCCGAAGGGCGTCTTCTGGTGCTCGGCCTGTTCTTCTTTTGCGCTTTTTCGGTCGTTGGCGTGCGGATGGGAATGCTTGCCACGTCCGAAGCGCAGGAGCCGCTGGCCAGCGCCCCCGGTGCGGCCATCGCAATGCAGCGCGCCAATATTGTCGATCGCGACGGGCGCATTCTGGCGACCAATCTGGACACGTATTCGGTCTATGCCCAACCCCCGTTGATGATCGACCCGGTTGCCGCCGCCGATCAGCTTGTGGCCATCTTCCCCGATCTCGACAAGGATCGTCTGGTCAAGGATTTCTCCGGCAACCGCAAGTTTCTGTGGATAAAGAAACGTATCTCACCCGAGCAAAAGCAGGCGGTGCACGACATCGGCGACCCCGGAATCCTGTTCGGCCCGCGCGAGATGCGGCTGTATCCGAACGGCAGGCTGGCCGCGCATATCCTCGGTGGGTCGGGGTTTGGTCGCGAAGGCGTCAGCGCGGCTGAGGTGATTGGAGTTGCCGGTGTTGAAAAACAGTTTGACGACTATCTGCGCGATCCGGCCAACGGAAACAAGCCGCTGCAACTGTCGCTGGACCTGACCGTTCAGGCCGCGGTCGAACAGGTGCTTTACGGCGGCATGAAGATCATGAATGCCAAAGGTGCTTCGGCTGTTCTGATGAATGCCCACACGGGTGAGGTGATTTCGGCGGCCTCCCTGCCGTCCTTTGATCCCAACGACCGGCCGCGCCCGCCGACTTCGGGGTTTGATCCCTCGGACAGCCCGCTGTTCAACCGCTATGTTCAGGGCGTCTACGAACTTGGATCGGTCTTCAAGATTTTCACCGCTGCACAGGCGGTCCAGCTTGGGCTGGTGAATTCGAACACCATCATCGACACCTCGGGGCCGATGAAGATCGGGCGCTTTCCGATTGGTGAGTTCAACGGCAAGAACTACGGCAAGATCAGCGTGGCGGACGTGATCGTCCACAGTTCGAACCGGGGCACCGGGCGTCTGGCCCTGCAAATTGGCGCACAGCGACAACAGGATTTCCTTGAATCGCTGGGCATGTTCGAACCCACCCCGTTCGAAATTGTCGAGGCCGCAGGTGGCGCGCCCCTGAAGCCCAAGAAATGGGGCGAATTGAGCACAGTGACCATCTCATATGGTCACGGTCTGTCGACCAGCCCCATGCATCTGGCGGCCGGGTATGCGTCGATCGCCAATGGCGGCCACTATGTCAGCCCCACGATCCTGCGAAAGAACGGTCCGCAATACGGGCCCCGTGTGCTGTCGCCAAATGCGGCGCAGCAGGCCCAGAAGATGTTGCGCAAGGTCGTGACGGACGGGACCGCCAGCTTTGGTGAAGTTGCAGGCTATGATGTCGCGGGCAAAACCGGCACCGCCGACAAGCCAAAACCGCGCGGCGGCTACTATGACGACAAGGTCATCGCCACCTTTGCGACGATCTTCCCGGCCTACGACCCGAAATACGTTCTGATCGTCACGCTCGATGAACCGTCGATCGTGGCCTATGGCGAAAAACGCCGCACGGCAGGCTGGACGGCCGTCCCGGTGGCTGCCGAACTGATCGGCCGGGTCGCACCCTTACTGGGCCTCAGACCCCGGCTTGAGCCTGAGGCGCGCGCTGCTATAACGCTGACCTCGAACTAGGCCGTCGGACAAGAGGTAGGTCATGGGCGCAAGGTCAAAGAAACTAAGCCAGCTGGCCCTGACCGCACGGGGCGGCGCGAATCCCGACATCACCGGTCTGGCGGTTGACAGTCGCGAGGTCAAAGACGGCTTTCTCTTCGCAGCGCTTCCCGGTACACGCGTTCATGGGGGCGAATTCATCCAGTTCGCCCTGCGCATGGGAGCCGCCGCCATCCTGACCGATGCCATAGGCGCGGAGATCGCGGCCAGCGAACTGGCTGCATCGGAGGCGGCCCTGATTGTTGTCGAAGATCCGCGTCAGGCGCTGGCAGGCGCGGCAGCCCTGTGGTTCGGCGCGCAGCCGCAAATCATCGTGGCCGTCACCGGGACCAACGGCAAAACCTCGGTTGCCACGTTTGTCCGCCAGATCTGGACCGAGCTTGGCCACGCCGCCGTGAACCTCGGCACCACCGGTGTCGAAGGCGCATGGACCGCGCCGCTGGCCCACACCACGCCGGAACCTATCACCTTGCATCGCTGTCTGGCGGCGGCAGCGGGAGATGGCGTGACCCACGCCGCGATGGAGGCGTCCTCGCACGGACTGGAGCAGCGCCGCCTGGACGGTGTGCACCTGGCGGCCGCCGGATTCTCGAACTTCACGCAGGATCATCTGGATTACCACGAAACGTTCGAGGCGTATTTCGCCGCCAAAATGGGCCTGTTCGACCGGGTTCTTCCGCAGGATGGAACGGCCGTCGTCAATCTGAGCGATCCCAAGGGGGCCCAGGTGCGCCGAATTGCCGAACAGCGCGGTCAGACGGTCCTGACAGTCGGGCTCGGCGATGCGGACCTTTGCCTGATGAACCAGCGCTTTGACGCGACCGGGCAGGATTTGCGGTTTTCGTGGCAGGGCAAAACGCATCTGACACGCCTGAACCTGATCGGGGGGTTTCAGGCCGAAAACGTACTGCTGGCCGCCGGGCTGGTCATCGCGGCCGGGGATGAACCCGAGCGTGTGTTCGAAACCCTGCCGTATCTGACAACGGTTCGCGGGCGGATGCAGCTTGCCGCAACCCGCGAAAACGGGGCTGCGGTCTTTGTCGATTACGCCCACACGCCTGACGCGGTCGCCACGGCGCTGAAAGCGATGCGCCCGCATGTCATGGGTCGCCTGATCGCCATCGTCGGCGCGGGCGGGGACCGGGATGCCACCAAGCGCCCGCTGATGGGCAGGGCTGCGGCTGATCACGCTGACATCGTCTTTGTCACCGACGATAACCCGCGCAGCGAAGATCCGGCCACCATCCGTGCCGCCGTCATGGATGGCGCGCCGGAAGCCACCGAAGTGGGTGACCGCGCCGAAGCCATACTGCGTGGTATAGACGCCTTGCAACCGGGTGACGCGCTGCTGATTGCGGGCAAAGGGCACGAGACGGGCCAGATTGTCGGCGATCAGGTTTTGCCGTTCGACGATGCGGAACAGGCCAGTATCGCCGTGGCCGCACTGGACGGGAGGGTGGCATGACGCTCTGGACAGCGGCTGAGGCTGCCGCGGCAACCGGCGGGCGTGCGACCTCTGACTGGGAAGCAAACGGCGTGTCCATCGACACCCGCACCATCCAGCCGGGCGATCTGTTTGTCGCACTGAAGGCCGCGCGTGACGGGCACGACTTTGTGGCGCAGGCGCTTGAGAAGGGCGCAGGCGCAGCGCTGGTCTCGCGTATTCCGGATGGCGTGCCAGACGACGCGCCATTGCTGATCGTCGACGATGTTCAGGCGGGGCTCGAAGCGCTGGGGCAGGCCGCACGCGCCCGGACAAACGCGAAAGTGGTTGGCGTGACCGGCAGTGTCGGCAAGACCTCGACCAAGGAAATGCTTGCTACGATTCTGGAAACGCAAGGCAGGACACATGCCAGCGTTGCCAGTTACAACAACCACTGGGGAGTTCCGTTGACGCTGGCCCGGATGCCGCGCGACACCGAGTTTGCGGTGATCGAGATCGGCATGAACCACCCGGGCGAGATTGCGCCGCTGGCGCGGCAGGCGAAGCCGCATGTGGCGCTGGTGACGACTGTGGCGGCGGTTCACCTCGAAGCCTTCGAGTCGGTAGCTGCTATCGCCCGGGAAAAGGCCGCGATTTTTGAGGGACTGACCGAAGGCGGCGCAGCCATCGTCAATGCGGACATCGAACACGCGCACATCCTGCGGGAATGTGCGCAGAAGCTCGGCCTGAAAACAGTCGATTTTGGCCGCGATGGGCAGGATTGCATTCTGGAAGGCGCGGCACAGGAGGTCGATTCGGTTTCCGCAACGGCAATGGTGGGCGGCAAAACGATCCGTTTTGGCGTCAGGTCCGCTGGTCTGCATTTTGCCATGAACGCATTGGGTGCATTGGCAGCTTGTGTCGAAATGGGTGTGGACCTTGATCAGGCGATCGCTGGACTGGGGCAATGGTCGCCGGTCAAAGGGCGCGGTGTGCGCGAGCAAGTCACATTGGCTGAAGGCGGCAATATCGAACTGCTCGACGACAGCTATAACGCCAACCCCACCTCGATGGAGGCGGCGCTGAAAGTACTGGCCGCGTCGCGCGGCTCCCGCCGGATCGCATTTCTGGGCGATATGAAGGAGTTGGGCGCGCAGGAAATCGCCATGCACGCCGGTATGGCTGACCTGCCTGCCATGGGCGAGGTCGATCAGATCCATTGCATCGGCCCGCTGATGCAGTCGTTGCATCAGGCGCTGCCCGCAGAAAAACGGGGATTGTGGTTTGAGACCAGCGCCGAGATGGCCGACCGCCTGCCGGAACTGGTCCGGGATGGAGATACCGTTCTGGCCAAGGGCTCGCTGAGCATGGCGCTGGCTCGTATTGTTGACGGTTTACGCAAAATGGGGCAAGTGGGCGCGCCCGGGTCATGAGCGTTTGCCACCGTGACCACCGCGTGAGAAAGGTATCGCTATGTTGTATTGGCTGACCGGCCTGTCGGACGGAGGAGATTTCTGGAACCTCTTCCGGTATATCACCTTCCGTGCGGGCGGTGCCTTCATGACGGCGCTGATCTTCGGCTTCCTGTTCGGCAAACCGCTGATCAACGTGCTGCGCCGCAAGCAGGGCAAAGGTCAGCCGATCCGCGATGATGGCCCAGAGGGGCATTTTTCCAAGGCCGGAACGCCCACGATGGGTGGGTTGCTGATCGTTGGGGCGCTGGTGACATCGACGCTGATCTGGGCGCGATGGGATAACCCGTATGTCTGGATGGTACTGTTCGTCACTCTGGCTTATGCGGCCATAGGCTTTGCCGACGATTATGCCAAAGTGTCCAAGCAGAACACACAAGGCGTGTCCGGCCGAATGCGCATGGCGCTGGGCATCATCATTGCAGCCCTGGCGGCGCTTTGGGCAACGTTGAATCACCCCGAAATGCTGCAAAGCCAGCTGGCATTGCCGATCTTCAAGGACACGCTGATCAATCTGGGCATCTTTTATATTCCCTTCTCGATCGTGGTGATTGTCGGGGCCGCCAATGCGGTGAACCTGACCGATGGTCTGGACGGTCTGGCGATCATGCCCGCGATGATTGCGGCTTCGACGCTGGGCATCATCGCCTACGCGGTGGGGCGGGTCGACTTCACCGAATATCTGGATGTGCATTACGTGCCAGGCACAGGTGAGATTTTCATCTTCACCTCGGCGCTCTTTGGCGCGGGGCTTGGGTTCCTGTGGTACAACGCGCCGCCGGCTGCGGTTTTCATGGGTGACACCGGATCCTTGGCCTTGGGCGGGGCGCTGGGCGCAATTGCCGTGGCCACCAAACACGAGCTGGTACTGGCCGTTGTCGGCGGGCTGTTCGTGGTCGAGGCGCTGAGCGTGATCATTCAGGTGCTGTATTTCAAACGCACAGGTCGCCGCGTGTTCCTGATGGCGCCGATCCATCACCATTACGAGAAAAAGGGCTGGGCGGAACCCACCATCGTCATCCGCTTCTGGATCATCTCGCTGATCCTGGCAATGATCGGTCTGGCGACGCTCAAGGTCCGCTAACGCTCCCGCCAGGTTCGGCGGACCTGCGGTCCGCCTGCCACCTGTTGGGCCCGGCTCGCGCTGCCGCGCGAGCCTTTCCGGCCCCTTGCCTTCGGTCAGGTCTTCTGCGCAGTGTGGCGGCCAATTGAAGGTCGTAGGAAGGGTGGCGGCATGATCCCGGTCAAAGGGTTTTCAGGGCAGAAAGTTGCGGTTCTGG
This sequence comes from Ruegeria sp. K7, assembly GCF_056531785.1. Classification (NCBI taxonomy): domain Bacteria; kingdom Pseudomonadati; phylum Pseudomonadota; class Alphaproteobacteria; order Rhodobacterales; family Roseobacteraceae; genus Ruegeria; species Ruegeria sp. K7. Next base: position 51,997 of record NZ_JBQFMJ010000011.1, read on the forward strand.
GGCTGGGCCGGTCCGGTCTGACCACGGCGCGTGCGCTGCGGGCGGGTGGGGCCGATGCGATCTGCTGGGATGACAACCCGACGGCGCGTGACATAGCGTCAGGCGAAGGGTTCACCTGTGCCGATCTGCGGCGTCATGGGGCCTTCGATGACATCGCCACTCTGATCGTCTCCCCCGGCATTCCGCATCTCTATCCCGAACCCAACCCGGTCGTGGCGGCCGCGCTTGAGGCCGGTGTGCCGGTCGACAACGATATCGGCCTGTTCTTCCGGTCATTCGCGGATCAGACATGGAACAACTTTGACACCCCGCCACGTGTGATCGCCGTAACCGGGTCGAACGGCAAATCCACCACCGCAGCACTGATTCACCACATCCTGACCGAGGCCGGACGCGAGGCGCAGCTGGCCGGGAATATCGGACGCGGAGTGCTGGATATTGATCCCGGCGGTGATGGTTCGGTCGTGGTGCTTGAGCTTTCCAGCTATCAGACCGAACTTGCCCGTGCGCTGACGCCGGATGTGGCTGTGTTCACCAACCTCTCGCCCGACCATCTGGACCGCCATGGCGGCATGGGCGGGTATTTCGCCGCCAAGCGTCGCCTGTTTGCCGAAGGCGGACCGGATCGCGCGGTCATCGGCGTGGGTGAGGCCGAAGGCGCGTTTCTGGCCGGTCAGATGTCCGAAGGCCCTGCCGACGACCGCGTCATCCGGGTATCGGTTGCGCGCAAGCTGACCGGGCCGGGCTGGCAGGTTTTTGCCCGCAAGGGGTTTCTTTCGGAGTACCGCAAGGGGCGCCAGGCCGGATCAATCGACCTGCGTGGGATCAAGGGACTGCCAGGGGCGCATAACCACCAGAACGCCTGCGCCGCATATGCTGCCTGCCGGTCAGTGGGGCTTGCGCCAAAAATGATCGAGCAGGCCCTGCGCAGCTATCCCGGCCTGCCGCATCGCAGCCAGATCATCGCCGAAGCAAACGATGTGACCTATGTGAACGATTCCAAGGCGACCAATGTGGACAGCGCGGTAAAGGCGCTGAGCGCGTTCCGCAACATCCGCTGGATCTGTGGGGGGCTGGAAAAGGACGGCGGCCTGTCCGGCCTGAACGACGTGAAGGATCAGGTCCGCAAAGCCTACGTGATCGGGCGCGAGGCCGCAGGATTCGCCATGCAGCTTGAGGTCGAGACCGAAATCTGCACCACGATGGCCATGGCGGTCGAGCGCGCGATGCAGGACGCGCAGCCGGGTGAAACGGTATTGCTGGCTCCGGCAGCGGCCAGTTTCGACCAGTACGACAATTTCGAGCAGCGCGGAGATGACTTCACCGCGCAGGTGCGCCAACGGCTGGATTGAGCCGCGTTTGCAATAGACCGCCGGTTCGGGCAGGCTTTGACCCTGCCTGCTTGAAGACTGTCCCCGGCGGTATTACCTGCGGGTAAATCAATACGAGGTCACGAAAATGCTCAATCGCAAGTCACTTTTTGTCGTTCCCGCACTTGTTCTGGTGGGCGCCTGCGCCAACTCCGGTGCCAATTACCAACCGGTCATCGATGGCCCGGTTGGTCCGAACTACAATTCGGATCTGGCGCAATGCCAGCAGCTGGCGGCGTCGCAGGCCAGCGTTGACGGCTCGACCGCCGGCAACGCGGCGATCGGCGCGGCGGGTGCTGCCGCCACGACCGCCATCATTCAGGACAGCAGTTCCAACCTGGGCAGGGCCGCCGCCGCCGGGGCGGTGATCGGCGCGGGCGCGGATGTCATCGCGAAAAACCAGAACAAGGAAGTTATCGTGCGCAACTGCATGCGCGGACGCGGGTACAACGTCGTCGGCTAACGCCCCGCGATTGCAGTTCCGGCGGCGTAGCCCGAAGACCACGCCCATTGGAAATTGTAACCGCCCAGCCAGCCGGTGACATCCACAGCTTCGCCAATCGCATAGAGGCCGGGGACATCCCTGGCCTCCATCGTTCTGGACGACAGGCCGTCGGTGTCAATTCCGCCCAGCGTGACCTCGGCCGTGCGATAGCCTTCCGTGCCGGAAGGCGTCAGTTCCCAGTCGGACAGGGCAGCGATCAGGTCGTTCAGCGCGGCATCGGACTGATCCGCCAGATTGCCCTGCATCGAGATGTACTGTTTCAGGTAATCCACCAATCGCGCGGGAAGGAGGCGCGCCAGTTCCGTGGTCAGGGCCTTGCGGCCACCACTTTGCCGCTGGTCCCGCAGCATGTCGAACAGCGGCAGATCCGGGATCAGGTTCACTCTGATCGTCTCACCTTCGCGCCAATAGGACGACAATTGCAGCACCGATGGTCCGCTGAGGCCGCGATGGGTGAACAACAGTGCCTCGTCAAAACTGGTCCGCGCGTTTGACAACCGTGCGGGCAGGGACACGCCAGACAGGTCCCGGAACTTGCCGTCCGAAAAGGTAAAAGGCACCAGCGCCGCCTGCGTTTCCGTCAGCCTTAGCCCGAACTGCCGGGCAACGTCATAGGCCAGCCCGGTCGCACCCATCTTGGGGATCGACTTGCCACCCGTGGCCAGCACCAGATTGGCGCAGGTCAGGCTCAGGCGTTTACCTTCACGCTCGACATCCAGTGCAAAGCCGCCTTCGGCCTTGCGCAGGTCCTTCAGTTCGGTTCGGATCCACAGTTCGGCCCCCGCACGCTGCATCTCGTCCAGCAGCATCTGAATGATCTGCTTTGACGACCCGTCACAGAACAGCTGACCTAGAGTTTTTTCATGCCAGGCGATGCCGTGGTGGTTTACCAGATCGATAAAATCCCACTGCGTGTATCGCGCCAGCGCCGATTTGCAGAAATGGGGGTTTCGCGACAGGAAGTTCTGCGGCCCCGCATACATGTTGGTAAAGTTGCAGCGCCCACCGCCCGAGATGCGGATTTTTTCTCCGGCTGCCTTGGCGTGATCGATCACCAGAACACGCCCGCCACAGTGGGCGGCGCACATCATGCCGGCGGCTCCGGCACCAAGGATGATCGTGTCAAAGGTCATGTGCAAGCGCATGGCCCGGTTTTCCCGCAACCGCAAGGGCGAGATGTTTTCCAACGCCCATTTTCCCTTGTTTTTGGCATTTCCAACAGGCGGGCAGCAAGACGAGGACTTGCCTGCCAGTCACAACTTCGAAGTTTTCCCATGGCGGCACTTGACCTGCACGAGCCTCAAATCCTACGAATTCTTCGGTAAAGTGACTATTTGTCTGCGTTAATAAATTTGGTGGAGTGGCCACATGCCCACGAACGTATATGGTGCCTTTCGGTCTGACAGCACATTGTCCGATGCAGGGGCTTCATCCAGTGTCGTGGGATCCACGTTCCAGATATCGGCCTACAGCCAGATCACGATCCAGGACGGCGCAGACGCCACGATTATCGATGGCGACAACATCTCAAACGAGACCGGCAACGACCCGACCCAGACCCTGAACGGAGAGATCATTTTCTGGGATTTCACCGTTTCGGTGACGGACGGCACGAATACCTACCAGATCGGCCTTTTCGACTATGACCTCGACGGGGATGGAAATTCGATCGGGGTCGACAGCGAGGACGGGTATTTTCTGGGCTTCATCGGCGGGACCATTCCGCCCCTGAACACGACACTGACCATCACCGCCATTATCGACAATGGCCCGGACATCGATGTCGACACTGTTGTCCCTTGCTTTGTGGAGGGGACAAGCATCCAGACGCCTGATGGTCCACGCCGGATCGAGACCTTGAATCCGGGCGATGTGGTCACGACCCTGGACAATGGGCCCCAGATAATCCGCTGGATCGGTTCGCGCGAACTGGACAGCATCGATCTGAGGGTCAAGCCAAAGCTGCGGCCGGTTCGGATCGCCAGGGGTGCGCTTGGGAATGGTCTGCCCAAAGACGACCTGCGAGTGTCCAGGCAGCATCGGATGCTGGTCCGATCCCCGATCGCGGCCAGAATGTTTTCCAAGCCCGAGGTTCTGGTGCCTGCGCACGAGCTGGTTGGGATGCCTGGTATTTCCATCGAAGAAGACGACCAGCAGGTGACGTATTTCCACATACTGTTTGATCGACATGAGGTGATTTTTGCCGAAGGGGCGCCGTCGGAAAGCCTGTTCACCGGACCACAGGCCCTCAAAGGCATAGGTGAAGAGGCCACCGCCGAAATCGCAGAACTGTTTCCCGAGATCATGTCCGAAACCTATGCGCCCGAAATGGCGCGGATCATCCCGCGGACCGGAGGGCAAACGCGGACACTGGTCAAGCGGCATCTGAAAAACAGCAAGCCGCTGGTTTCCGAGGCCTGAGTTCCACCCTCACCACAGTCTTGGGGGCACGGAGCCCCTGGCATTCTCGCGATGGGAATTTAGCTGACCGCCCTCATTCCACTGGCCCAAACGCAAAAATCGCGTTAGACTCTCAATCAGATCCCGAAAACGGGACGTGAACGAGGCAGAAAGTGGCGGTATCTCATGACTGAGATGGTGTATGGCGCGGTCCAGGACCAGCGCGGCGAACCGATTCTACCAAAGTGGTGGCGCACGATTGATCGCTGGACGATGTCCTGTGTTCTGATCCTGTTTGTCATCGGGCTTTTGCTGGGGCTTGCCTCATCACCGCCACTGGCGGGGCGCAACGGGTTCGACCCGTTCCACTATGTCGAACGTCAGGCGTTTTTCGGCGGATTGGCGTTGATCGCAATGCTGCTGACCTCGATGATGTCGCCGACATTGGTGCGACGTCTGGCGGTGCTGGGTTTTCTGGCTTCCTTTGTGGCGCTGGCCTTTCTGCCCGTCTTCGGCACCGATTTCGGCAAAGGCGCGGTGCGCTGGTATTCGCTCGGGTTTGCCTCGCTGCAGCCGTCCGAGTTTCTGAAACCCGGGTTTGTTGTCGTGGCTGCATGGCTTCTTGCCGCATCACAGGAAATCAACGGCCCGCCGGGGCGGTTGTGGTCTTTCGCGCTGTGCATGGCGATTGTCGGCATGCTGGTGATGCAACCCGATTTTGGGCAGGCGTGCCTGATCCTGTTTGGTTGGGGTGTTATGTACTTCGTGGCAGGCGCACCGATGCTGTTGCTGGTGGGGATGGCCGCATTTGTGGTTCTGGGCGGCATGTTCGCTTACTCGAACTCGGAACACTTCGCCCGCCGTATCGACGGTTTCCTCAACCAGGAGGTCGATCCGACCACCCAGTTGGGCTATGCCACCAACGCCATCCGCGAGGGTGGGCTTTTTGGTGTCGGCGTCGGTGAGGGGCAGGTGAAATGGTCGCTGCCCGACGCGCATACGGATTTCATCATCGCCGTGGCGGCCGAGGAGTACGGCCTGATCCTGGTGCTGATCATCATCGCGCTATACTCACTGATCGTCGTGCGGTCGCTGCTGCGCCTGATGCGCGAACGAGACATGTTCATCCGTCTGGCCGGAACCGGTCTGGCCTGCATGTTCGGCGTTCAGGCGATGATCAACATGGGCGTTGCCGTGCGCCTGTTGCCCGCCAAGGGCATGACGCTGCCGTTCGTCAGCTACGGCGGCTCATCGCTGATTGCAGGCGGCATTGCGGTCGGCATGCTTTTGGCGTTTACCCGCACCCGCCCACAGGGCGAACTGGGTGATATTCTGCGCGGACGAGGTTGATGAGCAAACCCTACCTTCTGATTGCGGCGGGCGGCACCGGGGGCCACATGTTCCCGGCGCAGGCGCTGGCCGAGGCGATGCTGCAAAAAGGATGGCGCGTGCGCCTGTCCACCGATGCCCGTGGCGCCCGGTACACCGGGGCCTTCCCCGACGCGACCGAGATTGTCGAGGCATCTTCGGCCACTTTCGCACGTGGTGGCTTGGCGGCCAAGGCGATGGTCGGGCCCCGGATCGCCGCCGGTGTGACGGGGATGGCGTTTCAGATGATGCGCGACCGCCCGGATGTGGTCGTGGGCTTTGGCGGCTATCCTTCGATTCCGGCGTTGGGTGCGGCGACGATGCTGAAAATCCCCCGCATGATCCATGAACAGAACGGGGTACTGGGCCGTGTGAACCAATTGTTCGCCACCCGTGTTGCACAAGTGGCCTGCGGCGTCTGGCCCACAGATCTGCCCGAAGGTGCACATGGCATCCATACCGGCAACCCGGTTCGCGCTGCTGTTCTGGAACGGGCCGCCGCAGGGTATATCCCGCCGGGTGATTACCCGATGTCGATCCTGGTGATGGGTGGCTCGCAGGGCGCACGCATCCTAAGCGATATGGTGCCAGGAGCCATCGCCGAACTGCCCGAAGATATCCGCAACCATATCCGCGTCTCTCATCAGGCGCGCGACGAAGATGGCGAACGGGTCACCGCGTTCTACAGCGACCACGGCATTCGCGCCGATGTTCAACCCTTTTTCGACGATGTGCCCCGCCGCATGTCAGATGCCCAACTGGTCATCAGCCGTTCGGGCGCATCCAGTGTCGCCGATATCTCGGTGATCGGCCGCCCCTCGATCTTGATCCCCTTTGCTGCCGCGGCAGGGGACCACCAGACCGCCAATGCGCGCGGACTGGTTCAGGCGGGTGGGGCGATCATGATCCCCGAAAATGCTCTTGACGTTGCCTCGCTGACACAGCAAATCACCACGGTTCTGACCAACCCCGAAGCCGCACAGAAAATGGCACGTGCCGCCTTGTCCGCGGGGGCGCCGGACGCAACCGAGCGACTGACAGCCCTTGTCGAACATCTGGCGCAGAAGGAGACCGCATGACCCCAGCAACCAAACTGCCGCAGGACGTAGGGCCGATCCATTTCGTCGGGATCGGAGGGATCGGGATGTCTGGCATCGCCGAGGTGTTGCTGAACCTTGGTTACCGGGTGCAGGGCTCTGACCTGAAAGCGTCCAAGATCACGGATCGTCTGGCCGGTCTGGGGGCCGAGATATTCGTGGGTCAGCGCGCCGAGAACCTGAAGAACGCCGCTGTGGTCGTTGTCTCGACCGCGATCAAGCCGGGCAATCCCGAACTGGACGAAGCCCGTGCGCAGGGCCTGCCAGTTGTCCGCCGCGCCGACATGCTGGCCGAGCTGATGCGCCTGAAATCCAACATCGCCATCGCCGGAACCCACGGCAAGACGACGACAACCACCATGATGGCCGAACTGATGGTGGCGGGCGACTTTGACCCGACCGTCATCAATGGCGGCATCATCCATGCCTATGGTTCCAACGCGCGCATGGGGCAGGGCGAATGGATGGTGGTCGAGGCCGACGAATCCGATGGCTCGTTCAACCGACTGCCTGCAACTATCGCTATCGTCACCAATATCGACCCCGAGCATATGGAGCACTGGGGCGATTTCGACACACTGCGCGACGGGTTCTATGAATTCGTCACGAATCTGCCGTTCTACGGTCTGGCCGTTTGCTGCACGGACCATGCCGAAGTGCAGGCGCTGGTGGGCCGCATCACCGATCGCCGCGTCCGCACTTACGGTTTCAACGCGCAGGCGGACGTGCGGGCAGTGAACCTGACCTACAAGGGCGGTGTGGCGCATTTCGACATCCACCTGCAATACGAAGATAAGGTGATCGAAGGTTGCACCCTGCCGATGCCGGGCGACCACAACGTCTCGAACGCCTTGTCTGCAGTGGCTGTCGCCCGTCATCTGGGTATGAAGGCGTCGGAAATCCGCGAGGCGCTGGCGAATTTCGGTGGTGTCAACCGCCGCTTCACCAAGGTCGGGGAAGTCGACGGTGTCACCATCATCGACGACTACGGCCACCACCCGGTTGAAATCGCCGCCGTGCTAAAGGCGGCCCGTCAGGCCACCGACGGCCGTGTCATCGCCGTGCACCAGCCGCACCGTTATACCCGCCTGTCGAACCTGTTTGATGACTTCTGCACCTGCTTCAACGACGCCGACGTGGTCGCCATCGCCGAGGTGTTCGCGGCCGGGGAAGACCCGATTGAAGGCGCCTCGCGCGATGCTCTGGTGCAAGGCCTGATCCGCCATGGCCACCGCCATTCCCGCGCGATCCTGAGCGAGGACGATCTGGAGCGCCTTGTCCGGGAACAGGCCCGTCCAGGCGACATGGTCGTCTGCCTCGGTGCCGGTACAATCAGCGCCTGGGCCAATGGATTGCCCGAAAGATTGCAGCGAAAACAAGCTGTTTGACCCTCGCGCTCATTTGGCGCACAACCCAAAAGTGTGATATGCTGCGGGCGGCTTCCGCGCGTCCTTGGAGGGGCGAATGGATTATTCGATGATCTTCTCAGCGCTCTGGGTGATCTGCGCTACTATCGTGGCGTTGTTGCCGATGCGGCTGCAATTCCCTCCGGGTATCATTTTGCTGATCTGTGCGCCGGTGCTGATCGTTTGGCTGGGCTACTTACATGGCTGGCTTTGGTCGCTGCTGGCTTTGGGCGGTTTTGTCTCGATGTTCCGCAACCCGATCCGCTATTACTGGCGCAAATGGGCGCGCGGGGAGGTCATGGAATGAACTGGTCTATTGCTCTCGCCGCTCTCTGGGGGGTTGCCGCGAATGTGCTGGCGATGATCCCCAGCAAGGACAATCACTGGACCCGCGCCTATGTCCTGATTGCGTTGGGTATCCCGATTCTGGGATTTGTGACCTATCAGAATGGCCCATGGGTCGGTTTGATCGTACTGGCCGCTGGCATGTCGGTGCTGCGCTGGCCGGTGATTTACCTGACCCGTTGGACAAAGGCGAAAATGCAGGGCATGAAGGCGGCTGACGAATAACCGGCCAACTTCACGAGGTCCGCCATGGCGACGATCACCACATTTGCCTATCTGCCGCTCATTTCCCTTGTTCTTGGTGCCGCCGCAGGGTTCACCGCAGGCCGCTGGATTGGACTGCGCGGTCTGTTGTGGCTGATTGGGCTGGCGTCTGCCGCCGGGCTGGTGCTGATCGTGATGCTGGCCAGCGTTGGAACGGGCGAAGAAGAGCAGGCATTCGGTCCGCTCGTCTGGCTGACCGCCGGTGTGCTTCCGTTTCTATTCGCCGCGATCATGGGCGGGGTCGGCGGGCGCAGCCTGGCTGCGCGTGCAGCCGAATGACAACCCTCCCCGCGACCCGAGGCCGCCTGTCCGAGGCCCGTCCGCTGGCCGACCTCACATGGCTTCGTGTCGGAGGACCGGCGGATTATTTGTTCCAGCCAGCCGACCTTGAAGATCTGCAATCGTTCCTGCGCGACCTGCCGGCGGATGTTCCGGTGTTCCCGATGGGCGTCGGTTCGAACCTGATTGTCCGCGACGGCGGCTTGCGGGCCATGGTGATCCGGCTGGGGCGCGGCTTCAACGGCATCTCGGTCAAGGGAAACACTGTTACCTCAGGCGCGGCGGCACTGGACGCGCATGTGGCGCGCAAGGCGGCGGATGCGGGGGTCGACCTGACCTTCCTGCGAACCATCCCCGGCTCCATCGGCGGTGCGGTGCGAATGAACGCAGGCTGTTACGGCAACTACACGGCGGATGTACTGCGCAAGGCCACCATCGTGACCCGGCAGGGCAATGTCGTGGACCTGTCGCCCGACCAACTGAACTTCCGCTACCGCCAGACAGACCTGCCCGAAGGCGCGGTTCTGGTCTCGGCCACGTTCGAAGGTCCCCCGGGCGATCCCGATGACCTTCATGCGCGCATGGCGGCGCAGTTGCAAAAGCGCGACGAGACACAGCCCACCAAGGATCGCAGCGCCGGTTCCACTTTCCGCAACCCTGCCGGTTTCTCCTCCACAGGCCGGGCCGATGACGTCCACGACCTGAAGGCGTGGAAAGTGATCGATGATGCGGGCATGCGCGGCGCGACACGTGGCGGGGCGCAGATGAGTCCAAAGCACTCGAATTTCCTGATCAACACCGGCACCGCCACCGCCGCCGACCTCGAAGGACTGGGCGAGGAGGTGCGAAAAAAGGTTTACGAAACAAGCGGCATCACGCTAGAGTGGGAAATCATGCGGGTCGGTGATCCGCTGACAGAATAAAGCCCCATCCGTCAGACCATAGCAGGCAAATTCAGGCGGCGGATCAAAGGCATAAACAAGATACGGACCACCACATAAGGTCCGGGGACATTGAGGCGCACGAAGTGGGTAAGTCGAGCAGGACAAACCCCAAAGTGGCGGTATTGATGGGCGGCCCCTCGAAGGAACGCGAGGTCTCGCTCAGCAGCGGGCGCGAATGCGCAGCCGCCCTTAGGGAAGAAGGCTTTGAGGTGGTCGAACTGGACGCTGGTCCCGACCTTTACGCGCGTCTTCTGGATATCAAGCCTGATGTGGTCTTCAACGCCCTGCATGGCCGCTGGGGCGAGGATGGCTGTGTGCAGGGGATGCTGGAATGGATGCGTATCCCGTATACGCATTCCGGGGTTCTGGCCTCGGCTCTGGCCATGGACAAGCAGCGCAGCAAGGAAGCGTTCCGCGTCGAAGGCCTGCCCATCGCAGAAAGCATCATCGCCCCGAAGGATGAGGTCGAAGCCGACCACGTCATGCCTGCGCCTTATGTGGTCAAACCCAACAACGAAGGCTCCAGCGTCGGTATCTATCTGGTGCACGAAGGCACCAACGGTCCCCCGAAACTGTCCGACGACATGCCGGATCAGGTAATGGTCGAGCAATATGTGGCGGGGCGCGAACTGACCGTGACCGTGATGGGCGACCGTGCCCTGACCGTAACCGAGATCATGACCGAAGGCTGGTACGACTACGACGCCAAGTACAAGCCCGGTGGCTCGTCGCACGAACTGCCTGCCAAGATTCCGGCTGACATTTTCGACATGTGCATGGACTATGCCGTGCGCGCTCATAAGGTGCTGGGGTGCAAGGGCGTCAGCCGCACCGACTTCCGCTGGGACGATGCACGGGGCGCGGATGGTCTGTTCCTGCTGGAAACCAATACCCAGCCCGGCATGACGCCGACCTCGCTCGCGCCAGAACAGGGCGCGCATCTGGGCATGAGTTTCGGCCAGTTTTGCGCCTGGATGGTGGAGGACGCCTCATGCGACCGTTGACCGCCACCCGCGCACCCGTGATCCATCGCAGCAAGCCTCTGGCCGGACCGGATGCCGATTTCGCCACTGCCGAGCCGACCCCTCAGGCCAAGCCGAAACTGCAACTGCGCGGCGCCCGTTTTTTTGGTCGCAACGCCCGCCGCTCTGATCCCGCGCCGTCGCGGCTCAGCTACCGGTTCCAACGCTGGATGCTGACACCGGGCATCCGGCTGAGCGTTCGTCTGGGTCTGCCGGTTTGCGTTGTTGCGGCGGCGGTCGGGCTCTATTTTGCGTCCGAAGACCGGCGCGAAGCGCTCAGCGCCTATATCGCCGACATCAAGACCTCGGTTCAGGAGCGCCCCGAATTCATGGTCAACCTGATGGCCATCGATGGTGCGGGGCCGGGCCTGTCCGACGACATCCGCGAAGTCGTGCCGTTGGACTTCCCGATCAGTTCCTGGGATCTGGATGTCGAACAGATGCGCGACACCATAACCGGACTGGACCCGGTGAAATCGGCCACCGTCCGCATTCGCCCGGGCGGCATTCTTCAGGTCGATGTGGTCGAGCGTCAGCCGGTCATCGTCTGGCGCACGCGCGACGGGATCGAGTTGTTGGACGAAACTGGTGCCCATGTGGATCAGGTCGCCTTGCGCAAGGATCATGCGGATCTGCCGCTGATCGCGGGTCAGGGGGCGGATCAGCATGTCGGCGAAGCGCTGCGGATCCTGACCACGGCGCGCAGCCTCGGTGACCGCGTGCGCGGGCTGGTGCGCATCGGTGAGCGCCGCTGGGACCTGGTCCTGGATCGTGGCCAGCGAATCATGCTGCCAACCGACCGCCCGGTTCGCGCGCTCGAGCGGGTATTGGCGGTGAACGAGGTACAGGACCTTCTGGAACGCGACGTGGCCGTGGTCGACATGCGCCTCGGTCAGCGTCCGACCATCCGAATGACCAAAGCCGCCAGCGAAGACTGGTGGAACACAAAAGTGACAACGAGTAGCGGGCAGTAGCGACAATGATGACCGATCTTTATCAGTCCCAGCGGGCCATGCGGCAAATGCGCAGGCAAGCCATGCAAAGGGGCGTCATCGCCATTCTGGACGTGGGCAGTTCCAAGATCGCCTGTCTGGTGCTGCGATTTGACGGCACTGGCCGGCTGAGCGATGACAACAGCATCGGCTCATTGGCCGGGCAGACCGGGTTCCGTGTCATCGGCGCCGCGACGACCCGCTCGCGCGGAGTGCAGTTCGGCGAAGTCACTGCCATGCAGGAAACCGAACGCGCCATCCGCACTGCCTTGCAGGCGGCACAGAAGATGGCGGACATTCGCGTTGATCACGTCATCGCCAGTTTCTCGGGCGCGAACCCGCGCTCCTACGGTCTGGACGCTCAGGTCGATCTGGAAGGTCAGCTCGTGACCGAAGCCGAGGTCGGACGTGTGCTGAACGCCTGCGACGTGCCCGATTACGGGGCCGGGCGCGAGGTTCTGCATGCCCAGCCGGTGAACTTCGCGCTGGACAACCGGTCCGGCCTGATAGACCCGCGGGGACAAATGGGGCAGAGCCTTGCGGTCGATATGCACATGCTGACCGTTGATGCGGTGGCGATCCAGAACATCGTGCGGTGCATCAAACGTTGCGACCTGGAATTGGCGGGGATAGCGAATTCAGCCTATGTCTCGGGCATCTCGGCGCTGGTCGAGGACGAGCAGGAACTGGGCGCGGCCTGTATCGACATGGGCGGCGGCACGACCAGCGTGTCGATCTTCATGAAGAAACACATGATCTATGCCGATTGCGTGCGCATGGGTGGTGATCACGTGACCTCGGACATTTCCATGGGCCTCGGCGTTCCAGCGGCAGTGGCCGAGCGGATCAAGACGTTCAATGGCGGCGTGCATGCCACAGGGGCCGATGACCGCGATCTGATCGATATCGGTGGCGATACCGGCGACTGGGAACATGACCGTCGCACCGTCAGCCGTGCCGAACTGATCGGAATCATGCGCCCAAGGGTCGAGGAAATTCTCGAAGAGGTCCGTGTGCGGCTGGATGCAGCCGGGTTCGAACACATGCCCAGCCAGCAGATCGTCCTGACCGGCGGCGGCAGCCAGATCATGGGGCTGGACGGCCTCGCCACCCGTATCCTGGGTCAACGCGTCCGCCTTGGTCGCCCCTTGCGCGTTCACGGCCTGCCGCAATCGGCCACAGGGCCGAGCTTTTCGTCTGCTGTGGGCCTCAGCCTGTTCGCCGCCCATCCGCAGGACGAATGGTGGGATTTCGAGATCCCGGTCGACACCTACGCGGCGCGCCCCTTCAAACGCGCCGTGCGCTGGTTCCGTGACAACTGGTAGAAGGCTGCTTCGGGGGCTGATCGCCCCGTTGCTGTTGCCCGCCGGCGCGGTCGCTCAGACCGCCATCTCTCCCGACGCGTTTCTGGATGCGGTCATCGGCAAGACGGTCACGTTCTATGAGATCCGCAGCGGTCAGCTGGTGGGAACAGAGCAGTTTTTAAGTCGCAATACCTCGGTCTGGCGCGAGAATGGCCTGGGCTGCGTCTATGGTCAGATCACCACGCCAAACGGGCAGATCTGCTTCCTCTATGACAATGATACGGACGGGGTGCCAGTCTGTTGGTGGCCGTTTCTGCACCACGACCGCCTGCTGGTGCGCCTGGCCACCTTCGTCGGCGGTGAAATTCAGGAGGTCCGCCGAATAAGCGAGGATAGCCTCAACTGTCCAAGTGTCCCTGTCAGTTGAAAAATCGACTTGCGGTGCCCGAGAATATCCCTCAAGATATCCACAAGGCCCGTCAGAGGCCCGGCGGCAGGACCCGAGCAGGTACCCGCAAAACAAGAATGGACCCGATTGTGACGCATCTTCTGGCTGGCGGCACGAATTGCGTATGCGTTGTGGTGCCATGCGTCCGCTCCGCAACATCTGGCGGATCGCGCGAAATACCGCCTCTGGTTGCCTTATTTCCTCCATATTTTGTGGATTCCTGCGATTTTTGACGTGACGTTTGTGGATATGACCGGTAGAATTAAAGGCGGATAGGTAAGAAAAACACCGCTTTGGCGGGTTATAAGAACAGGCGGACAGAGCATGACATTGAATCTTTCGATGCCCGGGCACGACGAACTGAAGCCTCGGATCACAGTATTTGGCGTGGGCGGTGCAGGCGGCAATGCCGTCAATAACATGATTGAAAAACAGCTGGACGGCGTCGATTTCGTGGTCGCCAACACAGACGCGCAGGCGCTGCAGCAAAGCCAGTCCTCGGCGCGGGTGCAGCTGGGTGTGAAAGTCACCGAAGGCCTGGGCGCTGGGGCGCGTCCGACTGTTGGCGCAGCCGCCGCCGAAGAAAGCATCGAACAGATCGTCGATCATCTGGCTGGCGCGCATATGTGCTTCATCACTGCTGGAATGGGCGGCGGCACCGGGACAGGCGCGGCTCCGATCATCGCGCAGGCCGCGCGCGAGCTGGGTGTGCTGACCGTCGGCGTCGTAACCAAACCCTTTCAGTTCGAAGGTGCCAAGCGGATGCGTCAGGCCGAAGACGGTGTTGAGGCGCTGCAGAAGGTTGTCGATACGCTGATCATCATTCCGAACCAGAACCTGTTCCGTCTGGCCAATGAAAAGACGACCTTTACCGAGGCGTTCTCGATGGCTGACGACGTTCTGTATCAGGGCGTCAAAGGCGTGACCGACCTGATGGTCCGTCCGGGCCTGATCAACCTCGACTTTGCCGATGTTCGCGCCGTCATGGACGAGATGGGCAAAGCGATGATGGGGACCGGCGAGGCAACCGGCGAAGATCGCGCGGTACAGGCGGCCGAGAAGGCGATTGCCAACCCGCTGCTGGACGAAATCAGCCTTAAGGGTGCCAAAGGCGTGCTGATCAACATCACTGGCTCGCACGACCTGACACTGTTCGAACTGGACGAAGCTGCCAACCGAATCCGCGAGGAAGTGGACCCCGAAGCCAACATCATCGTCGGGTCGACCCTCGATACCGCGATGGAAGGCGGCATGCGCGTGTCCGTCGTGGCCACCGGGATCGATGCAACCGACAAACAGGCCGAAATTTCGGTTGCGCGTCGTTCGATGTCGGCACCGCTGACCCGCACCGTTTCCGCGGAAGAGCAGGCGCAGGAAGAAGCGCAGACCGTTGCCGCAGAACAGCAGGCACCTGCTGAGGTAAACCCCGAACCTTCGCTGTTCGAAGCGGCTGACGAGCCGGTGCAGTCCCAGCCTCAGTTCCAGCCGCAGGCGGAACAGGATGATGATGACCTGCCGCCGCCCGCCTATCAGCCGCGCGTGGCCGAGTTTGAACCGCAGCCCGAGGTTGCGGAACCTGCGCCGGAAAGCTTTGTCGCACCGCGCGCTGCTGCTGCCGGCACTCCGTCCCCCGAGGCCCTGCAGAGACTGCAGGCAGCTGTTCAGAACGTGCCATCGGCAAAACAGCGCATGGCGGCAAGCCGCGCGGACGTCGAAGAAGCAGCCCCCGCACAGCGGGCGGAAGCTCATGACCGGCCCCGTTTCGGCTTCAACAGGCTGATCGACCGCATGACCGGTCATGCGGCCGATACACCCGCTCAACCGGCCCGCCAACAGCCGGTCATGCGCCAGGCTGACGCCACGGCACCTGCCCATGAAGAGGCAGATCCGGATCAGGAACGTATCGAAATTCCGGCCTTCTTGCGCCGTCAGGCCAACTGATCGCGGTAACAAAATGATGACAAAGGGTCGCCGTTTGGCGGCCCTTTTTCGTTTAAAATAAAGTGCTTATTGTAATGTAAGCAGGGTTTTGCCGATCTGTAACATCCATGTTTCAATCGGTTGCAAAGAGTGAGTTGAGCCTTATCGCCAGCTTCCTTAACTGAGTGTCCAACACAGCCCAAGCAGGCTGGACATCACCTACTGAGGTCAGTTTTGCAACACACGCTCAAATCATCGGTCACGTTTACAGGCACCGGGCTGCACAGCGGCAAGCCTGCGACGATGGTCCTGAAGCCGGCAGCCGCCGGTCACGGCATCTGGTTCAAGCGGACGGATATCGAATTGGGCAATGCGCTGATCCCGGCCATCTACGACATGGTGGACCGGACCCCGCTCTGCACCCGTCTGGTGAACGAGGCCGGCGTTTCCGTTTCAACCGTTGAACACATCATGGCGGCCCTTGCCGGTTGCGGCGTGCACAACGCGCTGGTCGAGATTGATGGTCCCGAAGTTCCGATCATGGACGGCTCGTCCATCGAATTCGTGCGTGGCATCATGGCCAAGGGCGTGCGCCGTCAGGCCAGCCCTGTTCTGGCTTACGAAGTGCTCAAACCGGTCACCGTCTCTCGCGAGGGCGCAAGCGCCTCGATCGCTCCGGCGAAAGGGCTGTTCATCGATTTCCACATCGATTTCGAAGATGACGCGATTGGCAACCAGACCAAGACGCTGGATATGCGCAACGGTTCGTTCGCGCGCGAACTCAGCGATTGCCGCACGTTCTGCCGCCGCACCGATGTCGAAGCCATGCGCGAAAACGGCCTGGCGCTGGGTGGTACGCTGGACAACGCAGTCGTTGTTCAGGGCACCGACGTTCTGACACCAGGCGGGTTCCGCCGCGCGGATGAGGCCGTACGCCACAAGATGCTGGATGCCCTGGGCGACCTGTATCTGGCAGGCGGTCCGATTCTGGGCCACTTCACCGGCGACAAGTCCGGTCATTCGATGACCAACACGCTGCTGCGCAAGCTGTTCGAGACGCCCGGCGCCGTGCGCCCCGTGCTGTGCACCCCCGAACAGGCGGCCCGACTGCCCGGTCAGGGCCTGATCTGGGCGGAAATCCCCGAAGTCGCCTGATCTGGGCGGTCCGCGAGATGCCGCGGATCAACACTGGCGACATTTCCGACAGAGAGCGTTAAAGACGTTTTGCACCGGAATTTTCTGTGCTAGACCATGGCACAATCCGGGTCAGAACCCGTTAAGCAAGACGACAAGGATGAGCGGAATGGTGGGCAGCAAAGCGGCAGTCAGGTTCGCAGGGGCGATTCTTCTGGCAGCAACTTTAGCAGCGTGCGGCAATGGCGGACTTTTCGGAAGAAGGGGCGCGGACCGCGACCAGAACCTGGAAGGCTTCACGCCGGAACAGATTTACACGCGCGGTGAATACGAACTGTCGCAGAACCGTTCTGACGACGCGGCGTGGTATTTCTCGGAAGTCGAACGGCTCTATCCCTATTCTGACTGGGCCAAACGGTCGCTGATCATGCAGGCCTTCGCGTTCCATACCGACGAGAACTATGAAGAAAGCCGGGCGGCAGCTCAGCGTTATATCGATTTTTATCCTACGGACGAAGATGCCGCCTATGCCCAGTATCTGCTGGCGCTCAGCTACTATGACCAGATCGACGAAGTGGGCCGCGACCAGGGCCTGACCTTTCAGGCGCTGCAGGCGCTGCGCACGGTGATTGAGGTCTATCCGGACAGTGAATACGCCACCTCTGCGGTGCTGAAATTCGATCTCGCCTTCGACCATCTGGCCGGAAAAGAGATGGAGATCGGACGCTATTACCTGCGTCAGGATCATTTTGCAGCCGCCATCAACCGCTTCCGCGTTGTGGTCGAGGATTTTCAGACCACCTCGCACACTGCCGAAGCGCTGTATCGTCTGGTCGAGGCGTACCTGTCGTTGGGCCTGGTGGATGAGGCGCAGTCGGCCGGTGCGATCCTGGGCTACAACTACCAGTCCTCGGAATGGTACGACAGTGCTTATACCCTGCTGACTTCGCGCGGCCTCAAACTCAAGAGCCGTGGCAACAACTGGCTCAGCCAGGTTTACCGTCAATCGATCAAAGGGCAGTGGTTGTAATCGCCATGACCATAGGGTTGGGACAGTAGGACCCGATGCTACGCGCCCTTGATATTCGCGACATGCTGATCATCGACCGGCTGGAACTGACCTTCCAGCCGGGTCTCAATGCGCTGACCGGTGAAACCGGTGCGGGCAAGTCGATCCTGCTGGATTCTCTGGGCTTTGTTCTGGGCTGGCGTGGTCGCGCCGAACTGGTGCGGCAGGGGGCTGCGCAGGGTGAAGTGCTGGCCGAGTTTGAACTGCCCGCCGATCATCCCGCCCATGCCGTTCTGGCCGAGGCCGGGCTGCCCGGCGGCGAAGAACTGATCCTGCGCCGCGTCAACACGGCCGAGGGCCGTAAAACCGCCTGGGTCAATGACCGCCGCTGCTCGGGAGAGGTGCTGCGTGCGCTGTCCGAGACATTGATCGAACTGCACGGCCAGCACGATGACCGCGGCCTGCTGAACCCGCGCGGGCATCGTGTTCTGCTGGACGACTATGCCGGGGCAGGGAACCAGCTTAGCGCCGTCCGAGCGGCCTGGTCACAGATGTCCCGCGCCCGCAAGGCGCTGACCGAGACCGAAGGCACGCTGGCCGCAATGCGCGCCGAAGAAGAGTTTCTGCGCCACGCCGTGTCGGAACTGGATCAGCTTGATCCTCAGCCGGGTGAAGATGCCGAACTCGACGCCCGCCGCCGCATGATGCAGGGGGCCGAACGGATCCGCGACGACGTGGCCCGTGCCTTTGCCCTGTTGGGGGGCGAGGGCGCCGAAGGCGCTTTGGCCGACGCGGTGCGCTGGCTTGAAGGTGTGTCGGACCATGCCGGCGGCCAGCTTGAAGAGCCCATCGCCGCACTCGGCCGCGCCATGATTGAACTGGGCGAAGCGCAGGATGGCGTCAACGCCTGCCTTCAGGCGCTGGATTTCGACCCGGCAGAACTGGAACAGACCGAAGAACGCCTGTTCGCCATTCGCGCGCTGGCCCGCAAACACGACGTCGCGCCTGACGATCTGGGCGCTTTCGCCGACACCCTGCGTGAGCGTCTGAACCGGCTGGACGCCGGAGATGCCGACCTTGCCGACAGGCGTGCCGCTGTCGAGGCCGCGCAGGCCGCCTACGATGCCGCCGCAGCCCAGCTCAGCAGCACGCGTCAGAATGCGGCGGGGCAACTCGACGCGGCCGTGATGGCTGAACTTGCACCGCTGAAAATGGAACGCGCGGTGTTTCGAACCGAAATCACACCAGCCGATCCCGGCCCCGAAGGCACCGATGCGGTGGCCTTCACCGTCGCCACCAATCCCGGCGCGCCCTCGGGACCGCTGAACAAGATCGCATCCGGCGGTGAACTCAGCCGCTTCCTGTTGGCGCTCAAGGTTTGCCTCAGCGGTGATGACAGCGCCCGCACGATGATCTTCGATGAAATCGACCGGGGTGTTGGCGGTGCCACTGCCGATGCCGTTGGCCGCCGTCTGGCCGCGCTGGCGCAGGGGGGGCAGGTGCTGGTCGTGACGCATTCGCCGCAGGTGGCCGCGCGGGCCGCGCATCACTGGCGTGTGCAGAAACAGGTTGCGGACGGGCAAACCCTGTCCACCGTCATCCCGCTGGCCGACCCGGATCGGGTGGATGAGATTGCCCGCATGGTCGCAGGCGACACTATAACGGACGAAGCCCGCGCCGCCGCACGCGCTTTGCTGCAGGCCTGAGACATATCTGCCGCTTTCCGGTTCTCAATCCGTCGCTATCCCACTTTTATAAGGACGCCCCGTGGCTTACTAATGAGGGAACGATGACCTCCGAGGGCAAATGACCCAGTCGACCCGCACCGTTCTGCGCAATCAGCTCAATCAGGCACTGGCCGCGATCAAGGATGCATGGCGGGTGATGCTCCGCCGGGGACCCAGCCAGATTCAGTTCTGGTTCATCGCCCTGGCCATCGGTATCGCGGCGGGTTTCATGGCGCTGGGATTCCGCAAGGCCATCGCCGCACTTCAGGCGTATATCTACAACACCGAAGATATCCTTCTGCTGCACAGCCATGTGGAAAAGCTGCCCTGGGTCCTGATCCTGATCACGCCGATCATCGGTGGCCTTGTTGTCGGTATCATCCTGCACATTTTCACCGATGACGGGCGTGTCCGGTCCGTGGCGGACGTAATGGAAGGTTCTGCTGTCACTGATGGGAGGGTCGAGATCAAGGCCGGTATCGCGTCTTTCCTCGCCTCGCTCATCACGCTCAGCTCGGGCGGCTCGACGGGCCGTGAAGGGCCGGTGGTTCACATGGCGGGCGTCATTTCAACATGGGTCAGCAACCGCATCCACGCGGACGGCATCACCGGTCGCGACCTGCTGGGCTGTGCCGTGGCCGCCGCCGTCTCGGCCAGCTTCAACGCGCCCATTGCGGGTGCGCTTTTCGCGCTCGAAGTGGTTCTGCGCCATTTCGCGGTCCATGCCTTCGCCCCTATCGTTATTGCCTCGGTCGCGGGGACGGTTATCAACCGTCTGGCCTATGGTGACGTCACCGAGTTTGTCCTGGAGACCCCCGGATCGCTGCAATTCTATGTGGAGTTGCCCGCGTTCCTGATCCTCGGGCTGATCTGTGGGTTCGTCTCGCTGCTGCTGATGCGCTCGATCTTCTTTGCCGAGGATATCGGCAACCACATCCAGACCCGCCTGTCTCTGCCGCGCTGGCTGCGGCCGGCGGTATCGGGGGCGATGCTGGGGCTGATGGCGATCTGGTTCCCACATATCATCGGTGTCGGGTACGAGACCACGATCCGCGCCCTGACCGGCGACCTGCTGCTGACCACCGCAATCCTGTTTGCCGTTCTCAAGACCGTTGCGGTCGCCATTACCATGGGCGGGCGCATGGGGGGCGGCGTATTCTCGCCCTCCCTGATGATCGGCGCGCTGACTGGGCTGGCTTTTGGCTTGATCGCCACCGGCCTGCTGCCGGACGTATCGGGGACCCACACGCTCTATGCTTTTGCCGGAATGGGTGCCGTAGCCGCCGCAGTTCTGGGGGCACCCATCTCGACCACGCTGATCGTGTTCGAACTGACCGGAGACTGGCAGATCGGCCTTGCGGTGATGGTCTCGGTTTCGATGTCCACCGCGCTGGCTTCGCGCCTGGTGGACCGGTCCTTCTTCCTGACACAACTGGAGCGCCGCAACGTGCATCTGGCCGCGGGGCCGCAGGCCTACCTGCTGGCCATGTTGCGCGCTGGTGCCGTGATGCGCCCGCTCGGAGATCCGCGCTCGATCACCAGGGACGAGGCGCAGGAGTTGATTGAACAGGGCTTCTGCATTCAGGCCAGCGCCACGCTTGAGGCTGCGATGCCCTATTTCGACCGCGGTGACATCCCCTGCATTCCGGTGGTTCTGATCGAAGATAACGGTGTCGAAACCCCGGTCGGCGCGCTTTATCACATAGATGCGCTCAAGGCGTATAACCGTGCGCTGGCGGCGACAGCGGCCGAGGAGCATTCGTAGCGAGGCCGAAGCCGACGCGTTGCACTGCGTCTTCTGAAACGGGAGCCGCTTAGCCGGTTGGCGCTTTCCTCGCTTCTTCCTTGATCACAGACCGGACCCAACGTGCCAGTTTCGACCGGTCGGTTGCAGCGGTCCAGTACATATGCTCTGCCATGCCCGTGTCAAAATCGAAAGGCCGCAGAGCAAGCCTGTCCCTGAACCGGTTGGCCATCCGTGACGGCAACGCGGCCAGCAGGTCGGTGCCCACGATGATTTCGCCAAAGGATATCGCATCACTGCTGACGATCGAACGTGGCAGGCTGATGCCCTGTTCGGCGGCATAGCGAACCGGCGCCTGCTGCCAGCCGGGGCGCGGTTCGAAATGGACGAAATTCATCTCCTTGATGTCGTCCAGCCCCAGGACCTCTTTCTTTGCCAGCGGGTGTGACGGATCCATCATACAGACATGCTGCTCGCGGTTCAGGTATTCTTCGCCGTAAATCCCGCTGTCCGACACTTTCTGCGGCCCGAGGTAGATATCGGCGCTGCCACTCAGCAACAAGTCGCTGGCAAGGCCGTAGTTATAGTTCAGGATCAGCCGGATCGCCGGTGCTTCGCGCCGGAGCCGTCGAACAACTTGCGGCAAAACAAGCAACGTTTCATAGCTGGTGATATTGATCCGGATCTCTCCCTCGGACTGCTTCGGATCGAATGCCTCATCGTCGCGAAACTGCTCGGCTTCTTCCAACATGTGCTCCACCCGGTCCATGAGCCGGTGACAATGGTGTGTAGGTGCTATCCCCCCGCCTTGTTTGACGAACAGGGGATCCTGCGCTGCCTTTCTGACACGTTCGATCGTGTAACTGACCGAAGACGGGTTCATGCCCAACTCGGCCGCCGCCTTTGCGAATGAGCGGTGCGTGTACACCAGCTTCAGCGTACGAAGCGCCGCGAAATCGAGCGAGAGTATTTCTGGCGCTGTGGACATCGGAACCCTGCCTGCGTGTAATTGAATAATTCAATGCAATGAAACGGATTGATCTGATTGTTCAATCTGACACATCCGGACATCCTTAGGCAAGCAGACCCGTCACGGGATGCATTGCAATTGACCGGAGGATGAACATGACTTTGAAAGTGATCGGAGCCGGATTTGGACGGACAGGAACGGAAAGCCTCAAGCGGGCGCTTGAAGCCCTTGGGCTCGGACCGACGCACCACATGTACGAGGTCATGGACAGCGAAACGCAGCGGGAACGCTGGCTCGCTTTCGCAAACGGGGCAACACCGGACTGGCCCTCGCTGTTTGAAGGATACAACAGCGCCGTGGACTGGCCATCAGCCGCCTACTGGCGCGAAACGATGGCCTTCTACCCGGATGCCAAAGTGGTGCTGACCCACCGGCCTGCCGAAGACTGGTGGAACAGTTTCACCAATACGATTCAGACAGCGCTGCTAACGGGCACGGAGGTCGGCGGTCTGGGAACCAGCGTGATAACCGAAGGGGTTTTCGGTGGAAACATTCAGGACAAGGCGCATGTTCTGTCTGTTTACGAGGGCACGATCGCCTGGGTCCGAAACGAAGTGCCTGCGGAACGGCTTATCGACCTGCCGCTTGGCTCCGGCTGGGGGCCTTTGTGCAGGGGGCTGGGCTTGCCAGCACCCGACATCGACTATCCCAAAGGCAACACAAAGGCAGGGTTCCGGGCGGTCGCATAGCCCTCCCGAATAACCCAGGCCTTGGGAACCGGCGTACCCTTGACGCGAAATTGCTGATTTTCCGCAGACCCTACGAACACTTGGCCACAATACTCGCTTCTTGCCCTTGTGCCCCACCTGATGCAAACTTGGTCGCAGAGGAGGGATGTCTGTTTCTCCGTTGGGTTTGTTTGAAAGCGGACCGGAACGGTGCAGCTGCTTTGGGAGGAGTGTCATGACATCCAAGACTGCGGGTTCCACGCCACCGAACAATCTGACGCCGCCGCCGCAGGCCATGCCCAGGATCAACAAGGTCAATGCGGAAGATATCACCGCGTCCCTGAAGGCCGGCTTTTCCGATTTTCTGGCCCGCCCCTTCATGAGTGGCTTTTTTGGCCTTTTCTATGCAGTCTTCGGCATCCTGTTTGTCTGGAGCCTGGTCTGGCTTGGCAAGATCTGGATGATCATTCCAGCGGTCGTCGGCTTCCCCCTGGTCGCGCCATTTGCTGCCGCCGGGCTGTATGAGATGTCCCGCCGGATGCAGAACGACGAGAGTTTCCGCTGGTCTGAAATCCTCACCGTCATGGCCAACCAGCGCAAGCGCGAAATGGGCTGGATGGCCTTTGTCACCCTGTTCATTTTCTGGGTGTGGATTTATCAGGTCCGTCTATGGCTGGCGATCATCCTACAGAATGCATCTTTCTCGGATTTCGACGGGTTTCTGAACACCGTGTTCTTCACACCGCAGGGCTGGACTTTCCTGGCCGTTGGCACCTGCGTCGGCGCATTTCTGTCGGCTGTACTGTTCTCGGTGACCGTCATCGCCATGCCCATGCTGCTTGACCGGGAAACCAATTTTGTCTCTGCCATGATCACGTCCATTCGCGTCGTCACGGAAAATCCGTTGGTCATGCTTGGCTGGGCGGCGATTATCTCGGTCACTATGCTGTTGTCGCTTGTCCCGGCGTTTCTGGGCCTGATCTTCACCCTGCCGATCCTTGGCCACACAACATGGCATCTCTATCAGCGGGCCGTGCAACCCGCCGAGGGGTGATCCGGCCTGCCATTACTTGGTGCAACTGTCGGCTTCGACTGACTTCTCAACATCGGATGGTTCTACAACTGTTCGACCTTCACCGAGTCCAGCGGATAGAACGCCAGATAGCCCTTGATTTCGGCCACCGCCGGGATCGGGTCTTCATAGCTCCACGCGGCGTTTTCGGTTGTCGAGGATTTGTTGACGATCGAGAAATGCGTGGCGTCGCCTTTGTGCGGGCAGTGGGTGACTTTATCCGTCTGGTCCAGAAAGGCCATCGCGATATCGGAGCGTGGGAAATAGATCACCGGATCCAGATTCCCCTCAAGCAACTCCAACGCACCCGTGGTTTCGCCCAGAATCGCGCCACCTGACCGGACGCTCCATTTTCCGGGCGCCTTGCGGATTGTTATGTTGTCGGTCATGTCTGCTCCTTCTTTTGTCGCGTCAGGGCCTTTCCTCTGCCCAATCTATGTAACAGCCGGATGTCACACCGGCGCGGTTGCGGCATCCAACCACAGTTGCGCGTCATGGCCCAGCCTTGGCCTGATTTTTTCCGCAACTTCGCGGTGATACTCGTTCAGCCATGCCCGTTCCTGCGGGGACAACATGTCGGCGACGATCAACCGGCGGTCAATGGGCACAAAGGTCAGCGTGCGCCAGTTCAGCATCGCCCGTTCGGTATCACCACCGGGCAGCGAGGGGGCTTCTTCCACAACCACCAGATTCTCGATCCGGATACCAAAGGCACCTTCCCGGTAGTACCCCGGCTCATTTGACAGGATCATACCGGGTTCCAGCGCAACATGGCTGACCTTCGACAGACGCTGCGGGCCTTCGTGCACGCTCAGATAGGCACCGACGCCGTGGCCCACGCCGTGGTTAAAATCCTGCCCCGCGGACCACAGCGGCGCGCGCGCCACACATTCGATGTCGCGCCCGGACAGCCCGACGGGCCAGCGTAGCATGGACATGGCAATCATGCCTTTCAACACGCGCGTGAAGCAGGCGCTTTCCTCGTCACCGGCGGTGCCGATCGCAACGGTTCGGGTGATGTCCGTGGTGCCGTCCAGATATTGCCCTCCGCTGTCCAGAACCAGAATATGGCCATCCTTCAACAGGCTGTCTGTCTCGGTCGTCACCCGGTAATGCATGACCGCGCCGTTTGGCCCGGTGCCCGCAATGGTGTCGAACGAGATATCCCGCAGTGCCGTGTCCTGCCGTCGGTTTTCCTCTAGCCGCGTGACGACCTGCGTTTCGGTCAGGCTGCCTGGGGGCTGCGCGTCCAACCAGCACAGCGTTTCGATCACCGCAACCGCATCGCGCAGATGGGCCTCGGCGCTGCCCGCGATTTCCGCAACGTTCTTGCACGCTTTGGGCAGGGCGCAGGGGTCGCCCCCCTCGGCCATCCTGTCGCCCAGAGCGTCCGCAACAATCTGCGGCAGTGTCGCCGGATCGACCTGCACCGAACCAGCCAGCCCGCTTATGGCCTGCAAAAACACATCCGGTTCGTGCTGGCGCACCCGCGGCCCCAAATGATCGGCAACATCGGACAGCTTTTTGGCGGCCATGAACAGGTCCACTCCGCCATCGGCATGCAGAATCGCAAACCCGTGCGCCACCGGGTTGTACCCGATATCCGATCCCCGGATGTTCAGCAGCCACATGATCGAGTCCGGCAGCGTGATCACCGCAGCCGCATGTCCCGCCTTTTGCAGCGCTTCGGCCAGGCGGCTGATCTTGCTTTCGGCGGATTCACCCGCGAATTCAATCGGGTGCGCGCTAACCGGGTTCATCGGTGGCGCAGGCTGGTCCGCCCAGATCCGGTCCACCAGGTTCGGACAGGGGACCAGTTCGATACCGCTGCCTTGAAGATCCTTCTGCGTGCTCGTGATCTGACCCACAGCATGCAGCCAGGGGTCAAACCCGACCTTGCCGCCCTGTGGCAGCTGTTCTTTCAGCCAGGCGGCCAACCCGATATCGGGCCAGGGAACCGGAGTATACACATCCGCAACCTGCGCCTTGACCTGCGTGCGATAGCGCCCGTCGATGAATACACCCGCCACGTCTGTCAGCGCGGCACAGAACCCGGCCGATCCGGTGAACCCGGTCAACCAGGCCAGACGCTCATCGCGCGGCGCAACGTACTCCCCTTGATGCGCATCCGCGCGGGGAATCAGAAATCCGTCCAGCCCTTCCTGAGCCATCTCGCCGCGCAAGGCCGCCAGCCTGGGCGGTCCCTGTTCCGGGCGGGCGGTCACTTCGAATGTCTGGAACATGGGGGCCTCTTGCTTATGTCTTGGTGCGGCGAAAAGTGGGGCGCGCGGCGGCAAATGTCCAGCACATCGCGACGACACTATTCGGTTGCGCCCAGAAAGCCTTTCAGCGTCTCGATATAAGAGTCGTAAACGTCGTTTCCCGGCAGAGGAATGTGATTGGCGGTTTCCAGAATGACAAGCGAAGCGTCGGGAATACCGGCTGCCAGTTTTCGCGCCTCGGACAAGGGGTGGACGGCGCTGTTGCGCCCATGCAGGACCAACGTCGGGCATTGCACTTGCGGCAAAAGATGCAGAACCGACGCGGTGTTTCCGCTGTCGCGCTGATACAGTTTCTGCTCGACGGAATAGAGCGTCTGCATCTCGTTCACAATTTCGCGCACGGTTTCCAAAGGTCCCTCGGGAAAGTAGCTCAGTAGCGAGCCAACCGCATAACCGCTCCCGGGGTCTTTCCAGCCTTCGATGATCAGGTTGCGGATCGAATCCAGCCCCGCCACACCTTCACGATGATCGCGCCCTTCTGCCCAGCCGCCAACAATCGCCAGCCTGCTGACGTGCGCGGGATATTTCGTGGCGAATTGCAAGGCCGAGAATACGCCGCCGAATTCCGAGACAATGGCAAACCGGTCAAATCCTGCGGCCTGCGTCACCGCCAGAATGTCTTCAGCAACCCCTTCGTAATTGGCCCGGCAGGGGTCGCCCCAATGGGACTGGTGGCTTTTGTTGTAACGCAACATCGTGAACTTTGCGCCCATCGCTTCAAGGTAGGTCCGCTCTGAAGCCAGCCGCCACTCTGCCTCAAGATCATAAACGATGGAACCGACCCTCAGAACCGGAGGGCCTTTTCCGGACATGGCAAAGGCAATCGCCTGACCGTCATGTCCCCGGGCATATCTTAGCCGCTGGGTTCGATGTTCGCCGTTTTGTGCAGGCTCTGAATCACGGCTGACTTCAGCCGCCATCTGCAGGCCACGCCGCACAATTGTCCGGATGATCCGTTGCGTCTTGCCATCATCGCCTACTGCCTTGCGTGCTGCAGCGATGCGGGCGCTTATGGTCGATTCCGAGACAAACCGACCATGCCAGACCCGCTCGATGATCTCTTCGCGTGCAACCAGCTTGCCGGGGCTTTCAACCAGTAACTCCAGCAGATCAAAGACCTGAGGTTCAACCGGAACCGCTTCGCCCCCGCGCAACAGCACGTGGCGGTCAACGTCCAGAATACAATCTGCAAACTCATAGCGCATGGGCTGAATACACTCCGTTTCGATTGGGGCCACAAGGTTCAATGGCATTCCCAAAGGTTTCTCGGGGGTTTCTCAGGATTGTCTTCAAGCGAGAGGGCAGCGCCGTTGCCAAATTAGAGGCAACAAACAGGAGCTTCGGATGATGCCACCCTTCGATATCGCGTTATTGCACCACAAGGCCGTTCGCCACGGGCACATTAATACCCAGCCCCGAATTGCTCCGACAGCCGGATCGTCAATCTGGGGCTGGTTTCTTGGGATGCTATGCCACCCGGCAGGGCGACGTCAACGGATCTAGCTGGCCCGCTTCATGCCCATGACCCGAGCCCGCGCCCGCGGGTCGCTGTCGAACAGAGCCGCCAGCTGCTCGGTCATGGCACCTGCCAACTGCTCGACATCCGTGATAGTTACGGCCCGGTCATAGTACCGGGTCACGTCATGGCCGATACCGATGGCCAGCAACTCGACCATCTTGCGTTTTTCCACCATCGCAATCACGTCACGCAGGTGTTTTTCCAGATAATTCGCAGGGTTAACGCTCAGAGTTGAATCATCAACCGGCGCACCGTCCGAAATCACCATCAGGATTTTGCGCTGTTCGCGCCGCGCCAGCATCCGGCGATGTGCCCATTCCAGGGCTTCGCCGTCGATGTTTTCCTTCAATAGGCCTTCTTTCATCATCAGACCCAAATTAGGTCGTGCACGACGCCAAGGGGCGTCCGCACCTTTGTAGATGATGTGGCGCAGGTCGTTCAGACGGCCGGGTTGCTGTGGGCGTCCATCGTTCAGCCAGGCCTCACGCGCCTGACCGCCTTTCCATGCCCGTGTGGTAAAGCCCAGAATTTCGACCTTGACGTTGCAGCGCTCCAGCGTCCGCGCCAGAACATCGGCACAGATGGCCGCGATTGAGATTGGACGCCCGCGCATCGAGCCCGAATTGTCCAAAAGCAGCGTCACCACGGTGTCGCGGAACTCGGTATCCTTCTCGACCTTGAAGCTTAGCGGCGTCGTGGGGTTCGCCACCACCCGCGCCAGACGGCCCGCGTCCAGAATGCCTTCCTCGCGGTCAAACTCCCAAGACCGGTTCTGCTGCGCCTGCAACCGGCGCTGCAGCTTGTTGGCCAGGCGCGAAACCGCCCCTTTCAAAGGCTCCAGCTGCTGATCCAGATAGGCCCGCAGCCGCTCCAACTCGGCCGGTTCCGCGAGATCCTCGGCGGCGATCTCCTCGTCATGGGTGCTCAGGTAAACCTTGTAGTCGGGATCCGCTTCAGACGCGGGCGGCGGGGCAGGCGGCTCCAGTGGGGCCTCGCCATCGGGCATCTCGGCCTCTTCGCCCATCTCATCCTCGGCCATCTCGTCCATCGAGACCTGCGCCTGAGACTGATCCTGCTGCTCTTCCTGCGTCTGTTCGGGGGTGGCGTCGGCGTCCTGCTCGTCCTGATCGTCCTGCCCGGTGCTGTCGGGGTCGGGCTGTTCCTCGGCGTCGTCTTCGGCCTGATCTTCCTGCTCGTCGTCCAGCTCGTCCGGGTCCTCGCCCAGCTGGTCGCCATAGCCCAGATCCTTGATCATCTGACGAGCAAACCTTGCGAATTCCGCCTGGTCCGACAGAACCTCTTCAAGGTTCTCCAGCACGCCACCCGCCTGTTCTTCGATGAACCCGCGCCAAAGGTTCATGATGTTCTCGGCCGCCGGCGGCAGATCCCGCCCGGTCGCCAGATGCCGGATCAGATAGCCCGCGGCCACTGCAAGCGGCGCATCTGCAGGCTGTTTGCACTGGTCATATCCGCGCCGGATCGCCTCGTGGCTGATCTTGACATCGATATTGCTGGCAGTCCCGGGCATGTCCCGTGCGCCCATCGCTTCACAACGGGCAACTTCCATCGCCTCATAAAGATCCCGCGCCATATCGCCCGGAGGCGCATAACGCGCATGGGTCGCATCGTCATGATACCGCCGCTGCAGCGCCAGAGCATCCGCCGTGCCGCGCGCCAGCAACACCTCTTCCCGTGTCATGCGACGAGAGACCTGCGGCAATCGCATCGATTCGCCGGACAGGCCCGACGGGTCGACCGTATAGCTGACCGAAAGCTCGGGATCGTCGGCCATCACCTTGGTGGCCTCGGCCAAGGCCTTCTTGAAAGGATCGGCGGGGTTGTCGTTCTTCTGTGCCATGTCCTTAAGCCCTCATCAAAGTGACCAGCCCGGCCTGGAAAACAATAACGGATCCGCCTTCATCTGGCCAAAAATATCCCCGCCGGAGGCATTGCGCCCGAAACGGGCGCAGTTCAGGTGCTTACCCCAGGCTCGCACTCGCCGCGCTCTCGGGCAGTTCCTCGTCGAAACAGCGCTGATAGAACTCGGCCACGGTCTGGCGCTCCAACTCATCGCACTTGTTCAGGAATGACAGGCGGAAAGCGTAACCCACATTGCGGAAAATCTCAGCGTTCTGGGCCCAGTTGATCACGGTCCGCGGGCTCATCACCGTGGACAGATCGCCATTCATGAAGGCCGTCCGGGTTAGGTCAGCAACGGTCACCATCTGGCTGACGGTCTTGCGGCCCTCGGCGGTGTTGTAGTGCGGTGCCTTTGACAGCACGATCATCGTTTCGGCATCATGGCTCAGATAGTTCAGGGTCGAAACCAGCGACCAGCGATCCATCTGCGCCTGGTTGATCTGTTGCGTGCCGTGATAAAGGCCGGTGGTATCGCCAAGACCCACGGTGTTGGCGGTCGCGAACAGGCGGAAGTTCGGGTTCGGTGTGATGATCTCGTTCTGGTCCAGCAGGGTCAGCTTGCCGTCATGTTCCAGAACACGCTGGATCACGAACATCACGTCGGCACGGCCCGCATCATATTCGTCGAAGACAATGGCGACGGGGTTGCGCAGCGCCCAGGGCAGGATGCCTTCGTGGAATTCGGTCACCTGTTTGCCGTCGCGCAGCTTGATCGCGTCCTTGCCGATCAGGTCGATCCGGCTGATGTGGCTGTCCAGGTTCACACGTACGGCAGGCCAGTTCAGACGCGCGGCGACCTGTTCGATATGGGTCGATTTCCCGGTGCCGTGATAACCTTGGATCATCACGCGGCGATTGTGCGAAAAACCCGCCAGGATCGCCAGCGTGGTTTCGGGGTCGAACTTGTAGGTCGGGTCGATCACCGGAACGCGGTCGCTGCGCTCGGCGAACCCCTTGACCGCCATATTGCTGTCAATTCCAAATACGTCACGGACCGAGATGTCTTCGGTTGGTTTTGCGTTGATATCGATCGATCCGTCAGCCATGCGCCTTGTCCTTATCCTTTGCCCCGCTCTCCGGGTTTGAACCCGTGTGTGGTGCAACATATTGCGGACAAGGGCAAGGGAAAGCCGCCCGTTCCTTTAGCTGGCCGGATGTTTCTTTGAAACTGACCATAAATCGTGGGTATCGCAATCCGGCGGCCCGTATCCGGCGGGCCTTTCAACCTATTGCAGGTGCAGGCGAGGCTCGAACAAGTTTCGTTCGACAAGTTGGATAATGACCACATCGGGCTGCAGGCGATCGATCTGTCCCGCCATGTCTCGATCTAAAAGATCCTGCCATTGTACCTTGTGAACGATCCGGAACGTGCGGCGATAAAGCGCGATGTTCGCCTCGCAGAATGAATCGCAGATTAGCAACGCGGTGCCGGGATTTATGGCGGCAGGCGCAAATGTCGTCTCAAAACCCCCTCCGTCGCCGGCTTCTGCCGTACAGATGTCAGGTACGATTCCGATGAACGGAGTTGCACCTGCGCAGACCACCAAATTCTCAAATCCGATTGCATAGTCCGTTTCATGGCGGTGGCCCAGCAAATCCCGAACTTTCAGCAGATTGGCCAGATCACCCGATGTGTGTTCCAGTTCCTCTGCCGTGTAGGCAATCGGATCATAGTCGGGCCCAAGGGCCTCCAAAGTCGCTTCATACCTTCGCGCGGCCCCCAGGTTTGTCCAATGCGTATCGGTTTTCAGGTAGGCCTGAGCGGTGGCCTTCAGTCCCGTCATCAGGGTGCGCAAATCCAGCAGCGGCAGATTTTGTTCACGCGCGGCCTCAATAAACATGTCCGTGCCGGTAATGTCCGCTGGTGCCACTTCGGGCGGCAGAAATTCCGGATAGATCGTATGCTTGTTCGGCGCGATCACAAGCAGGAAATCCGAACCCCGCGCCTGCAGCCCGTCCGAGAACTGCCGCAGATGATCCGCCCAGCCCGCAACATCTCTGGCATCGGGCATCTTCCGGCCCGACGTTCTGTCGAGCACACGATTGTGACCGTTGCCCAGAAACAGATAGCCCGATTGCCCGATCACCACCTGATCGGTGTTAAGTGAGACGCCGCAGCAGGACCACAACCCCAGCGCCAGCATGCCTTCGGCATTGTTCACGGACCATAATGCGCGAGGGTCCTCCGGCACAAGCGGCCCGTCCTGCACCTGCAGGCGCGCCAACAGAGTGGTGATGGGCAGAAACAGGAACACAACCGCCGCGATGGCGCTGACCAGAAGGAAACGATTGCGGTACATCATCCGGCCCGTTCCTCAGAAGTTGAAATAAAGGAAAACGTCGCTGCGCGTGGCCAGCATCGCCGTACAGGCGGTGCCAAAGGCCATTCCGGCGAAAACGGTTTTCCATTGCGGGTTGAGGTTGCGCACAAACTGGTTCGTGTTGGGCAGGGCCAGCGCCACGAAGAACGCGGCAAGAATGGCAACCGCCGCAGTGTCGCTGTCGATGATCACCACATGGCTGCTACCGGAGTTCGATGCACCCTGGCCAAACATTGTTCGAAGAATGCTGTTGGCCTGCGCCACGCTGTCGGCCCGGAAATAGACCCAGGCGCAATGCACGATCAAAAAGGTAATTGCCCAGCGGGCCGGATTCGGCAGGCGGACCTTCAGCCGGGCCAGATAGCGCTCGGCCACCAGAACAGCGCCGTGAACGGCACCCCAGATCACAAAGGTCCAGCCTGCGCCGTGCCAGATACCGCCAAGCAGAAAGGTTGTAAACAGGTTTGCCGACACCCGCGCGGACGACCGGCAGCCGCCGCCCAGCGGGATATAGACATAGTCGCGCAGAAAACTCGACAGCGTCATGTGCCACCTGCGCCAGAAATCCTGAACCGACAGGGATTTCTAGGGCGAGTTAAAGTTCTGCGGCAGGCGGATGCCGAACATCCGCGCTGCACCGATGGCCATATCTGTATAACCGCTGAAGTCGAAATACAGCTGGAAGGTGTAGGACAATGTCGCAATCCAGGCGTCCAGAACGGTCAGGTTGGCGTAATCGGCAAAACCCTGATCTGCATAGACCGCCAGTTGATCTGCGATGACCAGTTTCTTGAACAGCCCGATGCCAAAGATCACTATCCCGACATACAGGTTTTTCCATCGCAAGATCCCGATCGAAGGCGATTTGAACTGCGGCATCATCTCATGGTGATGCACGATGGGTCCCGCGATGAGCTGCGGGAAGAAGGTGACAAACACCAGGTAGTTCAGAAACCGCGTCGGCCGCGCGATCCGCTTGTAGCTGTCCACCAGAAATGCGATTTGCTGAAAAGTGAAAAAGGAGATCGCCAGCGGCAACGCGATGCTCAGCGGCTGGATGAAGGACCCCGTGACGTCATTCAGGATACCGACGGCAAATCCAAGGTATTTGAAGAACCCAAGCAGACCAAGGTTGAACAGTATGCCCGCGACAAGCAGCCCCCGCGCCGCGCCGTCCTGCCCCTGCGCCGCCATCTTGTGCCGAATGGCCCGGGCCACAAGAAAGTTGACGCAGACCGATCCCAAGAGAATTGGCAGGTAATCCAGCCGCCAATAGGCATAGAAAAACAGCGAACAAGCCGCGATCCACAAGAGTTTCACATCCGCATTGCGCAGTCTTGCGGCTGCGTAGAACCCAAGAAGGCTCAGAGGCAGAAAAACAAACACAAACGGAACTGAATAGCATCTCAGCCTTTCAAAAGCGGCGGGTCACGACCTACTGCCTCAGTCCCGAAGCGCTTTCAAGCGAGGAGTTGCCCCACACCCGGTTTGCCCAAGCCCGATGCGCCAGAAAACCGAAGCCTCTGGCCGGAACCCTGCGCGTGATCAAGCCACACGGCTATCACTTCGAAGGCGTCAGAACAGGCGGTGTGTCGAACCCGTTTCGCCACGCGACAAGGCACAGGACCGGCGCGTCCAATGTCTCCATCGCGTGTGGCTGGTTGCTTTGATGCAGTACAGTACCGCCTTCGCGCAGGGTTTCGTCGGAGCATCCCCGCCGCTTGAAAACAGCCGACCCGGACACGAACAAATATGCCTCTTCCCCCGGATGATGGTGCCATGGATAATACAGCCCGGCTGGCATATGGACGATCCACAGCCACAACTGCCGCGAGGTGAATGGCCCGCCTTTGCCGATGATGGAATAGCATCCGAAATTTTGCAGGAACCGGTCCCCGATATTGGTGCCCTTGTAGGTTTCGCGCCAGACAGCCGCCGGACCGGCGGCAACGATGGCATCCTGCAGATCGGCATAGTTTTGGGATGACAAACCGGTTTCGTTGCGCAGAGCGTCACCGCAGGGGCGGTGTAATGGCGTGATCGGCTGCCGCTCGACGTCATCCGGAAACGCCGCAAAGGCCGTCAATTCACGATTGCCGCGATAGGCGTCGCGCGCAAGGCGCAGAAGTTTGTCGTAAAGGTGATCGTTGCCCATGCGGTGATCAGACGATCGAATCGGACCTTTAGGCTTGTCCACCTGCGACATCGGACAGGTATTTCGCTGCGGGCATTTGCTTCATTTGAAGTGATTAAGGCGGATGCAGCTGTTGGTTTCGGCCACCATCGGCATGCGGCGGATATCCATCAGGACCGTATCCAGACGCTGATGCGAGGAGGTGCGCAATTCCAGAACCAGATCGAACACACCGTTCACGGAGCCAAGCGACTGAACTTCGGGAATTCTCCTGAGTTGGTCGATGATCCGTCTGCTGTCCCCCGGTGCCAGCTTCAAAAGCACAAGTGCATCGACCAGCGCGTTTTCAACCTTGCCCCCAAGTTCCACCGTAAACCGCGCGATCGTGCCGTTCGCCTTCAGCTTGTCGATCCTGTTCTGAATTGTGGCCCGCGACACACCCAATTCGCGTGCCAGTTCGGCGGCCGAACGTCGGGCATCCCCGCTCAGAAGGCGCAGCAGTTCCCGATCGATATTGTCCATGCCTTGTGTTCGCTTTCGTCAAAATGGCTGTCAAATCGTTAAAGATCTATCGAAACGATACCATTCCCTGGCTGTTACGCCAATTCCGGTGCAGTCATGCTGATCCGCAATATCAACCATGTCCAAGGACCGCAGCCGTGAAAGTCACCGTTTGCCAACTCGACCCGCGCCCATCACAACTGGACCAGTACCTGTCGGGTCTGGCCGATCATGTCCAAGCTGCCGGAACAGATTTTTTGCTGCTGCCCGAGATGTGTTTTTTCGACTGGTTGGCGCATGACGCAACGCCGGATGCCGGGCGCTGGGCTGCCTCCGTTGCGGCGCATGACGACAGGATTTCGCAGCTTTCGAAACTGGGCGTTCGCGGCGCGATGGGAACCCGCCCGATTGTCAACGCCGCCGGCAGTCGCCGCAATCAGGCCTATGTCTGGACCGCTGAAACCGACAACGCAGCGCCGGTGCACGAGAAATACTATTTGCCGGATGAACCGGGTTATCATGAGCACAGCTGGTATGATCGCGGACCCAAGAGCTTTGATCTGGCCCGTGTTCTGGGGATGCGCGTCGGCGTCCAGATCTGTACCGAGATGTGGTTCTTTGAATGGGCCCGCCACTATGCGGCCTCGCGTGCCGACCTGTTATGCGTCCCGCGTGCGACGCCGCACGGCTCAGTCGAAAAATGGCTGGCCGGCGGTCAGGCCTCGGCCGTGTGTTCCGGTGCTTATTGCCTGTCGTCCAACCTGTGGGCCCCTGTCGGAGATGCCCCCGACGCAGGCGGTCTGGCTTGGGTGATCGACCCCGAAGGGAACGTGCTGGCCACCACCGACCCTGACAATCCCTTTGCCACGGTCGAGATTGATCTGGACTTTGCCGCGCAAAGCAAATCGACCTATCCGCGCTACGTTCCGGAATGATTGTTTGACGCGCCAGATCCGTTCTGGTCCCGCCGTCATTGTTTGCGGCAGGGCCAACCGGATGCCGGTCTATTTGAAGTTCCGGCTGTCCTTGATTTGATCCCAGGCCCAGACAACCTCCTGCAGCTGCTCCTCCTGACTGCGGTCGCCGCCGTTCATATCCGGGTGCAGCACCTTGATCAGTTTCTTGTACGCCTTGCGCACCTCGGCCTTTGACCAGCTGTCATTGGCTTCCAGAATCTCGATCGCTCGGCGCTCGGTCGGGGGCAGGCGACGCCCGCCGCCGCCTGATGTACGGCCCTTGTTCTGTGTACCGTTGGCGCCCAGCACCTGGTGGGGATCCTCGATGCCCAGCCGGGCCCAGGCGCGCGCCTCGGGGTCGCCCATGGGTTTGGTCTCACGCTCCCACACCTTGTCCTTGGATCGCTGCGCATTCAGTTCAGCCTCGGTGGTGCCGTCGAAGAAATTCCACTTCTGATTATACTCGCGCACGTGCTGCTGGCAGAACCAGAAGAAGTCATCCAGAACGTCCGGCGCTTTTGGCGCCCGAAACTTGCCCGCCTCTTCACAACCCTCGTGATCGCAGATTCGCATCGAGGTCTCAGACGCACCCGACATGCCCCGACGCCCGCGCGGGTTCTTTTTCTTGGCGCTGGAAACGGACATATCGAATCCGAATGGGTCTGATTTCGTCATGCTCTGATCCTTACGAACACATCTTTTCGACTCGGAGGCAGCAGTTTAGTCTAAGCAGCCGAAAGTAGAAGAGGGGGGCGGCAAAAATATTGCCGATGAGCATAAAAATGAGCGTGACCGAAGAAATCCGATCCCGCCTGCAGGCCGCGTTTGACCCGCGCGAGCTTGAAGTGGTTGATGACAGCGAAAGCCACCGGGGCCATGCCGGATATCAGGACGGGGGTGAGAGCCACTTCAACGTCCGCATCCGCGCCTTAGCCTTCGAAGGCCAATCCCGCGTTGCCCGCCACCGTGCCGTGCACAAGGCGCTGGGCGATGTGGTTCCGCGCATTCATGCGCTGGCTTTGGATATCGGTGTCTGATTGCGCTTAGAACCGCAGCCGGAAGGCGAGACCGACCAGAGGGGCCGTGTCATAGTTCTGACGGCTGATTTCGTTACCGTTCTCGTCCTCCAGCGTCAGTCGGCCGTCGAACTCGGCCCCTGCAAAGACGGTTACTGACACGCCGGGGTTCGGGTCATAGCTGAGGGACGCAACCACCGGGATGCTCTGATCTTCACCAATCCCGCTTGGAGCCAGCCCGTTGTCGTCTAGCCGGAAGCGGATTTTCTCGGAACGTGCCGAAAGCGAGAGGCTGAAATCTTCATTCACCGCATAGCTCAATGTCAGCCCGGGTCCTCGCGTGGCTCCGATTCCGGATCCGGTGTTCAAGTTCCAGCGATCATTGATGTCCCAATCCACCAACAACGCGGGAAAGACATCCACACCGCTATCTTCCAGTTGCGAGAAGGCCCCAAATGCCGGGCCGATGGTCAAGCTTTCGCTCATCTGCCATGCGACGCCCGCAAAAACACCATATGTGCGCCCATCCGAAGATGCGGCACCTCTTTGGTAGTCCCATCTGATCTGAGGCGATACGAACACGCTGGCCCTTTGCCCGGCCTGA
Organism: Ruegeria sp. K7; assembly: GCF_056531785.1. Lineage (NCBI taxonomy): Bacteria > Pseudomonadati > Pseudomonadota > Alphaproteobacteria > Rhodobacterales > Roseobacteraceae > Ruegeria > Ruegeria sp. K7. The sequence goes on from NZ_JBQFMJ010000011.1 coordinate 89,298, forward strand.
AACCGAAGCGGGGTTGATACTCGGATGTCGCGGATATCGTTCCATGGCTGGTTGTCCGCTGCGCTGAAATCGTAATCCAGTTGCCCATAACTTACCGAAACACCAAGCGAAGTACCGCTGTCAAAATTATACAAACCCGTAGCCCGTAGGAACGACCGAGTCGCGCTGAAGTCGCCGCCCTGATCCAGATCGGCGCTGCCCTGATAGGCGGCCAGCCCGTCGATCTGGCTGACCCAGCCTAACCGTTGTTGTGCGACGGCGGGCAACGCGAACTGGCATGCGATGGCGGCAAAAAGACAAAGATAAGCTTTGCGGGGTTTCATCGCGGCACGTGGTCCTTCTGGGTGTCAAAAAAATATCTCTTAACGATACGACCGGAACCCTGAATCGGATGACCGTCTCAGTCCTGTCGGTCAAATCCGTGCCATCAAAAACACACCATTCGAACCGTCTGGTCTTGATGCTTGTTACTTGGAATCTTCGTCGGCTTTTTCACCGGGTTGCAAGGTCAGGGGCGGCTCATCAACCTCGGCTGAAATAGGTCCCGGAGCCTGAACCGCATCCGGCTCGGGCGCCTTCACCATATCCGGTCCCGGGATCGGGTGGGCCAGCGGAACGCCTTCGGGCGTTTCTGTCGGGCTCGGGACGGGAACCGGGGCGAACTCAGCCTCGACCGCGCGGCGGAACACCAACACATTGCGCCAGTGGGTCGTTGATCCGGTCAGGCCCAAGCGTTCCTCGCTGGGCAGCAACTCGGCGCGCTGGTATTCCCAGCCGTCCTGACCCATCTGGTTCAGCAATTGTTCAACCGAATTGGCAAACCGCCCCTCGGGCGTTTTCACGCCCTTGGCCTTGGTGCCTTTTTGCGGGGCGGGGACAACCTTGTATTCGTAGCGTTGCATCAACCGTTCCTGAAATGCCTGTGGCGGACAGGTTATCACGTTGACCGCCGGGCGAAAGAGACGTCGACCCGATGTCGGATTTTAGCCGCCACTGTTGCCCGGTTTCTGCGCTGCCCTGGTCGCCACGGACAGGCACAACTCGGTCGCGACGGCCATGTCCTGCACCGAAATCCATTCCAGCGGGCCGTGAATGCACTGCATCCCGGTAAAGATATTGGGGCATGGGGTGCCGAACTCGGTCAGGCGCGACCCGTCAGTGCCGCCCCGGATCGGAACAGATACAGGCTCGATCCCCATGTCGCGGCAGGCGTCGCGGGCCAGATCAACCGGGGTCATGTCCTTTTCCAGCCAATAGCGCATGTTGCGGTACTGCGGATAAATCTCGCACTCGATCACCGCGCGTGGCTCCGTGGCTTGCACTGCGGCGCAGACCTGCCGCACCAGATCGCCCTGCGCCTGCAATGCGTCCAGCTCGAAGTCGCGCAGGATCAGCTTGATCTCCATCTCGGAGGATCCGCCATTCATATCGGTGATATGAATGAACCCTTCGCGGTCATCTGTAACCTCGGGCGTCATCGTCGCCTGCGGCAAAGTCTGCACGATCTTAGTTGCCAGATGGGCTGCGTTGACCATTTTTCCCTTCGCCAGCCCGGGGTGGATCGAGACGCCCTCGATCCGGATCACGGCACGATCGGCCGAAAAGCTCTCATATTCGATTTCGCCAACTTCCTGACCATCCAGAGTGTATGCGAAATCAGCGCCCAGATCCTTGGGTAGTTGTTCGGTAACACCGCGCCCGATCTCTTCATCGGGGGTAAACGCGATGCGGATCGGCCCGTGCGGAATATCAGGGTTTTCAATCAGATGCCGCGCCATGGTCATCAGGATCGAGACACCCGCCTTGTCATCCGCGCCCAGCAACGTGGTGCCCGATGCAGTAATCAGATCGTGCCCGATCTTTTCGGCGAGATAGGGGTGCTCCTCCGGCGACAGGACCAGATTGGGGTCGTCGGGAAAGGTGATTTCGCCACCATTGTACCCCTTGATCACGCGCGGCTTGACGCCGGCGGCATTGAACTGCGGGGCGGTGTCGACATGGGCCAGAAACCCGATCGTGGGGCCGGGAACAGTTCCGGGGATAGTGGCGACAACAACGCTGTCACCTGTTAATTCAACATCCTGCGCGCCGATTTCGGTCAGTTCCTGGCGTAGCAGGTTCAGCATGTTCAGCTGGATGTCCGAACTTGGGGTCGAGGGCGACGTCTCATCGCTCTGACTGTCGATCGCCGCATACCGGACCAGCCGGTCCTCGAGTTCCTGATCAAATCTTTTCTGCATGTTACCTCACCTCTCTTGCCCGGAAGAAAGGGTGCAATCCGGCGGGGAGTCAAGCAGATGCTCAGCCCGAAATCGGGGCTGAGCGGTTAACTTTTCGTTATGTTCAAAATGCACACCGTGGGCCGTGCGCGACGTGCAAACCCGAAGATTTACGAACCCAGCTTTTTGCTGACCAATTCGTTGACGGCCTTCGGGTTGGCCTTGCCACCGGTCGCCTTCATCACCTGACCGACAAACCATCCGGCCAGTTTGGGGTTCACTTTGGCCTTCTCGACCTGCGCCGGGTTAGCGGCGATGATCTGGTCCAGAGCCGTTTCAATCGCGCCGGTATCCGTCACCTGTTTCATGCCGCGTTCTTCGACAATCTGTGCCGGGTCACCGCCTTCGGTATAGACGATTTCAAACAGGTCCTTGGCGATTTTGCCCGAGATGGCATCCGACGAAATCAGGTCGATGATACCGCCCAGCTGCGCTGGAGAAACCGGCGACTCGGTGATGTCGTGATCTTCTTTCTTCAATCGGCCGAACAGCTCGTTGATGACCCAGTTCGCGGCCAGTTTACCGCTGCGTCCCTTGGCGACTTCTTCGAAATACGCCGCCGATTCCACCTCGGCAGTCAGGACCGAAGCGTCATAATCTGTCAGCCCGAACTCGCTGATAAAGCGCGCTTTTTTGCCGTCCGGAAGTTCCGGAAGGTTGGCGGCTATATCGTCCACCCACGCCTGCTCGATCTCAAGCGGCAGCAGGTCGGGGTCCGGGAAATAGCGGTAATCATGCGCTTCTTCCTTGGACCGCATCGAGCGGGTCTCACCCTTGTCCGGGTCATACAGGCGGGTTTCCTGATCGATCTTGCCACCGGCCTCAACAATTGCGATCTGACGGCGGGCTTCGACCTCAATCGCCTGCTGGATAAAGCGCATCGAGTTCATGTTCTTGATCTCGCACCGCGTGCCCAGATGCGAGAAGTCCTGTGTTTCCTGATACTTCTCATACGCACCTGGCAAGCAGATCGAGACGTTTACGTCTGCCCGCAGGTTGCCGTTCTGCATGTTGCCGTCGCAGGTACCCAGATAGCGCATGATCTGGCGCAGCTTGGCGATATAGGCGGCGGCTTCTTCGGGGCCACGGATGTCGGGACGCGACACGATTTCCATCAGGCAAACGCCGGTCCGGTTCAGATCGACGAAGGACATATGCGGGTCCATGTCGTGGATCGATTTGCCCGCGTCCTGCTCCATGTGGATACGTTCGATCCGCACCTTGCGTGCGGTGCCGTCACCCATCTCGACCAGCACTTCGCCCTCACCCACAATCGGATGATAAAGCTGGGAAATCTGGTATCCCTGCGGCAGATCGGGGTAGAAATAGTTCTTGCGGTCAAAGGCCGATTTCAGATTGATGTCTGCCTTCAGGCCCAGCCCGGTCCGCACCGCCTGTTCCACGCAATACTCGTTGATCACCGGCAGCATGCCCGGCATTGCCGCGTCCACGAAAGCAACGTTTGCGTTCGGTTCAGCCCCGAATTTTGTCGACGCGCCCGAAAACAGTTTGGCATTGGACGAGACCTGCGCATGCACTTCCATCCCGATTACCAGTTCCCAGTCGTGCTTGGCCCCGGCAATGGTCTTGGGTTTGGGCATTTCGTATGTCAGGTCGAGCATGGCGCGCCTCATATCCGCAGAAAGTCTAGGCCAGCGTATTAGGCCCGGCACGTCAGAGGAGCAAGGGGGAATGGCTGTGATTTCCAGTCTTTTGCCGGTTCAGTTCCGTGAAAGTTGCAGGCCCGACGAGGTAAATGTCACGTCCTTGCCGCTGTTGAGTTCCTCGCGAAACAGATCGGCGATGGCCCGCAGTGCGTCCCGGTGTCCGCGCGCAGCGAACCGCTCGGGCGAAGGAACGCGGACCGAGTTGTTGAACCCGGCGGCCGCATGCGCCCAGATTAGCGGATGCAGTTCGGTCAGATGATCGCGGATCAGCCAGTTTGCCGCCTCGCGCAGTTGCGAGCGGACAAGATCGGCATTTTCGTTCAGGCCCACGCCGTTTTGCACGGTAATGGCGCAATAGGCCGACAGCATGTTGATGGTCTGCTGATCCGGACGACGCTCCAAGATGTCTTGCAGCCCCTCCAGGAAGTACTCGATGTCGACCCGAGCGCAGGCTTCCTCATCCAAGGCAATCGCATCGAATTGGACCCAGGTATATCCCCCGGCGCCCCATATTTTTTGCGTTCTGGCGGCGTTGCGCAGGGCCTGAACCTCAAGCTCTTCATAGCTGCCAAACCAGCGCGGCAGCAGATGGCTGCCCATGGCGCGCATGTGGCGCTGGTTTTCGGGGTCCAGCGCGATCAGCCGCTCGTACTCGTCCGCTACCCGAACGGACGTGCGGCGTTGACCGGCCAGCAGGGCGCAGCCTGCCGCAGCGACCAACGGGCTGTCTGGCAATGCGGTCTTGCACTTGGGCAGAATAGCCGCCGCCCGGTCAAAATGCGCTGCGCAGCGCGACCGGTGCAGCGGTGGCAAGGTCGCATCCAGCGCCGTTCCCCGCCATGCCCAGGCAAGATCGATATGTGCCAGTGCAACGATCAGGGCTATCATCGGGTTGCCGGAGTGTTCCTGCATCACGTCTTCCAGATCGGCGACGCCTCCTAGCAGATCATAGTCTGACAGGGCCTTGCCGTCCGACAATGCATGTTCAGCGGCCAGAACCACATCCGAGCGTGCACCGAATGCCAGCAAATCAGCAATCGGCAACCCGTCGGGCGCGGTGTCGCGCACTGCATCAGCTGCCCGCATTTCCGCGGACAGATCTTCCCACCGGTCCTGCCGGGCCAGGTGACGGCCGCGTTCAATAGTGGTGCGTCCCACGAAGTCGCCAGCGTTTAGTTGTGCAACGGGAATGTTAAGCTGCCCCTGATCAGGCAGAACGGCGGCAACAGCATCTGCTGCCACCTTGTTTGGCGGCGCAATTTGCCGGGAAGGATTTGTGAAACGGGCAAGATGAGCCCTGAATGACCTGAACATGGCGAAACTCGGAACTGTAACAAAAAACGTAACTTACAGCGGAAGTCTGGCCGTAATTCAGCGTCAGTTCAAGTAAATTGCCTGAAACACTTCAGAATCCCGGGTCAATCCGGTCAGTGGCGGCTCATCGTTTCAGAAAACTGTAAAATGATGCCGTTCGACCCGAAAGCCGGCGTTTTCCAAAGTGTTTTCAAAGGCCCGGTGCGGCGGGACCGACTCATCCGGCAGCCGGATACGCTTGCCTGATCTCAACATTAAAGAGACGCGAACCGAGAAGTCCCAACGTGTGTCGAAGCGGAAAAAATCGATCTTGTTCAGGTCGATTTCACCTTCGCGCCCGCCCGAATGCCACCTGAGGCAATCCCGGTCCAGCGTCAGCCCGGCGCTGGTGTCTTTCACGATGTCCCAGATGGCCGGCAGCGTGGCAAGCGCCAGCACCCCGACCAGCCATAGTGCGGCGTTGAAAAAGATCACGAGCGATATCAGCCCCGCAAAGACGCCGATCAGGATCAGTACAGCGCGGGGCGCGCGGTTTTGCCGGGTGAAGGTAAAGGGCGTCATGCGTCGAGTATGCGTGACACCATTTCCCCGGTGTCCCGCGACAGGTTTGGGGTATCCTGGATGCGTGTCAGTTGTGCGCGCATCAGGGCCTGACGGTCACCGTCATACCGCTTCCATGTCTGGAAGGCCGAGCACATGCGCGCGGTGGTCTGCGGGTTGACCGGGTCAAGCCGGATCAGCCAGTCCGCCAGCAGGGCATAACCTGCGCCGTCGGCCTGATGGAACCCGGCGTGGTTCATTGCCAGCGCGCCCATTACTGCGCGGAACCTGTTGGGATTCTTCCAGTTGAAATCGGCATGTTCGGTCAGATTGTGCGCGGTGTCTGGCACCGCATCGGGCGCGGCCATCGCGACCTGCAGGCCAAACCATTTGTCCACGACCAGCCGGTCGTGCTGCCACTGCGTGTAAAATCCGGCCAGTTCCGTCTCACCTTTTCCGGCCCGCAACAGACAAGCCAGGGCCGAGAGTTGAAGGGTCATGTTGTTGGCTGCGCCATACTCTTCTACTGCCTTGGCACCGCCGTCCAGGCGCGAAGTCAGCGACAGAGCGGCGCTGCCCAGTGCGCGTTTGCCGGATTGCTCCGCGTCTGGGCTGTAGGGGGCCTGAACCAGGGCTTCGCTGTGCAGGCGGGGCAGCAGGTCCTGCACATGTTGCGCTGTGGCTTGCCGCAATGTCTCGACCGCGCTCCAGATCGCCATTGGATCTGGTGTTTCACCACGGTCGAACAAGGCGGCAGCGAGTTCCGATTGCGTTGGCAGTCCCAGCATCAGGGCGCGGTAAGCCGGATCAAGATCCCGGTTGCGCAGCACGGCCAGCAACCCGTCCAGATAATCGGAGTCCGGGGTGGCGTCTTCGGATATCATGCGCAGCAGTGTGTCCTGCGCCAATGAGCGTCCGGCCTGCCAGCGGTTGAACGGGTCGGTGTCATGGGCCAGCAGGAAAGCGCGTTCGGCATTGGTCTGATCGTGCTCCAGGATCACTGGCGCCGAGAAATCACGCAGGATCGACGGTGTTGGCTTGGCAGCCAGACCGGTAAAGGCAAAGCTCTGTTCCGCTTCCGTTAATTCCAGCATTTCAGTTGCGCGCACCTCGTCGCCGTTCGGCCCCAAAAGGCCAACAGCAACGGGGATCACTTGCGGCAACTTCTCGGTCTGACCCGGTGTGGGTTCTGTCCGCTGGCTGAGGGTCAGCGTATAGGTGCCATCGGCCCAGTCCTCTGTTACGGCCACCCGCGGGGTTCCCGACTGGCTGTACCAGCGCTTGAACTGGCTCAGGTCGCGGCCAGCGGTATCCTCGAACACCTGGATCCAGTCCTCTATGGTGCAGGCCTGCCCGTCATGGCGATCGAAATAAAGGTCGAGCGCCTTGGAATAGGCTTCATCCCCTACCAGCCGCTTCAGCATTCCGATCACCTCGGCGCCTTTTTCGTAGACGGTCGCGGTGTAGAAGTTGTTGATCTCCTGAAAGCTTTCGGGCCGGACGGGGTGCGATAGCGGCCCGTTATCCTCGGGGAATTGCCGTGCGCGCAGGTCTATGGCGTCGTGGATGCGCTTGACCGGGGCCGAGCGCATGTCGGACGTAAACTGCGCATCGCGGAAGACGGTCAGACCCTCTTTCAGGCACAATTGGAACCAGTCGCGGCAGGTGATCCGGTTGCCGGTCCAGTTGTGGAAGTACTCATGCGCGATGATCGCTTCGATCCGTTCGAAATTGGCGTCGGTCGAAGTTTCGGGGCTGGCCAGCACGGCGGAGGAGTTGAAGATGTTCAGCCCCTTGTTCTCCATCGCGCCCATGTTGAAATCATCGACGGCCACGATGTTGAACACATCCAGATCGTATTCGCGGCCATAGACATCTTCGTCCCATTTCATCGACTTCTTCAGCGCTTCCATGCCAAAGGCGCATTTGCCCTCGTCGCCCGGACGAACCCAAAGGTTCAGGTCCACGTCCCGGCCCGACATGGTGGTGAACCGGTCGGGATGGGCGATCAGGTCGCCCGCGACCAGTGCGAACAGATAGGCGGGTTTGGGCCATGGGTCGGTCCATTCGGCCCAGCCTTCGCCTTTGGCCGTAGGGTTGCCATTGGACAGAAGCACGGGCAGGTCGCCATTGATCCGCACGGTGAAGGTCGACATCACGTCCGGGCGGTCGGGGTAGAAAGTGATCTTGCGGAACCCCTCGGCCTCGCACTGCGTGCAGTACATGCCGTTCGACATGTAAAGCCCCTCAAGCGCGGTGTTGTTGCCCGGGTCAATCTCGACTTCGGCCTCCCACACGAACGGCGCATCCGGTGCATCCGCAGTCAGGCCCTTGTCGGTGACCTGTGGCGCGATGTCCGCGCCATCAATGGCGGCGCGGATCAGTTTCAGATCCTCGCCGTGCAGGAAAAAGGTTCGGTCCGTTGCTTGGGGATTGGGGTGGAACGCGATGCGCGATGTGACGCGCGTGGCGTGTTCGGCCAGATCAAAGGTCAGATGCACACTGTCCACCAGATAGCCGAAGGGCGTGTAGTCTTTCAGATAGATTATGGTGGGGGCGGCGTCGCGCATCGGGGGCCTCGCATCGGTTCATGTCTGGCGCGACGTTATGGGTTGCGGCGATGCGCTGCAAGCGGTGCCGGGCACGTAAATCCGGCGTGCTTCTCCTGCGTGCTGACGCCACGCCAATCCGGCAGGTCCGCCGAAAAGCGATGGCGAATATGTTGCCTATCGGAAACTTCCGCTCTAATTGAAGCCGGCATACAGTGGCGTACAATTGCGGGAGATGTCGAATATGAGCAGTAGAGAAGCCCGGAACGGTTTGCAGATCGCCGTTGAACTGGCAGATTTCATCGAAAACCGGGCGCTGCCCGGAACGGGCGTTTCATCCGAGGATTTTTGGTCAGGCCTGTCCCGGATGGTTCAGGAGCTGGGGCCGAAGAACAAAGCGTTGCTGGCAAAACGGGCCGAGATCCAAGGCCGGGTCGACGGCTGGCATCTGGCCCGAACAGGGCAGGATCATGATGCCGCCGCGTATCAGGCTTTCCTGCGAGAGATTGGATACCTTGTCGAGGAAGGTACCGATTTTCAGATCGAAACCGCCAGGGTCGATCCGGAGATTGCTCTGACACCCGGGCCTCAGCTGGTGGTGCCAATCACCAACGCCCGCTTTGCGCTGAACGCCGCCAACGCGCGATGGGGCAGCCTGTATGATGCGCTTTATGGCACCGACGCGATGGGCGATCTGCCCGTGGGTAAAGGATACGATACCGCTCGGGGTGCCCGCGTGATCGCGTGGGCCAAGGCATTTCTGGATGACGCAGTGCCGCTGGAAAATGGCTCGTGGTACGACGTTTCGGACCTGAGCGCCGAAGGCGGTGCGCTGGTGCCCGCACTGGCCGATCCCGCAGGTTTCGTTGGCTTTGGCGGTTCCGCTGACAAGCCTGAGTTCGTGGTACTGAAGAATAACGGTCTTCACGTGCAGATCATGATCGACCCGTCCAGCAATATTGGTGCCTCCGACCCCGCAGGCATCGCTGATGTGCGCCTGGAATCGGCGCTGTCCACTATCATGGACTGCGAAGATTCGGTGGCTTGCGTGGATGCCGCCGACAAGGTTGTTGCCTACAGCAACTGGCTGGGTCTGATGAAGGGCGACCTGACCGAAGAGGTTTCGAAAGGTGGCCGGACATTCACCCGAAAGCTGGCTGGCGACGTTGAATACACCGCCGTTGGCGGCGAAACCGCGGCGCTGAAGGGCCGCTCGCTGATGTTGATCCGAAACGTCGGCCATCTGATGACCAACCCCGCCGTTCTGGATGGCGAGGGTAATGAGATCGGCGAGGGGTTGATGGATGCGCTTTGCACCACGCTGATCGCGATGCACGATCTGCGGCGCGAGGGGGGCAACTCGGTCGCAGGGTCGGTTTACGTGGTCAAGCCCAAGATGCACGGGCCGGAAGAAGTGGCGTTCTCGGTCGAAATTTTCGACATGGTCGAGGATATTCTGGGCTTGCCGCGAAACACCGTGAAACTGGGTATCATGGATGAGGAGCGCCGCACGTCGGTCAACCTAAAGGAATGTATCCGCGCTGCAAAATCGCGGGTGGCCTTTATCAATACCGGCTTTCTGGACCGCACCGGGGACGAGATTCACACCTCGATGGAGGCCGGCCCGATGCTGCCGAAAGGCGACATCAAGAACACGCCCTGGATAGCGTCCTATGAGGATCGCAACGTTGATATCGGTCTGGCCTGCGGCCTGAAGGGCAAGGCTCAGATCGGAAAGGGCATGTGGGCGATGCCCGACCGGATGGGCGACATGCTGGACCAAAAGATCGGCCACCCGAAATCCGGCGCGACTTGTGCCTGGGTGCCTTCCCCAACCGCCGCTACACTGCACGCGACCCACTATCACAAGGTTGATGTTCTGGCCCGTCAGGACGAACTGGCGGCCGGCGGCGCGCGCGGCACGCTTGAGGATCTGCTGACCGTGCCCCTGCTGGGCGGGCGCAACCTGAGCGAAGAGGAAATCACTCGTGAGGTCGAGAACAACGCGCAAGGCATTCTGGGTTATGTTGTGCGGTGGGTCGATCAGGGTGTCGGATGCTCGAAAGTGCCGGACATTCATGACATCGGCCTGATGGAGGACCGCGCGACCTGCCGGATTTCCTCGCAAGCGCTGGCCAACTGGCTGCACCATGATGTGATGGACGAAGGTCAGGTGATGGCCGCAATGCGCAAGATGGCGGCCGTGGTCGATCGCCAGAATGCGAATGATCCGGAATATTCTCCAATGGCGCCCGGTTTTGATGGTATCGCCTTTCAGGCGGCTTGCGATCTGGTTTTCAAGGGGCGGGTGCAGCCCTCGGGCTATACCGAGCCGGTTTTGCATGCACGGCGGCTGGAAAAGAAAGCCAGTTTGGGTTGAGCTGCACGGGCGGGAACGAGGGGGCTGTCTGCCCCCTCGCGCTCCCCCGAGGATACTTTGGGCCAGATGAAAGGGATCAGGGATGGCTATTTCCTTGCGCAAGGCGCGCACCATCATTCGAAAGTCGTTGGAAAAAGCGCATGAGATGGAGTTGAAGCCACTCTCGGTGGTTGTGTTGGATGCCGGCGGTCACGTCATCGCATTCGAGCGTGAGGACGGCGCGGCCCCGGGGCGCTTTGGAATAGCGCACGGCAAGGCTTATGGGGCGGTCATGTTGGGCATGGCGGGTACTGCGCAGATGCAGCGCGCCGAGGCTCAGGCCTATTTCATGGCGGCGGTAAATGGCGTTTATGGCGGTCAGGTCGTGCCTGTTCCGGGTGGCGTCCTGCTGCGCGACAAAAAGGGTGCCGTGATTGGTGCGGTTGGGGTGACGGGCGATACGTCGGACAACGACGCGGCGGCGGCCCTGGCTGGCATCGAAGCCGCAGGTCTGACGGGCGAGATCTGACACGCAACGTTATGTCGTGGCCGGTGTGGAGACTGAAGAACCGCTATTTGGAACTCCTTCCCGCTTCTAGTGATCTTGCTGGAACAATTTCCTGAATATTGATCGAAAATTGGGAAAAATTGTGCACTTGTGAACAGGAGCTTGCGCTGAGATGCAGGGTGTGTGCTATTGCACGTCTCATCTGCCGCCGATAGTTTTCAGCTAGATCTGGAAACGTTTTGGAAAACAACAATGTCACGACCCGTGGTTGGTATCATCGGAAACTCGTATCTGATGAACGATCAATACCCGACGCATGCCGGCGGTACGATGAATTCCGATGCGGTGGCGAATGTTTCGGGCTGCCTGCCGATGCTGATCCCGGCAGACCCCAGATATGTATCCGTCGATGAACTGCTTGAGGTCTGCGACGGCTTCCTGCTGACAGGTGGGCGCCCCAATGTTCACCCGGAGGAGTATGGCGAACTGGCCACTGAAGCGCATGGGGAATTCGACCGGGCGCGCGATGCGATAACTTTGCCACTGGTCCGGGCCTGTGTTGAGCGAGGTCAGCCGTTTTTTGGAATTTGCCGTGGGTTTCAGGAAGTCAACGTGGCATTGGGCGGGACGCTATACCCCGAAATCCGTGATCTGCCCGGGCGCATGAACCACCGGATGCCGCCCGACGGTACGTTGGAAGAGAAATTCGCCCTGCGCCATGTTGTGACACTGGCCGAGGGTGGTGTGTTCCACCGCCTGATGGGCGCGACCGAGGTGATGACCAACACGTTGCACGGGCAGGGGATCAAGACAGTCGGCCACAGGATCGAAATCGACGGCCATGCACCGGACGGCACGCCCGAGGCGATCTATGTCAAAGACGCCCCGGGATTTACCCTGTCCGTACAGTGGCATCCGGAATGGGATGCTGTGAATGATCCTGTGTCACGGCCATTGTTCGAAGCATTTGGAGCGGCGGTGCGGGCCTGGGCGACTGGATCGGAAGCTGGACTGTTTCAACAAACCGCGTGACTTGCGCCGGCCCCGCAAAACGGGACCGGTCGGGTTGCATCAAACCACCAGATTGAACTGATTGATCAGCGGCAGAGACCGAGCGCGTTCTCCGGTCAGGTCAAAAAGCGCGTTGCCCAGTGCCGGCATTGATGGCGGCGTGCCGGGTTCTCCTGCGCCGCCCAGGTGACGGTTGGTTTCCAGTACGCGCACTTCGACTTCCGGGGCCGTGTGCATACGCATGGCGTCATAGTCGGGGAAGTTGAACTGCTCGACCTCGCCATCGGCAAAGGTTATTGCACCAAAGCAGGCCGCTGACAGGCCGTACATCATGCCGCCGAACATCTGCGCCTTGATGTTATCGGGGTCCAGCGCAATGCCCATATCGCAGGCAATCCAAGCCTTGCTGATGCGGATGCTGCCGTCTTCGTCAACGACTTCGATCACTTGCGCTACCGGAGTGCCGAAGCTGTAGGTGAAGGCGACCCCGCGGCCAACTCCGTCCGGGGTCTGGCCGGTCCAGCCCGACATGTCGCGCACCGCTTCCAGACACCCGGCCGATGGCGCGTGTTCGTTCTTCATCAGCTCCAGCCGGAATTCCAGCGGGTCGCGGCCGGCGGCATGGGCCATTTCATCCATGAAAGTTTCGTGGAAGAACCCGTTGTGGCTGTTGCCGACCGAACGCCAGAAGCCGACGGGAATATCCAGATCGGCGATGTGGCCGCTGATGCGATAGTTCGGCACGGCATATGGCTGGTTGAACAGCCCTTCGACAAGTACCTTGTCGGGGCCGCCGCCGGCGAACCCGGTCACGCGAGACACGGCCTGATGTGTGCAGGATTGCGAGGCGACCCGACCGTCAATCAGGACCGCCTGAGCGTCTTTGACCGCACCGCGCATCCGGGCTATTGCGCCGGGACGATAGAAGTCGTGGCGCATGTCCTCTTCCCGGCTCCAGGTCGTCAGAACCGGCGTGTTCGGCATGGCCAAGGCGATTTTTGTGGCGATGACCCCAAAGTCAAACTCCAGCCGACGGCCATAGCCCCCGCCCAGATAGGTGGTATGAACCTCAACAGCATCGGTTTCGAGATTGGCCGCCTCGGCAATTTTGATCTGCATGAAGGTCGGGGCCTGATTGCCGCCCCAGAATTCCAGTTTGTTGCCGGAAAACAGCGCGGCGGCCGTCATCGGTTCCATTGTCGCGTGGGCCAGATAAGGCACGGTGTATTCCGCGGATATCTCGGTGGCGCCGTCCGGCAGAGTGCTGACGTCGCCGTCATCGCGCATGGTCGAGTTCGGGTCGTTCTCGAACGCCTCGCTGATCCTGGCAAAGATTGCCTCTGTCCCGGGCGGATAGGGCGCGTCGCCCCAATCCACGTCAATGGCTTCGACTGCCTGATTGGCCAGCCATGTATTGGTGGCAATCACAGCAACGCCAGTGCCCAGATCGACGATTTTCTCGACCCCAGGCATTGACTTCGCGGCGGTGTCGTCAAAGCCGTTCATCTGGCCACCCAGTTTCGGGTTCATGCGGACCGAGGCGAACTTCATTCCGGGCAGGCGTACATCAATTGCGAATTCGGCGGTGCCGGTTGCCTTTTCGGCCATGTCCAGACGCGGTTGGGTCTGGCCAAGGTAACGCCATTCCGAGGGGTCACGCAGCGGTGCCTCGATCGGGTGGAGCTTGGCCACATCTTCGGCCAGTTCGGTGTAGGGTATCTTGTCGCCATTCGGGGCAATCACATGGCCCGAGGCCGTTTTCAGGGTACTGCGGTCCACGCCCAGACGGTCGGCGGCAGCCTGTTTCAGCGTTTCGCGGGCCGAGGCGCCGGCTTCCCGCATCCGCTCGAACCCGTCCTTCATCGAGGTCGAGCCGCCAGTCACATGCAGGCTGAGCACTTTGCCGATCCCGCCCAAAGCTTCACCCAGATTGTGCTGGAAATCAGAGATGTCGTAGCCCTTGTTCGGCAAGCCTTCACCGATCATGGCCGTGTTGTAATAGGCTTGCGCCGCCGGGCCGTGCAGGACGGTGATCTGGTCCAGATCCACGTCCAGTTCTTCCGCGATCAGTGCGGCCCAGGTGGTTTTCACGCTCTGCCCCATCTCGGCGCGGGGTGCAAAGAGGGTAACGCCGTTCTGGTCGATCAGAACGAACGGGTTCAGCGCCGCCTCGCCTTTGCCAGGTTTGAGCGGATTGGCGACCGGGCGGCTGACATAGTAGGCGCCGAACGCCACGCCGCCGACAATTGCGGCTGAACCGATCAGGAACGTGCGGCGGAGGATTTTACCAACAGATGCCATAGTTTACGCCTCGTTTATCTTGGACGCCGCATCGTGAATCGCGGCGCGAATGCGGGGATAGGTGCCACAGCGGCACAGGTTGCCCTGCATCGCCTCGTCGATATCGCTGTCGCTTGGGACGGGGTTTTCCGCCAGCAGCGCAGCGGCCTGCATGATCTGGCCTGACTGGCAATAACCGCATTGCGCGACCTGATGATCGACCCAGGCCTGCTGTATGGTCGCCATCGCGTCCGGGGTGCCGATACCTTCTATTGTGGTCACGTCACCCCAAACGTCCGATAGCGCAACCTGGCACGAGCGTACCGCCTCGCCATCAATATGGACGGTGCAGGCCCCGCAGGCTGCCACGCCACAGCCGAATTTGGTCCCGGTCAGGCCGACCTCATCCCGCAAGACCCAAAGCAGGGGGACGTCATCGGGCAGGTCAATCTGATGCTGCTTTCCATTGATCTTAAGGGCGGTCGCCATGGCGCACCTCTCGTAGCTGTCGCGGTTTCTGACACAATTGTTGAAAAGTGTCAGGATGTCAATTGACAAAATAAACAAAAAATGTCACGAATTTGAGCATGACAGAAGCAGTTGGCGATATACGGCAAAAAGCGATCCTGGACTCGGCCTTTCAGGCATTTGCTACGTACGGATTTCGCAAGACATCAATGGACGACATAGCGCGGGGCGCGGGGATGTCCCGACCGGCCGTGTATCTGCACTACAAGAACAAAGAAGCGATCGTCAGAAAGCTGACCGAACTCTACTATGCGGAAAAAAGCGCAGCGGTTGCTGCCGCGCTGGCGTCGCCCGGTTCCGTGCCGGACGTGTTGAAGCGAGCAATACGGGCGCAGACCGAAGGAATGGCAGCCATTCTGGCGCTGCCGCACGGGCTTGAACTGCTGGACAACACCAAGTCCATGTCTTCCGAGATCATCTCGGAGGGGGAGGCCATGCTGGCGGGGCTTTACGCAGACTGGCTGTCACACCAACAACAAGCTGGGCGCGTTCGGTTGTTCGCGGACGCCGTTGAAACCGGCCGGACCATTTCAGCGACGCTCAAGGGATTGAAACTGACCGGAGCGGGTGCCGAGGTTTACGAACAACAGGTAGGCCAGGTGGCTGACCTGTTCGGCGCCGGGCTTGAGGTCAGGTGACGCGCTGGCGAATTTTGTATTCCGGCGCATCCCACAATCTGTTCTGCATGATATCTGCAAGGATTTTGACCGCGCGTTCGACATCCTGTTCATCGATATAAAGCGGCGTGAAGCCAAAGCGCATTATGTCCGGGGCCCGGAAATCTCCGATCACGCCGTGCGCGATCAGGGCCTGCATCGCGGCATAGCCCTCGGTGAAGTGGAATGAGACCTGACTGCCGCGCAGGTTCGGATCTCGCGGGCTGGCCAGATGCAGACCAGGGCAGGTGGCTTCGACGCGCGCAACGAAAAGCTCGGTCAGTTCGATGGACTTGGCGCGCACGTCGTTCATGTCTGCCAGATCCCAGACATCCATTGCTGATGCAAGCGCGCTCATCTGAATGACCGGGGGGGTGCCGACCCGCATTCTTTCGATCCCGCTGCCCGGACGGTAATCCAGATCAAAGGCAAATGGCGCTTCGTGACCCAGCCAGCCGGACAGTGCGGGCCTGACGCTGTCAGCCAGACGTGGTGCGACATAGATAAAGGCTGGCGCGCCCGGACCACCGTTGAGGTATTTGTATGTGCAGCCCACTGCAAAATCTGCGTTGCAGCCCGACAGGTCAACGGGGATTGCGCCCGCAGAATGGGCCAGGTCCCAGACCGTAACTGTGCCGTTCGAATGCGCCTGTTCCGTCAGCGCCTTCATGTCGTGCATGCGTCCCGAGCGGTAGTCCACTTCCGTCAGCATCAGAACGGCAACGTCTTCGGTAATGTTCGCGGCCACGTCCTCGGGGGCGACCACACGCAATTCATAATCCGGTCCGAGTGAGCGCAGAAGCCCATCCGCCATGTAAAGGTCCGAGGGGAAGTTTCCGTTGTCCGACAGAACAACCTTGCGGTTGGGGCACAGCTCCAGCGCGGACGCCACGGCCTGATATACCTTGATCGACAATGTGTCGCCGACCACAACGCTGCCGGGTTCGGCCCCGATCAGCCGCCCGATACGATCACCCAGCCCGGTCGGCATTCCCATCCAGCCTGCCTTGTTCCAGCCGGTGATCAGCATTTGCCCCCATTCGTTGGCCATCATGTCCTGCACACGTGCGCCCGCCGCCTTGGGCAAGGGACCGAGCGAATTGCCATCCAGATAAATCACGCCCTCAGGCAGGTCGAACATGGCTTTGGTTGCGGCAAAATCGGTCATTCAGGGCTCATCTTATTGTGCTTCGGATCAGTGTTTCCACGGGCCTATCTGATCGGAAACCGCCTGTCCATCGATGCGACATCCTGAGCTTTGCCATTTTGGCCCGAAAGCGGTAGGACGTCGTTCAGAAGCGACATGATCGCGCGTGTCGTCAATCACAGGAAATGTGCGTGCAACGGATCGATGTACCACCCGTCTGGCTTTTGGGATTCGCCGTGCTCGCGTGGTTGCAGGGACGTCATCTGTCGTTGGATCTGTCGCTGGAAAGCGGCCTGACCGATCTTTTGAGTGGCATCCTGATCGGAGGGGGCATCCTTCTGGCCGTGTTGGCCATCGTCGAATTCCGCCGCCACAAAACCACCGTTAGTCCGCACGAAACACCAACCGCGATGGTGCGATCGGGCATCTACAAGCGCAGCCGCAATCCGATTTATCTGGGGGATGTTCTGATCCTGGCCGGTCTGATTCTGCGTTTTGATGCAGTGCTTTCGCTGGTTTTGGTGCCGGTCTTTGTCTGGGTCCTGGAACGCCGTTTTATCCTGCCGGAAGAAGACCGCCTGCGCCGGACATTCCGCGCCGATTTTGCCCGCTATGAACGGGAAACACGGCGGTGGATATGAGTGGGTTGCGGCGATGATCCAACGTCAAAAATGCTGCGCTTGCGAAATAATGTTGCGCAGGATACATGTTTGCTTATCAAACAATACCGACCACCTGCTCAGATTGAGTCAAAATTAGGGGGATAGCACCGGTGAAAATAGGCACACCGAAGGAAAGACTGGACGGAGAGAACCGGGTTGCGATGACGCCGGACTCTGCCGTGCAATTGCAGAAGCTGGGCTATGAGTGCCTGATCGAGAAGGGCGCGGGTGCCGCTGCCGGGTTCTCGGATGCGGCCTATGAGGCTGCGGGTGTCGAGGTGGTCAAGACCGCGGCGGCGCTTTGGAAGGCGGCCGATATTGTCGCCAAGGTGCGCCAACCGACCGATGTGGAATTGAAGCGGCTGACCAAGGGCAAGACGCTGATCTCGTTCTTCAACCCTGCGGGCAACGAAGAAGGCATGGAACTGGCCAAATCCAAGGGCGCAAACGTGATCGCCATGGAAATGGTTCCGCGTATTTCGCGCGCGCAGAAGATGGACGCATTGTCGTCGATGGCCAATATCGCGGGTTACCGCGCCGTGATCGAGGCGGGCAACAACTTTGGTCGCTTTTTCACCGGTCAGGTGACGGCGGCGGGTAAAGTGCCGCCTGCAAAGGTGCTGATCGTTGGCGCCGGTGTGGCCGGTCTGGCGGCCATCGGGACCTCGACCTCGCTGGGCGCGATCACCTATGCGTTCGACGTGCGCCCGGAAGTGGCCGAGCAGGTCGAGTCCATGGGTGCTGAATTCGTCTATCTGGACTTTGAAGAAGACCAACAAGACGGCGCGGCCACCGGTGGCTATGCTTCGGTCCAGTCCGAAGAGTTCCGCAATGCGCAGTTGGCCAAATTCCGTGAACTTGCGCCGGAAATGGACATCGTCATCACCACCGCGCTGATCCCGAACCGCGAAGCGCCCGAGCTTTGGACCAAAGACATGGTCGAAAGCATGAAGCCCGGCTCGGTCATTGTCGATCTGGCGGCGGAAAAGGGCGGCAACTGCAAGCTGACCGTGGCGGACGAGAAGATCGTGACCGACAATGGCGTGACCATCATCGGCTACACCGACTTCCCCAGCCGGATGGCAGCACAGTCCTCGTCTTTGTATGCGACCAACATCCGTCACATGATGACCGACCTGACGCCCGAAAAGGACGGTCAGATTAATCATGACATGGAAGATGACGTGATTCGCGGCTCGACTGTGACATTCGAGGGCGAGATTACCTTCCCGCCGCCGCCGCCCAAAGTGCAGGCGATTGCGGCGCAGAAGAAACCGGAAGTCAAGGAACTGACCCCGGAAGAGAAGAAGGCGCAGGAGATTGCGGCCTTCAAGGCGCAGACCAAGCAGCAGTTTACCCTGTTGGGTGTGGGCGGCGCGCTG
The DNA here is from genome assembly GCF_056531785.1 of Ruegeria sp. K7. Classification (NCBI taxonomy): domain Bacteria; kingdom Pseudomonadati; phylum Pseudomonadota; class Alphaproteobacteria; order Rhodobacterales; family Roseobacteraceae; genus Ruegeria; species Ruegeria sp. K7. Next base: position 108,180 of record NZ_JBQFMJ010000011.1, read on the forward strand.
ATGTTGCTGGTGGGGCTGATCGCTCCGGCCAGTTTCATGCAGCACTTCATCGTCTTTGTGCTGGCGATCTTTGTGGGCTTCCAGGTGATCTGGAATGTTTCGCACAGCTTGCACACTCCGCTGATGGCGATCACCAACGCGATCTCGTCGATCATCATCGTTGGGGCCTTGATGCAGATCGGATCAGGATCGTTCCTGGTCATTCTGCTGGCGGCGCTGTCCGTCTTCATGGCCGGGATCAACATCTTCGGTGGCTTCCTCGTAACCCGGCGCATGCTTGCCATGTTCCAGAAATCTTAAGGAGGCCGGGCACATGGAATTTGGCTTCACTACTGCTGCCTATGTCGTTGCGGCTGTTTTGTTCATCCTTTCGCTCGGCGGTCTGTCGAACCAGGAAAGCGCCAAGCGCGCGGTCTGGTATGGCATCGTCGGTATGGCGCTGGCGGTCTTCGCCACGCTGGTTGGTCCCGGTTCGGGACTGTGGCTGCTGTCGCTGCTGCTGATAGCCGGTGGTGGTTTCATCGGCCAGTACGTGGCGCAGCGCGTGCAGATGACCGAGATGCCGCAGCTTGTCGCGGCTATGCACTCGCTGGTGGGTCTGGCGGCTGTGTTCGTCGGCTTCAACGCTCATTTCGAAATCGGTAACGTGGCGCAGGTGATGGCGATTGCCGACAGTGCGTCTCAGGCGGATCTTTCCGATCTGGGCGCATTTGCCAAGCTGATCGCCAAGAAGACCGCGGCGGAACTGGCAATCCTGCATGTCGAATTGTACCTCGGCATCTTCATCGGTGCGATTACCTTTACCGGTTCGGTTGTCGCCTATGGCAAGCTGGCGGGTAAGGTGACGAGCGCCGCAACCAAACTGCCCGGCGGTCATGCGCTGAACGCGGCGGCTGCCGGTCTCTCGCTGATCTGCCTGATCTGGTACACCTCGTCGGGTGGCCTGTTCCCGCTGATCCTGATGACGCTGGCGGCGCTGTTCATCGGTTACCACCTGATCATGGGCATCGGAGGCGCTGACATGCCGGTGGTTGTGTCGATGCTGAACAGCTACTCGGGCTGGGCCGCTGCGGCGATCGGCTTCTCGCTGGGCAACGACCTGCTGATCGTGGTCGGTGCGCTGGTGGGCTCGTCCGGTGCGATCCTGTCCTATATCATGTGTAAGGCGATGAACCGTCACTTTGTCAGCGTAATCCTGGGCGGTTTTGGCGGTCCTCAGGGCGAGCAGATGGCTGTTGAAGGCGAGCAGGTGGCGATTGACGCAGATGGCGTTGCGGCCGCGCTGAACGACGCTGACAGCGTGATCATCATCCCGGGTTACGGGATGGCCGTGGCGCAGGCGCAGCAGTCCGTTTCCGAACTGGTCCGCAAGCTGCGCGCCAAGGGCAAAGAGGTGCGTTTTGCGATCCACCCCGTAGCCGGTCGTCTGCCGGGCCATATGAACGTTCTGCTGGCCGAAGCGAAAGTGCCGTATGATATTGTTCTGGAAATGGACGAGATCAACGATGACTTCCCGGATACGGATGTGGCCATCGTGATCGGCTCGAACGACATCGTGAACCCTGCGGCGCAGGAGGATCCCAACAGCCCCATCGCCGGTATGCCGGTTCTGGAATGCTGGAAGGCCAAGCAGGTGTTCGTGTCCAAGCGTGGTCAGGGTACTGGCTATTCGGGTATCGAAAACCCGCTGTTCTTCAAGGAAAACACCCGCATGTTCTATGGCGACGCCAAGGCGAGCCTGGACAAGCTGCTGCCCATGATCGACTGATCGGCAGGCTGTATCAAAATTGCAAAGGGCGCCAGACGGCGCCCTTTTCTTTTTTTGTATGCAGGAGGCTTTGCCTCCTGACCTCCATGATATTTTTGGTCAGATGAAGCAGGCGGGGCGTGCTAGGCTGGGCGGGCCAGGTTGTTGACAGGAGGCGTTGATGGAAAAGGTGAACGGCATCGGCGGTGTGTTTTTCCGCGCGCGTAATCCGAAAGCGTTGTCCGCGTGGTACGAGACACATCTTGGGGTCAATCACTACGATCCTGTCCCCTGGAAACAGCGCGAGGGGTACACGGTGTTTGCGCCTTTCGACCAGGAGACCGAATATTTCGGCCGGTCAGAGCAACAGTGGATGATCAACTTCCGCGTCGATGATCTGGCAGCGTTAATCGCGCAGCTTGAGGCAGCAGGCATCCAGGTCGAAACCCGCGATGAGTGGGACAGTGAGGTCGGGAAGTTCGCTCGTATTTGCGACCCTGAAGGCAATCCGGTCGAGCTCTGGCAGCCAAATCAATAGGATAGCGCCACTGTATGCGGTGGTATTCATGTAAGTATATGAAATAAAACAATAATTGATGTATTTTGAATGCGGGGTATAGTGGCCTGGAGTCAGGGAGCTAAGAATGACGCCCATCCAGGATCATCCGCTGCGCTATGCGCTGGCCAATGAATTGCACGCGCGCCCGTTTCCGGTGGCGAAAACGCCCTGTACGGTGGTGTTTCTGGCCATCAAGAAGCCCGTTGCGGCGGCAGCGCGGGATCGTGATGAAGATGTTGCGCATCTGACGGATCTGCTGAACCGCCACGGAGCACCGCATCCGCAACCCGGGGCCACGCATTATGCCGGACAGATCGGGCGTCACTGGCTCAAATGGGAGCAGCACGCTGAATTCGTCACGTATACGGCCATTGCGCAGAATGTCAGTGACCGCCCGTTCAATCCGGCGGACTTCGAAATTTTTCCGCCCGACTGGCTGATGGCAAGCCCCGGTCAGCGCGTAACCTCGGCGATGCTGCGGGTGGTGGAATGCAAAGATTATGACTCCGTGAAGCCGATGCTTGCGGATTGGTTCGAACCGGAAAGCCTGGCGGTGGCCCGCGTTTTGGATGACGCCGCCATTTGCGCCAGCGATTTTCGCATCGACCCGGCGGGTCATATGCGCTTTGCCGTTTTTGTCCGTGACGGGACCAATCAGCGCCGGACTGGCCGTATCATTCAGCGTCTGTGTGAAATCGAGACCTATAAGGCAATGTCCATGCTGGGCTTTGCACGGGTGAAACAGCTGATGCCGCGAATAGGCGAACTGGACGGGAAGCTGACGGAGTTGATGAGGCAGATGACTGTCAGTTCGTCCAAGCCGGATGAGTTGTTGCCGCAACTGCTGTCCACGTCGATCGAACTGGAAACCCTGTCGGCCCAATCCTCTTTCCGCTTTGGAGCGTCGGGCGCCTATGAAGCCATCGTCAACCAACGGATCGAAATCCTGCGTGAGGAACGGTTCGAGGGCGGCCAGTCTTTTGCCGATTTCATGATGCGCCGCTATGACCCGGCTATGCGCACCGTAAAGTCGGCCGAGCGCCGCCTGCAAGCCTTGTCGGACCGGGCTATCCGCGCCGGCGACCTGCTGCGGACACGGGTGGATGTGGAACGAAGTGCGCAGAACCAGGCGCTGCTGGAAAGCATGGATCGTCGCGCGGATCTGGCCTTGCGACTTCAGCACACGGTAGAAGGTTTGTCGGTTGTTGCAATCAGCTATTATGCGGTGTCTTTGGTCAGCTATCTTTTGTATCCGCTGACGAGCGCGGGCATCAGCAAGGGGATGCTGACGGCCGCCGTGACATTGCCGGTTGTCGCAGGCGTTTGGGTCGGTGTTCGCCATATCCGCAAGCGGCTGTCCTAGATCACGTTTGCCAAAATCCATCAGGCCTGTAGAACGGGGCTGGCAGGTTTGCCCGGCAAGAGGGGTTTTTCGTGATCGGAATTGTGGTCGCATGGCGCGCCGTCGCGGCCATGTTCATCCTGAACGGTGCCTTGTTCGGCATCTGGGCATCGCGCATCCCCGCGGTGCGTGACAGGCTGGAGCTGACGCACGAGGCGTTGGGTTATGGCTTGCTGTTCATGGCGGCAGGGGCGGTGTGTTCATTTCCAGTGACGGGGCGTCTGACCGACCGTTTCGGAGCTGTCGTTATCACGCGTGTGATTGCCGTTCTCTACACGCTTTCGCTGATCCTTCTGGCTCTGGCAGGCGGTTTCTGGGCGCTGGCTGTTTTTCTGTTCATCTTCGGAGCCTTCCACGGGTCGATGGACGTGGCGATGAACGCCTGGGCGGCCGAGGTAGAGCAGACTTATGATAAACCCGTCATGTCCTCGTTTCACGCGATGTGGAGCCTTGGGGCTGGGCTGGGGGCGCTCAGCGGTTACATTGCGGTCCAGATGGGGCTGACCGTGATCACTCATTTCCTGCTGGCGGGTGGGATTGTCGTAGGGTTTGCGCTTGCTCTGTCATGGGTGCGCTGGACGTCAAAACTGTCGGAAAGCGCGGGCGGCGCCGTTTTTGCATGGCCGTCCGGTGCTTTGGTTCTTGTTGGAATTGCGGCCCTGTGTGGTGCGTTGGGCGAGGGAGCGGTCGCGGACTGGAGCGCGGTCTACCTGCGCGATGTCACGGAAGCGACCGAAGGTGTTGCAGCGTTGGGTTATGCGGTGTTTTCGGTCGCGATGGTTGCGCTCAGACTGGCGGGTGGTGTGTTCATAGCCCGGTTCGGGCCGGTCAGTATCGCAAGATTCGGCGGTGTCTGTGCGGCCATCGGGGTGTTTTGCGTGGTATCCGCTGCGGCGACCTCGCTGGCTTTGTTCGGCTTTGCTTTGATGGGGATCGGTTATGCCGTCATCATGCCTCTGGCATTCAGTCGTGCCGCGAATGACCCGCTGGTGCCCCCCGGACAGGCAATTGCCAGTGTTGCAACGCTTGGATATGGCGGGTTGCTGATCGGGCCGCCATTGATCGGGTTTCTGGCCGAATTGTTTGGCCTGAGAATGGCGTTTTCGGTGCTGATACCGCTGGCGGTACTGATCGTCGTGTTGGCCGGCGCGCTGAAACGCGCCGGCTGACTTGGTTCAACGTCCGCGAATACGCGGGTCCAGAGCGTCGCGCAGACCGTCACCCAGATAGTTGACGCTTAGCACCGTCAGCGAGATCGCAAGACCGGGCCAGAACACGCGCTCAGGGTATTGCTGCAGATAGTCGACACCGTCAAACAGCAACCGGCCCCAGGTCGGGAAGTCCGGCGGAAAGCCCAGACCTAGGAACGACAGTGCGCTTTCGGTGATGATCGCGGTGGCGATGCCCAGCGTGGCGGAGACCATGATCGGGGACAGTACATTAGGCAGGATGTGCCGTGTGATGATCTGTCCGTTGCTTGTCCCGATCGAGCGTGCGGCCAGAACGAACTCCCGCTCCTTGATCGCCAAAACATCTCCGCGCACGATCCGTGCTGTCGGCATCCATGACGTGACGCCGATTGCAGCGACGATCAGAATGAAGATCCCGCGCTCCAGCCCGAATGCCGCCGACAGCGGTTCGCGGAACAGCAGCATCATGACCAGAAGCAATGGCAGCAGGGGCAGGGCGAGGAACAGATCGGTCAGGCGCATCAACGGCCCGTCCAGCCGTTTGAAGAACCCGGCCAGAACGCCGATGAAAGATCCCAGGAACAACGCCAGCAACATCGCGGTGATGCCCACAGAGACCGAGGTTTGCCCGCCTGACATCATACGGGCCAGAATGTCACGGCCCAACTGGTCTGTTCCAAACGGGTGCGACCAGCTTGGCCCCTGATTGCGGGACCGGATGTCGATCTGTGTCGGGTCGATGCTCCACAGATAAGGACCAATGTAGACGCCGGCCACGATGAAGATAAACAGGATGGCCCCGATCATCGCGCCCTTGTGGGTCTTGAACTGATCCCAGACATCGCGCCACTGACTGCGGGGCGGGGTGGCCAGTTCCTCCAGCACGTCCGCCGTTGGCAGGGCGGTCGAGGCCGGGGCAAGCCCTTCGTCAGGAACCAGAGAATCCGTGCGATCATGATCAGTCATAGCGAATCCTCGGGTCCAGAATGCCATACAGGACGTCTGCGATCAGGTTGAACAGCACGATCAGGACGGCGAAGATGAAGGTCAACGTCTGCACCATCGGCAGGTCATTGGCCTGAATGGCCCCGATCAGCAATTGGCCGATGCCGTTCACCTTGAAGACCTGCTCGGTAATGATGGCGCCGCCGAAGATGGCGGGAATGCCCAGAGCAATCACGGTGACAACCGGAATCATCGAATTGCGCAGCACGTGGACCATCACGACGGTGTATTCGCTAAGGCCCTTGGCGCGGGCGGTGCGGACGTAGTCCTGGTTGAGGTTATCCAGCATCGAGGCGCGCATGAACCGGCTGAGTTGTGCTGTGATCTGAAGCGCCAGAACCATGACAGGCATGATCATCTGCTTCAGCTGCACGACAAAACTGTCCCAGCTGTCGACCACATGTGTTGTGTCATAGATTGACGGGAACCAGCCAAGTTGGACCGAGAAGATCACGATCACCAGCACGCCCGAGAAGAAAGGCGGGACCGAGAAGCCGACCATCGACACGAATGTACCCATCTGATCGAACCAGGAATACTGGCGGTATGCGGAATAGATGCCGATGGGCAGCGCGATAAGGATGGCGACCACATAAGCGGTGCCGACGACCCACAGGGTCTGCGGGATACGCTGAACGACGATGTCCATGACGGGCGAGCGGGTCTGCCACGAAATCACACGCAGATCGCCTTCGGAGAAGGTCGTGCCGAACATCGAGTCGATCAGCACCTGCGGTTCAATCCAGAAGAACTGCACGATCCATTTCCAGAACCGGATATGCATCGGCTGCCCGAGGCCAAGCGCCTCGCGCATCTTCTCTTTGACTTCGGGGGGGACGGTAAGCGGAACCTGCGCCATGGGATCGCCGGGTGCGAGTTCAAGCAGCAGGAAGATGACGAGACTGATGAACAGGAGCGTCGGAACGGCCAGAATCAGTCGTCTGATGGTGAAGTTGAGCATCAAAAGGCGCCTTTATTGTGCGTCTTCTTGTTGGAGTGGTGTGCAAATGACCGCGCCCCGATACAGATCGGGGCGCAGCTTTGCAACTTGATGTTTAGGATCCGGTCTTGCGGTACCAGTCTGCTGCATTCCACAGCTCGCTGTCCCAAACATTCAGGATCACGCCACCCAGGGTGTTTGCGTGCGCCGACAGACGGCCACGGTGCACCAGCGGGATCATACCGCCGTTTTCAACCATGATGTCGTTCAGACGACGGGCGATTTTCGCACGCTCTTCCGCACCGGCGGTTTCGGCCAGCTGACCATGCAGCTTGTCGAATTCTTCGTTGCAGAAGCGGCTGATGTTTTCACCCTGCCACTGCGATTCCGGCTTGGGAGCCTTGTCGCACAAGCCGTTGCCCAGATAGGACTGGGGGTCGGTGCCGTTGAAGGTGTTGGCGTACATTTCAACGTCCGCATAGAACTTCTGGAAGGTGTCGGGCGAACCCGGGTCACCGCCGAAGAAGACCGACGCGTTGATGTTGCGCAGCTCGGTTTCGATACCGATCTGGCTCCACCATTCCTTGATCAGCGCCTGGAAGTCCTGACGGACGGCGTTGGTCGAGGTCTGGTAGACGATCTTCAGCGGAACGCCGTCTTTTTCACGCACGCCGTCGCCATCAGAGTCTACGATACCCGCGTCATCCAGCAGTTTCTTCGCACCTTCGATGTCCTGCGTGTCACAGGAAAAGGTGTCCGAATTCACGGCAGCCGGGGCCGGAACCCAGTTACAGGTGACCTGACCGGCCTGGCCATAGCCGATTTCCACCAGCAGCGGACGGTCGATTGCCAGAGACATCGCCTTGTAAACCGCAGGATCCTGCAGGAACGGGTGCGGATGCGCAGCAGTCGAACGCTCGCCTTCCGGCAGATCGGGCGACGGGTTGGTCTGGTTCAGCATGATGCGCTCGACCAGCGGGCCGAAGCCTGCGACCGGAGTGCCCTTGCCGCCTTCCTGCATCTGCTGGATCACCTCGGGTGCCAGCTGCAGGTTCCAGGCATAGTCAAACTCGCCGGTTTCCATCACCGCGCGGCCCGCCGCAGTTGCGTCACCGCCTCCTTTGAAGGTCAGCGTCGCAAAGGCAGGTTTTGCCGGATCACGGTAGTTGTCGTTGGCCTTCATGGTGATCACGTCGTTCGGCTTGAACTCGGTGACGACAAACGGGCCGGTGCCGATCGGGTTAAAGTTCTGCTCGGTGCATTCGGGGGCTTTCGCGCCCAGGCAGTCGGCAAACTGTGCGGCCTGAATGATCGGGCTTTCGCCGCCGACAAACGGACCATAGGGGAACGGGGTCGGTGCATCGAACGTGACCTTTACGGTCAGGTCGTCCACGGCTTCGACCGATGTGACACCTTCGAATTTGGTCACCTGCGCGCAGCCACCTTCGGGGTGCATGCAGTAGTCAGCTGTGAATTTCACGTCCGCAGAAGTGAACGGACTACCATCCGACCAGGTGATTCCCGGTGCGATTTTCCAGGTGATCGAGGTCAGATCTTCGCTGACACCGCCGTTTTCAACGGTTGGAATTTCCGATGCCAGATAAGGCACCATGTTGCCGTCCTGGTCGTAGCGGGCGAGCGGTTCGATCACCAGCGAGGCCGACTCCACATCCTTGGTGCCACCTGAAAGGAACGGGTTCAGGATCGACGGTGCCTGCCAGTAGATGATGCTGACATTGCCGTCCGATCCGCGCTCGGCAAAGGCCATCGGGGCCATCGCCGTGCTTGCAATCGCACCAAGCAAAAGGGTTTTGATTTTCATCATACACTCCATGTTGGACACATTCGTGTCTCGATTATCTCCGCAAGGCCTGCGGGTTTGGCGTTGCCGTGTGGGATTGTAAGGCGCTGAAAAGAAACATGTATGCAAGCCACGCTTCGCGAATTCCGCCATCTCCCAAAAACGGTTACGCGGCGTATCGAAACAGAGTTTTGGAAAATTGCAAGCCTTGCCTTAAGGAAAACCTGCAATGCGTTTGACTTTTCCCTTCCTGCCGCCTTAGCGTTTGGCATTCAAAAATAACAAGCCGCCAAGGGGAGCGTGCGCGTGCTGGATCAGCCTATTGCCCAGATTAAGAATCTCAGGGTCGAATTTCAGACCAAGGATGGTCCGGTGGTCGGGGTCGAAGATGTCTCGTTTTCGGTCAATCCCGGCGAAACCGTATGTATCGTTGGTGAATCGGGGTCGGGGAAATCCGTCTCGTCTCTGTCGCTGATGCGGCTGGTGGAATTCGGCGGCGGTGAGATCGCGGGTGGGCAACTGCTGTTTGACCGGCGCGACAAGACCGAAATGGACCTGTCTGGGGCCGATCAGAATCTGATGAAACAGATTCGCGGCAACGAGATCGGAATGATCTTTCAGGAGCCGATGACAGCGCTGAACCCCGTTTTTACCGTTGGCCGGCAGTTGACCGAAGGGTTGCGGATCCACAAGAACCTGTCCAAATCGCAGGCCGAGGACCGCGCGCTGGAACTGCTGCGTCAGGTCCGCATTCCAGAACCCGAACGGCGACTGAAGCAATACCCGCACGAATTGTCCGGCGGCATGCGCCAGCGGGTGGTGATCGCCATGGCCATGGCCTGCGAGCCGCGCCTGCTGATCGCGGATGAACCCACCACAGCGCTGGACGTGACCATTCAGGCCGAGATCCTCGCACTGATGGACCGGCTCAAGCGGGAAACCGGCACGGCGGTGATGTTCATTACGCATGACATGGCGGTTGTGGCGCAGATGGCCGACCGCGTCGTGGTCATGTTCCGCGGCAACAAGGTCGAAGAGGGCACGGTCAAGGAGATCTTTGAGAATCCGCAGCACGACTACACCAAGGCGCTGCTGGCCGCTGTTCCGAAACTGGGCGAAATGCAGGGAAAATCGGCCCCGGAACCGATGAAGCTGCTGGGTGTCGAAGGGCAGAACATCGCGCCAATCCCTGGCACTGAAGAAGTTCTGCTGTCCGTCAAGAACCTGACCACCCGGTTCCCCGTCAAGGGTGGGCTGCTGCGCCGCACGATTTCCAATGTGCACGCGGTCGAAGACGTTTCGTTCACCCTGAACAAGGGCCAGACGCTGAGCCTTGTGGGCGAATCAGGGTGCGGCAAATCTTCGGCGGGTCGGTCGATCCTGCGGCTGGTCGAGCCGATGGCAGGTGAGGTCAATCTGGATGGCCTTGATATCATGAAACTGGATTCTGCGGGTCTGCGCAAAGCGCGGCTGGATATGCAGATGATCTTTCAGGACCCGTTCGCCTCGCTCAATCCGCAGATGCAGCTGATCGATCAGGTGGCCGAACCGATGCGCAACTACGGTGTCGCGTCCGGCTCGGAGTTGCAGGACCGTGTGGCGCAACTGTTCGACAAGGTACAGTTGCCGCGCAGCTTCATGCGTCGTTTCCCGCACGAGATGTCGGGTGGTCAGCGGCAGCGGATCGCGATTGCCCGAGCGCTGGCGCTGAACCCCAAACTGATCGTCGCGGACGAGGCGGTATCGGCGCTTGACGTATCGGTCCAGGCGCAGGTTCTGAACCTGATGATGGAGCTTCAGTCGGAACTTGGCCTCAGCTATCTGTTCATCAGCCACGACATGGCCGTGGTCGAGCGGGTCAGCCACCATGTCGGCGTCATGTATCTGGGCCGCATTGTCGAACTTGGCCCGCGTGCCCGGGTGTTCGAGAACCCGCAGCACGCCTATACTCAGGCGCTGATGAAGGCTGTTCCGATTGCCGATCCGAACCAGCGGAAATCGGAAAAGGATCTGAATTTCAAGCCGATCCCGTCGCCAATTCATCCAATCGGCTATAAACCCGAACCTTCAGAATACCGCGAGGTCGAGCCGGGTCACTTCGTCCTAACCACGGATAGCGGTTACTGATCCCCATGCCGCACCGCCTGACGCCGCTTGAGATCATGACGCGCCTGATCTCGTTCCCGACGGTGAGCCGTGAGACCAACCTGCCTCTGGTGGACTGGGTCGAAGCTTACTTGGCCAGCCACGGCATCACGTCGCATCGCTGGCCCGATCCGAACCAGCCTCACAAAGCCGCCCTGCTGGCCCATGTTGGCCCCTGGCAGGAAGGGGCGGTTGTCCTGTCCGGCCATACCGATGTCGTGCCCGTTGACGGGCAGCCATGGGACAGCGACCCTTTCACTGTTGTTGAAAGAGACGGCAAATATTTCGGACGCGGAACCTGCGACATGAAGGGCTTTGACGCACTGGCCATCTGGGCATTGGTCGAGGCGCAATACGCGGATCTCAAACGACCTCTGCAACTGGCGCTGAGCTTTGATGAGGAGGTTGGCTGCACCGGAGCCCCGCCGATGATCGAAGCCATGCAGGAGTTTCTGCCCAAAGGATCCGCGGTGATCGTGGGCGAGCCGTCGATGATGCAGGCCGTCACGGGCCACAAAGGCAGCTTCGGGTATGATACACATGTTGTCGGGTTTGAGGTCCACAGCTCGATCATGCATACCGGGGTCAACGCGATCATGTCGGCGGCGCCGCTGATCGATTGGGCCAACGATCGTAATGCCGAGAATATGGCAGCCGAACCGAGTGATGTCGCCGCGATTTTCGACCCGCCCTGGACCACTTGCCATGTCGGGATGATCGAAGGGGGCACGGCGCACAATATCACTGCAAAGGACTGCCGGTTCATGATGGACTTCCGAGTGGTGCCCGGTGAACAGGCATCGCACTGGAGAACGGACTATCTGAAGCAGGTGCGGCAGATCGAAGCCCGGATGCAGCAGGTCCACCCGGAAGCGCGCATCGACGTGGCCGAGGATTTTGCAGTACCGGCGCTGGTGCCCGAACCTGATGGAGAGGCCGAGGCCTTGGTGCGATCCCTGACGGGGGACAATGCCTCGCATGTTGTCAGCTACGGGACTGAAGCGGGGCAGTTTCAGGAAGCGGGCTATTCAGCGGTTATTTGCGGCCCCGGCGATATTGCACAGGCCCATCAGCCGAACGAGTTCATAACGATTGCACAGTTCAATGAAGGTCACAGATTTATGGAGCGGCTGGTAAACAAGCTCGGCGCCTGAGATTTGTGGCCACTTGGTCGATATTGAAACTCTTGTCACAGGAGGATGAAAATGCCCGTCAAAAACAGGCTAGCCGAAATGCATGGCGAGATCACCAAATGGCGCCGCCATCTGCATGCCAATCCAGAATTGATGTATGACGTCCACGAAACGGCCGCCTTTGTAACAGAGCGCCTGAAAGCGTTTGGCGTGGATGAGATTACGCCCGGTATCGGCAAAACAGGCGTTGTTGGCGTGATCCGGGGGCGGACCGACACGAAGGGTCGTGTCGTGGGTCTGCGCGCCGATATGGATGCGCTGCCCATCGAAGAGGCAACCGGGCTCGACTATGCCTCGACCGTGCCGGGCAAGATGCATGCCTGCGGGCATGACGGCCATACCTCGATGCTGCTGGGGGCGGCACAGTATCTGGCTGAGACCCGGAATTTTGATGGGACCGTTGTTCTGATTTTCCAGCCCGCCGAAGAAGGCGGCGCGGGCGGATTGGCGATGTGTCAGGATAGCCTGATGGAACGATGGGGCATTCAGGAAGTATACGGCATGCACAATATGCCGGGTCTTCCGGTGGGAGAGTTCGCCATTCGACCTGGTGCCTTGCTGGCCTCGTCCGACGAGTTCGAGATTGTTGTGACGGGCAAGGGCGGGCACGCCGCCGCGCCGCATGATGCGGTGGACACAACACTTGTCGCATCTCATATAGTCGTGGCTTTGCAGTCGGTTGTGTCGCGCACCGTCGATCCGATCAAGCGTGTGGTGCTGACGGTCGGTACCTTCGTGACTGATAGCGTTGCGTCAAACGTGATCGCGCACACGGTGCGGCTGCAGGGCACGGTGCGAACGCTGGATCCCGAGTATCGCGCCATCGCGGAAGAGCGGGTGCGCCGGATCGCCGAGGACACGGCCTCGGCCTTTGGTGCAACGGCAAAAGTGATCTGGACGCCGGGGTACCCGGCGACTGTCAATACCGATGCGGAAACAGGCTATGCTGCCGAAGCTGCGGCGGCTGTTGCCGGCAAGGTGAATGATAGCGTCGATCCGATCATGCCGTCGGAAGATTTCGCCTACATGCTTGAAGAACGGCCGGGCGCCTACATCTTTGTTGGCAATGGGGACACCGCCATGTGCCACCATCCTGAATATAACTTTGATGACGAAGCCATACCCGCGGGCTGCAGTTGGTACGCGGAAGTGGTGGAACGACGAATGCCTGTCGCATGACACACAGGGGAGAATGACATGCCTATCAAGAACCGCCTTGCCGAGATGCAGGAAGAAATCACCGCTTGGCGACGGGATCTTCATGAAAATCCGGAAATACTGTTCGAAACGCATCGCACCAGCGCGGTGGTCGCCGACAAGCTGAAGGAATTCGGCTGTGACGAGATTGTAACCGGCATCGGGCGAACCGGCGTTGTTGGCGTGATCAAGGGCAAGTCGGATACCAAAGGCAAGGTCATCGGACTTCGGGCGGATATGGATGCGCTACCGATCCATGAGGCGACCGGGCTGGACTATGCATCGAAAACTCCGGGTGCCATGCATGCCTGTGGCCATGACGGGCATACGGCGATGTTGTTGGGGGCCGCAAAATATCTGGCTGAAACCCGCAATTTCGATGGAACGGTTGTGGTCATCTTCCAACCTGCCGAAGAAGGCGGCGGCGGCGGGCGCGAGATGTGCGAAGATGGCATGATGGATCGCTGGAATATTCAGGAAGTCTATGGAATGCACAACTGGCCTGGTAAGCCCGTAGGGTCGTTTGCGATCCGTCCGGGTGCGTTCTTTGCAGCTACTGACCAGTTCGACATCACGTTCGAAGGCCTTGGCGGCCACGCGGCCAAACCACATGAAACTGTTGATACGACCGTCCTCGCCGCCAATGCAGTTTTGGCGTTGCAGACCATCGCTTCGCGTAATGCCGATCCGGTCGATCAGATTGTGGTATCCGTAACCTCGTTCGAAACCTCCTCCAAGGCTTTCAACGTGATCCCTCAGACGGTTCAGATCAAGGGAACCGTGCGCACCATGAGCAATGCTATGCGGGATCTGGCTGAGCGCCGGATCAACGAAATCTGCAACGGCGTTGCCGCGACTTACGGTGGGAACGCTGATGTGACCTATATCCGGGGCTATCCGGTTATGGTGAACAGCGACGAGCAGACCGATTTTGCGGCGGACGTGGCGCGTTCAGTCTCAGGCGCTTGCGAGGAGGCACCTCTGGTCATGGGCGGCGAGGATTTTGCCTTTATGCTGGAAGAACGTCCGGGCGCTTATATTCTGGTTGGCAACGGCGACACGGCGATGGTGCATCACCCGCAATACAACTTCAATGATGAGGCCATTCCGGCAGGATGCAGTTGGTGGGCCGAGATTGTCGAGCAAAGGATGCCGGCCGCCTGACGGCAAAGGCGATGGGGGCACTGCCCCCGTCGCGCCTATGGCGCGCCTCCCCCGGGATATTTTTAGCCAGATGAAGCGTGGACCCCACGGGCGATCACGTGAGAGAAAGATACGTGCAGAGTGTATCTGTGACGTCGTCCAGCGCCGATTTTTGAGTGTTCACGCAGGTTTTCACGGCGCTTTGGGCTTCCGCTAATGCCACTTTGTCGCTCAGCCAAGTGGCGACGGCGGTGGCAAGGTCTTGTGCTGTCCGCACCTCGATTGTGCCGCCACTTTCGATCAGAGGCGCAAATGTTTCGGCAAAGTTGAAATACCCCGGCCCGGTAATGACGGCCGCGCCGGCCTGTGCCGGTTCAAACGGATTGTGACCGCCGATTTCCTTGAGCGAGCCGCCCAAAAATACGATCGGACACAAGGCATACCAGGTTCCAGTTTCGCCGAGGGTATCGGCGACGTAGACCTGCGTGTCTGCCGTGATTGGCATGTCGGCAGAGCGCAGCGACATGGAAAGGCCGGCCTGCTGGATCAATGTACCGACATCTTCGCGCCGTTCAGGATGGCGGGGGATCAGCAGGAGTAGCAGGTCGGGCCAGCTTTCCAGCAATTGCGCGTGGGCCGCCAGCACGATTTCCTCTTCTCCGGCGTGGGTGGAACTGGCGATCCAGACCGGCCGCCCGGCAATCTGGCTGCGGATGCTGGTCAGCGTTTCCTTGTTCACGGGCAGGGGGTCGGACATCGACTTGAGGTTGGTCCCGGGCTTGACCCGGTCAGCTTGGGCCCCCATGGCCAGCAGGTTGGCCGCCGCCTTGTCGTTCTGAGTCAAAAACAAGCGAAACTGTTCAAGGATGAACCGTGCTGTTCGCGGACGCTTTTTCCAGCCAGCGACCGATTTATCCGACAGTCGGGCATTGAGCAGGGCAAGCGGCATTCCCAGGTGCGAGGCCTCGACAATCAGGTGCGGCCAGATTTCGCTTTCGACGAAGATCCCGGCATCGGGCTTCCAATGGGCGAGAAACCGTCCGACGGGGCCGCCGGTGTCCAGCGGCGGGTACTGGTGGCGCGTTCTGGGCGGAAGGCGCTTTTCGATAAGGGCCGCCGAGGTCGGAGTGCCGGATGTGATCAGGAAATGCGCATCTGGCAGCTTTTCCGCAAGCCGATTGATCAGGCTGAGAACGGACAGGCTTTCTCCGACGCTGGCGGCGTGAAACCAGACCAGGCGGCCATCTGGACGGGGCTGGCTTGCGTGGCCGAGGCGTTCCTGTTGCCGTGCCTGGGGAACCCCTGCAGCCTGCAGCTTGTTGCGCACGGTACGCCAGACAAGCGGTGCGGCAATTGAGGTCAGGCCGCAATACAATCGATAAAGCAGTGTCTGGCCGTTCCGGCGCGGCATGTCAGCCGCCTGTGTGGCTCATGTGGCGGCTCATCCGGCCATCTACCGCCTGACGGGAATAGTCGAAATCATGCCCCTTGGGTTTGAGGTTGATCGCAGCGCGGATCGCGTCTTCGAGCGGTTGTTCCGTATCCGGATGATCCCGCAGCGGATCGCGCAGATCGGCCATGTCTTCCTGGCCCAGGCACATGTACAGCTCGCCCGTACAGGTCAGCCGCACGCGGTTGCAGCTTTCGCAGAAATTGTGGCTGAGCGGCGTGATGAAGCCGATCTTCTGCCCCGTTTCCTCGAGCCGGACGTAGCGCGCAGGGCCGCCGGTCCGCTCGGCCAGATCGGTGACCCGGTATTGGTTTTCGTATTCGGCCCGTACATCCTTGAGTGACCAGTACTGATCCAGACGATCTTCGTTGCCGATGTCCCCCATCGGCATGACCTCGATCCAGGTCAGGTCCATGTCACGCTCGGTGCACCATTGCGTGATGCGCGGCAGTTCTTCCTCGTTGAAGCCTTTCAGAGCCACGGCATTGATCTTGATCCGCAATCCGGCTTTTTGTGCGGCATCAATGCCGTTCAGCACTTGTTTCAGGCGTCCCCAACGGGTGATGCGGGCGAATTTTTCGTCATCCAGCGTATCCAGCGACACGTTGATCCTGCGCACGCCCGCGGCATACAGATCCTCGGAAAAACGGTTTAGCTGTGATCCGTTGGTTGTCAGTGTCAGCTCTTTCAGCGCGCCGCTGTCCAGATGCCGGGTCATGGCGTTGAAAAAGCTCATGATGTTACGGCGCACCAGTGGTTCCCCGCCGGTTATGCGCAGCTTTTCGACGCCCAGCCGGACAAATGTCGAACACATGCGATCCAGCTCCTCGAGAGTCAGCAGGTCCTTCTTGGGCAGGAACGTCATGTTTTCGGACATGCAATAGACGCAGCGGAAATCGCAGCGATCCGTGACGGAAACACGGAGATAGGTGATGGCGCGCGCAAACGGGTCGATAAGAGGAGCTGTCATGCGACATAGGTAAAGCTGCGGCCTGCCCGCGACAAGGGTGAAGTTTCCTTTGCGCTGGCATAGATGGGCACAGATCGATAGGTTGTGGCCATGAGATATGCGGTTTTGGTGTTTTGCGCTTTGCTGGCGGGATGTGACGCGGTTCGGTCAACGACGGACCGGGTTTTTGGCGGTGGCGATGGCGCTGCCGAACAGGATGCTGCGACTGCCGGGGACGCGGTCGAACCGGAACCTGTTGCGGCCACTGCGGCTGGTTGGATCGGCGCCAGAACGACCGTCGCCGCGCTGGGTGATCCCACGACGCCGGGACGCTGGATGGAAACCCCTTTGGTCGAGACCGAGTTTACGGGCCGTGTTCTGGTCCCAAGTACGGGGGCGCAGGCCTATATTGCGCTGGTTCCGGCACCGGGACCTGAAAGCGGGGGCAGCCGTCTGTCGCTGGATGCAATGCGGGCACTTTTGTTGCCGCTCGACGCTCTGGTCGAACTTGAAGTCTATTCCAACTGATCTTTCAGGTATTTTCCGGCCTCGCGGCGGGCAAACGGCTTCATCTGGCTGCCATGCGCGGACAGAAACGCAATGACGCGGGACGGATCGTGTTTGGACAGTTCGCGCAGCCACCAGGCGACAGATTTCTGAATGAACCAGTCACGATCGGGAACATAACCCGCAGCCCAACCCAGAATACGGTCGCGGCGTTGCAGATCGTCGGGTTTGGGGTGGTTTTGCTTGGTCCAGGGCAGGGTGGCGACCAGAGCAGCCCTGCGGGTCCACATGTGGTCTGAGGTGGTCCAGAGCTCCACCTGATCCAGCCGTTCGGGGTCTGCTGTAAGGCGCTTTTGCATTGCCATGCAGGCGTGATCGGCCACCGCCCAGGCGTCAAAATCCGGCAACCAGCTGTGCAGCAGTTCCCAGACCGCCTGATCTGGCCGGATACGGGCCTGCGTCAGCAGTTTGGCAGCAGCAAGACGAGCCTCGTGAATGTTGCTCTGCCACAGAGCGTCCGCCACTTCTACGCGATCAGAAACATCCAGCTCTTGCCGCCACGACTTGGTGAGGTCGTTCAAAACCGGATTGGCAACCCCCAGATAAGGACGCTCGACCTTGTGATAGGCCGCAATCTGGTCTGCGCGCTCGGGGTCGGCATGAGCCTTGATCTGGTTGAGATAGCTATCCGGCATCGCCGCCCTTTTCCAAGGCACGGGTGGGGTGGCCGTCAATCGTGGAGTGGTTCTTGTCGACCCAATAGGCACGGATGTCCTCGTCGGATTTTCCGTCGACCCACTTTTGCATCGTGTCGCGGTCCGATTGGAATTCCATGAACGGAACCGCGTAGCCACAGGATGTTTGCACCATGTCGAGGCTGAGGTCATAGATCTGCCGCGCGCTGCGATGAGTGGGGAACAGGGCGGCCAGTTCGTCCCAGCCATCGTCGCCGACGTGCAGGGTATGTGCAGTGCCATAGGTGCGCAGGATCAGCGGGCGCGTGGTGAAGGAACACCACATCAGCGTCATGCGATTGGTCTGCAGCAAATGACCGGCGGTTTCGTTGCCACTGCCGGTCAGGTTCATCCAGACGATCCGGTTGGGCCCAAGAACACGTAATGAATCCATGCCCTTGGGCGAGATATTGACGCGACCTTCAGGCCCTGCGGTGCCAACGAAGAACATGTGCTGGTCTTCGATGAACTTGCGTTGGGCGGCGTCCAGTTCCGGGAATTGTTTGGACATTGTTCACTCCACCGTTACGGATTTGGCCAGGTTGCGCGGCTGATCCACATCCGTGCCCTTTGCGACAGCGGTGTGATAGGCCAGCAACTGGGCCGGCACCGAATACAGGATTGGCGCCAGGCTTGTATGGACATGCGGCATGCGGATCGTGTTCCAGACGCCGTCTTCCGCGTCGGTAATGCCGTCATCGTCCGAGATGAGAATGACCTTGCCCTTGCGCGCCATGACCTCCTGCATGTTCGAAACTGTCTTGTCGAAAACGGCGTCGCGCGGGGCCATGACAACCACCGGCATATGCTTGTCGATCAGGGCGATGGGCCCGTGTTTCAATTCACCCGAGGCATAACCTTCCGCATGGATATAGCTGATTTCCTTGAGCTTTAGCGCCCCCTCCATGGCCAGTGGATACATCAGCCCCCGGCCCAGAAACAACACGTCGCGCGCCTCGGACAGGCGCTGAGCGGATTTGCGGATGGCTTGGCTTTGATCCAGCGCCGCGTTCAGGATTGTGGGCAGACCGCGCAAAGCTGCGGCGTGATCGGCCAGTTCTTCGTCGCTGAGCGTGCCCCGATCGGCGGCAGCTTTGAGCGCAAGCATCAGCAACACGCTCAACTGACACGTGAACGCCTTCGTCGATGCCACGCCGATTTCCACGCCGGCGTGGATCGGCAGGGCAATGTCACTTTCGCGGGCAATCGAGCTTTCGGGGACATTGACAACCGAAACGATCTTGTCCGCCTTGCCCTCGCAATAGCGCAGCGCGGCCAGTGTGTCGGCCGTTTCGCCTGACTGACTGACGAACAGGGCCAGTGTCCGATCAGTGATCGGTGGTTCGCGGTAGCGGAACTCGCTGGCGATATCGACTTCGACCGGCATTTTGGCCAGTTGTTCGAACCAGTATTTTGCGGTCAGGCAGGCATAGAAGGCTGTGCCGCAGGCCACCATGGTCAGCCGATCCAGTTTCGTGAAATCCAGATCCGCATCGGGCAACACGACCCGGTCGCCACCTGTCGGCAGATAGGACCGGATCGCCTCGGCCACCACGATCGGCTGTTCGGCGATTTCCTTGGCCATATAATGTTTGTGCCCGCCCTTGTCGGTTCGGGTGTGATCCAGTTTGATCCGGCGCGTTTCCCGGTTGGCCAGGTCACCCTTTTCATTGCGGATTTCCAGCGACGTGCGGGTCAGGACGACGCGGTCGCCTTCCTCGAGATATGTGATCCTGTCTGTCAGCGGGGCCAGCGCAATGGCGTCCGAGCCAACGAACATCTCGCCATCGCCATGACCAATCGCCAGCGGAGAGCCTTTGCGGGCGGCAATGATCAGGTCATCCTCTCCATCGAACAGGAATGCTAGGGCAAAGGCACCTTCCAGCCGGTCGATCGTTTTAAAGGCGGCTTGAACCGCGTTCAGACCGGTTTTCATGTAGTGTTCGGTCATCAGGGCGACGGTTTCAGTATCGGTTTCGGTCTGGAAATCGATCCCGTTTTCTGCCAGCTCCGCACGCAATTCGCGGTAGTTTTCGACGATGCCGTTATGGACAACGGCCACCGGGCCCGCCCTGTGCGGATGGGCGTTGGTGACCGAAGGCGCGCCATGCGTGGCCCAGCGGGTGTGGCCGATACCCGATTTGCCGGGCAATGGGTCGTGCACCAGCAGATCGCTTAGGTTGACCAGCTTTCCAACGGCCCGCCGACGCCCCAGCGCGCCGTTGTTGACCGTTGCAATCCCAGCACTGTCATAGCCCCGATATTCCAGCCGCTTCAGCGCCTCGACCAGAATAGGGGCGGCTTCGTGCTGCCCCAGTACGCCAACAATACCACACATAATCTAGGCTCCTTTGTCGCGGCGAGCCTTCTTCGCCTTTAACATTTCAAACAATTTACGCGCATAACCCGGTTTGTTTTCCTGGCGTGAACGAGCCACGGCCAGTGCGTCGGGATCGACATTCCTAGTGACCACCGTGCCGGTCGCCGTCATTGCGCCGTCGCCCAGCGTGACCGGTGCCACCAACATAGTGTTGGAGCCGATGAAGACATCGTCACCAATCGTTGTTCGGTGCTTCATGACGCCGTCATAGTTGCAGGTGATGGTTCCTGCGCCGATATTGGTTCTGGCCCCGACCGAGGCATCGCCGACATAGCTGAGGTGATTGACCTTTGCGCCTTCACCGATTTCGGCATTCTTGATTTCGACGAAATTACCGATCCGCGCATCTTCGGCCAATTCGGCGCCCGGACGCAGGCGGGCATAGGGGCCGACGATGGCACCGCGGCTGACATGGCACCCTTCAAGATGCGAAAAGGCGCGGATCGTTGCGCCGCTTTCCACGGTAACGCCGGGGCCAAAAACCACATTTGGTTCAATCACGGTATCGCGCCCGATCACTGTGTCAGCAGCCAGGTACACGGTCTGCGGGTCCATCAGCGTGACGCCCAGATCCATCAGTTCCGCACGAGCGCGGGTTTGAAAAACGGCATCTGCCGCCGCCAGATCGGCGCGGGAATTGACGCCCAGCGTCTGGGCCTCATCACAGGCAACAGCGGTGACCTTCAGTCCGCGATTTCCCGCGATTTCAACAACATCGGTTAGGTAGTACTCGCCGGATGCATTGCCATTCCCGACCGCGTCGATCAGCGAGAACAGTGTCTGAGCATCGCAGGCCAAAAGGCCCGAATTGCAGAAGGTGATCGCGCGCTCTTCCTCGGAGGCGTCCTTGAATTCAACGATCCGTTCCAGCGTGTCGCCCTTCATGACCAGTCGGCCATAACGGGCGGGATCGGCCGCCTCGAACCCCAGAATGACAAGATCGTTCTCGGCCCGCGCGGCTACCATCCGTTCCAGAGTGTCCGGTTGCAGAAAGGGTGTGTCGCCATACAGAACCACGATATCGCCGGAAAACCCGTCCAACGCGCCGCGTGCCTGCGCGACCGCGTGGGCGGTGCCCAGTTGATCCTCCTGCACGGCGATATGCACGTCTTCATCCTCGGCCCGCGCGGCTTTGGCGACCGCCTCGGACCCGTGCCCGGTGACGATGACAGTGCGTTCGGGGGACAGAATTGCGCCTGCGCGCATGGCGTGAACCAGCATCGGGGCCTGCGCGATGGGATGCAGAACTTTTGGTATCTCCGAATTCATCCTGGTGCCTTTTCCGGCGGCGAGGATGACAAGGGCAGTGGTCATGAAATCGTTTTCTCTTTGTGTTTTGTTGTCGTCCGTTTTATCCGCTGGTTTCAAAGGCGCAAGCGGTTCGCCCATCAAACAAGATTGCCGTTTGCAACATCTCATGGCGGGTTTCTGCCGAGCAAGGAGGCAAAATGCGTACGGTCATCTTCGATCTGGACGGCACTTTGGCGGATACTTCAGGCGATTTGCTGGCGGCGGCAAATCATTGTTTTCGTGAAATGGGGCATGGCGATGTTCTGACGCGGGAACAGGACGCCGGTGTTGCCTTGCGTGGCGGACGCATGATGCTGAGCCACGGGCTGAAACGGGTCGGAGCGTATGACGAGGCAACAGTGCTGGCGTATTATCCAATTCTGCTCGAGGCCTATTCGGAAGCCATTGACATCCACACCAAATTCTACCCCGGCGCGCTTGAGGCAGTCGATACGTTGAAAACCACAGGGTACGGTGTGGGTATCTGCACCAACAAACCCGAGGCTCTGGCCGATCTGCTTTTGATGCGTCTTGGGGTGCGGGATCGTTTCGCCTCGCTGGTTGGGGCCGATACGCTTGCGGTGCGAAAGCCCGATCCCGAACCACTGCGCGAGGCCGCGCGCCGCGCGGGCGGGCACCCCGACCTGTGCGTTCTGATTGGGGACTCGGATACCGACCACAACACGGCACGCGCCGCCGGGGTGCCGTCGGTCCTGGTGACGTTCGGGCCTTCCGGCGAAGATATGGCCGCGTTGGAACCGGACGCCCTGCTGCATCATTTCAATGATCTGCCCGACGTCGTGAATGACCTGATTGGCGTGACGGCGTAAGCTCTTGACCGGAACCTTTTGCAGGATCAGAACAGTCACATGACCGAAACATTCTCTGGCAGCTTCACGCAGCAGGAACCCATCCCCGAAGACGCAATCGAAGCCGCACTGGCCGTCCTCCGGCACGGTCGGCTGCATCGCTATAACGTGGTGCCCGGGGAACTGGGTGAGACTGCGTTGCTGGAACAGGAATTTGCCGCGCAGACCGGTGCGAAATACTGTCTCGCCGTGTCCTCGGGGGGGTATGCGCTGGCGACCGCCTTACGGGCCGTCGGGGTTCAGCCGGGTGATCCGGTTCTGACGAATGCCTTCACGCTGGCTCCGGTGCCGGGGTCAATCGCCTCGGTCGGTGCCCGCCCGGTGTTTGTCGGGGTGACGGAAAGCCTGACGATCGATCTGGACGATCTGGAAGGAAAGTTGGGTCAGGCACGCGTTCTGATGCTAAGCCATATGCGCGGACATCTGTGCGACATGGACCGGCTGATGCAGATGTGTGATGCGGCCGGTGTCACGGTGATCGAGGACTGCGCCCACACGATGGGTGCGGCATGGCGGGGGCAATTGTCGGGCCGTCAGGGCGCCATCGGGTGCTATTCCTGTCAGACCTACAAGCATGTCAATTCCGGTGAAGGCGGGCTGCTGATCACCAATGATGAGGAACTGGCCGCCAAGGCCACGATGCTGTCGGGATCCTACATGCTGTATGAGCGGCATCTGGCCGCTCCGGGGTCAGAGGTTTTCGAGCGCATCAAATACACCACGCCCAACGTTTCTGGCCGCATGGATAATCTGCGGGCCGCGATTCTGCGCCCGCAACTGCGGGATCTCGACCGTCAGGTGCAGCGCTGGAACGAACGTTACAGAGAAGTTGAGGCAGGTTTGCGCCAAACGCCCGGGTTGACGATTGTCGAACGCCCGGAGGCCGAGACCTATGTCGGGTCTTCGATCCAGTTTCTGCTGCTGGACTGGCCCCCTGACCGCATCGCAGAGGTCATTGCCCGCTGTGCCGCGCGAGGGGTGGAGTTGAAGTGGTTTGGCGGGGCGGAACCGGCCGGTTTTACCTCGCGCTATGACAGCTGGCGCTATGCGGAAAGCACCCGGATGCCAGCGAGTGACCGTATCCTGGCCGGCATCATGGATATGCGGGTGCCTTTGACGTTTTCGCTTGAAGACTGTCGCGTCATTGCGCGGATTATCCGATCCGAAGTCGGTGCAGTCTATCAGGCGCAATCCGATTGAGTGCGCCTGCGGCGCACGCTTGATTTCTCAAAGAAACCGCCGCCTGCCAACGGGCGGCGGTTTTTTCGTTTTGGCAGATCGTGAAACCGTAACGTTGACCGGCCGGATGCAAGCTGGTATGTCGTTATTGAACAACTGTTCATTAAACCGGCAAGGGAGGCCCCGGATGTTCACCGCAACAATGCAATTTGATCTGGGCGAAGATGTGAATGCCCTGCGCGATATGGTGCATCGCTGGGCGCAGGAGCGGGTCAAACCGATGGCCGCCGAGATCGATTCCTCGAACGCGTTTCCGAATGATCTGTGGACGGAAATGGGGGAACTGGGCCTGCTGGGCATTACCGTGCCCGAGGAATACGGCGGAGCCGGAATGTCCTATCTGGCGCACACGGTCGCGGTCGAGGAAATCGCTCGCGCGTCCGCTTCGGTGTCTTTGTCTTACGGCGCCCATTCGAACCTGTGTGTGAACCAGATCAAGCTGAACGGCAACGCCGAGCAGAAACAGAAATACCTGCCACGCCTGATTTCCGGTGAGCATGTCGGCGCGTTGGCGATGTCCGAACCTTCGGCCGGATCCGATGTTGTGTCGATGAAGCTGCGGGCCGAGAAACGGAACGATCATTATCGGCTGAATGGCAACAAATACTGGATCACCAACGGCCCGGATGCCGATACGCTGGTTGTCTACGCCAAGACTGATCCGGACGCAGGGTCCAAGGGCATCACCGCCTTTCTGATCGAAAAGGAGATGACCGGGTTTTCGACCTCACCCCATTTCGACAAGCTGGGGATGCGCGGGTCGAATACCGCCGAACTGATCTTCGAAGATGTCGAAGTGCCCTTCGAGAATGTTCTGGGCGAGGAGGGCAAAGGCGTTTCGGTGCTGATGTCCGGGTTGGATTACGAACGCGTCGTTCTTGCGGGGATTGGAACCGGTATCATGGCGGCCTGTCTGGATGAGGTCATGCCTTATCTGGCCGAGCGCAAGCAGTTTGGCAAACCAATCGGTACCTTTCAGCTGATGCAGGGCAAGATCGCCGATATGTACACCGCGATGAACTCGGCCAGAGCTTATATCTACGAGGTCGCAAAGGCCTGTGACCGGGGCGACGTGACCCGTCAGGACGCGGCGGCTTGCTGCCTCTATGCGTCGGAGCAGGCCATGACGCAGGCTCATCAGGCGGTTCAGGCAATGGGCGGGGCCGGGTTCCTGTCCGACGCTGCGGTCAGTCGCATCTTCCGGGATGCAAAGCTGATGGAGATTGGTGCCGGGACCAGCGAAATCCGTCGGATGCTGATCGGGCGCGAAATGATGAACAAGATGCTCTGAGATAATTCGCCCCGCAGGCCAGTGGACCAGCGGGGCGGGATTGCGAACGGATCAGAAGCGATGGACGTAGGACACACCGACCAGCCACGGATCGATTTCGGCTTTGCCGATTTTGGCGCCGTCCAGCGTGACGTCCGAGTCGATGTCGAACCAGCGCACGTTCAGCCGCACCGAGCCTTGTTCGGTGACCATGTAGTCCAGGCCGGCCTGCAGCGAGACGCCAAAGGAGTTGTCGATGTCGAGATCGCCCAAGGCGGATTTTTCGTCAAAGAAGATCGTGTAGTTCAAACCGGCACCAACATAGGGCTTCCAGGCGCTGTTGGTCGGGAAGTGATAGTTAAGGGACAGGGTCGGCGGCAGTTGCTTGGTGCTGGCGGCATCAATGCCACCCAGCGCGATGGTGTGGCTGAACGGGGTTGCGGCCAGAAGTTCGATACCAAGATTGTCGCGGACGAAGTACTCGGCGGTAAAGATCGGGCGGGTGCTGGACCCGACTTCGGCATCCAGCGTGGCCAGAGTGCCATTGTCGGATTTCGGGTCGAGGTAGCCGACACCGATACCCACGGTCCAGTCCCCTTGCGATTGTGCAAAAGCCGGCGCGGCCAGCGCAACCAGTGCAGTAGACAAGGTCAAAGCGGCGAGTTTCTTGGTCATATTCATGCCTTTGGTTATGTTGATGAGGCAGTGGTGCCGGATCAAAGGCTGGCGGACTCTGATCTGAGTCAAATTCGTGTCGAAATGCCAAATGAGGTAGCGGCGGTAAGGCGCAGTAAAATAATGGAAAAAACTCATGCGTCCCACTGAGGTCATACCGGGTTTGCGCGCCGATCACAGCTGGGATTGTCCGGCGCAATTGAACATGGCCCAGCAGTGCTTGGCGCAGGCCCCGGACAAATTGGCGTTGCTGGATCTGACCGGAGAAGAAACCTCATCCGTGACATACGGGCAACTCAGCGCTCTGGCGGACGGTTTGGCGCGGGCGCTGTTGCGCCGGGTGCGGACCGGGGACAGGGTTGGTGTGTTGCTGGGGCAGTCTGTCTGGTGCGCTGCGGCACATCTGGCAATCTGGAAAATCGGTGCCATTTCAGTGCCGCTGTTCAAGCTGTTCCGCCGCGATGCTCTGTCTTCGCGAGTCGGGGATTCCGGGGCGCGGATTGTGCTGACCGACGCCGAAGGGGCCGCGCTGCTGGGCGATCTGGCCGAACCTTTGCTGGCACACCAGATCGGAGAACTAGGTGATCCGGTGCCTTTTGCCGACACGGGCCCCGAAGACCCTGCGGTTCTAATCTATACGTCTGGTACAACAGGGACTCCGAAAGGGGCTTTGCACGGGCATCGGGTGTTGACCGGCCATCTGCCGGGCGTGTCGATAAGCCACAATCATCTGCGGGACGGTGATTGCCTTTGGACACCTGCGGACTGGGCCTGGATTGGCGGACTGTTCGACGTGTTGATGCCGGGGTTGGCATTGGGAATTCCGGTGGTTGCCGCGCGGCTTGAGAAGTTTTCGCCCGAAGGGTGCGCCGACGTGATTTCGCGGGGTGGAGTACGGAACGTCTTCTTCCCGCCGACCGCGCTGCGGATGCTGAAAGCGGCGGATCAGAGCATTCCCGGCCTGCGCTCTGTCGCCTCGGGAGGAGAGCCTTTGGGCGCGGAAATGCTGGCCTGGGGGGAAAAGGCGTTTGGCCTGACCATCAACGAATTCTACGGTCAGACCGAATGCAACATGGTCGTGTCTTCCTGCGCCGAGGACTATCCGGTCCGTCCCGGATGCATCGGCAAACCGGTGCCGGGGTATGAGGTCGCGGTGATTGACGAGTATGGTGTTCCGACGGACGAGGAAGGCGACGTAGCGATCAGGCAGGGGTCGGCCTCAATGATGCTGGAGTACTGGAACCGGCCCCAGGCCACGACCGAGAAGTTTCGCGGCGATTGGCTGATCACTGGCGACCGCGGCGTGTGGGAGGGGGAATACCTGCGTTTTGTCGGCCGCGAAGATGACGTGATCACTTCGGCTGGCTACCGTATTGGCCCCGCCGAGATCGAAGACTGCCTGCTGACCCATCCGGCGGTAGCGACCGTGGGCGTAGTCGGCAAGCCTGACCCGCTGCGGACCGAGATCGTCAAGGCTTATGTCGTGCTGAAACCCGGCGCCGAGGCGTCGGGGGCCGAGTTGCAGGATTGGGTCAAAGACCGTCTGGCGCATTACTCCTATCCGCGCGAGGTGGCGTTTTTGGAAGAATTGCCAATGACGGTGACGGGGAAGGTTATTCGGAAAGAGTTGAAGCACTTGGCTGCAGAGGAAACAAACAATTGATTGGGCTTTTTCGACGACTGGCTGGCCTAAAGTGCCCGAATTGTTGTGAACCGCTTCCGCTATGGGTGTCTTGGATGCTTGCGGGGAGTGTTGATATTGTTGAAGGCCATTTGCCCGCAGGTAAATGCGCGAACTGTAACAGCGTTCTAAGAGTTAGGCTTGGTAACGCACTGAGCTTTTTCTTGGTTTCACTTATCTTGATGTTTGTCCCGATTTTCTTCCTAATTTCTCAGGGAATACTAGATGTGCTAGCAGACAGTATAACGTCAATGGCACCTTTCGTTTCATCGGGCGTCGCCAAATTCATTCCCTTTCTGATTTATGTGGTCTTTGTTGCAATGCCGCTGAGTAATCAAATGCTGAAATTAGAGGTCAAGGTATGAAACTCACATCCAAAGCCATGCCCACCTCCGAGGGCTTCAAACAAAATCGCGCTGCTCATCTCGAGGCATTGGCACAAATCTCCGCTGCTGCGGAAGCGGCCCGTATGGGGGGCGGTGAAAAGTCCCGTGCACGGCATGAATCCCGGGGTAAGATGCTGCCGCGCCGCCGGGTGGCGAACTTGCTCGATCCGGGCTCTCCGTTCCTTGAAATCGGTGCAACGGCGGCCCATGGCATGTACGGAGATGCCGCGCCGTCTGCCGGGGCCATTGCGGGCATAGGCCGGGTGCAGGGACGCGAGGTCATGGTGGTGTGTAACGACGCCACCGTGAAGGGCGGCACATACTACCCGATGACGGTCAAGAAACACCTTCGCGCGCAGGAGATCGCCGAGGAAAATCATCTGCCCTGCATCTATCTGGTCGACAGTGGCGGCGCGAACCTGCCCAATCAGGATGAGGTCTTTCCCGACCGCGACCACTTTGGTCGCATCTTCTACAATCAGGCGCGGATGAGCGCGAAGGGGATCCCTCAGATTGCGGTGGTCATGGGGTCGTGCACGGCGGGTGGCGCTTATGTGCCTGCGATGTCGGACGTAACGATCATCGTGAAAGAGCAGGGGACGATCTTTCTGGCCGGGCCGCCTCTGGTCAAGGCCGCAACGGGTGAGGTGGTCAGTTCCGAGGATCTGGGCGGTGGTGACGTTCATACACGCCTGTCCGGCGTAGCCGACTATCTGGCCGAGGATGATGCCCATGCGCTGGCGCTGGCGCGCCGGGCCGTCGCATCGCTGAACCTGCGCAAGCCGCAGACCGTGGATTGGGCGAACCCGGAGGACCCCGCTTATGATCCTGAAGAGATTCTGGGGGTGGTCCCCGCCGATCTGCGCACGCCCTATGACATCCGCGAGGTAATCGCGCGGCTGGTGGATGGCTCGCGCTTTGACGAGTTCAAACCGCGGTTCGGGGAAACGCTGGTGACAGGGTTCGCCCATGTCAAAGGCTGCCCCGTCGGGATCATCGCCAATAACGGGGTGCTGTTTTCAGAGGCAGCCCAGAAGGGCGCGCATTTCGTTGAACTCTGTTCACAACGCAAAATCCCTCTGGTTTTCCTGCAAAACATCACCGGCTTCATGGTCGGGCGGAAATACGAGAACGAAGGCATCGCACGGCACGGGGCCAAGATGGTGACGGCAGTGGCGACGACCTCGGTTCCGAAGATTACGATGCTTGTCGGTGGCTCGTTCGGGGCCGGGAACTATGGCATGGCGGGCCGCGCCTACCAGCCACGCTTCCTTTGGACCTGGCCGAACTCGCGCATCTCGGTCATGGGTGGCGAACAGGCGGCGGGTGTTCTGGCCACGGTCAAGCGCGACGGGATCGAACGGCAGGGCGGCACATGGTCGGCTGAAGAAGAAGCGGAATTCAAGCGGCCCACGCTGGACATGTTCGAGGAGCAGTCGCATCCGCTCTATGCCTCGGCGCGGTTGTGGGACGACGGCATCATCGACCCGCGCAAAAGCCGCGATGTGCTGGCCCTCTCGCTGAGCGCTGCGTTGAATGCCCCGATCGAGGAGACGCGCTTCGGCGTGTTCAGGATGTGATGGCAGAGAAGTTTCTGCGAAAATTCTTGGGAAGAAATCCTTCGTCGAGGGATTTTTGTTCAGAGAGGAACTGGGCTTGTGTTCACTAAAATTCTGATTGCCAACCGGGGTGAGATTGCCTGCCGAGTTATGGAAACTGCGCAAAAGCTGGGCGTTTCCTGCGTTGCCGTCTATTCGGACGCCGATATCGGGTCCAAGCACGTCCAAATGGCCGATGAGGCTGTGCATATCGGTGGCGCGGCCCCTGCGGACAGCTACCTTAAAGGGAACGTGATCATCGAGGCGGCGTTAAAAACCGGCGCGCAAGCGATCCATCCCGGCTATGGATTCCTGTCCGAAAACCCCGATTTCGTGGATGCAGTCGAAGCTGCCGGCCTGACGTTCATAGGACCGTCCGCCGATGCGATCCGCAAGATGGGATTGAAGGATGCCGCGAAGGTTCTGATGGAGGAGGCCGGTGTGCCGGTTGTTCCCGGCTATCACGGCGAAAACCAGGACCCGGAACACCTTGCCGGGGCTGCGGATACCATTGGCTACCCGGTTCTTATCAAAGCGGTTGCCGGTGGCGGCGGCAAAGGCATGCGCTTGGTCGAAAAGCCGCAGGACTTCGACGCCGCGCTGGACAGCGCGCGCAGCGAGGCTAGGACGGCGTTTGGCAATGACGCGGTTCTGGTCGAGAAATTCGTCGCCAAACCCCGCCATATCGAGGTGCAGGTGTTCGGCGACGGAACCCATGCCGTGCATTTGTTCGAAAGGGACTGCTCGTTACAGCGGCGCCATCAGAAGGTCATCGAGGAAGCGCCAGCGCCGGGGATGACGTCCGAGATGCGCGAGGCGATGGGGCAGGCAGGTGTCCGGGCCGCCGAAGCGATCGGCTACAAGGGCGCAGGAACCGTTGAGTTCATTGTAGATGCCTCGGAGGGGCTGCGCCCGAACCGGTTCTGGTTCATGGAAATGAACACACGGTTGCAGGTTGAACATCCCGTGACCGAAGCGATCACTGGCGTTGATCTGGTCGAATGGCAATTGCGGGTCGCGTCCGGGGAAAGGCTGCCCGCCGGTCAAGAAGATCTGTCGATCAGCGGGCATGCCTTCGAGGCGCGGCTTTATGCTGAAGACGTACCAAAAGGGTTTCTGCCCGCGACCGGACAGCTTTCTCATCTTCGGTTTCCAGATGATTGCCGCGCCGACAGTGGTGTGCGTGCCGGTGACATAATCAGCCCGTGGTACGATCCGATGATTGCCAAGGTCATAGTACATGGACCAACCCGATCGGCGGCGCTGGAGCAATTGCACCGTGCGTTGCAGCAAACCGAGGTCGCTGGAACGGTCACGAACCTTGCATTTCTGGGCGCGCTGACACGGCATGCAGGATTTGCCGCAGGTGATGTGGATACTGGGTTGATTGGCCGGGAACTTTCGAGGCTGACTTCGGAAACAGAACCCTCTGCCGGACATTCCGTGGCCGCCGCTATGGCGGCCCTGGGCCTTGTCAACACGGATCACGAGACCGGTTTCACGCTGTGGGAGCCGCTGCGTCGTGCGGTCCACCTGCAGCACCGGGGCGATGTCATCGATCTGGACGTGCAGGTCGATGGGCGTGACCGGCAACTGTGGTATGTAAACCAGAAACAGATCGAGGCACGGCGGCGCGATGGCCTCTGGCGTCTGGACGGTCAGCCCATGCCTCGCGTTGCCATCAACGGAGCCGTCATCACGGTTTTTGACGATTACGGCCACGCGTTTGAACTAATCGATCCGCTGGATCGCGATACGACAGCATCCGGCAACACAAACGTGATCGAGGCGCCCATGCCCGGTCTGGTCAAGGCCGTGTTCGCCGAGGCTGGTCAGTCCGTATCGGAGGGCGACCGCTTGGCCATTCTGGAAGCGATGAAAATGGAGCACGCCTTGCTGGCCGCACGCGACGGCATCGTTGCCGAAGTTCTGGCCGCACCCGGATCGCAGGTCGAAGCCGGTGCCGCGCTTGTTCGGCTGGAAGAGGAGTAGCCTATCCCTGTGATGCATCGCATGCCATTGTCGGGGCAGGTTCAGCCGTTGATCGGAACAACACAGGAGAGGCGCAGGAATGGGTGACAGAGTCGAAATCTTTGAGGTCGGGCCCCGGGACGGTCTGCAGAATGAACAGCGCCAGATCCCCGTGGCCGAGAAAGTGGCGCTGGTGAATCGCCTGAGCGATGCCGGCTTCAATCGCATCGAAGTTGCGAGTTTTGTGTCGCCGAAATGGGTGCCGCAAATGGCAGACAGTGCAGCGGTTTTGGCAGGCATTACCCGCGCGGCTGGCGTTCGCTACGCTGCCTTGACGCCGAATATGCGCGGTTATGAGGATGCTATTGCCGCACATGCTGACGAAATCGCTATATTCGCGTCGGCATCCGAAGGGTTTTCGAAGGCAAACATCAATGCGTCTATTGCGGAATCCATCGCGCGGTTCGAGCCGATTCTGGAGGAAGCGCGGCATATCGACTTGCCGGTGCGCGGGTATATTTCCTGCGTGACCGACTGCCCCTATGACGGACCGACAGCGCCGGAGAAAGTCGCCGAAGTGGCTGATGTGCTGTTTTCGCACGGCTGCTATGAGATTTCATTGGGCGATACCATCGGGCAGGGCACGCCCGACAAGATCGCGCGCATGATCCTTGCTGTTCGCGAGCAGGTGCCGGTCACAAGGTTGGCGGGGCATTTTCATGACACGAATGGCCGGGCGATGGATAATATCGATGCCGCTCTGGCACTCGGGGTGCGTGTCTTCGATGCGGCGGTCGGCGGTTTGGGCGGCTGCCCATACGCGCCGGGGGCGGCGGGGAACGTGGCGACCGAGGCGGTTGCGGCGCATCTTGAACGGTTGGGCTATGACACGGGTCTGGACGCCGCGATCCTGCAGGAAGCGGCGGAGATGGCCCGTTCGATGCGGGGCACCTGAGTGCCGGTTTTGATGTGTCTGTCCGGTTTGCCGGGTGTTGGCAAAACGACAATTGCCCGAATGGTTGCGGAGCGGACAGGTGCGTTGTGGCTTTGGATTGATCAGATCGAAACCGCCATGCGGTCGTCGCATATGAAGGTCGATGATCTTGCAGATGGCGGCTATGCCGCAGCACAAGCCGTTGCCACTGGTGCCTTGCAGCAGGGGTTTGATGTGATAGCCGATTGTGTGAACCCGATCAGCCTGACACGAAACGCTTGGCGCGGTGTGTCGGGGAAAGCCCGGGCGCGGCATCTTGATGTGGAATTCTGGTGCTCAGACAAGACCGAACATCAAAAACGTGTCGAACATCGCACAGTCGAGTTGCCCAATTGGTCACCGCCGACCTGGCAGGCTGTTGAGATGCGCAGTTACGACCCGTTTCCAAATCCCGATATCAGGATCGACACAGCGCAGACAGATCCGGCCGAGGCGGCGACCTTGTTGGCGGCTGCGATCCGTGAAGACCCACAGGAGAAAAACGATGTTTGAAACGATCGATATTGCAGTTGATCAGCGTGGTGTCGCCAGGTTGACCCTGAACCGCCCCGAAAAGCACAACGCAATGTCGGCGCAAATGATTGCGGAACTGACCAACGCGGCAGCGGCGCTGGGCAAGGATGAAAACGTGCGCTTGGTTGTTCTGACCGGGGCAGGAAAGAGCTTTTGCGCCGGGGGCGACCTTGGTTGGATGCAGGACCAGATGGCAGCGGATCCCGCCACACGGTTCACCGAAGCACGCAAGCTGGCCGAAATGCTGAACGCCCTGAATACCCTGCCCAAGCCGTTGATTGGCGCCTTGCAGGGCAACGCGTTCGGGGGCGGTGTGGGCATGGCGGCCGTCTGCGATATTGCGATCGGTGTGAACAGCCTGAAGATGGGCCTGACGGAAACCCGCCTTGGTCTGATCCCGGCAACGATCGGGCCATACGTCGTTGCTCGCATGGGCGAAGCGCGAGCGCGCCGTGTCTTCATGTCCGCGCGCCTGTTTGATGCGAGCGAGGCTGTGGATCTTGGGCTGCTGGCTGAGACTGTGCCCGCCGAAGGTCTGGAGGACGCGGTGGAAGCCCATGTGGAACCTTATCTGTCCTGCGCGCCCGGGGCTGTCGCGTCCGCCAAAAGCCTTGTTCAGGCGTTGGGCCCGAAAATCGACGATGCCGTGATTGATCACACGATCAACGCTCTGGTCCAAAGGTGGGAAACACAAGAGGCGCAAGAGGGAATCAGTGCGTTCTTCGAGAAACGAAAACCTGCATGGAATAGTAAGGTTTAGCAGCATCTTCCCGTTTGTTGGATAAAGCGAAATCCGGGCGGTGTATCGGGGTCAGGCATGCAGATTAATACGGCATTCGCCGCCTGTGCTTGGTTGACCCTCTGACCCCGCGCGGATAGAGAATGTCCAGTCAACACGCCAATTGACGGCGCGCCCGGGACCGGACGCGCAGGAAAGGAGCCACTCGTGGAAGAGCTGTTGCGGGAGTATCTCCCGATCCTGGTGTTTCTGGCCGTCGCCGTAGGCCTTGGAATAGTCCTTATTCTTGCGGCTGTGGTGCTTGCTGTTCGCAATCCTGATCCTGAAAAAGTCAGCGCATATGAATGTGGCTTCAATGCCTTCGACGATGCGCGGATGAAATTCGACGTCCGATTCTATCTGGTCTCGATTCTCTTCATCATCTTCGATCTGGAAATCGCCTTCCTGTTTCCGTGGGCCGTGGGCTTCCGCGACATCAGCGATGTGGGTTTCTGGTCCATGATGGTATTCTTGGCGGTGCTGACGATCGGCTTTGCCTATGAATGGAAGAAGGGGGCCCTGGAATGGGAGTGATGACGGGCGCAAACACCGCTGGCGCCGACAAGGAAGTCGCCACCCAGGCCCTCAATGCCGAGCTGCAGGACAAGGGCTTCCTGCTGACCTCGAGCGAAGACATCATCAACTGGGCGCGTACCGGGTCGCTGCACTGGATGACATTCGGTCTGGCCTGCTGCGCGGTTGAGATGATGCACACGTCGATGCCGCGCTACGATGCCGAACGGTTTGGCATTGCTCCGCGCGCCTCTCCGCGTCAGTCCGACGTAATGATCGTCGCGGGGACGCTGACCAACAAGATGGCACCGGCGCTGCGCAAGGTGTATGACCAGATGCCGGAACCGCGTTACGTTATCTCGATGGGGTCCTGCGCCAATGGCGGTGGGTACTATCACTATTCCTATTCTGTTGTTCGCGGCTGTGACCGGATTGTTCCTGTGGACATCTACGTACCGGGCTGCCCTCCGACGGCTGAGGCCCTGCTTTACGGTCTGATGCAGTTGCAGCGCAAAATCCGCCGCACCGGTACCATCGTACGCTGAGGAGAGAGCTGATGAGCGAAGCACTCAAGGAACTCGGCACGCAGTTAGAGCTGAAACGGGCCGATTGTGTTTTGTCCTGGGATGTCACCCACGGCGAGCTGAACGTTGATGTGGCCCCGTCGAACCTTGTGGAATTTGTCGAATTCCTGACGTCCGATCCGAACTGCAAGTTTTCGACGCTGGTGGACATCACCGGTGTGGACTACCCGGAACGGGCCAAGCGCTTCGACGTGGTGTACCACTTCCTGTCGATGTACCAGAATCAGCGCATCCGCCTGCGGGTCTCGATCCGCGAGGAAGACATGGTGCCCTCGATCGTGGGCGTTCACCCCTCGGCCAACTGGTTCGAGCGTGAGGTGTTCGACATGTTCGGCATCCTGTTCTCGGGCCATCCGGACCTGCGGCGTATCCTGACCGACTATGGCTTCCGCGGCTATCCGCTGCGCAAGGATTTTCCGACCACCGGCTATACCGAGGTGCGGTACGACGAGGCGCATAAGCGCGTGGTCTACGAACCCGTGTCGCTGGTTCAGGAATATCGTCAATTCGATTTCATGTCCCCATGGGAAGGTGCGAACTACATTCTGCCAGGGGACGAAAAACAGGAGACGTAATCATGGAGTTCTTGATCTGGATTATCGTGGTGGTT
Source organism: Ruegeria sp. K7 (assembly GCF_056531785.1). NCBI lineage: Bacteria > Pseudomonadati > Pseudomonadota > Alphaproteobacteria > Rhodobacterales > Roseobacteraceae > Ruegeria > Ruegeria sp. K7. The sequence goes on from NZ_JBQFMJ010000011.1 coordinate 143,493, forward strand.
GCAACGGTCATTCCGATGACCAAGCTGTTGCCGCATTTCGGGATCAACAAGAACTGGGCGTTCGCTTGTGTGATTTCGCCGGTGGTCATTGTCCTTTTGTGGATGATGGCCATGAAGCTGCAAGAGATGGAGCGACGCTGACATGATGGGCGAACTGATCGTTTTGGGCGCCTTGGGCGTCCTGCTTGCGGGGGCTGCAGCGAAAGCGGCCGAAGCCGAAAAGGTCCGGGTCCGGGCTGAGGCGAAAAAGAAGAAACGAGGGCGTTGATGGACGGCTCAAGATACGATGACGGCAGCACGGACGCGCTGAGCGGAGAACAGAAGATCCGCAACTTCAACATCAACTTCGGCCCGCAACACCCTGCGGCGCATGGAGTTCTGCGTTTGGTGCTTGAGCTCGACGGCGAGATCGTCGAACGCTGCGACCCGCATATCGGCCTGCTGCACCGTGGCACCGAAAAGCTGATGGAAAGCCGGACGTATCTGCAGAACCTGCCGTATTTCGACCGTCTGGACTATGTGGCCCCAATGAACCAGGAGCACGCCTGGTGTCTGGCCATCGAAAAGCTGACCGGTGTGGAAGTGCCGCGTCGCGGCTCGCTGATCCGGGTTCTGTATTCCGAGATCGGGCGCATCCTGAACCACCTGCTGAACGTGACCACTCAGGCGATGGATGTTGGCGCGCTGACCCCGCCGCTGTGGGGCTTTGAAGAGCGCGAAAAGCTGATGGTGTTCTATGAGCGTGCCTGTGGCGCCCGCCTGCACGCCGCCTATTTCCGCCCCGGCGGTGTACATCAGGATCTGCCGCCGGAATTGCTGGACGATATCGAAGCGTGGAGCCATGAGTTCCCCTCAGTTCTCGATGACATTGACGGCCTGCTGACCGAAAACCGCATCTTCAAACAGCGCAACGCCGATATTGGTGTCGTGACCGAGGATGACATCCAGAAATACGGTTTCTCGGGCGTGATGGTGCGCGGATCGGGCCTCGCTTGGGACCTGCGCCGCGCGCAGCCCTATGAATGCTACGACGAGTTCGAGTTCCAGATCCCTGTTGGCAAGAACGGCGACTGCTATGACCGTTATCTCTGCCGCATGGAAGAGATGCGCCAGTCGCTACACATCATCCGTCAGGCCATCTCGAAAATCCGTGATTGCCCCGGCGATGTTCTGGCGCGCGGCAAGATCACCCCGCCGAAACGCTCGGACATGAAGACCTCGATGGAGAGTCTGATCCATCACTTCAAACTGTATACCGAAGGTTTCCACGTCCCCGCCGGCGAGGTCTACGCTGCAGTCGAAGCCCCCAAGGGTGAGTTCGGCGTTTATCTGGTCGCCGACGGCACCAACAAACCCTACCGCGCCAAGCTGCGCGCTCCGGGTTATCTGCACCTGCAAGCCATGGACCACGTTGCCAAGGGCCATCAACTGGCCGACGTCGCCGCCATCATTGGCACTATGGACGTCGTATTTGGAGAGATTGACCGCTAATGCTTCGCCGTCTTCACCCCGAACAACCCGAAAGCTTTGCCTTCACTGCTGCGAACCAGCAATGGGCCGAAGCGCAGATCACAAAATACCCCGAGGGGCGTCAGGCCAGCGCGGTGATCCCGCTGCTGTGGCGTGCGCAGGAACAAGAGGGCTGGCTGAGCCGTCCGGCGATTGAATCCGTCGCCGACATGCTGGGTATGGCCTATATCCGCGTTCTTGAGGTTGCGTCTTTCTACTTCATGTTCCAGCTACAACCGGTTGGATCAGTTGCGCACATTCAGGTCTGCGGCACGACGTCGTGCATGATCTGCGGGGCCGAAGATCTGATTGCGGTCTGCAAAGAAAAGATCGCCGCCAAGCCGCATAAACTGTCCGCCGATGGCAAGCTGAGCTGGGAAGAGGTCGAATGCCTCGGCTCCTGCACCAATGCTCCGATGGCGCAGATCGGCAAGGATTACTATGAGGATCTGACCGCCGAGAGCTTTGGCCAGATCATTGACGATCTGGCGGCGGGCAAAGTGCCGACACCGGGTCCGCAGAACGGGCGCTATGCGGCGGAACCCCTGATAGGGCTGACCAGCCTGACCGAGTATGACAGTGGCAGAACGCAGTATAACGCCAGCGTCGCATTGGCGACGGATCTGGGTGATACAGTCAAGCGGATCGACGGAACCGAAGTGCCGATCCTGACGCCCTGGCTGGGCAAGGATGGCAAGGCTGCTGCGACCAAGGCGGCTCCGAACCCTCCCAAAGCACCTGCGCCGGCTAAGCCTGCAGTGAAACAAGCGGCTGAGGCGAAGGCCAAGGAAAATGCGCCTGAAACGCTATCGGCTGCGCGGGATGGCAAGGCAGATGATCTCAAGCTGCTGAAAGGCGTTGGGCCGAAGCTGGAGCAAACGCTGAACGAGCTGGGATTCTACCACTTTGACCAGATCGCCGCCTGGACGCCTGATCAGGTGGCTTGGGTCGACGCGCGTTTGAAGTTCAAGGGCCGGATCGAACGGGATGGCTGGATCGAGCAGGCGGGCAAGCTGGCGGCTGGTGAAGAAACCGAGTTTGCGAAACGTGCCAAGAAAGACGGCACATACGAAGAGTGATAGCCGGTGCCCATCCGGGGCATCAATGTGTGATGGACAAGGACAAAGAACAGGCCATAGCCCGAAAGGGCCGACATATCGGTATCGTCATCGCAGTGACGATGACGATTTGGCTTGCCATGAACTTGTTTGTCGGCCCCGCGTTGGGATTGACGGCGCGACACGCGCTGCTGTTTGATTTTGCTGCGTTGGCGGCTTTCATCTATGCGGGCGTGAACATTTTTCAACTCTGGCGCATGCGTCAGGACAGCTGAAGGTAACGAATGATGCTGAAGGATCAGGACAGGATCTTTACCAACATCTACGGGATGCATGAGCGCACGCTGAAAGGCGCGCAGGCCCGGGGGCATTGGGACGGCACCGCTGGCCTGATCGAGAAGGGGCGCGACTGGATCATCCAGACCATGAAGGACTCGGGCCTGCGTGGTCGTGGTGGTGCGGGTTTCCCAACCGGTCTGAAATGGTCGTTCATGCCAAAGGAAAGCGATGGGCGCCCGGCCTATCTGGTTGTGAATGCGGATGAATCCGAGCCCGGCACATGCAAGGACCGCGAGATCATGCGCCATGATCCGCATACGCTGATCGAAGGGTGCCTGATCGCGTCTTTCGCGATGAACGCGCACACCTGCTACATCTACCTGCGTGGTGAATATATCCGCGAGCGTGAGGCGCTGCAGGCGGCGATTGATGAGGCCTATGACGCTGGCTTGCTGGGAAAGAACGCCGCTGGTTCGGGCTGGGATTTCGACCTGTTCCTGCATCACGGTGCCGGCGCCTATATCTGCGGCGAGGAAACCGCCCTGATCGAAAGCCTTGAGGGCAAGAAGGGTATGCCGCGGATGAAACCTCCGTTCCCGGCAGGTGCGGGTCTTTACGGCTGTCCGACCACGGTGAACAACGTGGAATCGATTGCTGTGGTGCCGACGATACTGCGCCGTGGGGCCGACTGGTTCGCGGGCTTCGGCCGCCAGAACAACGCGGGCACCAAGCTGTTTGCGATCTCTGGCCATGTGAACAACCCCTGCGTGGTTGAAGAGGCCATGTCGATCCCGTTCGAACAGCTGATCGAAACCCATTGCGGTGGTATTCGCGGCGGTTGGGACAATCTTCTGGCGGTGATCCCGGGCGGTTCGTCCGTTCCCTGCGTGCGCGGTGAGAACATGCGCGATGCGATCATGGATTTCGATCACCTGCGCAACGATCTGGGATCTGGCCTGGGCACGGCGGCCGTGATCGTGATGGACAAGTCCACCGACATCATCAAGGCGATCTGGCGTCTGTCAAAGTTTTACAAGCACGAAAGCTGCGGTCAGTGCACGCCCTGCCGCGAAGGTACCGGCTGGATGATGCGCGTCATGGACCGCCTGGTCCGAGGCGAGGCGGAACTGGAAGAGATCGATATGCTGTTCGACGTGACCAAACAGGTCGAAGGCCACACGATCTGCGCCCTTGGCGACGCGGCAGCCTGGCCGATCCAGGGCCTGATCCGCAACTTCCGTGAAGAAATCGAGGATCGCATCAAGGCTCAGAAATCGGGCCGCATGGGTGCGATGGCTGCGGAGTGAACTCAATGGAAATCTATGCCGAATATTCCCACGCAATCGCCGCATTGGTGATTTTCACCCTGGTTGTTCTGTTTCTGTCACCGTTCACCGCGCTGGCCAAACAGGGAAAAGGGCTGGCTCCGGGGGCGACACCGGATCAGGATTATTCGGACAAGGCTTACCGCCTGAACCGGGCCTATCTGAATGGTACCGAGACGCTGCCCGCGTTTCTGGCTGTTACAGTGGCCGCAATTTTGATGGGTGTAAGCCCGTTCTGGGTCAACCTTTTTGCATCGGTGGCATTGGTTGCCAGACTGATCATGTTGTTCGTCCATATTCGCGGCGTCGGCAAACCCAACAGCGGTTTGCGTTCCGTGCTGTACGTCGTGGCATGGGCCTGCATGTTCCTTACCGGTCTCATGGCATTGGTGGCGGCGTTCTGATGTCGACAGGTGCACGCGAAAATACGACCCGCAAGCCAAGGGCTGCATCGATGCTGACAGTGGCGGTTGCGGCTTTGTCGCTTGTGACGGCATGCGGCCTCGTCAAACCTCCGGATGACCGGGTCACGTTCGATGGCAAATCCTTCCGGGCCAAGGCGAAAGCGGTAAACAAAAAGGCCATGCCGGCCGAGTTCACCGTGACCGTGAAAGGTGTTTCCGCGTCGTTGGACGGCGCGCTCGAAGCCGGCCGTTATGAAGGTACCAAGTTCTGTATTCAGAACTTCGGATCGTCCAGAATCGCCTGGAAAGTCGGACCTGATACGGAACCCCAGAATCTGCGGATCGCGGATGACAAACTGACATTTGCAGGAACCTGCCAGAGACCATGAAGCAGGGTTTTGCATATCGCGGCGGATTGACCGGGCAGCTATTGCATAGCGCCCGGAGAAAACTTCGTTGTGGACCTTCCAAACCGAACGGAAGGGTCATGCCCGGCGCGAAGGCAGTTGCCCTGATTTCAGTGTTAACCTTCCCGATAATGGCAGAGGCCAAGCCGCCTTTGAGGGATGTCAAAGAGATCGACAACGAACTCTACTACATCGCCATCGCAAACGAGATTTCGGAATACTGCCCGTCGATCAGCGGGCGCCGGATGAAGGCGATCGGAGTGATGTGGGGATTGCGATCCAAAGCGAACAAACTGGGGTACTCGGATCAGGAAATCCGCGCCTATGTGGACTCGGATTCCGAAAAGGACCGGATGCGCGCCAAGGGCGAGGCGTATCTGTCCCAGAACGGTGTGTCTTATGACAACCCCAAGTCCTTCTGCTCACTGGGGCAGACGGAAATCGAAAGAAACAGCGCCATTGGCGTGTATTTGAGGGCGAACTAGAGAATGTCTGACCTCCGCAAGATCAATATCGACGGGCAGGATATCGAAGTCGATGGTGCGATGACCCTGATCCAGGCCTGTGAACAGGTCGGAGTCGAAGTGCCGCGCTTCTGCTATCACGAGCGCCTGTCGATTGCCGGAAACTGCCGGATGTGTCTGGTCGAGGTTGTTGGCGGCCCGCCCAAACCTGCGGCTTCCTGCGCGATGCAGGTGCGCGATCTGCGCCCGGGGCCGGAAGGACAGCCGCCGGTGGTCAAGACGAACTCGCCCATGGTCAAGAAGGCCCGCGAAGGGGTGATGGAGTTCCTGCTGATCAACCACCCGCTGGATTGCCCGATCTGCGATCAGGGTGGTGAGTGTGATCTGCAGGATCAGGCGATGGCTTATGGTCTGTCGGGCACGCGCTTCAAGGAAGCCAAGCGGGCGGTGGATGATCTGGATCTTGGACCGCTGGTCGGCACCGCGATGACGCGCTGCATCAGTTGTACCCGCTGCGTACGCTTCACCACCGAAGTCGCCGGGATCACCCAGATGGGCCAGACCGGACGTGGTGAGGATGCCGAGATCACGTCGTACCTGAACCAGACGCTGAATTCGAACCTGCAGGGCAACATTATCGATCTGTGCCCGGTCGGGGCGCTGACGTCGAAGCCGTACGCCTTTACCGCGCGTCCGTGGGAACTGACCAAGACCGAAAGCGTCGACGTGATGGACGCTCTGGGTTCGAACATCCGCGTCGATACCAAGGGGCGCGAAGTGATGCGTTTCCTGCCGCGCAACCATGATGGCGTGAACGAGGAATGGATCAGCGATAAGACCCGCTTCGTCTGGGACGGCCTGCGCCGTCAGCGTCTGGACAAGCCTTATGTGCGCGAGAACGGCAAGCTGCGCCGGGCCTCTTGGTCTGAGGCGCTGACCAAGGCCGCCGAGGCGCTGAAAGGGGCCGAGAAACCGGCTGGGATCGTCGGTGATCTGGCTCCGGTCGAGGCTGCGTTTGCTCTGAAACAGATGATCGAAGGGCAGGGTGGTGTTGTTGAATGCCGCACCGACGGGGCCAAACTGCCTGCGGGCAATCGTGCGGCCTATGCCGGGACTGCGGCGATCGAGGATATTGACGCCGCCGAACGCATTCTGCTGATCGGCACAAACCCGCGTGACGAGGCTCCGGTTCTGAACGCCCGGATCCGCAGGGCCTGGGCGCACGGGGCCGAGGTTGCACTGGTAGGTCCCGCTGTGGACCTGACCTATGAGTATCACCATGTGGGTGATGACCGCACGGCGCTGCAAAAGGTTGTGGACATGGGTGGCGACGATACGATCAAGGGCAAACGCTCGCTGGTCATTGTTGGCCAAGGTGCGTTGCAAGAGGCGGACGGCGCCGCCGTTCTGGCCGCCGCACAAACCATTGCTGCAAACACGGAAAGCGGTCTGATCGTTCTGCATACCGCCGCCTCGCGCGTAGGTGCGATGGATGTGGATGCGACCAACGAAAGTGGCATGGATGCCGTTTCAGCGGCGGACGTGATCTACAACCTCGGCGCGGACGAGGTCGAGATCGGTGAGGGCGCCTTCGTGATCTATCAGGGCAGCCATGGTGATCGCGGCGCGCATCGCGCCGACGTGATCCTGCCGGGTGCCGCTTATACCGAGGAAAACGGCTTGTTCGTGAACACCGAAGGCCGCCCGCAACTGGCCATGCGCGCCGGGTTCGCGCCCGGTGAGGCGAAAGAGAACTGGGCGATCCTGCGGGCCTTGTCGGCTGAGTTGGGCGCAACTTTGCCCTACGACTCGCTGGCGCAACTGCGCACCGCGCTTGTCGAAGCGGTTCCGCACCTGGCCCAGATTGATCAGGTGGTCGAAAATGAAGTTCAGCCGCTGGATGCCGGCCCGTTGGGCACGGCGACCTTCCGCAACGCGGTCAAGGATTTCTACCTGACCAACCCGATTGCGCGGGCCTCGCAGCTGATGGCCGAACTGTCGGCGCAGGCGCAGGCACGCAAGGCCGAGAAGATCGCGGCGGAATGAACCAGAGCTGTTTCATATCGCGGGCAAACGCGACTGCCGGGTGGCAGTATGCTGCGCCTGATTTGTGTGTGAAACCCAAGATTAAGGGTGGCGCATGGGCGGCGGATGCTGTTTACACCAACGCGCCGACCCAGCCGCAGTTTGCGCAGGCACGTGGCCTTTGCATCGTTCGCGGAAAACGGAATACCCACGGTGTGAGGACCAATGGCTGATTTCTTTAACACCCCAGGCGGAATAGCCATCATCATTCTGGCGCAAGTGCTTGCAGTCGTTGCCTTTGTGATGATTTCGCTGTTGTTCCTTGTCTACGGCGACCGCAAGATCTGGGCTGCTGTCCAGATGCGCCGCGGCCCCAACGTGGTCGGCGTCTATGGCCTTCTGCAATCGGTGGCGGACGCGCTGAAGTATGTGGTGAAAGAGGTCGTGATCCCGGCAGGCGCTGACCGCACGGTTTTCATCCTTGCGCCGCTGACGTCCTTCGTTCTGGCAATGATCGCCTGGGCCGTGATCCCGTTCAACGATGGCTGGGTTCTGTCGGATATCAACGTCGCCATCCTCTATGTCTTCGCCGTGTCCTCGCTGGAAGTTTACGGTGTGATCATGGGCGGTTGGGCGTCGAACTCAAAGTACCCATTCCTGGGCTCGCTGCGGTCCGCCGCGCAGATGATCTCCTATGAGGTCTCGATCGGCCTAATAATTATCGGCATCATCATTTCGACCGGTTCGATGAATTTCGGTGATATCGTTCGGGCGCAGGATGGCTCGTTCGGCTTCTTCAGCTGGTACTGGCTGCCGCATTTCCCGATGGTGTTCCTGTTCTTTATCTCGGCGCTGGCCGAAACCAACCGCCCGCCCTTCGACCTGCCCGAGGCGGAATCGGAACTGGTTGCCGGCTATCAGGTCGAATACTCGGCCACGCCCTTCCTGCTGTTCATGGCGGGAGAGTACATCGCCATCTTCCTGATGTGCGCGCTGACTTCGCTGCTGTTCTTCGGCGGCTGGCTGTCCCCGATCCCGGGTCTTCCGGACGGCGTGTTGTGGATGGTCGCCAAGATGGCGTTCTTCTTCTTCATCTTCGCGATGGTCAAGGCCATCACGCCCCGCTACCGCTATGACCAGCTGATGCGGCTGGGCTGGAAAGTGTTCCTGCCGTTCTCACTGGCTTGGGTGGTCTTCGTGGCTTTTGCGGCGAAATTCGACTGGTTCTGGGGTGCATTCGCCCGTTGGAGCGTAGGAGGCTGATATGACAAACATCGACTACACCCGCGCTGCCAAGTATTTCCTGCTGCAGGATTTCTGGGTCGGTATGAAACTGGGGCTGAAGTACTTCTTCGCCCCCAAGGCCACCCTGAATTACCCGCATGAAAAGGGCCCTCTGTCCCCACGTTTCCGCGGTGAGCATGCCCTGCGCCGTTATCCGAATGGCGAGGAACGCTGCATCGCCTGCAAACTGTGTGAAGCGATCTGTCCGGCGCAAGCCATCACCATCGATGCCGAACCGCGCGAGGACGGCAGCCGCCGCACGACACGCTATGACATCGACATGACCAAGTGCATCTATTGCGGCTTCTGCCAAGAGGCCTGCCCGGTCGATGCAATCGTCGAAGGCCCGAACTTCGAATTCGCCACGGAAACCCGGGAAGAGCTGTTCTACGACAAGGAAAAGCTGCTGGATAACGGTGAACGCTGGGAAGCCGAGATCGCCCGCAACCTGGAAATGGACGCGCCGTACCGATGACTGACAGCCCGACAAATCCGTTCGAGCTGATGATGAAGCAGGCTCAGGACATGGCCAAGGCGATGAACCCGGCGATGGAGAGTTTCTCGCCCAAGGGATTCGAGGCGCTGTGGCCGACCATGCCCAAAGAAGTCATGGAGATGATGTTCGGCAATGCCGTCAACAAGGACGGTCTGGATGCCAAAACCCGCCTGCTGCTGACGCTGGCCGGGCTGACCTGTCAGGGCGCTCAGGCGGACTCGGCGGTGCGTCAAACCGTCCGTCACGCGCTGGAAGCGGGCGCAAAGAAACAAGAGATCGTGGAAACGATCGGCCAGATGTCGGTCTTTGCCGGCATCCCGGCCATGACCCGCGCGCTGGATCTGGCGCAAGAGGTCATGGGCGATAACGAGGATGAGGATCAATGACCGTCTTTGCCTTCTATCTGTTTGCCATAAGCGCCATCACCGGTGGGCTGTTCACGGTAATCAGCCGCCAGCCGGTGCACTCGGTGCTGTGGCTGATCCTGTCCTTCCTGTCCTCGGCGGGGCTGTTCGTGCTGCTGGGGGCCGAGTTCGTGGCAATGCTGCTGATCATCGTCTATGTGGGCGCAGTCGCGGTTCTGTTCCTCTTCGTGGTGATGATGCTGGACGTGGACTTTGCCGAGCTGAAGGCCGAGATGGCGCGCTATATGCCGCTGGCCCTGCTGATCGGTCTGGTCATTCTGATGCAGTTCGTCATGGCGTTCGGGGCCTGGGACAGCGCGCAAGGCGTTGAGGCCAATCTGGCACAGCCGGTTCCGACAGACCGTCACAACACCGAGGCGCTGGGCGTCATTCTTTATGATCAATACTTCCTTCTGTTCCAATTGGCGGGCCTGATCCTGCTGGTGGCCATGATCGGCGCCATCGTGCTGACCCTGCGCCACCGTCAGGACATCAAGCGTCAGGACATCGTCGGCCAGATGATGCGCGACCCGGCCAAGGCGATGGAGTTGAAGGACGTGAAACCGGGGCAGGGGCTTTAAGACGATGATCGGACTTGAACACTATCTTACGGTCGCGGCGACGCTGTTCGTCATCGGCATCTTCGGTCTCTTCCTGAACCGCAAGAACGTCATCATCCTGCTGATGAGCATCGAACTGATGCTGCTGGCGGTGAATATCAACCTTGTGGCGTTTTCCAGCTTCCTCGGCGATTTGGTTGGGCAGGTATTTACGCTGTTCGTTCTGACCGTTGCGGCGGCCGAGGCGGCGATCGGGCTGGCCATTCTGGTCTGCTTCTTCCGCAACCGCGGCACCATCGCGGTTGAAGACGTCAATATGATGAAGGGGTAAGGGAATATGGAAACCACCATCCTCTTTGCCCCGCTGGTGGGCGCGCTGCTCTGCGGGTTCGGCTGGAAGTTCATTGGCGAAAAAGCCGCCATGTGGACCGCCACGGGCCTGCTGTTTCTGGCCTGTCTGCTGTCGTGGATTGTTTTCTTCACCTTTGACGGTGTGACCCAGCAGATCGAGATCATGCGCTGGATCGAGAGCGGCTCTCTGTCGACAAGCTGGGCCATCCGTCTGGACCGGTTGACCGCGATCATGCTGATCGTGGTGACGACGGTTTCGGCGCTCGTGCACCTCTATTCCTTTGGCTACATGGATCACGATCCGCAATGGCGCGAGGGTGAAAGCTATAAGCCGCGTTTCTTTGCTTATCTGTCGTTCTTTACCTTCGCCATGCTGATGCTGGTGACGGCGGACAATCTGGTTCAGATGTTCTTTGGCTGGGAAGGCGTGGGCGTCGCATCCTATCTGCTGATCGGGTTCTATTATCGCAAATCCAGCGCCAATGCGGCCGCGATGAAAGCCTTTATCGTCAACCGAGTGGGTGACTTTGGCTTTGCGCTGGGGATTTTCGCGCTGTTTTTCCTGACCGACAGCATCAACTTCTCGGACATCTTTGCATCAGCTCCGGCTTTGGCCGAAGAAAAGCTGCATTTCCTGTGGGGTGAATGGACTGCAATCGAAGTGATCTGTGTCCTGCTGTTCATCGGCGCGATGGGCAAGTCGGCGCAGTTGATCCTGCACACCTGGTTGCCGGACGCGATGGAAGGCCCGACGCCGGTGTCGGCGCTGATCCATGCCGCGACCATGGTGACGGCGGGTGTGTTCCTGGTCTGCCGCATGTCGCCGCTGATGGAGTTCGCGCCGGGTGCGACCGGGTTCATCACCTTCCTTGGGGCCTCGACCGCATTCTTTGCGGCGACCGTGGGTCTGGTGCAGACCGACATCAAACGCGTTATCGCCTATTCGACCTGTTCGCAGCTGGGCTATATGTTCGTGGCCGCTGGTGTCGGCATGTATTCCGCTGCGATGTTCCACCTGCTGACGCACGCTTTCTTCAAGGCGCTGCTGTTCCTTGGGGCCGGTTCGGTGATCCACGCGATGCATCACGAGCAGGAGATGACGGAATACGGCGGTCTGCGGAAAAAGATTCCCTATACCTTCTGGGCGATGATGATTGGTACGCTGGCCATTACCGGCGTGGGCATCCCGCTGACGACATTCGGCTTTGCCGGCTTCCTGTCCAAGGATGCCATCATTGAAAGCGCCTATGCGGGCGGTACGGGTTATGCCTTCTGGATGCTGGTTATTGCGGCGATGTTCACCTCGTTCTACAGCTGGCGTCTGATCTTCCTGACCTTCTATGGCGACCCGCGCGGCGACAAGCATACGCATGATCACGCGCATGAAAGCCCGATGACAATGCTGGTGCCGCTTGGGGTTCTGTCACTTGGTGCGGTTTTTGCCGGGATGCTCTGGTACAGCCCCTTCTTTGGGCATACCGACAAGGTCGGCAAGTTCTACGGCATCCCCGTGGCCGAAGCCTCGGAGCATGCGGAAGGTCACGACGCCGAAACGCATTCCGAGCATGTGGCTGATGGTACCGCCGAGGAGCATCACGGTGACGAAGCTGGAGAAGCTCACGCGGATACAGCGCACGCGGATGAAGCGCATGGCGAAGATGCCGCTCATGGTGACAAGGACGCAAAAGGCGGCGACCACCACTATGTCTTTGCCGGAGAACCAGGTGAGGGCGCCTTGTATATCGCACCGGACAATCACGTTCTGGACGATGCACATGCGGCGCCGAAATGGGTCAAGGTTTCGCCCTTCGTTGCGATGTTGCTGGGCTTTGTCGTGGCGTACTGGTTCTACATCGTGAACACCTCGCTGCCCGCGCGACTGGCTGCGAACCAGCGTCCGCTGTACCTGTTCCTGCTGAACAAATGGTACTTTGACGAGATCTACGACGCGATCTTCGTCAAGCCCACCGTGGCTTTGGGGCGGTTCCTGTGGAAACGCGGTGACGGCAACACGATTGACGGCTTTCTGAATGGGGTTGCCATGGGCGTAGTTCCCTTCTTTACCCGCCTCGCAGGCAAGGCGCAGACGGGGTACATCTTTACTTACGCCTTCTGGATGGTACTGGGCATCGCAGCCCTGATCACTTGGATGTCGATTGGCGGGGGCTCACACTAATGGATAACATCCTCTCCATCGTCACCTTCATCCCCGCAGCGGCGGCCGGTATTCTGGCACTGTTCCTGCAAGGCGATGATGCCGCGGCACAGCGCAATGCGAAATGGATCGCACTGCTGGCGACCACTGTCACCTTCCTGGTGTCGATCGGCATTTATACCGGCTTTGATCCGTCCAACACCGGCTTCCAGATGGTGGAAGAGGGTGAATGGCTGATGGGCCTGAAATACAAGATGGGCGTGGATGGCATCAGCGTGTTGTTCGTGCTGCTGACCACCTTCATCATGCCGCTGACCATTCTGGCCAGCTGGAATGTGACGACCCGCGTCAAGGAATACATGGTTGCCTTCCTGATGCTGGAAACCCTGATGCTGGGCGTGTTCATGGCGCTGGATCTGGTGCTGTTCTACCTGTTCTTCGAGGCAGGTCTGATCCCGATGTTCCTGATCATCGGCATCTGGGGCGGCAAGGATCGCATCTACGCCAGCTTCAAGTTCTTCCTCTACACCTTCCTCGGCTCGGTGCTGATGCTGGTGGCGATGGTGGCGATGTATTCGGATGCTGGCACCACGGATATCGAGGCGCTGATGACGCATCAGTTCTCGTCCGAAGGGTTCAGCGTTCTGGGCATCTACATTGTCGGCGGAATGCAGACGCTGATGTTCCTGGCGTTCTTTGCATCGTTTGCCGTGAAGATGCCGATGTGGCCGGTCCACACTTGGCTGCCGGACGCGCACGTGCAGGCCCCGACTGCGGGCTCGGTCGTGCTGGCGGCGATCCTGCTGAAGATGGGTGGCTACGGTTTCCTGCGGTTCAGCCTGCCGATGTTCCCCGTGGGCTCGGCGGTGATGACCGATCTGGTGCTGTGGATGTCGGCCATCGCGGTTGTCTACACCTCGCTGGTCGCGCTGGTGCAGGAGGACATGAAGAAGCTGATCGCCTATTCGTCCGTCGCGCACATGGGCTTTGTGACTATGGGGATTTTCGCGGCGAACCAGCAGGGTATTGACGGCGCGATCTTCCAGATGCTCAGCCACGGGTTCATCTCGGCGGCGCTCTTCCTGTGCGTTGGTGTGATCTATGACCGGATGCACACCCGCGACATCGAAGCGTACGGAGGTCTGGTGATCCGGATGCCCGCCTATGCGCTGGTTTTCATGCTGTTCACCATGGCCAATGTCGGCTTGCCGGGCACCTCCGGGTTCATTGGCGAATTCCTGACCCTGATGGGGGCGTTTCAGGTCAACACCTGGGTGACTGCGGTCGCCGCAAGCGGTGTAATCTTCTCGGCCGGATATGCGCTGTGGCTGTATCGCCGTGTTGTCTTTGGCGACCTGATCAAGGAAAGCCTGAAGGCAATGACGGACATGAGCTCGCGCGAGCGGCTGATCTTTGCGCCGCTGATCGTGATGACCATCCTGCTGGGTGTCTACCCGTCACTGGTAACAGATGTGATCGGCCAATCGACCGCTGCATTGATTTCGAACTATGACACGGCTCTGGCCGCGGCTGAGGCCGCGACCCAGACGGCCGCCTCGCATTAAGGGAGCTTTGGAGACATGATCCAGGCTGATCTGACAATAATCCTGCCGGAAATCGTTCTGGCCGTGTATGCGATGGCTGCTCTGATCGGGGCTGTCTATACGACGAAAGACGGGCTGGCGCCGGTTCTGGTCTGGGCGACGGCAGGTCTGATGGCGCTGCTGTCCTTCTGGATTGCCACAAATGGCGACGGCACCAATGTCGCGTTCAACGGCATGTTCGTGGATGACGGGTTCTCGCGCTTTGCCAAGGTTGCAATCCTGTTGTCGGCCGCTGCCGTTCTGGTGATGAGCCAGGATTACATGACCCGCCGCGGTCTGCTGCGGTTTGAATATCCCTTGCTGGTGGCCCTGGCCGCTGTTGGCATGATGATGATGGTCAGTGCCGGCGACCTGATGTCCCTTTACATGGGATTGGAACTGCAATCGCTGTCGCTTTATGTGGTGGCCGCCCTGCGTCGTGACAGTGCAAAGTCGACCGAAGCCGGTCTGAAATACTTCGTTCTGGGCGCGCTGAGTTCGGGCTTGCTGCTCTACGGTGCGTCGCTGGTCTATGGTTTCACCGGCACCACGCTGTTCTCGGGCATTATCCAGACGGTTCACCACGGCGATGTCTCGATTGGCCTTCTGTTCGGTCTGATCTTCCTGATCTCGGGGCTTGCGTTCAAAGTGTCGGCCGTGCCGTTCCACATGTGGACACCGGACGTTTACGAAGGGTCGCCCACGCCGATTACGGCCTTCTTTGCCACCGCTCCGAAAGTGGCCGCTATGGCGCTGTTTGCCCGACTGATGCACGACGCCTTTGGTGGTGTGGTGAAAGACTGGCAGCAGGTGATCGTGCTGCTTTCGGTCCTGTCGATGCTGTTGGGTGCGGTTGCCGCGATTGGACAACGCAACATCAAGCGACTGATGGCGTTTTCATCAATCGCCCATATGGGTTATGCGATGATCGGCCTGGCTGCAGGCACGGAAATGGGCGTCAAGGCGATGCTGATGTATCTGGCGATCTACGTGACCATGAACATCGGCACGTTTGCCTTCATCCTGATGATGGAGCGTGACGGCAAACCGGTCACCGACATTGACGCTCTGAGGCAATACTCCAAGCGTGATCCGGGCAAGGCACTGGCCGTTCTGATCCTGATGTTCAGCCTGGCCGGGGTGCCGCCGATGCTGGGCTTCTTCGCCAAGTTCGGCGTCTGGCAGGCCGGTGTCGGCGCGGGGTTGACCGGGTTGGTCATTGTGTCGGCCATCGCTTCGGTCATTGGTGCCTTCTATTATCTGCGGATCGTGTTCTACATGTACTTCGGTGAAGAGAATGAAGAACCGATCGAGACACATTCCACACCGGTTCTGTGGGTCGCTCTGATAGGGTCGGCGGCACTCATGCTGATCGGCGTGTTCTACCAGTTCGGGATCGAGGGGGCGGCTGCGGCTGCGGCGGCGACACTTGTCAACTGATCTTCCCTTTCGCAACATTCAGGAGGCTCGGTCTTGTGACCGGGCCTTTTTGACATGAGCGGGTGGCCCGCCGGATACGGCCTGCATGTTGTGCAGGAGGTGGACAGCACCCTGAACGAAGCGGCCCGGATCGCTCCGACTGCGCAGGGACCTGTCTGGATCATGGCCCATCGCCAGACGGCGGCGCGGGGCAGACGGGGACGGGTTTGGGCCAATCCGAAAGGTAATCTGGCGGCGACCTTGCTGATGCGCCCACACGGCAACCCGGAACAATCCGCCCTGCGGAGCTTTGTGGCTGCTCTGGCCCTGTTCGATGCATGCGTCGCTGTTTCAGGCCGGGCGACCGGTTTGTCGTTGAAATGGCCCAATGACGTTCTGCTGAACGGCGGTAAACTGGCCGGCATATTGCTGGAAAGCACCGGCCACGGGCGCGAGGTGTCGCACCTGGCGATCGGTATTGGCGTCAACCTGGCCGAAGCTCCGGGGGTGGATATGGTCGAACCGGGCGCTGTTCGGCCCGTATCGTTGTTGTCGGAAACAGGGGCGCAGGTGTCGCCCGAAGATTTCCTGACGGAACTTGCCTCTGCCTATGCGCGGTACGAGACGCAGTTCGCCACATTTGGGTTTGATCCGATCCGAAAGGCATGGCTGTCCCGTGCGGCCCGGTTGGGCGAGGTTATTACCGCCCGGACCGCAGCGTCAGAAACGGTTGGAACCTTCGAAACTGTAGACGCGACAGGAAACCTTGTCTTAAACACCGCGAAAGGCCGGGTGAGCATTCCTGCGGCCGATGTGTTTTTCTGAGGGAGGCGTACATGCTTCTGGCTATCGACTGCGGCAACACGAATACCGTTTTCTCGATCTGGGATGGCGAGAAGTTCCTGTGCACCCTGCGCACATCGACCCATCACGCCCGTACGGCTGATGCGTATTTCACCTGGTACTCGACCTTGGTGAAACACTATGGGATCGAAGCGGAAATCACCGATGTCATCATCGCTTCGACCGTACCGCGTGTGGTGTTCAACCTGCGGGTTTTTGCGGACCGTTTCTTTGATTGCCGCCCGCTGGTCGTGGGCCGGCCGGACTGTCTGCTGCCCGTGCCCCCACGCGTGGATGAGGGGACGGTTCCGGGGCCGGACAGGCTGGCGAATGCCGTCGGTGCCTTTGATCGGCATGGCGGCAATGTCGTTGTGGTGGACTTCGGCACTGCGACCAATTTCGACGTGGTGGCCGCAGATGGTGCCTATGTCGGCGGCATCATCGCCCCCGGTGTGAACCTGAGTCTTGAGGCATTGCATCAGGGCGCGGCGGCATTGCCGCATATCGACATAACACGTCCGGAAAAAGTGATCGGGACAAATACGGTTGGCTGTATCCAGTCCGGCGTGTATTGGGGCTATTCCGGATTGATCGAAGGGCTGATTTCCCGGATCAAGGCTGAATACGGAATGCCGATGAAAGTCGTTGGAACCGGTGGGCTTGCGCCTCTGTTCGATCAGGCCGACGTGGGGTTCGACGCAATCGAGGATGATCTGACGATGCACGGTCTGACCGTGATACATCGCTACAACAAGGAAAACGGCTCGGCATGAGCAGCGAAAGATTGATCTATTTGCCGCTGGGCGGCGCGGGCGAGATTGGCATGAACTCCTATGTCTACGGGTATGGCAAACCGGGACAGGAACGGCTGATCCTTGTGGATCTGGGCGTGACGTTTCCGGATATGGATACCACCCCGGGCGTTGACCTGATCCATGCCGATATCTCATGGCTGCGGGAACGTGCGGACCGGCTGGACGCGGTATTTGTGACCCACGCGCACGAAGACCATGTCGGCGCGGTTGCGCATTGTTATGACGCGCTGAACGCGCCGATCTATGCGCGGGTCTTCACCGCCAATATCGCGCGCCGCAAGATGGAGGAATACGGCCATCCGGAGGACGCGGTGCGCACAGCGTCTGCCTGGCCCGAACAGATTCAGGTGGGTCCGTTTACGGTCGGATTTTTGCCGGTCTCACACTCCATCCCCGAAAGTGCGGCGCTTGTGATCGACACCCCGGCTGGCCGGATCGTGCATACGGGCGATTTCAAACTGGATGCCAACCCTGTTGTCGGCGAAGCCTTCGATCCCGATCTGTGGGCCGAAGTAGCCAATCCCGGCGTCAAGGCGCTGGTCTGTGACAGTACAAACGTGTTCTCGTCCCATCCTGGACGCTCGGAAAGTGAAGTCGGGCCCGAAATCACACGACTGTTCGAAGAGGCCGACGGAATGGTCGTCGCGACCACATTCGCCTCAAACGTCGCGCGGGTCAAAACCCTGGCCGAGGCCGGTCAACGGGCCGGCCGGTCTGTTGTTCTGCTGGGGCGCGCCATGCGCCGCATGATCGAGGCCGCGACGGAAACCGGCATCCTTTCGGACTTTCCCCGCGTCGTCAGCGCCGAAGAGGCGGTGGATATGCCGCGTCAGAACCTGATGCTGATCGTGACCGGCAGCCAGGGTGAACGCCGCGCCGCAAGCGCACAGCTGGCGCGTGGCAAGTATCGCGGACTTGAGTTGAAAGACGGCGACCTGTTTCTGTTTTCCTCCAAAACCATTCCCGGCAACGAGCGGGGGGTGATTTTCATCATGAACCAGCTGAGCGAAAAGGGCGTGGACGTGGTGGACGACAGTTCGGGTCTGTATCACGTTTCAGGCCACGCCAACCGCCCTGACCTTGAGCGGGTGCACGAGTTGATGAACCCAAAGATGGTCATCCCGATGCACGGTGAACACCGGCATCTGCGCGAACATGCGAAACTGGCCGAGGCGGGCGGCCGAACCGGTATGCTGGCCGTGAACGGGACCATGCTGGACTTGACCGGGGATACGCCCGAGGTTGCGGACTACGTGGAAACCGGTCGAACCTATCTGGACGGAACCGTCAAGATTGGCGCGCTGGATGGGGTTGTGCGAGACCGGATTCGCATGGCGCTGAATGGCCACGTGACTGTGACGGTTATTCTGGATGAAGAAGATGAACCGCTGGGCGAGCCCTGGTGTGACACCATGGGCCTGCCGGAGCTTGGGTCGTCACGCGCGGCGCTGGTCGAGGTGCTGGAGGAGGATCTGAACCAGTTCCTGATGCGGGCCGAGGCCAAAACCCTGCGCGATGATGACAAGCTGGAAGAAGCGATGCGACGGATCGTACGTCAGAGCACAAAAACTGAGATCGGGAAAAAGCCCGAAGTTACCGTTGTCATCAGCCGGATGAAATAAGCGGAGGGGTCAGTCTGCTTCGGGCATGGGATAGCCCTTGAGACGCAGAAACAGGCTGGCCTCTTCATTGTTCAGGAAAAACGGCACAGAGGCCGGGGGTGATGTGTCCGCGACCCGTGCAGCGATCTCGGCCAGAACAACTTCGGTGATGAAGGGCAGGTCAAAATCACGCGCCTGATCCAGCCTGACCCATTGCAGGTGCGACAGCTCGTCCGAGGCATGGCTGAAATCGTCCAGATCGCCTTGTACCTCATCGGCATCAACCAGAAAGAACCGCGCATCAAAGCGACGGGGGCGGCCCGGCGGCGTCAGTGCGCGAAACACGAACTGCAGGCCTTGCGCAGAGGGCCGAAAACCCATCTCGGCAAAGCCCTGCCAGTCTTCAGGGATGTCTCCCGGCCAGGTGCCCGGTTGCCCCAGGATCAGGCCGGTTTCTTCCCACAACTCGCGGATCGCGGCGGAAGCCAGCGCATTCTGCAAATTTGTCTCTGCCCGCTCGGCCAGACGGCCGTGGCACTTTGAAGTCAGCGGCGTGGCAAGCGGAACATCACCATCCGCGGCATCGACTGCACCGCCAGGAAAAACGAACTTGTTTGGCATGAAAGCCGCTTTGGCCCCACGCTGGCCCATCAGAATTGACGGCTCGGTCATTCTGTCCCGCAGGACAATTACGGTTGCCGCGTTGCGAATTGCAGTTTTGTCTGTGGTCATGCCTGTCCGTCACCGGGCCCGTTCGAACCCATGCATCCGCCGCGCCCACTGATAGGCCACGACGGCCCCCTTCATCCTGGGCAGCAAGGCAAGGGTCAGAACCGTACAGCCAATGGCGAAAACCAGGGCCATCGTCAGCGGATCAGGGCGCCAGTGCACATATGAGACGTGCAGCGCGGGCGCGAGCAAGTGGCCTACAATCAGAATGGTCAGGTATGCAGGGCCGTCATCCGCCCGGTGGTGGTGCAGTTCCTGCCCGCAATTGCTGCAGTTGTCGTTGACCTTGAGGTAGCTGTGCAGCAGCTTGCCTTGTCCGCATTTCGGGCAACGGCAACGAAAGCCTTTGACCAGTGCGGGCCAGGTCTCACGATCCTGAGGAGTTGTGGTGTCGATCGTATGATCCGTCATGATGAAAACTCGCGCATTCGAATGTCGCATATATTGCGCATCTTTGGGTCTGCTTGAAAGGGGGGTGCGTCGCAATGACCGCATCCGGCGAAAAATGGTCTGAAAAATTTTTTGGTTTCCTGCGACGGAAATCTGCGGCTGTCCCGTTTTAAGACCATAAGCAGCGGCAATGGGGTCGCGCGAAAAAAGGAAACACGACATGCACAGCGCAAAGTTCATTTCGGCAATTGTTGTTGCGGCAGTTGCGATTACAGGCACAACGGCTTTGGCCGCAGGGTCGAAAAACCGGGAACCGGTGTCGTTTCAGGAACTGGATGCGAATGGTGACGGGCAGGTTACGAAAGACGAAATGCTGGCCCATCGCAATCAGCGATTTACCGATGCGGATGCCAACGGGGACGGCCAGTTGAGCGTCGAAGAGATGCAGGCGGCAGTGCAGAAAAAGACCAGCGACCGCATTGCAAGTATGTTTGAAGAACACGATGCCAATAACGATGGTTTCCTGACCACGGATGAGTTGCCGAAACCGCGCCGGGCTGACAAGATGTTTGACCGGATCGATGCGAATGATGACGGAACGATCTCGGAGCAGGAATTTGCGGATGCAAAAGGCAGAATGGGTCGGCACCACAAGAAGCGTGGCAAGGCAGACTCTGACGACAGCTGATGCGGGATGGAGGATCTGACCTCCTCAACGCAAGACGTTCGCGGCGGGACTTGCGCCGCGGACGCAATCGGTGACGATGCGTTGCTGGAGCGGTTTGCCGCCGGCGACGCAGCGGCGGCGCGTGTTTTGACCGACCGGCTTGGCCCGCGCTGTTTTTCCGTCGCCCTGCGGATGCTGGGCAACCGAGCCGAAGCCGAAGATGTCACGCAGGACGCGATGATGCGCCTTTGGCAGATGGCGCCGGATTGGATGCCGGGGCAGGCAAAGGTTTCAACGTGGCTGTATCGCGTGGTCCTGAACCTGTGCGTTGACTTGCGCCGCAAGAAACAGCCTGACAGGCTGGCCGAAGGTGTCGATCCCGAGGATGCCAGCGCAAGCGTGGTTGAACGCATGCAGGACGAGGCCCGAAAAGACGCGCTGCAATCCGCCCTGTCTCATCTGCCCGAACGGCAGCGACAGGCAGTTGTAATGCGGCATATCGAAGAGCTGCCCAACCCCGAGATTGCCGGGATCATGGGCATATCTGTAGAAGCGGTCGAAAGCCTGACGGCACGCGGAAAACGCGCCTTGGCGGGATATCTTGCCGGGCGTCGGGACGAACTGGGGTATGACGATGGCTGATGATGATACCGAGCTGAATCAACTGTTTGCGCAGGCCAGAGCCGGGCGTCGACACCTGCCGGACGATCTGGCGGTTCGGATTATGACGGACGCAGAACAAGTTCGACTGGATCGGCTTGCCAAACCTGTCCCGCCGGAGCGCAGCACGTGGCAACGCCTTCTGGACGGTATCGGTGGTTGGCAGGGCCTTGGCGGGCTGGTCGCGGCCAGTGCGGCGGGTGTCTGGATCGGGTTCTCGGCTCCGGCCTTTCTGCCGGACCCGGCGACGTATCTGTTCTCGCAGGACGCAACCTATGAAGTGGCGGACCTGGATGCAGTGTTCCTGGAGGATACGGAATGAGCGAAACACCCAAGCCAAAACGCCGTTGGATGCCGATACTTCTGGCTGCGTCCCTGGCCCTTAACTTGCTGATTGTCGGTGTCGCTTTGGGGACCTTCATGAGGGTCAAGGGCAGCGATCATGCCAAGGCGCCGCCGGGGTTCGGATCGGCCCTTTACCGGGCATTGCCCAAATCAGAGCGAACTGCGATGCGGTCGGACCTGTCCGGTTTGCGCAAAGAGGGATCGCAGCACAGGTCAAAGGATTTCGCAGCTCTCAGCCAGGCCTTGCGAACCGTGCCATTCGATCCGGCCGCCGTCGAGGTTTTGCTGACGCAGCAGGCGCGGGCTTCGGCGAAATTGCAGGGTGCCCTGCAAGGGCAGTGGCTGGCGCGTGTCATCGCAATGAGCGATGCAGAACGGGCAGTGTATGCCGACCGGCTGGACGAGGTGACAAAACGCGGTCGGCATTGGCACAAGAAAAAGGACTAAAGCGCGCTGAAACCGGTGTTACGCCGCGCTTTGCCGGGTGCTGATCTGGTTGCGACCGGCTTTTTTCGCAGCATAAAGAGCTTTGTCTGCGGATTTGATCAAACTGTCCAGAAGCGCGTGTTCGGTTTGATATTGCGGGTAAGGGGGCCGAAACACGTTCAGGCCAATGCTGGTCGTGACTTGGGTGAACCCGTTCTGGTCCGGCAGCGAAAAGGGCCTTTCGCGGATCGATCTGCACATCGCATCTGCCAGGTTCAATGCCTGCGCATTGGTCGCGTCAGGCACCCCGATCATAAACTCCTCACCTCCGAAACGGGCGACAAAGCCGCGGGGGCCAAGCGCGTTTCGCATGCGTCTGGCCGCTTCGGTCAGAACATGATCTCCGGCGGCATGACCATACCGGTCATTGATTGCCTTGAAGCGATCAAGGTCGGCCAGCATCAGAGCGCACCCACGGCCGGTGTGCCGGGATTGCCGGACGATATGGCCAACGGCCTGCATCGCAAACCGGCGGTTGTTTAGACCTGTCAGCGGGTCGACCCATGAGTCAGCAAGTCCGCGACGCAATGAGGCGCGCATCTGATCGGTGCGGGACTTGCGGGCAATCAGACTGTCCAGTCGCAGCGCAATCTCACGTGCGCAGAAGTCGCCCAGGCAAACTGCGTCGGCCCCACGATCCAGCGCTTCGGCTGCATTGGGCGCGTGTTCTTTGTCCAGAACGCCGATCAGGACGGTGTGTCGTGTGGCGCTGCGCGATCTCAGGTCTGCCAGAACGTTGAGGGAAGAGGGCGCGGTGTTCAGGTCCACGACAATTGCATCCGGAACAGGCCCTGACAGGATGTCTTTCAGGTTGGATTGGGTGTGTTTGGAAAGGCAATGATGCGTCTGCTGCTGCAGAGCCCGGCACCACGACGCACCTATGCGGTGGGACGGGGCCAGAATTGCGACCCGCGATGGCGCGGTTGGTGCGATCAATGTGGCGGGAGGTTCGGCAAAGCCGATGGGAAGCGTATCTTCCTTGAACTGAAGGTCCTGCACGTCCGCGTGCATGCGCAGCAGGCTGCGAACCCGCGCCATCAGAAAATTGTCCTTGAACGGATGGGCCAGTACGTCGTCCAGCCCGGCAGACAGCGCCTCAAGTCGGGCCGCCTTGTCATTCTGCGGGGCGATGGCAACCACGGGGATGTCTCCAAGATCCGGAATGTTCTGAATCAACCGCTTTACATCTGCGGCGGTTCCATCTGCCAGCGCGAGCGCCGTCAGCACCAGATCCGGCCGCACACGGCGCAATAGGGGTGTCAGCCCCTCAAGCTTCTCACCCTGAACGACGTGATACCATGCCGCAGTCAGCTGAACCTTCAGCATGATGCGATTGGTCGAGGCCCCGTCTAGGACAAGGATAGTTCCTTGCACGGACATTTTCGTTCACCGTTGATTGCATGTGCTGCCAAAGTGTTTATGAGTCTGGTTAACAAACCCTTTCCAAGTTCTGATCCGAGGCTTGAATATGGCAATCTCCGGCAATTCGGCGGAAACTTTGGCGCTGAATGTGCTGACTTGGCTTGTCGGTAACGAGGAACTTCTACCGGTGTTTCTGGGTTCGACCGGTGCATCGGTCGGCGATCTGCGCGCCCGCGCTGGCGAGCCGGATTTCATGGCGTCGGTTCTTGAGTTTCTGATGCTTGACGATTCGTGGGTGATCGCTTTTTGTGATGACAATTCGGTCCCTTATGACTTGCCGGGTCAGGCGCGCGCCGCGTTGTCTGGCGAAGCCGATGTTCACTGGACCTGAGATGACTTTTTTGCAGGAGCCCCAATGCCAATAAACGCCATCGTGTTCGACAAGGACGGTACCTTGTTTGACTTTGCAAACACCTGGGGCACGTTTGGGCGCAGGCTGCTGTTGCGTCTGTCATCGGGTGACCAGGCAAAGGCGCAGGAACTTGCGCTGGTGATCGGGTTTGATCCCGAGAAGGGGACCTATTCGAATGACAGCATCGTAATTGCCGCAAGCGTTGTGGAAATTGCAGAAGCGCTTCTTCCCTATTTACCCGAGATGACCTGCGAGGCCCTGATCGAGTTGATCGACGAGGAATCCGCCGCGGCCCCACAGGCGCCGGCCATACCGCTTGTGCCTTTTCTGGAACAGCTGCGGGAAGCCGGGTTCAAACTGGGCGTTGCCACCAATGACAGTGAAAGACCTGCGCTGGAGCATCTGTCATCCGTTGGAATCCGGGATCATTTCGACTTTGTTGCGGGATATGACAGCGGCCACGGCTGCAAACCGGGACCGGGCCAGTTGCTGGCTTTTGCCGCACAAGTGTGTGTGGACCCGGCGAATGTGGTCATGGTTGGCGACAGCCTGCATGACCTGCAGGCAGGCCGCGCCGCCGGCATGACCACCATCGGGGTTTTGACCGGTCTTGCAGGCCCTGAAACGCTCGCACCGATGGCCGATGTTGTATTGCCGGATATCGGACATATTCCTGCTTGGCTGGCGGAAAATCGGTCGATCTGAGCGGATTTCGGCGGTTTGGAATAAGAAACCGACACAACCTGTCGCAGACAGAGCGGCCATAATCCAGACTTCGGGGCTTTTTGATAAAAAGCCTCGGAGGAACAAATGGCCGACAGCAATACGCGCAGACGCAGAAGTGGTGGACGTTCGGGAGCCGCAGCTCGCCGGGGCAGCGCAGTCATCGATCAGATGCCGTGGAACCCGCCCGTCAATATCGACAGACCCACCGAGCCGCTGGATCAGGCCGGGATCGAGGCGATCCACGAGGGCGCGATGCGAATTCTCGAAGAGATCGGTATCGAGTTCTACAACAAGGAGGCGCTGGACATTCTGCGCGAAGCAGGATGTACCATCAACGGTGACAATGTGCGCATGGGGCGCGACTTTGTCATGGAAATGATCGCCAAAGCGCCGTCAAGCTTTACCATCACGCCTAGAAACCCGGACAAAACGATCGAAGTCGGCGGCAAGACCATGCTGTTCGGGAACGTCTCTTCGCCGCCGAACTACTGGGATATGGAGATCGGCACCAAGGTTTCGGGGAATCGCGAGATGTGCCGGAACCTGCTGAAGCTGACGCAGTACTTCAACTGTATCCATTTTGCTGGCGGCTATCCGGTCGAGCCGGTGGATATTCACGCCAGTGTGCGACATCTGGACGTGCTGTATGACAAGCTGACCCTGACCGACAAGGCCATGCACGCCTATTCACTGGGTAAGGAGCGCGTGGAAGATGTCATGGAAATGGTGCGCATCGCCAGCGGCCTCAGCCATGAAGAGTTCGAGTCGAAGCCGCGGATGTACACCAACATCAACTCGACATCACCTCTCAAGCACGATTTCCCGATGATTGATGGCTGTCTGCGACTGGCCCGTCGGGGGCAGGCGATTGTGGTAACGCCATTTACCCTGGCGGGGGCCATGGCGCCCGTGACCATGGCCGGGGCAGTCGCGCAGTCGCTGGCCGAAGCACTGTGTGCCATTGCGTTGTTTCAGTATGTACGTCCTGGTATTCCCTGTGTGATCGGAACCTTCACCTCAAATGTAGACATGAAGTCCGGCGCTCCGGCCTTCGGGACGCCGGAGTACATGCGGTCGACGCAAATGACCGGGCAGATGGCACGTTTCTACGGACTGCCGATGCGCTCATCAGGTGTTTGTGCTGCAAACGTCCCGGATGGGCAGGCGATATGGGAGACATCGAACTCGCTGTGGGCGGCGGTGCAGTCGGGAACGAACATGGTCTACCATGCTGCAGGCTGGCTTGAGGGCGGCCTTATCGCGAGCCCTGAAAAATTCATCATGGATTGCGAGATTCTGCAGCAGATCCAAAGATATATGCAGCCAGAAATCAGCGCCACAGGGCCGGACGAGATCGCGCTGGATGCGATCAGGGCGGTTGGTAACGACGGGCATTTCTTTGGTATCCAGCACACACAGGACCGGTACTCGACCGCGTTCTACCAGCCGTTTCTGAGTGATTGGAAGAACTATGAAGGCTGGGCGGCGGCCGGTGGCATCTGGACAGCCGAGCGCGCGCATCACATGTTCAAGGAAATCATCACAAGCTTTGAACCACCTGCATTGGATGAGGGCATTCGCGAAGAATTGGCCGACTTTGTCGCGCGGCGTAAATCTGAAGGTGGCGCGCCCACGGATTTCTAGGAATTCGAATGGCTGCACTATTTCCGGTTTCGCAGCGGGTATTGGGTATTTGTTAAGGATTATCTGGCCAGATTGAACGCGAAATCAATCCGGGGCAATTGATGCATGGTCTGATCAACCGGGCGGTACAGTCCTTCGTATGCGCGACCTATGGGCAGGCATGCTGGCTGCGCGTTGCCGCGGCGGCTGAACTCGGGTTTGTCGAGTTCGAAGCGATGCTTGTCTATGATACGGACACGCCGCTGCGGGTTTTGGATGCGCTGTGCGCCGATCGGAACCGCACGCGTGCCGAAATGCTTGAAGATCTTGGGACATATCTTGTCTCGCATCCGAATACCGAAGGGTTGCGGCGCCTGCTGCGTTTTGGCGGCGTGACGTACGTGGAGTTTCTGCATTCCCTGGACGACTTGTCCGACCGGGTCAGGCTGGCGGTATCCGACCTGTCTCTGCCCGCGCTTGAATTGCGTGAACTGTCCGGCGCTGAATACCAGTTGCACTGTTTTCCGGGCTTGCCGGGATACTCCAGTGTCATGGTCGGAGTTTTGCGAGCCATGGCGGATGACTACGGCGCTTTGGTGATACTGTCCCATGACGGCGTACAGGGGGACGCTGATGTCATTACAATTGCCCTGGTGGAGAGTTCCTTTGCCGAAGGGCGTCAATTTGAACTTGGGGCGCGAAGACCATGATGGATGTGCGGGGTCTGGGCGTCTTGCTTGAAACTCTTTGCCCGATGTTCTTGTTGTTGGACAATGACGGGCGGATTGTTCAGGTCGGACCGACGCTGCAAAAGCTCCGGCCGGAACGCGCAATGGCCGGGCTGAATTTTCTAGACTTGTTTGAATTGGTCCGCCCCCGGACCGTGTCGACCGTTCCCGTTCTGATGTCCATGGCGGGTGCAAAGCTGCACCTGCGGTTTCACGATGAACCGCGCACGGCTTTGAAAGGATTGATAACCCCTCTGCCGGATCAAGGTGGCGCGGTGATCAACCTTTCGTTTGGTATTTCGATCCTAGATGCTGTTCGCGACTACGCGCTGACCAGCGCAGATTTTTCCGGTGCTGACCTTGCGATTGAGCTTCTTTATTTGGTCGAGGCCAAGTCCGCCGCGATGGAGGCGTCGCGATCGTTGAACCGGCGCCTTCAGGACGCGAGGGTGGCGGCGGAAGAACAGGCCTTTACCGATACGTTGACCGGCCTGAAAAACCGTCGCGCGATGGATCACATACTAGGCCAGATGGCATCGACGCAAACCGATTTTGCCCTGATGCACCTTGATCTGGACTTCTTCAAATCGGTGAATGACAGGCTGGGTCACGCGGCCGGTGACTTTGTTCTGCAAGAGGCCGCGCGGATTATGGTCGAAGAGACCCGCAGCGATGATGCAGTCGTCAGAATGGGTGGGGATGAGTTTGTTATTGTTTTCAGGAACCTGACGGATGAAAAGAAGCTGTCGGCGATTGCGGGCCGTTTAATCGGCAGGCTTCGCGAGCCGATGAATTTCGATCAGAATCCCTGTCGGATTTCAGCCAGCATTGGAACGGCGATTTCCACACAGTTTGACATCCTCAAGCCCGCCGAAATACTGCATGCCGCCGACCTGGCCTTGTACGAGGCCAAGCGAAACGGCAGGTCCCGTCACCACCTTTTTTCCGACATTGCCAGCTCGGTCCAGCGCAAGCACATGGTTAAACCACGATAGCTGAGCTTAGACTCAGCTTCTTTGGCTGTGCGTCGGACAGCAGTTGTTCGGCAAATGTGCGTTGACACGGAAACGGTGCAGATTTTTTGTGTGTGAAAGTCCTGTTAAGCTATGCATTCGCGGGTCAGAACATCCGCGATATGAGACTGAATTTCAGGCAGCTCTCCGATCACGGGCAATGTAACACCTTGGAAACCGGCTTGCTGCAATTGATCCGGAACGTCCTGCAGAACATGACCACCCGTGCAGGCAAAAAACGGAAGGCACAGCGCACGTTCGCCCAACCCTGCTGCGGCTTCGGCAATGGATGGCGGTTCCTCGACAAATCCGACACGGACAGAGCGGAAGGGCAAATGCGCCCTCAACTGATCTGCAAAACTAGCTGTCACGGCAGAAGGGTTACGGCTGCGTCCGGAACCATGGGCTGCAATCACCAAGTCCGTCGCGCCGGTTTCCCAGTTCTTCCTTGACATCGTCGCAAGCAGCGACCGGGCGGTCAGTTCGGGCAAGTCCGGATCAATGCCCAGAGGGTCCAGAATACGGGCACCGCGCTCGCCGATCCGCTTCGGCAGGGCACTGGTAACAAACCAGCCTTTGGCCATGAACAGGGGGTAAATCGCGACATCTGCGGGCAGCTCGTCCAACTGCGACTCGAATGCTCCCGGAGCAGCCAATGTCGCCGATCGGACCGTGACGTCCTGCGCCAGCCTGTCGACCTGATCAGCAAACGCCGCCAGCGCGGCCTCGGCCGGGGCCGGGTCCGATGGCTGGCCATGAGCGACGATAAGAGCATGAGGCATTGCCGGGTCTCCTGTGTGATATCGCGATAGGTGTTTTCCGGGTGCGGATTGTCAATGCCGGATCACCCTAAAAGGGTCAGCCACATCCATACTGTCAGGATCGAAACCGCCGTGCCAATCAGAACCGACGACGCGGCAACGCGTTTGGCGCGACCATACATGTTTGCAAAGATATACGCGTTGAAGCCCGGTGCCATCGCAGCATTCAGAACGCCCGAGCGGAACAGATCCTGCGGCAGGCCAACCGCTGAGCCGAACAGCCAGACAAGCCCCGGATGCAGGGCCAGAGAAATGCAGCACACAAATCCGATTGTACGAAAGTCACCTTCGGGTTTGTATTTTACCAGCACCCCGCCCAAAGCGAAAAGCGCGCCGGGCAGCGCGGCGCGGGTGATCAGCCCCAAAGCTTCGTCCACGACCGCCGGAACTGCAAGCCCGGACAGATTAACCACAAAGCCAAGTGCAATCCCAAGAATCAGCGCGTTGCGGAACATGGCCGTGAGAACGGACCGGGCCATATGCGCACCACCGTTCCCACGGTTGCGAATGATCTCCATGACCGTGATGCCAACCCCGTAACAGAAGGGCGAATGAAACGCGATGATGGCGTAGTTGCCAGTCAGGTTCTCGGGGCCATATGCGCGCTCGGTGATTGGCAGGCCCAACAGCACCGAGTTCGAAAACAGACAGCAAAACCCGATGGCGACGCAATCCTCCCACTCGCGGCCAAAGATCAGGCGTGCGCCAAAAAGTCCGGCCGTAAAGCACAAAGCGGCGGCGGTATAGAAACTGACCAACAACCGGGGATCAAAGCTGGCGCTCAGGTCAAGGTGGGCAATTGCCAGAAACAGCAGGCAGGGGATGGCAAACCCTTGGGTGAACTTCATCAACCCGTCGATGTGGATTTCCTTGAAGTAACCCAATCGGGTCGACGCATAGCCTGCACCAATCACCAGAAAGACCGGCAGAATGACGTTGATCAGGCTTTGCAGCATTCTAGCGTCCCGCCTGCGAGATCGGGGATGGCCCGAAGGGCGATATCGCAGGCGCCGGTAACAGGGTTAGAGCGCCTGCCGGATCACCATGCCGTCAAAAGCAGGCGTAATGTGATCGGGGGTTTCCGTATCAACCGTTTCATAATCCAGATCGATATGCATGTTGGTCAGAATGGCGCGCTGTGGTTGCAGCTTTTTGATCCAGCCCAGGGTCTTTTCCAGGTGGGCATGTGTCGGATGCGGCGACCGGCGCAAGGCGTCGATAACAAGGCAATCCAGACCCAGCATGTCGGTCCATGCATCGTCGTAAATCTCTGCAACATCAGGTAGATAGGCCAGTTTTCCCAATCGAAACCCCAGCGAGTCGATCGAGCCGTGATTGACCTTGAACGGATGAAACGGGATCAGGCCGCCGGGGCCGTCCACCTCGAACGGGCCATCTATTGATTTGAGGTCCAGAATAGGCGGGTAAGGAGAGCCTTCGGGCTGAATGAACGCATACCCGAACCGGCCCAGCAGGGCGTTCTGCGTGTCGCCATCCGCCCATACCGGAACCCGGGTGCGCATGTTGAACACGATCATCCGCAAATCATCGATGCCGTGCACATGATCGGCGTGTGAATGGGTATAGACCACGCCATCCAGCCGCCCGGTTCCCGAATCCAGCAGTTGGCTGCGCATATCCGGCGAAGTATCGATAAGGACCGAAGTCGTACCCTCGGGGCCGTCCCGTTCGACCAGCATGGAACAGCGGCGGCGAACATTCTTGGGGTTTTCAGGGTCGCAATCACCCCAATGCCCGCCCAGCCGGGGCACACCACCCGACGATCCGCAGCCCAGGATGGTGCAGCGCAGCTCGGTCATGCAGCCGCCTGTGATGTCGCCGCCTTGGTGAACAGACGGTCAAAATTGGCCTGTGTGCGCGCCGCGAACTCGGTGTAGTCCATGCCAAAAACCTCGGCACCTTTGCGGGCGGTGTGGGCGGTATAGGCCGGTTCATTGCGCCTGCCCCTGTACGGCGGCGGAGCGAGATAGGGCGCATCGGTTTCGACCAGAATACGGTCGACCGGGGCGCTGGCGAAAATGTCACGCAACTCCTGGCTTTTGGGAAATGCCGCGATGCCAGACATCGACAGATAGAACCCCAGATCCAGCGCCGCCTTGGCCAGTTCGGCGGACGAAGAAAAGCAATGCATCACGCAGGAATAGGGCGCATTGCGGTATTCCTCGGACAAGATCCGGGCCATGTCGTCATCTGCGGCGCGCGCGTGGATGATCAGGGGCAGATTGGTGCGCTGCGCGGCTTCGATATGAATACGCAGTGACTTCTTCTGAACCTCGGCGCTTTCGGCGGTGTAATGATAATCGAGCCCGGTTTCGCCGATGCCAACGAATTTCGGATGGTGCGAGAGGGCGACAAGTTGGTCGACACTTGCCAGGGGTTCGTCCGCCGCACTCATGGGGTGCGTTCCTGCAGCGTAAAACACCGGAGCGTGTGCTTCGGCAATCGCGCGCACGGTGGCCTCGTTTCGCAGCCGGGTACAGATCGTAACCATACGGGTCACGCCCGCTTCGGCAGCGCGTGAGATGATTTCGCCAAGTTGCCCGTCGAAATCGGGGAAATCCAGATGGCAATGGCTGTCGGTGATCGTAGGGGTAGTGCTCATCTGCTCTGACCGGCGGTTTCCTGTATCTTGAACACCGTATCTAGGACCAGAGCGGCAGGGTCAAGGTTCACCGCCTGTCCATGACGTGCGCGTGCCGTGATCATTGCCGCGGCTTCGGACCATTGCCGCGCCTGATGCGGTGATCCGGACAATCGCGACAGTGTTCGCGCCTCATTCGGGGCAGCTTCGGGACTTGGTGGTTCGCCTTTTGCGCCGGTCAGCGCCAGTCGGGACAGGGCCAAATCAATCAGGGTCAGCAACAGATCGAACCGGTCTGCCGCACCCCGTTGTGCGGCGGCTTCGGCCAAAGCAAGGGTGCGCTGCCGGTCAAGCCTGGGCAGTGTGCCCAGAATGCCGATCAGTTCGGAATAGATCTCCAGCCCGCCCAGATTGATCAGGCGGACCGCATCCCCGACCGACCCTGCGGACAGCGCCGCCAGATGGTCGGGTTGTGCCGGCAGTTCAGCCCCGGTCTGCGTCAGCGCCGCCTGCATGTCTTCGGGTCCCAACGGAGAAAGGCGCAATGTTCGGCATCGGGACCGGATCGTCGGCAGCAGCCGCGATGGCTGATGGGAAACCAGCAGCAACGTTGTCCGCGCCGGAGGCTCTTCCAGCATTTTCAGCAACGCGTTTGCCGCGCTGACATTCATTTCATCCGCCGAATCCACAATCACCACGCGCCGACCGCCATCCGCAGAGGACAGGCCAAAGAACCGACCGAGTTTGCGGATGTCGTCGACCACGATCTCATTGCGCAGCCGACCCTGATCGTTCAGCGACCGGGTGATTGTCGCAAGGCCGGGTTCCGCTCCGGCCAGCATGCGATGCGCGACAGGATGTTCGGGGTCGATATCCAGCGTTTGCGGGGCAGGGGGGGCGCCAAACAACCCGCCATCATCTGCTTGCGGTGTTGCAAGCAAAAACCGGGCGATACGCCACGCCAGTGTTGCCTTACCAACCCCACGCGGACCGGTCAGCAACCAGCCATGGTGCAAACGATCAGAAGTATAGGCAGACAGAAAGGCCTGTTCAGCCTCGTCCTGACCAAAAAGGCGGGCTGTTTCGCGCGGGTGCGGTGCACCGGGCGCCTGATCCGGGAAAGTGATGTCGTCGCTCATCGTTCGTCTATGGCAAGGCTTGCATGACGATTTCTGTCACATCCTGCGCGACACTGTCCATGTTTCGGTTACCATCCACGACGCGAAACCGGGTGGCATATTCATCCGCCAGCGCAAGAAAACCCGCGCGCATCTGTTGTTGCAGGGCCGGGCCAAAATCTTCGAACCGCTCTTCGGTGCCCTGCCGCCCTTTGGCGCGAGACAGGCCGGTATTGGGGTCCATGTCGATCAGCAGTGTCAGATCCGGCTCGCGCCCGATCATCAAGCTGTGCAGTTGGTCTACCAGGCCCCGCAGATCGCCACGGGACAGGCCCTGATACATGCGCGTGCTGTCGGCAAAACGGTCGCAGATCACCACCTTTCCCGCAGCCAAGGCGGGTTCGATGGTGCGCTCAAGATGATCGCGCCGGGCTGCTGTGAACAGCAGGATTTCAGTTTCGGCCGACCATCGGTCGGGGTCTCCTTCAAGCACCAGTTTCCGGATTTCTTCCGCCCCGGCTGAGCCGCCGGGTTCGCGGGTCAGGACAACCTCATGACCAGCTTCGCGCAGGCGTTCCGCAAGCCTGCGCGCCTGAGTCGATTTGCCTGATCCGTCAATCCCTTCAAAAGTGACAAACAATCCGCGCCGCGTCACATTGCACCCAGCGGGCCGTTGATCACGTCCTTCAGAACAATTCCGCCCACTGTCATCATGCGAACCACAAAGCCACCGAGCGGCACGTTTTCGGATGCAACCAGCGGGCGGCGGATTTCCGGCAGACCTTCAGGTTTGATCACCAGTTCCGCCAGTTGCTGCCCCTTTGCGACGGGCGCATTGATCGGGCCGTCATAAACCACTTCGGCCTGCACGTCCTGATCGCCCAGAACCGGGAACAGCAGGGTCAGATCGCCCTCGGGGACCAATCCCACCGTCTTCTGTGCGCCCATCCACAATTTGGCTTCGGCTATCGGCGTTTCCGGGTTGGCAACCGTCCTCTCGACAAAATTTCGAAACGACCAGTTAACCACGGCCTCAGCCTCCTCTGCGCGGCGGGCCGTGCTGTCGAGGCCGGACAGAACAAAGATCACACGCCGATCACCCTGCTTGGCCGAACCGACCAGACCATAGCCCGCCTCCTGGGTGTGCCCGGTTTTCAACCCGTCCGCGCCAATATCCAGTTTCAGAAGCGGGTTGCGGTTGCGTGCATTCGAAGGTGCGCGGCCGTCGAATTCAAATTCCTCTTCGGCGAACAAAGGATAGTATTCCGGAAAATCGGCAATGAGGCGGTCCGCAAGAACGGCAAGGTCATGTACGGACATCATATGCCCGGCAGCGGGCCAGCCGTTGGAATTGGCGAAGTTCGACGTGTTCATGCCCATCTGCTTGGCGCGTTGGGTCATGTAGCGGGCAAATCCGGCTTCGGTTCCATCCGGGCTGAGCGCTTCGGCGATGACGACGCAAGCATCGTTGCCAGAAAGAACGATGATACCGCGCAGCAGATCTTCGACCCGCACGCGGTCCTGCGTATTCAGGAACATGGTCGAGCCGCCATAGCTCATCGCGTGTTCCGACACCGGCAGTTTTTCATCCAGTGTCAGGCGCCCGTCCCGCAGCGCCTCAAACGCAACATAGAGCGTCATCAGCTTGGACATCGATGCCGGTGGCAGCGGCAGGTCGGCTTCCTTGGAAAGCAAAACCGTGCCTGTCGTCTGGTCGATGACATAAGCGGCACGCGCGGTCGTATCATAGGCGCTTGCAGGCAGGGCCAGTACGGCAAGCCCAAGCGTTAAGACAGATGTTCGCAGAGAGGATAGCACGTAGGGGCCCTCCTTGATTCTAGTTGCTTGTGGTGAACGCGTCGGTGAACCCCAGGTCCCGGACATCGCCAAGCAGGGCTTTGCGTTCCGACCGGGTCATGGCAGGGCCAACCAGGACGCGCCAAACCGTGTTTTCAGCGGTTTTCAGTTCCCGGACTTCGGCTGCCATTCCGTTCCGCCGGATTTTTTCTGCCGCACTGTTGGCGTTCTTTTCAACGCTGTACGTGCCGATCTGGATGTAGGGTTTGGTCAAGGACGAAACCTTTGCAGTGCCGGTTGTCGCGGCCACCGGAGTAGGTTTCGCCGCATCAATCGCTGCTTCTGCACCGGCAATCGGATCCAGAGGCGTCTGTGTTATTTCGTCAGGATCTTTCTTTTGCCACCATTTTCGTTTGGCGGGCTTTTCAGTGGGTGCCTGCACCGGAGCGTCGGACAGTCCGGGGGTCGAAGCCGCCTGAACCGCTGCATCCGCAGTGCTTTCGGTGGCTTCGGCGGCAACGTCAGACTCGGTTTCGGCTGTTGCGACAGCCGCGGCTGCTCCGGCAGTGGCGGCTGCGGCAGGGGCCTTCTTTTGCCACCACTTCCGTTTGGCCGGTTTTTCGGATTGCGTTTTCGCGGTTTCCGAAACTTCCTTGGCTTCTTCCGAAGCCTCGGTCGCGTCAGCGACAGCCTGATCTTCCGAGGCAGCCTCTGCCGGTGCCTCGTCCGTTTCCGCGGGCGCTTCTTCAACTGTTTCGCGCCGCAGCGCCACTACGTAGATGCTGGTAGGCGCGCCAGCCAGAAGGCCGAGTTTTTCAGCGGCCGCCGATGAAACCTGCAATGCCGGGCCCGGCAAATCGCGTTCGCGGCGAAACAGGGCGCCTGTCACTGACTTATTGTTGGATTTGTTCTTGATCACAACGCGTTCAGGTTGTGCAGCGTCTGGGTGTGCGACCCATATTCCACCCAGTGACGGACGACCATCCCAAAGACCCGCTTCGGTCACTTCAAAGACATCCGGGGCTTCGACATCGCGTTGCGAGCCGCTTGCAACCTGCGGTAGCAATTCGATTTTCCCAACGTTATCCGATGCGCTTGTGTCCCCATCCGGCGAAGCGCCGGAACTCAACAACGCCTCGTCACAGCCGGACAGTAACCCCAGAGTCACAGCCAGAACCGCAAATCCCAGCGGTTTTGCGCGTGTCCCAATCGCTCGATTCATCGCGTATTCCCTTGCCTGAAGGGGCTTGGTTCGCCGTGCCCCGACGCCGATCTGCCAGTTCTGTTTTGCTGGCATTATTTGGTCTTTCCAGCAGATCATAACCCGCGCGTGATGCCATGGAAAGACCACTGCTTGGGCTTCGGCAAGATTTCCCTCTTTTGACTTGCCACCGTTTCAACTTGGCCTTAGACCCTGCTTTCGACGGGGAGGTGGCAGAGTGGTCGAATGCGGCGGTCTTGAAAACCGTTGGGCGTGAGAGCGTCCCCAGGGTTCGAATCCCTGTCTCCCCGCCACCGACCCCTATCTCTACAGCTCACAGCAAGGTTGCGTGGTATTTGCCCGACATTGTGCGGGTTTGCGACTGTGCGGTCCCACATGAGACGCACCGTGAGGGCTGATCCTGGCCGATTTCCCAGCGCAGTCTCTGTTGCCCAGTTTGGGCGGTGGGGTTTTTGGCGATTTCCCTGATAACAGGCAATTTACAGGGAAATTTCCGGGTTCGAGGCCATTTTCGGGAACTTCGGCGCAAAATAAGGTCAGTACTTCAGGGGTTTAGGGCGCATTTCCCTGCTCGAAGTAACAGGGAATTTTTTGAGCCGAACAGTGAATTTTTCCAAAGGAACAGGGAATTCCGCACAACGAACAGGGAAGGCTTTTAGGCGGCAAAGCCGAAGCGTTTCTCCTGGCTGGCCCAGTCGAGCGTAAATCGGGTCCGAACCAGATTCTCGAGGGCCAATTCGAGCGGTTGGGTTCCGGTGACGATCGCTTCTTGGATCCGCGGCGATAGTGTCGCCAGTGGTAGGATTCGAGCGACATAGCTCTCGGAGAAACCTTCCCTACTGGCAATGGTTCTGAGCGCTACACCATCTTTCAACATTGCCGCCCAGCGATGCGCATTTCGAAGGGCGCGGATGAGAACCGGATCTGGTATCGGCTGTCTCTCGCCCGCGACGATTTTCATTTCAACGCCACGCCGACGGCAGGTAAACCGCGACTCCAGATCAAGCAGTGCGGTGTCGATGTGCTCGGCCGACAGTCCGAGCAAGCGGGCAATTACGCACTTATCAAAGCGGATGCGCATGCTTCCAGCGCACACCTCGCCCGACGCGATGGCGGAAGATATGATCGACACGCCGCTCTCGCGAATGGAGGCCGCGAGATCCTGGACTTTGCGGGCGGCGCCAAGGTATTTATCCGCGCAAATATCCCGCAGGATCGCGTGCCGGCCGGCCAGTTTCTCAAGATGGTCTGCGATAGCCGTGGCGACGGCCTGCTCGAATGCTGGCGCTGGCAGGCGCCAACCAGAGGCGTCAGTCGTGCCTGTCACGAGACGGTTGGAGACGTAATAGCGATGCCGCCGTCCATTGCGCTTGGTGTGCGTCGGCGTGAGCAGATCACCTGTCTCGTCCCTGAACTTGCCGATGAGCGGCGCAGAGTGACCGACGCTGGTCATTGATCCGGTGAGCTTGCCCACTCCACGCCGGCGCGCGCTGGCGGATTGCAGCTTGTCCTGTACCCGATCCCAACGGTCATCGCTGATGATAGCGGTATGAGAACCTGGCCAGACCTTGTCCTTGTGCCGGATGAGGCCGCGATAAACCGGATTGGTCAGGATCCGATAGATCTGCCCGCGGCTAAACACATTACCGCCCTGTTGGCGGCCGCTGGCGAAGACCCGTTTCTTCGACAGAAGGCCGGCGTTTTGAGCGGACTCGGCCGTCGTATTCAGGCAGCCATGCTCGAGGTATAATGCGAACAACCGGCGCACCGTCTCTGCTTCGGTCTCGTTGACAACGAGTTCGCGCCGGTTGGTGTCGGGATGCGGGTCATAGCCAAGCGGGGCCAGCCCGCCCATCCAGAGCCCTTTCTTCTTGGAGGCTGCGATCTTGTCCCGGATCCGCTCGGCGGTAACCTCGCGCTCGAACTGGGCGAAAGATAGCAGCACGTTCAGCGTCAGGCGGCCCATGGATGAGGACGTGTTGAAGGCCTGCGTGACGGAGACGAAGGAGCAGCTGGCCGTCTCGAGCCGGTCCACCAGCCTGGCGAAGTCTGCAAGTGAGCGCGTCAGCCGATCGATCTTGTAGACAACAACCATGTCGATCCGGCCGCTATCGATATCGGCAAGCAGGCGCTGCAATGCCGGAAGTTCCAGGGTGCCGCCCGAGAGGCCGCCATCGTCGTAGCGGGCGGACACAATCTTCCAGCCCTCATGGCGCTGACTGGCGATGTAGGCCGCGCAGGCCTCATGCTGGGCATCGAGCGAGTTGAAGTCCTGATCGAGGCCCTCGTCGGATGATTTCCGCGTATAGATTGCGCAGCGGGTCATCTGCTTGGTCATGACTTGGCCTTGCCTTTCAGACCGAAGAACCGCGGCCCGGACCAATGCGCCCCCGTGATCTCCCGTGCGATTGCAGACAGCGAACGCCAAGTCTCGCCCTTCCAGACAAAACCGCCATCGGTGACATCGACGACATGGGTCACACCGTACCATTCACGCAGCAGGCGTCCGCCAGGCTTTAGGGCTGGTGCAGGTATCTTCGGCCGGCCCTCGTTTGCTGGTCGCATGAGCGCTGTTGCCACAGCCTTTGGCAGGTGGCCGGACTGCTGCGCCTGGACCTCGTAGGCGAGGAAGCGCCGCAGGAATGTTTGACTTATCCCCTTTGGCGCGGGGGATCCGAATGTCTTCGACCAGGCCGCCAAGAGCGCGGCCCGGTTCATGGTCTCAATTTCATATACGCGCATCAATCAACGGCCTCGGGCGCCGCAGTTATGCGGTAGGTCGAGCTTCCGCCCTTGCCGTCGCCGGTTGGCCGACGCTCGATCTCGTAGCCTTCCTTGCGCAGACCACTAAGAACCGCACGGGCAGAATGTGGCTGCCACCCTGTCATCTTGCAGATAGCCTCAAGACGGGCGCCCTGCGGGCGGGTGAGCATCGAACGTACTTTGTCGGTCTTGGTTTGTTTGGCTTTTGCCATTCTCTTTCTCCTCGGTAGACAGGGCCGGCAATGTGCCGGCCCCGGTACCGAGCAGAACCCGGAGGGCAATCCGGGCTTGAGGACACTGACGCTCACTTCCAGTGCAATGTCCAGTCACCTGTTCATATCGAAGTAGTCAGGTGCGGTGTGGTCTGTCGGATACTCGTACTCTTCCGCTAGTGCTTCGAGCAACGGGGTCGGCATCGGGATTGGATATGCCACCATCTTGCCTTGCCTCGGCGCTTCCTCGGGAGGTCGCGTCTGACCCGTTTCTTTCATAAGACGAAGAAGCGTCGACGTAGCCCGCTGATCGCCCTTCATGGCCCGGGCCAGCAGGCTCTGGATCATGACCTCTCCTTTGGTCATTTTCCGCACACGATCACCCTCCCGAACCTCGATTTTTTCATTGAGCGCGTTCTCAAGTTGAGAGGCGAGGCTGACTGATCCTTTCGGACGACCCTTCGGATTCCCCGACTCCCCCTTTTTGAACTGCTTCGACTTCGGCGGCTTGCAGTAACCGACTTCGTAGTTAGCATCCGGCTTTTTGTTGTTCTTGCTCATACCTTTTCCTCCGCAAGCCGCTTATCCCTGACAGCTCTGAATGCCTCGCCGGACGCCGTCAGAGTGGCCGTCTCACTTGTTTCCTGTTCAAAGCGCCTGATCGCGACGTCGACGTAATGTGGGTCGATCTCGATCCCGGCGCCGCATCGACCAGCGCGCTCGGCGGCCAGGAAAACTGTGCCCGATCCGGCGAAGGGATCGAGGATGAGATCTCCGGTTCTTGAGCAATCCATGATGGCATCCGCCACCATCGCGACCGGCTTCACAGTTGGATGGGCCTCGAGATCCGCCATACGCCCTTTGCCGAAGCTATTGACGCCGGGATACGACCAGACATTGGTCCGGTAACGCCCATGGCGGCCGAGTGTCTTAGCCCCGTAAAACTGTGCCACTATTTTGGTGTCACGGAAGGGATGATGGATGGCTCGGAAGCGGTATTCGGATGAAGATGCGTTG
>NZ_JBQFMJ010000012.1:0-161195 GCF_056531785.1 Ruegeria sp. K7
TCCTCACTAACATCTTTCGGACCAGAATATATGCCACCTATACCGCTGTTTGCGCCTTATCGCAGTCAACAAGCTTAGTCATTCAGATCCGAAATGCTGGCATAGGCAAGACGGTTGAAGGCGGTCATGCCGCGCCTAAGTGCCCAAAAAGTCCAGCCAAGTCTCTCTGTGAGGTTGTCCGTAGGCGTCGGCAGGGATTTCTAAATTTTGAGTTTTGATCTTGCTTAGCTTAACAAAGCGGACATTCACTCGGCTCACATCGAACTTCTGCTCCGCGGACGTAGCTGACATTGCTGCCAGCTTCCGAGTTAGTTTTCAGGCGTGTACCAGATGGGCGATGTATAGGCGCGCTCCTGATGGACCATCACGGCATCGTCCCGAAGGTCGAGGTTGCCGTAGAACGCCTCGTCATAGGCCAGCCACGTCGGCGTCGGGATTTCGAGCACGCGGATGTAGTAATAAGCCCTCTGCGCCGGGTCGAACTCCGGGTCCACCCAATGTGCGCCCAAACCCGCTGTCCCGATCGTGTTGGTATAATCGGCGCCGCTCACGGTGCTGCCGACCGGGGGTAGTTTTCCGTCCGCATCCGGCGTCCGATCGCCGGCCCATGCGGCATCGAAGACCTTGGTCTGCGGGTCGCCGTTTGCATCGACCCAACCCTTGACGATCTGAATTCGGTCAAGGTTCGCACCATCCGGATCGCGGAGCGCACGAACCATGAAGCTCGGCGCAGCGCCCTCGGGACCAGCGAAGAGATCAGCACCCATCGGCACGCCCCTTGCATAGCCCTCGGCGGCGAAGTCGGGGCGGTGCACTTCGTCGGGGTCAAAATCCCACCCGGCAAACACGCGGACCGTCATGCGCGGGCCGGTCGTGGCATAGACCTCCTTGCGCTTGAAGGCGTCCCAGATCGCCTCGCGGGTGTTCTCCCGCGCCCATGCGGCGGCGAGACCGGCGGCAAGGGTCTCGTAAGTGCGGATCGCGACGTCTTCACCCAAAAAATCAGGCTGAATGATGAACTCGTCGTAGCGGTGGTCGCCGCCGCCGGGTTCTGCGAGGCTCGCCTTGCCAAAGAAGTTGTCGTCTCGGGCAGTTGCCAGTGACGTATGGCTGTCGGTCG
Source organism: Ruegeria sp. K7 (assembly GCF_056531785.1). Lineage (NCBI taxonomy): Bacteria > Pseudomonadati > Pseudomonadota > Alphaproteobacteria > Rhodobacterales > Roseobacteraceae > Ruegeria > Ruegeria sp. K7. The sequence continues at coordinate 1,121 of NZ_JBQFMJ010000012.1, forward strand.
AGCCGATCATCCCGAACTTGTAGGGGTTCGCGCCGATCTCCCCTTCGTATTTCAGACCGCGTGCAAGCGCCTCGCGAGCGTATTCGCGCGGCAACATGTCCGGTGTCTTGAGCTCGCTGCCAAAATTCCCGCGATCCCATCGGTAATAGTCCGCAAACTCGTCATTCGGGGACAGCATAGGGTGGGTTTCCCCGTCGCCCTTAATCTGGGTGACCTCATAAAGCGGCTCCCACCGCATCCGCCGCTCAGCATAGGCCTGATCGATTGCCTCCCCGTTCTGCCGGACATCATCGAACATCGTGCCGTTCGACAGGTTGCCGTTATGGGCGAAAGCCATGACCTTGCCGCTGGTCCGGGTTTCATAAGCTTCCATCCAGTCCCAAAGGTCCTCCGGATCGGAGCTGTCGAAGTTCGAGAATGGTACGAGATCCTCGACACGGTCTGCGTTGTCCCGGAACATGACGATCCTGTGCAGGTTGTTCAGATCGCGGGCTGAGGTCCATTCAAACCCATGCAGAGTGGTGAAGACACCGGGCTCATAATTGCGCTCCGCGCTTTCTACAATCCGGTTCCAGAACGTGCGCGTCAGCTCATCGTCGTCAATAGGATCGGTGTTGATGGCCATGGCCTCGCCCCACTTGACGAACGCGCCAAGTGGGTCGCCGCCGCGCACGAGATCGTGGATCTCGCGCCCCCAGGAATTGGACAAGAGCTGTGGATTCGACTCTTCGATCATGGGCGCAAGGCCAAGGTTTTCGGCGTGGTCGGCGACGACCAGAAAATCGAGCGGACGCACAAGTTGCGCGAATTCGCCAAGCGACGCGCGCACCTTCTCTCCGCGCGCGAACCGGAAAGCCTCGTCGGGATCGAGCACATTGCCAATCATCCCGGCGTCAGTCGAGTAGGAGGTGTGCAGGTGGGTATCACCCCAGAACACCCGGTTCGGAAAGGACTGGTCGACAAAGGGCGAATAGCCGCGCTGACCAAGTCGGACATCTTCGGGGTTTATCGCGAGTTCGCCAGAGTAGTCTTGCGCCAATGCCGCGCCCGTCAATAACGCACTCAAACTCACGCCCATAAAAAATGGCTTCATGACCTTCCTCCCGTCAGTCAACAACGTGGGATGATAATAGCCCATGCTCGATACGCTGACTTGATCTGGATCAGCCCCCATTTTCTAGGCGAGGATGAACGTCCGTTTTGGGCTCGAAGCGGTCATTCGCTGCGGTATGCATGAACGTCCGCTTTCGGGACTGGGTAGCGTATGGGTGACACATACCTCTGTGGTTGAATGTGGCGGCGTGTGGTCCGATGTGGCGGCCTGCACACCTTAATCCTAACAAAGCCAAATAGTTAATGTGGTTGGCTGGGGCAGCTTGTGGCGTGGTGTGGGGCAAGCCGGACTGAATCATAATCCGCGTGTCGGGGGTTCAAGTCCCTCCTCCGCTACCACCAAACCCCCCAGCTTTTTGGAACGATTTGATACCAAGGCGCTAAGGCGGCCCTTCACCTCGACTGGCACGCCGTCTTTCTCGGTTGGAGACACAACGATCTCCGAAATCAAGCCGCGCACCGCGTCACGCGCTTTTGGGTTCGGATTGCCGTCATGTGCCTGCATGGAAGAGATCATTTCATCCAGTGCAGTGACATACCTGGATGCTGTCGCTGGATTGAATTCGAGCGCCTTCGATTGCTCAAGCTTCTGCACGAACGTATCTCACGCGACTCAGATCGAGAGCTGTTAGGGCTGTAAACCCAGTTAGATCTTCTTGAGCCACTGCACGCTCTCAGAAGGGTTGGTTGACTTGGGCCTATTGAAAGAAAAAAACTGGCGCGGCTTACCGCGCTCAGTATCGTCAGGTCGCGACGTGAGAAACATCCTTGTCCGGCGAATAAATGTCCAGGATGTTCCAATGACCGGTCGTTGGTGTCGGGTTGTTGATCATTGGCACATCCAGCACGGTTGGTTTGCCGCTGGCGATTGCCGCTTCCAATGCAGGCAACAACTCGTCAGCAGCGCTGAGTCTGTGCCCTTCCGCGCCGTAGGCTCGCGCTATGTCGGCATAGCCCGGTCCGTTTGCGGGTGCGGCGGCTGATCCGGGGAACGTGGTTCCATAGGTCAGACCGTAATGCGCCTTTTGCAGACCTGCTATTGTTCCGAAGGCATTGTTGTTCATGACCAGCCAGATAATGCCCAGATCGAGTTCGACGGCCGTTGCCAGCATCGACGGGTTTTGGCCGAAACCACCATCGCCAACAAGGCTGATCACCACACGATCAGGTGCCGCCAGTTTCGCGCCGATCGCGCCCGGAGGGCCGAATCCCATCGTCGCGAACCCGCCCGGGGTCAGGATTGAACCCGGCGTCAAAATGTCGAACTGTTGCCCGACACCGTTCTTGTTCCACCCAACGTCCGTGGTGATGATGGCATCCTCGGGCAGTGCCTTGCGGGTATCTGCCAGAATACGCTCGGGCATCATTGGAAAGGCCGATGAGGTCGCCATTTCCGCGTTGCGCGCTTTAAAGTCTGTCCGGAAGTCTGCGATCTTATGCTCCAGCGCGGGGCGCTTGAAGCCGTCCGGATACATCTCGCGGGCGACCCGGTTGAGGACGCGCAATGCGGCCTTGGCTTCAGCAACGACACCGATCTCGGTGGGATAGTTCCGACCGATCTCCTGCGGCTCAATGTCGATATGAATGACCTTCGATCCGGGAATGTTGAACGTGTAGCCAGGGTACCAACTTGAACAATCAGCCTCTTTGAACCGTGTTCCCACGGCAAAGATGTAGTCCGCATTCAAGCAGGACTGGTTGACCAATTCGGTGCCCCAAAACCCGGTCATTCCCAGCACAAGCGGGTGGTCGTCCCGCAACGCGCCTTTACCCATCAGGGAATGCGCGACTGGCAACCCCATATGTTCAACAAATTCTCGCAACTCCTCGCTGGCCTGTGCCAGAAGAATACCACCTCCGACATAAGCGACTGGGTTTTCGGCTTTAGCCAACGCTTCGACAATCTCTCGCGCTGTCTCGTCGTCAATCGACGGTTTCTTGAGCGCGCGCGTGTTGTCGCGAATACGGTCGAAACTGTCCGAGGGGATCACCTCTGAAAAGATGTCCATGGGGACATTGACCAGTACCGGCCCGGGCTGGCCGCTTTCAGCCAGATGGAACGCCTTTTCAAGAATCTCGGCCATTAAATCTGCGCGGTCGACCCGCCAGGCGCGTTTTACGAAAGGTCGATATATCTCCCATTGGGCTGCGTCCGCGTGCAGGTTCACCTCCTGATGCGGGTGTTTACCGTAGTAATGCGTGGGAATGTCACCCGCGATCACGACCATCGGGATACAGTCCAGTGCGGCGTTGGCGACCCCGGTGGCGCAATTGGTCAGCCCCGGGGAGAGATGGGACAGCACCACCGAGGCCTTGCCCGTCACGCGGGCATATGCATCCGCCGCGTGGCTGGCGATTTGTTCGTGTCTTACTGTGACGAAATCGATGGGACTTTCCGCCAGCGCAGCCAGAACCGCAATGTTCGTGTGCCCGCACAGGCCGAAAACGTGCTTGACCTCACGGCGTTCGAGAAAGTCAACGATATGTTCGGCAACGGTTTTGCCGTCCAGTTTCGCTCCGTCCATCACGCGACCTCCTGTCCGTAGAACTCACCGAACAGGTCCGGCTCCGAGGGGCGATCCTCAGGGATCGGACGACTGACCCAGGTGTAGTTCATCATGTGTTTCATGGTGACGTTTTCGTTGGTGATGTTGCCGCCCCAGATGCCGCAGCCCAGGCTGCTGGTCATAGGCATGCCATTTGTCCAGGCACCCGCATTGGCCTTGGATTGAGGCTGTCGCACCATCATACGGCTGACCGGAGCCAGACGCGCCAACCGGTCGATGTGATCGTCATTGTGGCTGTAGATGCCGCAGGAATGGCCCTTGCCCCCGGTGTTGTAGATCTGGCTGACCGTTTCCAGCGCATCATCGAACGTTTCGAAGTGATAAAGCGCCATCAGCGTGGTCAGTTTTTCCTTGGAGAACTTGTGCTGCGGCCCGATTTGCCCCTGATTTTCAACCATCAGAAACTTGCGATCTTCGGGGATGCTAAAACCGGCGACCTTGGCCGTTTGCTGCGGCGGACAGGCAATGGTCGGAAACGTACGGTTTCCCTTTTCATCCCACATGGCCGCTTCGAGCATGGCCTTCTCTTCATCCGAACACAGGTAGCCTCCCTCGGCTTGAAGCGCCTTGACCATATCGTCGTAAACTGAGCGCTGGATGATGATGTTGCCGTCGGCCGAGCAGCCCGACCCAAAGTCGGAGGTCTTTGAAATACGGGTATTCTGCGCAGCGACATCCAGATCGGCAGTCTCATCAATGACAATGGATGAATTGCCTGCGCCGACACCATAGGCTGGACGCCCTGAACTGTACGCCGCTTTGACCATGGGTTTGCCGCCCGTCGCCAAAGTCAAGTCGCAGATCTCCATCAGATGTTGCGTCAATGGGATCGAGGGTTTGCGAATGGATTGAAACAAGTCCTCGGGGGCACCGGCAGCACGACAAGCTGCACGCATAACCTCGACCATTTCGAAGGTCGTATGAGCGGTTCGCGGGTGCGGGCTGAAAATGACGGCATTCCGGGCGTTGGCGGCGGAAACGCCGGTCACCGGTGGTGTCATCGCTGGGTTAGTCATTGGGATCAGGGATGCGATGACGCCAGCAGGTTTGGCATATTTCACCAGACCTTTTTCCTCATCAACCTCGACGATGCCGGTCGAGGGTGTGCGCAAGACATCTCGCAGCACCATGTGAATCTTGAAGCGCTTCGCTGGGCGGCCTTCGCGATCTCCGATACCGCTCTCATCCACGCCTTGTTGAGCCAGACGCGTGAAGGTTTTCTCATTACCTGCATACCACGCGATGGCCTGAGACAGGCGGTCCAGCCTGTCCTGATCCCAATCCTCGATCTCGGCCATGGCAGCGCGGGCGCGTGCCAGCATATCTGCCGCCATGTTGCGGTCGTTTTCAGTGAGCTCTTTGCCCATGATGATCCTCTTGGTGTTTTGGAATTGTAGCATCGGGCATACGACGCTGTGACCGCGCCTCGCCAAATGTTCGCTTGGCGTGGCTGAGACAGCGACGCGCGTGTTCTTCATATCCCAACTCGGCAACGCGGCTTTGGTTGGGCAGTTCGATGGAATAGTCGACGGGCGGCATCCGTTCGATGATGCCGGTGAAATCGATCCATCCCTCACCGGGATATAGCCGCGCATCGCGGGCCAGTTGGATCATGCCCTCACGCGTATCGGCGATGCCGGGCAGGCAATCAGAGATATGCAGGAAGTGAAACAGGTCCGAGGGGACGTGTAGCAACTCTCCCAAATCCACGCGGCTGAGATGCAGATAAAGCGTATCAACCAGAATACCGCCATTCGGCTGATCGGAGGCGCGGACAATGTCAAGCGCCTCATCCAGAGTACGAAGGCGGGAAAAGCTTGGGAACTCCAGGTCCACTGTTAGCCCGTAGGGTGCCGCCAGTTCGCAGGTTTCCGAATAGACGTCGATCAGGAAGTCACGATCATCGCGGGTATTGGTCCACGCGCTCATGATCATGCGCTTGGCACCCAATTCCCCACCGATCTCAAGAGAAGGCTCAAAACTGCGCGGATCGACATCTTCTGTGATGCGCGCAAGTTCGACATCGAGGACTTTCAAGCCAGTGGTAGAGAGAGCAGTTTTGGTGGCATGCACCTGTGCCTTGTCGATTGGAGATTGAGTGAATTCCCCGGGCACATGCATCGGAATGAAGCGGGGGCTGACGGCATCGTAACCGGCCCGCGCTGCGATATAGACCAACTCGGGCGGCGTACAGCCAATCAGCGTCAGATGCGCCAAGGAATAGAGAGAGGGGCTTGCGCCAGCCTCTTCGGGTTTCACCATGAACGGCAGCTCCACGTGTCTGCGAATCTCAAATTCATCACACGTAATAAAAAATATCTGATATTTTTTAAAATATCAACTTTAAATACTGAGCAGGAAATGAAAGCGCCCGGGCAACTGCCCGGGCGTGTTTTTCATTCTTGTTGGCAGCGCCTTAGAGAGTGACCCAGTCACCTCCGGACTGGTGAGAGCGCACGGAGGCTTCAATAAACCGGACGCCATCTGCACCTTGTTCGACACTGGGATAAGTAAGCCAATCATCCGGAACGGTAACGCCATCCCGACGCGCGGCTACGGCCATGGCAAATTCCGTATAGAGGTTGGCCCAGGCTTCGATAATCCCTTCTGGGAAGCCGCGCGCGGTCCGGATTAGACGTTCTGCGCCGGGGCCGATGCCATGCCCGTGACCTCGGCTGATGATACGATCCGGCTCACCGAACCGATTGAACTTCAGCTGTTCCGAATTCTCCAGGTCCCACTCGAGACCTCCTTCGTTCCCGAATATGCGCAACCGCAACCCTCCCCGATTCCCGGGGGCAAGGCGTGTCGCCATCAGGGTTCCCGGAACCTCGTTTTGATAGCGGGTGAACATGAATGCTGTGTCTTCCAAAGGCTTTGGCGCGCCGCAGACATGAAACTCAGCCCGTAGGTCGGTCAAGGGCAGGCCCGAGACAAAACTGGCGAGATGCGCGGCATGGGTGCCGATATCGCCGACACAGCTGGTCGGACCAGAAATCTTTGGGTCCAGCCGCCATTTGACGTGGGGCGCATCAGCCACATCATCGGGCGTCATCCAGTCTTGCATGAACTCGACGTGGATTTGGTTGATTTTACCGATGCCGCCTTCCGCCACGATTTGTTTGGCCTGACGGATTACTGGAAAACATGACATCGCATAGCCGACAGCAAAGATGTGTCCCGTGCGCGCGGTAATCTCCTCAATCCCTTCGGCCTCCGCGACTTCGTTGGTCAGGGGCTTATCGCACAGCACGTCAATGCCCGCCTCCAGAAAGGCTTTGGCCGCTTCGAAATGAACGTGGTTCGGGGTGGTGATCATGACGGCATCTACGCCATCCGGGCGTGCCGCCTCGGCCTTTGCCATCTCGTCGAAGGACGCATAGCACCGGTCGGCCGGCAGGAACCACTCGGCCCCGCGCGCCTTGCTTCGCATGGCGTCAGAACTGAGCGCCCCTGCGACGACCTCCCACCGGTCGGTCATCCGCGCGGCCGTTGCCTGCGTGACAGAGATACGTCCGCCGCCAACAACACCCAGCCGCAAACGGCGAGACAATCGGGGGAAAGGTCCGTCAAAGTTCAGGTCTTCGGAAAAAAGTCTCTCAGCCATTCTGAATCTCCATTTCCGGGACCCGTACGCCTTCCGGCAGCATTTCCACCGCCATGAAAATGCTGGGGGTAATCGTCTCGTACTGATGCCAGGGATAGTTGCCTTCGGCGTCATACATCGGTTTGTGCGTCGTGCCGGGGGCCATGAATTCTTCGAGGTAAAGGGATTCAACATCCCGCTCACGGCATTGCTGCATTTTCCCAAAGCCTACGATTTGTGTATGCACTTCGCGAAACCCCGGTACCGGGCAGAACGGATGATCCTTGTGCAATCCGACATTCAGCGGCACCGAGCCGGAATGGTACATGGTCAGCCCAACGTTACCCACAAAGACCTTTGGCGACATGTAGTGGCTGACACCGCGTAAACGCTCCTCTTGGCGAACATCAAAAGCAGATGGCCATGTATCTTTCACCCATGCGAACAACTCGTTGTCATCGGCATGGGCGTCGAAATCGTGGACAATGACTGCACGTTCCACGCCGCTAAGCGTGCTGTCTTGCACGATCACAGAGGAAAGCGGTGCAATGGTCTGATCCTCGACAGAGAGATTTCGCCCCCCAAGGTTAAGGACGATGGCGCGACCCTCGATAGAAATTCTGCGCTCGTCAGTTATGTGCTGGACGCGAAAGAATGGCTGAGCAAAGTCGAGTGTCTCAATCGGCATGAACCAATTCCTTCCTCTCATCGTTAAGGAAATCGACCGGCAAAGGCTCCGGAGCCGCGCAACGGCTTTCTATCGTCTGATAGGCGCCAAATTTTGGTGCCCGTTCGATCGCGTCCATGACCTCGAAAACGTGGTAGGCGAGCGCTCCACTTGCACGGGGTTGGCGTCCTTCTTGCGCCGCCAGAGCCAGATCCAAAAGGCCGAGACCACGGCTGTCCTCATTGAACCCGTGTTTGTTGACGACCACCTGCCAGCCTTCGCGACCGGATGGGCGCGGCTGATGAGACCAGCGCGAGGTCTCCCGCGTTTTCAGCCAGACATCCCCCTGAAAGATGTTGGCACCATGTACCGGGTCAGGGTCTGGGATGCTGATGGTGCCTTTTTCACCGTAGATCTCGAACCGCGGCGTTTCGCTATCCCAGACGTCAAAGCTCATGGTCATCGACCCTATAGCCCCGGAAGAGAACTGCAGCAGGCTTAGGGAATGCGTGTCGACCTCGACATCCATCCATTCACCGTTGCGAGGGCCGTTTTCGATCATCCTTTTGTCGAACGTGCGCCGAGCCATTCCGGCGACCCGGTCAACCGGACCAAGGCAGCAAACCATGGCGGTCAGGTAATATGGCCCAAGGTCCAGCAAGGGCCCGCCACCGGCCTGGTAGTAGAAATCCGGGTTGGGATGGTGGCGTTCCGTCCCGTGGGTACCGACATGGGCAAAAACCCCTGTCGGTTTGCCAATGGCACCCTCATCGATCAAGCGCCCAACGGTTTGCCAACGACCGCCCAGAAATGTGTCGGGTGCGCAACCGACCAGTAGCCCCTTTTCAGAGGCCATGTGCAGAATCGTCTTACCATCCGTTCGATCCATAACCAGCGGCTTCTCGGAATAGACGTGCTTGCCCGCCTCCAACGCACGCAGGCTGATTTCGGCATGCGCCGCCGGAATTGTCAGATTCAGAACGCAGTCAATCGTCGGATCGTCAAACACCCCATCTGGCGCACAGGCCTTGGCGATACCGTATTGATCTGCCTTGGTGCGGCTTTCCGAAGGGTCAAGGCTTGCGCAAGCCACGACCTCAACGTTTGAGAATTTGGATAGTGTTTTTAGATAAATATCGCTGATACGACCACAGCCGATAAGGCCGACCCGGAAGGATTTCGATGTCTCACGTTTCATCATTCCTGTCTTCGTAGAGGGGTAAGTAATTAGGGGGAATCGGCCCTTTGTTGCGGCCACCCTGGTTCATCTGTTCCCAAGCGTGGGCGAGTATTCCGACCGAGCGGGACAGGCAGAACAGCCCTCGCGACAAGGGCGCAGGAAAGCCAAGTTCGCAGAAGATCACAGCTGTCGCGCCGTCAATATTCATGGCAATTGGCCGACCGCCTCGTTGACGACCGAGTTCGGCTTGAACCTCTTCTCCGATATCGGCAAACCGGCCAGAAACTGTGCCTTCTGCCGCCGCATCTCGAACAAGTTGCATCAATCGGGGTGCGCGTGGATCGACAGGTTTGTGAAACCTGTGACCAAAGCCCGAGACGATCTTGCCATAGGTCTCGCGCCAGCTGTCCAGACCGTCCTTCACTGCGTCATTCAACGATGCTCCGAAATCCATGCGAGCTGCGATATCATAGTACAGCTCTGCACACTGCTCTCCTGCCCCGCCGTGCACGTCGCCCAGCATGTTCACCGCAGTCGCCATCGCGTTATTGAGACCTACCCCGCAGGTGGCGGCCATACGCGCAGCCGCGATTGAGGGAGCCTGTGGGCCGTGATCCACGCCTGCGACCAAAGCGGCTTCGAACAGGCGCGCTTGCGCGTCGCTGGGTAGATCGCCCCGCACCATAAGCCAGATCATCTGCGGGAAAGATACGTTTCCGATCAGGTCCTCTATGGCGTTGCCACGAAAAGAGATCTGTCCAGGTTTCATGTCGATGATGGAGGTACGCCACCATTGGCGAACGGCGCGCTCATCGTCTGTCGTCTGCGCGGTCATTGCGTCTGCACCTCTTTCACCGGCTGGGTTTTGCTTTGCGCGGCGAGGCGAATGGGTGCATTGCGCGCGCCATAACCGGCATAGCCCATATGGCGTTCAACAATTTCGAAGAAGAAGCCGTTAAAGATGGGGCGGCTGTATATCTGAAAATACTCAGCACCCGCCGCCCGATCGTAGAGAATACTCCCCCTGCGCAATTGGGCGACCAAATCATCATCCAATCCGAATGTCGCTTGCAGATCAGCGTAGTAGTTCTCCGGGATGGACAGGCTGGGAAAGCCAGACTTGAGCAACTGGGCTGAAGTTTCAAAAATATCATCCGACTGGAAGGCAATGTGCTGAACACCAGCCCCAAAGCCATCTTCAAGGAATGACGCCGCCAGTGTTCGACGCCCAACTGCCCCATTCAGGTTTAAGCGCACTTCGCCTTCGGGACTTTCGATAGCCTGGCTTTGCACGACACCAGACGGGTCGGCGACGTTCACGATAGGGGATTTTGCCATCTCGAAAGTCGAAATGTAGTAGAGTAGCCAGCTTTGCATCTCATCGTGACGCATCGTCTGGGCCAGATGGTCGATACGACGCAGACCGGCAGGTTGGGTGGCTTTGGTTTTCGCAACCGGCTCGAACTCAATGTCCCATACCCGATGGAGATCGGATTTCTCATCGATGAAATGAACGACGTTGCCACCAACGCCCCGAATGGCCGGGATATCCAGTTCCCCTGTTCCCACCGGTTGTGAGAAATTCGGCGCGCCCAACGCGGTCGCCCGCTGAACCGTCTGATCCGCATCTTTGACACGCAACCCCATGTCACAAACGGAGGGGCCGTGACCCAGGAACGCCGAATGGGCAAATCCTTCCTTTTCGGTATTCACAACGATGTTTATCGCGCCCTGCCGCCACAGCTCGACGGACTTGGATACGTGTTTTCGCTCCATTCGAAAACACATTGCTGACAACATATCTGCCAGCTGCGCGCCGCTTGTTTCGTCGGCTGTAAATTCGACAAATTCGAAGCCTGACGCATAGACGCGTTCCGGCAGGTCCGGGATGCCGAAATCGGTTCCCGGCTCGGTCCGGGATACCTCATCCAGGAGGTTCACCAGCGACCTGTAGCTGTCTCGGGCCAGTGTTCGGCCACCGGGTTGAGGAGCTGCTTCGTTGACGCGTGCAACCGACCAAGGCCCTTTGTATCCGGCGCGAGACAACACGCGAACGAAGCCCGCAAGGTTCAGCGACCCAAGCCCCGGCAGAAGCCCAAAGTGCCGCTTGAGCCGACGTATATCCATCTCAAGCCGGGGTGCATCGGACAGTTGCACATGGAACAGCCGCTCTCCGGGAATGTCCCGAAGGCGGGCTGGTTTGGATCCGTCGGCAAGCGAGAAGAAGGAATTCAAAGCCAACCCCAGATTAGGGCTGTCGACAGCATCAACGACGCCTAACGCCTGTTCATCCGAGTGAATAAGATCCGACCATGGCAAGCCCATATAGGCCAGACGCATCCCCATTTCTTTAGCGATTTGGGCCGCCTCGCCAAGATCTGCGATTACCTGTTCTTCGGTCGCAGCGACATCGACCTCGAAGGCAGACCCGATAAGCAGCAATTCCGTTCCCAGCTCGCTCATCAGGTCGAGTTTGCGCTTCAGTCGATCAAAGGCGCGCTCACGTCCGGCTTCGGGCTGGCCTTCAAGATTATGGAAGGGTTGTAACAGGCATATCTTCAGGCAGAGGTCCGATGCAATCTTGCGGACTTGCGATGGCGGTCCGTCAAAAGCGGTCAAATCCGGTTCGTGTAATTCGACACCCCCGAATCCCGCGTCAGCGATAGCACTCAGCTTTTCAGCCAGATCACCGGGGATCGACGTTGTCGAAACCGACAGGCACATTATCCCTGATATCCAAACATACGCGGCAACCACAGGACCAGATCCGGCATCAGCATCATTATCACCAAGGCGAAGATGAGAACCGCGAGGAAGGCCCAGATTTCGGAGATGATTTCGCGCAGCGGAATGTCCGTCACGGCGTTGATCACAAAGAGTAGAATGCCATAGGGCGGCGTGATCAAACCGATCATTGAGTTCACGACGACCAGCACTCCGAAATGCACCAGATCAATCCCGAGCGCTTCGCAGGTTGGAATGAACAGGGGCACGATCACCAGGATGATCGTTGTTGCGTCTAACACGCATCCCAGCGCGAGGATCAGCAGGTTTACGAGGATCAGGAATACAATCGGGCTAACATCCGAACCCTCCAGCAGTGCCGAGATCGACTGTGGAATCTGTTCCTGAATGACGATGAAGTTCAGAATGAACGCGCCACCAATGACCACCCCGACGGCGGCGGAGGAGCGCGCGCTGTCGACGAACACTTGATAAAGGCCACGGAAGGTCAGCGCGCGGTAGAACAACGCTGCCAGTAGCAGAGCGTAGAATGCAGCAACTGCGGCGGCTTCGGTCGGAGTGGTGACGCCGCCATATATACCGTACAGCAGGATTGCAGGCATCAGCAGTGCCGGAAACGCGTTGGCGGTTTTAGCCGGCAATTCGCGCAGAGGAACAGGTTCTTCCAATGCAAAGTTCCGCTTTCCGGCCAGGTAATAGTTCATTGCCATGAGGACGACGCCCATGATCAGGCCCGGCAGAATACCGGCTAAGAACAGAGATCCGATGGAGGCCTTGGAAACGAGCGCGTACAAAACCATTGGGATCGAGGGCGGAATGATCGGGCCAATCGTCGCCGACGCCGCGGTAATAGCAGCAGCATAACCTCGGCTGTAGCGGCCATCCTTGGTCATCATCTCAATGATGATTTTGCCGATCCCCGCGGCATCCGCGACAGCCGAGCCGGACATACCGGAAAAGATCAGGGACGCTACCACGTTGACGTGCCCGAGGCCGCCCTTGAAACGACCGACAGCGGCTACGCAGAAGTTCAGCAAGCGGTCGGTGATCGACCCCGCGTTCATGATATTGGCGGCGACGATGAACAAAGGCACGGCAAGCAGGATCGTGCTTTTGTAGAAGCCTTGCAGGATTTTCTCGCCCGCGAGTGCGACGTCCAATCCGGCCGTGCCCAGATAAACCAATGAGGCCAAAAGGATGGAATAGCCGATAGGTGTCCCGATGCCTGCCAGAAGAAAGAGCGCGAGCAGGCAGGAAAGAAGTTCAAAGCTCATTTGCCTGCTTCCTCGTCGTCTTCACCGTCGACACGGGGATGATCGTCAACCACGTTGTACCCAACGACCAGTTCCAGCTCGGTTTTTGGTGGGCCATTTCGCAGGATGTCAAAGAACAACCACCCATACCGCGCAGCTACGACCAGCATGAACACCGCATAGATTGAGAACACGGTGCGCAGTGGTATCTTCTCACCCGAGAACGGATTGCGCACAGTCGAGGTTTTGCGGATTTTCATCCAGTCGATGTAGTCCCACGTCGGCAGGAAACTGTAGAGCATCCCGACCACAATCGCCGCGGCCGCCAGCATCGCAAAGACCTGACGAACGCGCATCGGCACCGAAAGGTAGATGATGTCGAACTTCACGTGATCTCTCTCGCGCACGATGAACGAGCAGCTAAAAAAGATCACCCAGACCCAGAGGATGCCGATCAGTTCAAGCGTCCAACCGGCGGGGGTAAAGAAATACCGCAAGAGAATTTGCAGAAGGAAGATTAGGAAGATTGCCGCCAGCATCCCGCCGGCAATCGCTTCGGTCAGTCGGGAGAACCCCTTTGTGAAGCCTTTCATTGTGGTTCTCCCTCCCTTGTGTAGATGGGCTTAGTTGCCCAGAGCGTTGATCTGCTCGAGAACACCGTCCGGCCATGATCCGGCAAATTCGCTTTCGAGATACATCGACTGCACCTGATCACGGAACGCCGCGAGGTCGGGCTCGTAGACCTCCATGCCCTGCTCCTTGAGGAAGCTGACAAGGTCCTCTTCTTTCTGAAGCTGCTTCTGGCGACCGGATTCAGCCGCTGCATCCGCAGCTTCCTGAACCTTGGCTTGCTGTTCCGGTGTCAGCCCGTCCCAAACCTCTTTGCCGATGGCGATATAGTTCAGGTCGACCAGATGCGATGTCAGGATGATCTGATTGGTCACTTCGTAGAATTTGGCATCAACCACAGTCGGCAATGGGTTATCCTGACCGTCAACGGCACCGGTCGACAGCGCGGTATAGACTTCGGAGAAGGCCATTGGTGTCGGGGCGGCACCCAGCGCTTTGCCAAGGAACTGCCACGCATCCGTGCCCGGCATCCGCAGGTTCACACCTTCCAAATCTGCTGGCGTCGTGACCGTCAATTCATCCTTGGGCTGGCGCAGGTTCACCTGGCGACGGCCCAGATACATGACCGACAGCAGTTTGACGCCCAGCTCCTCTTCGGCCTTTTGTTTGAACGCGTCCATCAAGGGATCGTTGAAGACGGCAACCTGATGCGCGGCGTCCTGATGGACATAGCCGGCGGTAAAGATCGAAAACTCGGGGAAGAACTGTGCCAGTTCCTGCGCCGAGGTGATCGACATTTCCAGGTTGCCCCGGCTGATGGCGTCCAGCTCGGTGCCTTGGGCGAAGATCGTGCCATTATAGCTGGGCTCATAGCTTGCGAAATCAGCGACCATAGGCGCGAAAACCTCGGCCATAGCGACCGAGCGCTGGTCGGTCTCCGATCCTGATGTTGCGAGGCGAAGTTGCACTTTGTCTTCCGCCAGCACACCACTTGTTGCGCTAAACAGAACACCGGTTGCAACCAGGGCTGATACAGCAGCCCGGCGGGTAAGTTTGGTAATCACTTTGCTCCTCCCTGAGACATCATGATGCTTCTTTTTTGCGATTCAGAGTTTTGACCTATTTTTGACGTTTTGCAAGATTTTTTATAAAATATCTGATATTTTTATGCAGCCGTCATATCTACCTTTGGTGTTTTTTGTAGGTTTTTGATCCTGACCGTCTCACCTGTTCTGCAGGAATTCTGAATAGCTTCAATAACTTGAAGCGTTCTGAAACCTTCCCATCCAGACACAATCGGCTCTGCTTTGTGCAAAGCTACTTCAACAAAATGCCTAAGCTGATTGACCAGAGGATCAGACGCACCCTTCTTCAGCGCGGTTGATGAGATAGGCGTCCACCAGTCCCTTTGCTCACTCTGGTAACTCCACAATCGAAGATCAGGAACGGACAACGAACCATGAGATCCACCTATCATGTAGCTACTCTCAGTGGTTGAAGGATAGATTGGATATTCCTGAGACGTCATCTCCCAGCTCCATGGAGCTACGATGCTGTCGGACACACTTATCGTCCCTATCGCCCCGCTTTCGAACGTCAACAGAGCACCGGCAACATCTTCGTTGTCGTATCCCCGCTGCGATGCAGCCGACTGAGCCTGTACGGTCATGACTTCTCCGGCCAGGTACCGCAGCAGATCCACATCGTGGACAAGATTGACCGAGATGGGCCCTGCACCGGGTTTCTTTCTCCAGGGCGCAGCATCAAAATACTCGTCAGGCTTATAGAACCAGCAATTCGCATGGACAGCGCGCACATCTCCAATCTTCCCATCGACAATGGCTTCCTTAGCCGACCGGATCAGAGGATTGTGCCGACGATGATGTCCGACCATCAGAGGCACATTGGCCTTCTCCGCTGCTTGAACAAGCTCAAGTGCAGCGGTGGCTTCTACGGCGATCGGTTTTTCGACAAGAACGGGACAGCCATGTCGAACACAGGTTAGGCCTTGATCAACATGAAGCGTAGTGGGCGTCGCAAGCACAGCTCCGTCCGGCGTCTGGTTTGCAAACATTTCCTCCAACGTCTCGTAACACGCGACCCCGTGCTCAACGGCGTAGGCACGACCTCCGTCACTGGGGTCGACCACCGCTACAAGATCAACATGGCGCAACGCTCGGATAGCGTCCGCATGGCGGCGCCCAACAAGACCAATGCCGACAATGGCAATGCGAAAGTTCTTAGACACTTTGCTTCCTTCCGGAGGGTCCGGAAAATCCCGAAACCGATGATAGCGATCGAGCTGCTTTGCCCAACTTGGCCACGACCGTATTGGGGTTTTCGCGATTCCGCAATAATGTATGATATTTTTATTTTTACCATATATCAGTTTGGATTGTTGATGTCTCCGAAAAATGCTAAGTGAACGAGGAAACTGATAATATCGGGTGAAACGCATGGCGAAACAGCCGTCTACGATAGGTGCAAGCACCTATCAGCGCATCAAGCGGGATATCATCTTCGGGGAGCTGCAACCCGGCTCCAAACTGAAGCTGGACGCCTTGAAGGAACGCTACTCGGCAAGCCTTTCGACACTTCGTGAAACGCTGAACAGGCTCGCCAGCGACGGATTTGTCGAAGCTCCCGAGCAACGGGGTTTCCTGGTCACACCAGTTTCACGAGAAGACCTGACCGAGATTTCAGAGCTACGGGTCCTGTTGGAATGCCACGCGTTGGAATTGTCCATTGCGAATGGCGACACGGATTGGGAAGGCAACCTCGTTGCCGCACACCACAAACTGCACCTGATGGAACAGCAGCTTCTCAAGGGCGACGAGTCGGAGAAAGAAACCTGGAAACGATATGATTGGGAGTTTCACCAAGCGATGATCGCGGCCTGCAACTCCAAAAACCTTCTGTCTCTGCACTCCATCATCTACGACAAGTACTTGCGGTATCAGATGCTTGTGCTGACTTATCGCGGCGAAGAGGCGGTCAAGGAGCACAAGGGCATGTTCGATGCCGCGCTGGCCAGAGACGCCGACACGGCGAAGAGGCTGTTGGAAGATCACATTCGAAATGGCCTCCAGCATACCTTGGAGGCTATGTAAGACGTTCCCCTTGCCGCAATAGCGACAGCCTTCAACGCAGAGCACCCCGGTGAAGGCCAATTTCTTTTGATCGAATTCGCCAGTCAGGGCACCGCTACGACAATTGACCATTCGGCTTACCCCTTGAAGGTCACGGCACCCATATTTTACAGAGTGTTAATGTGTGGGGTTTGTGTCCAAGACGGACCTCCGCTACCATTAAAATCAATCACTTGAATCAAGGTTGAGCCAGCCCGTCGCTCCGGACCATGATTCCAGGGGGCAAATTGCGTCACAAAACTACGCCGGAATCGGTCAACTCGGGCGCACGGCCGTGCCGCGCGCGCCACCTAGAAATCAAGCTTCTGACACCCGCGCGGTATCCGATCTGAACGACCAAAACTCACTGCTGAGCGAAAACACGCCGCGCTTGTAGCAGCATTCCGCCACGTCAATCACGGCCCTCTTTTTGAAACTCATGAGATGCTTTAAGTCGAGCGGGGCATTTGGGCAGGGCAGAAAAATGAAACTCAGCGCATTAGAAGTTTTTTGTATTGTACTCGCAAGCGTCGTGGCCGGCGCTGGATTTGTTGGAGCAGCGAGCGCATTGATTTCGGGTATTTGAAACACCTGAACAGCACGCTTTCCCTGAATTGAGGAAAGTCAGACCGCCCAATTGCGCACGAAACGTATTGGCGGGGACCGTCCGCTCTTGCGGCCGCGCGGCTGGCTGGGCACTGCTTTGACAGCGAAAGAACGTTTGGCTTATCGCGACACGTTTCGATGAACAGCAGAGAGCTATCCGGGATCCACGAACGCCGCGCCCCGAAGCCCTTTAACAAATCGCGCAGTCGCTTTTGCAACTCCCGGCTGGATTTTTTTGCGAAATTTGGCATTCTGTAGCCCCATGCGATCATTGAGGGTCTCTCGTGCTGCCATCCGAACGTCATGCAATCATTCTCGAAGAAGTTTCGCGCCAGCCTGCGGTTTCTATTCGTTCTCTGACTGAACGGCTTGGCGTATCACGGGAAACCGTGCGCAAGGATATCGAGCAGTTGGCCCAGGAAAACAAGCTCAACCAGGTGCGTGGCGGGGCAACCAGAGTGCACAGGCATGAACCTCCTATGACTGACCGCACCCAAACCAACCGTGCGGGCAAGGAGCGTATTGGTGCCTATGTCGCCAGCGCGATCCCGGACGGGGCCAGCGTGATCATTGACAATGGGTCGACGACGCTTGCCGCAGCTCAGGCTTTAGCGGCCACCCGCCGTGAATTAACGATATACACAAATGACTTAACAATTGCCTCGGTTCTGACACCTGCAGCGGCGGAGATCACATTGCTGGGCGGACGGCTGGATTTTTCCGAGAATGCAACAATGAGTCTGGATACGCTGGAACACCTTTCCAGATATAACGCGGAATACGCACTGGTCGGGGTTGGCGGGATCAGCGCGCGGGCCTTGCTCACCTATTTCTCGCTGGAAGGCGCCAACTTGCGCCACATGATGATGGAACGGGCACAGCACCCTTTCCTTTTGGCGGACAGCAGCAAGTTCGGGGTGGTTGGGCAGATCGCCATGAAAGCTTTGCCCTTTGACGTGACCCTTGTTGTTGACGGTGAACTGCCCAAGGACATTTCCGAAGCGCTGGAAACCCACCCAATGGATATTGTGCGGGTATAACGCAAATAAAAGAAAATATTTGCAAAGTTTTGCAAAACATCGATAAGGTGAGTGCTGACCCGATTCCTTCTGCACGGAGCAAGGCAATGGCCAGCACCCAACTTCCGCACAGCGCGCAAACTGTCATTGTGGGAGGTGGTATTGTTGGCTGCTCGGTCGCGTATCACCTGACGAAGATGGGGCATCGTGATGTGGTGCTGTTGGAACAGGGACAGCTGAGCTGCGGCACCACCTGGCACGCGGCGGGTCTGGTCGGTCAGTTGCGCAGCCAGCCTGCCATGACCAATTTGATCCGCTATTCGACCGAGCTGTATTCTCAACTTGAGGCCGAGACCGGGCTGGCCACGGGTTGGATGGAATGCGGTTCCGTTACCGTGGCACGCACGGAGGACCGCATGACAATGCTGCTGCGCACGGCGGCCGCAGCCCGCGCGCAGGGGGTCGAGGTACAGGTCATCACCCCGCAGGAGGCGCAGGATAAATGGCCTGTGATGCAGGTGGATGACGTCAAGGGTGGGCTGTGGATGCCCGGCGACGGCAAGGCCAACCCGACCGATCTGACACAGTCGCTGGCCAAGGGCGCGCGCGTGGGCGGCGCCAAAGTCATAGAAGGCATCAAGGTGACCGATTTTCTGACCAAAGACGGAGCAGTCAGTGGTGTCGTGACCGACCATGGTACCATCGAAGCCGAGATTGTGGTGAACTGCGGCGGTCAGTGGGCGCGCCAACTGGGCAAAATGTGCGGCGTCAACGTACCGCTGCATTCGGCCGAGCATATGTACATCGTGACCGAACAGATCGAAGGCGTGAAGCCTGGCCTGCCGGTGCTGCGCGACCCGGACGGCTATATCTATTTCAAAGAGGAAACCGGCGGTCTGGTGATGGGCGGGTTCGAACCCGAAGCCAAGCCATGGGCAATGGACGGCATCCCCGACAAGTTCTTCTTCCAGCTTCTGCCCGATGACTGGGACCAGTTTGAAATCCTGCTGGAAAACGCGCTGATCCGGGTTCCGCAGATGGCAGACGCCGGCGTGCGCAAATTCTATAACGGGCCTGAAAGCTTCACCCCCGACAACAACTACCTTCTGGGCGAGGCACCCGAACTGAAGAACTTCTTTGTGGGGGCCGGGTTCAACTCGATGGGAATTGCCAGCGCCGGTGGGGCGGGGCATGCTTTGGCTGAATGGATTATTGAGGGGGCTCCGACTTCGGACTTGTTTGCTGTCGATATCCGGCGGTTCGCAAACTTCAACAACAACCAGACGTGGCTGCACGATCGGGTCAAGGAAACGCTGGGGCTTCACTATGCCATGCCCTGGCCCAATCGCGAGCTGGACACCGCGCGTCCGTTCCGCCGCTCGGCCCTTTACGACCGCCTAGCGGCTAAAAATGCTGTATTCGGATCAAAGATGGGCTGGGAGCGGGTGAATTTCATTGCTCCAGCAGGCGAAGCACCCGAGATTCAATACAGTTTTGGTCGCCAGAACTGGCATGACGCAGTTGCGGCCGAGCACAAGAACACCCGCGAGGGCGTGTCGATCTTCGATCAAAGCTCGTTCGCGAAGCTGTTGGTTCAGGGCCGGGATGCCTGTGCACAGTTGAACCGCATTTGCGCGGCAAATGTCGACGTCCCGGTGGGATGCACGGTCTACACAGGTCTGCTGAACGAACGCGGCGGGTACGAATCCGACCTGACAGTGCTGCGCCTGAAAGAGCAGGAGTTCCTTCTGATCACCGGCTCGGCCCAGGCGGTGCATGATGCGGACTGGATTCGCAAGAATTTCGACGCGGATGCCCACGTGTTCCTGACCGATGTCACGGCCGCCTGGTCGGTTCTGGCGGTCATGGGGCCGAAAGCCCGCGCGGTTCTGAAGAAACTGACCAAGGCCGACCTGTCCAACGCGGCCTTCCCGTTTGCCACCCATCAGGAAATCGATCTGGGCTATGCCACGGTTCTGGCCAACCGCATGACCTATGTGGGTGAACTGGGCTGGGAACTGGTGGTGCCGGTCGAATTCACCGTTGGCGTATACGAGGATCTGATGCGCGCCGGGGCCGAGTTTGGCGTCCGCGATGCGGGATACTACGCGCTGGAAGGGCTGCGCCTGGAAAAGGGTTTCCGCGCCTGGAGCCGAGAGTTGACGCCCGATATCACACCGTTGCAGGCAGGGTTGAGTTTTGCGGTCGATTTCGAAAAGCCCGGCGGCTTTATCGGGAAAGACGCTCTGCTGGCGGCAAAAGAGGACCCCGATCACCTGAAAACACGCATCGTGCAACTGGTGCTTGATGATGGCTCGGCACAACTGTGGGGTGGTGAGGCCGTGTTGTATGACGGCGTCGAAATCGGCGAGGTCCGCTCGGCCGCTTATGGCCATACGCTGTGCGCGTCCGTTGCACTTTGCCAGCTGGACGCGCCCCGGCCGGTAACGGCCGATTTCATCCGCGACGGGACCTTTGAAATCGACCTTGCCGGAACCCGGTTGTCGGCAACAGCCTATATGCGAGCCCCGTACGATACCAAAAGCGAGCGGCCGAAGGTGGACGGCTAATCTTGGATGACAACCTGCTGAAATGGACCTGGATGAAACACCGTTCGGTTATCGGGTCCGAAGCGAACCAAACCTCCAAATTCGGTTTTCTGCGTTGCGATAGTTTGCCATTGGACCAGCTTGTCCTTGACGAACAGACCTCCGGTTCGGTTCTGTCGGTCGCGTGCCACGCACTTGCGCCGGCAAACCAAACGCGCGCGCGTATCAGCGCATTGAGGTCGGAGTTCTGATGCACGCCAACAAACCAAACCATTCCTTCGGCTCGCAATGACAACCTCGGCGCTTCTTATCGTTTTGACCGCTGCCTTTTTGCATGCGCTCTGGAATGCGGTTGTCAAAGGGGCGCCCGACAAAGCAATCGTTTTGGGGCTGGTATCACTCGGCCACGCAATCCCTGCGCTGTTTGCGTTGCCGTTCTTCGGGTTACCAGTTTGGGCAGCTTTTCCCTTTATCGTTGGCTCGACCCTAATCCACTGGGGGTATTACTGGTTTCTGAACACCGCATATAGACATGGCGACCTGTCGATGGTTTACCCCATCTCTCGCGGGATCACGCCTGTTCTGGTCGCGATGGGCGCAATTTTGTTTGCCGGAGAGCTTCTTTCGACGGTCGCATGGATCGGCATACTCTGCATCTCGGCAGGTATCGGGTGCCTGTCACTTGCTGGGTTGGGCAGACAAACGAACTGGATCGCCATAGCGGCAGCACTTGGCACGGGCCTGATGATTGCGTCCTATTCGATTGTGGATGGTATCGGCATTCGGCTGTCCGAGAACGCATTGGGATACATCGCGGCCTTGTTCGTCGCCGAAATTATTGTTGCTGGGTTCATCTTCACGACCCGATGGCAGCGCCTTGTGGCACTGCCCAGACGCTTTGTCTGGGCAAGTCTGGCGGGCGGCGTCATTTCCGGACTGGCCTACGGACTGGTGCTGTATGCCAAGACGATTGCGCCTTTGGGTGTGGTGTCAGCACTCAGAGAAAGTTCCGTGATCTTTGCGTCGATTATTGGCGTCATGTGGTTTGGCGAAGGGCCCAAATCCAACAGGCTTCTTGCGGCGACAATCGTGGCGCTTGGCATCTTGGTTTTGGCAATGGCGAGATAACGAAATCTGAGGGCAGATTTCGGACGCAGAACCCGGAAACACGCATGAAAGAAGTACTGATCTTCATCATAGATCCGGCTGGATGTCGGACCGCCGCAGGAACAATACCGATCCCGCCTGTGTTCAGGCTCTGGCCCGCGACGGGGGCGACAATACTGGACGGCACCAAAAGTATGCAAAATAAGCGGCTTCAAACGGTTAGGCCCTGCCGCTCCGTTGCCGGAATTGATCGCAACCGTCGGCAATCCACAGCTGCTTTTCCATAGGGTGCACTTATGATGTTGAAGATATAATCGATTTTTCTTGAAGTTTTTATCTGTCAAACTGTTGATACAAATCTGAATAGAACGCCGCGCAAGAATGGCGAACCCGTCAAGAAATCACCAACAGAGGATAACAATGAAACACACGACATCATTTCTTGCCGCTCTGGCCGTCAGCGCAATGACCGCGACGGTTGCGGCATCGGAAACAGAATTGACAGTGTACACCGCCGTCGAGGCGGAAGATCTGGCCCGCTATGCCGAGACGTTCAACCAAAGCAATCCTGACATCAAGATCAACTGGGTTCGCGACTCGACCGGGATCATCACCGCCAAACTGCTGGCAGAGCGGGACAACCCCCAGGCAGACGTCGTATGGGGGCTGGCGGCTACGTCGCTGCTACTTCTCAAATCGGAAGGCATGCTGGAACCCTACGCGCCCGCCGGCGTCGAGAACCTGGATCCCAAGTTTGTCGATGGCGACAATCCACCCGCATGGGTTGGCATGGATGCCTGGGTTGCATCCGTCTGCTACAACACGGTCGAGGCCGAAAAGGCCGGGCTGAAGCCACCCACCTCGTGGAAAGACCTCACTGACCCGATGTACAAGGATCAGGTTATCATGCCGAACCCGAACTCGTCAGGCACCGGGTTCCTTGACGTTTCAAGCTGGCTGCAAATGTTCGGTGAAGAAGGCGGCTGGGAGTACATGGACGCGCTGCACGAAAATATTGCGCGCTATACGCATTCAGGGTCCAAACCCTGCAAGCTGGCGGCAGCGGGCGAAATCCCGATCGGTATCTCGTTTGCCTTCCGCGGTGCCAAGTCCAAGGCGGATGGCGCACCGCTTGAGATTATCGTCCCGTCCGAAGGCGTAGGCTGGGACATGGAAGCCACCGCAATTGTCGCCGGAACGGCAAATCTGGAAGCCGCTCAGAAACTGGTTGATTTCACAGTCACCAAGGAAGCCAACGAAATGTACAACACCGGCTATGCGGTTGTGGCCTACCCCGGCATCGCAAAACCGGTTGAGCACTTCCCAGAGGGTCTTCTGGATGCCATGATTGACAATGATTTTGAGTTTGCCGCGAATAATCGTGCGGCAATCCTGAAGGAATGGCAGTCTCGCTATGACGGAAAGTCGGAAGCGAAATAAAAACGATAGCAGGAGAGGTGCTTTTGCCTCTCCTGCGCGCCCTTCTCTTTTTCCCAAAAACGTGACCTGCGCACCTGGCAATGCCCAGCCCGGATCAGCCATGCCCGAGGTGCAGATGTGAGGACCTCTCCCGTGCTTCAGAAAACACCTCCCGGTGAACTGTATCTCAGCATCCAGAACTTGTGGAAGGCGTTCGGCAGCTTTCTCGCTCTCAAGGATATTTCGCTGGAAATCAACGATGGCGAATTCGTTTGTTTTCTGGGCCCGTCGGGTTGCGGGAAAACGACCCTGCTCCGCGCTATCGCCGGTCTGGATTTGCAGACCAAGGGGACAGTCATGCAGGACGGCAAGGACGTGTCCAACCTGCCCCCGTCCGAGCGTGATTTCGGGATCGTGTTTCAGTCCTATGCGCTGTTTCCGAACCTCACCATTGAAAAGAACATTGCGTTCGGCCTGGAAAACTCAGGCCACAGCAAATCTGAAATCGCTGTACGTGTGAATGAGTTGCTTAATCTCGTCGGCCTGCCGGATCAGGGCAAAAAATATCCGGCACAGTTGTCGGGTGGGCAGCAGCAAAGGATTGCCCTGGCCCGCGCCATCGCAACCAAGCCCGGCCTGCTGCTTCTGGACGAACCCCTTTCGGCGCTTGATGCAAAAGTACGCGTCCATTTGCGTCATGAAATCAAAGAGTTGCAACGCAAGCTGGGCGTGACCACCGTGATGGTGACGCATGACCAGGAAGAGGCGCTGGCCATGGCGGACCGGATCGTGGTCATGAACCATGGGGTGATTGAACAGGTGGGATCGCCCACCGAGATATACCGCCATCCAAGGAACTTGTTTGTCGCCGATTTCATTGGCGAGATGAACCAGCTGTCGGCAGTTGCCGGTGACCCTCAGACGATAGAACTGGGCGGGTCCGTGCTGAAATGCACGCGGCATTCGCATCAGAAAGGAAGCCGCGTCATAGCTGCTGTCCGACCCGATGATGTCATTCCGCATGGCGAGGGCGCGCGGTCTCCCGGTGCGCCGGATACAATTACCACCCCGGAAAACGCCTTCGAAGTACAGATCACCGAGATGGAGTTCCTTGGTTCGTTCTGGCGGTGCCGCCTGAGCAATGAGCGGTTCGGCAAATCCGAGCTGATCGCGGATTTCTCGATCAATGCCGTACGTCGCCTTGAGCTGGAAGAAGGGCGGACGATGATGATCGAGCTTCCCGAAGACCGCCTGATGGCCTTTGACGTACCGGAGGCCGGGGCATGAGTACCGCTTCTACCAACAGTAACACTTTGCCCCCCGGCCCAATCATCAAACCCAAGCTCAGCCGCGACGACATCCTGATGCGCGGAAGCATGATGGTCATCGTGCTGTATCTGATCGTGACGCTGGCGCTTCCGCTATACACGATGCTCTCAAAGTCGTTTTCCACCTATCGGGTGGAACTGTCCCAATACGAGTTTCAGGTCAGCGATGACGCAGGGAGTTTTGATGGAACGATCCTGTCGGGCGATGCGCTGAACCGCAAAACCGGAGCATTTGCCGACACCGATCTTGTGACGGGTTCGGACGGGCGCTTGCCTGTTACAGGTTTCTTCCCGGATTTCAGTTTCCGCAGTCCGGTGATGTATCAGATCCGGAACACGACGGATACCGGGCGGTTCCTGGTCGGATCGACGCTGCAGGAAGGAACCGATTGGGTCGAGCTGGATTCCAATACCTTTCGGCGGGTTCAACTTCGGCCCGTCCAGTCCAGGGGATTGGATAACTTTGTAAACTACTTCTCGACGCCCGCGCTGTTCAATTCGATCAAGAATTCACTTTGGATTTCCGTTGTCAGCACGATCGTCACCGTGACGCTGGCCTTCTGGTTTGCCTACGCGCTCAACCGCAGCTGCATGCGGTTCAAAGGTGTCTTTCGCCTGATCGCAATGGCGCCAATTCTCGTTCCCTCGCTGCTGCCGGGTATCGCCTTGGTATACCTGTTTGGTAATCAGGGCATGATCAAAGAACTTCTGTTCGGCGCCAGCATCTATGGTCCGATCGGCATTGTGATAGGCTCGGTCTTCTTCACCTTTCCGCATGCCTTCCTGATCATCTCAACGGCGCTGGCGATTTCGGATGCGCGGCTGTACGAAGCTGCGGCAAGCCTGCGGTCAACCCCATGGCGCACGTTCTGGACGGTGACCGTTCCGGGTGCCCGCTACGGCCTGATCTCTGCAGCCTTTGTTGTGTTCAATCTGGTAATCACCGATTTTGGCCTGCCCAAAGTCATCGGCGGGCAGTTCAACGTGCTTGCGGTGGACATCTACAAGCAGGTGATCGGCCAGCAGAACTTTGAGATGGGCGCGGTTGTGTCCGTGGTTCTGGTGATACCGGCGATCCTGGCTTTTGCGATCGACCGCATGGTTCAGTCCAAACAGGTGGCGTTGCTGTCGGCCCGGTCGGTGCCGTATCAGCCAACCCCGAACCCGAAAGCTGATCGCCTGTTTCTGGCCTATTGCAGCGCGGTCGGCCTGTTCATCGTTGGCCTTCTGGCAGTGTGCCAGTTCGCTGCCCTGATCAAGTTCTGGCCCTATGATCTGAGCCTGAGCCTGAGGAACTATCAGTTCGACAAGATGGATGGCGGCGGCTGGGGGTCTTATTTCAATTCGATCCGGCTGGCCCTGCTGACTGCAATCATTGGCACGGCGGTTGTGTTCTTCGGGGCCTACCTGGTTGAGAAATCACAAGGGTTCCGCACCGGCAGATCGATCTTTCAGATGTTCGCGATGTTGCCGATGGCCATTCCGGGCATGGTACTGGGGCTGTCCTACATCTTTTTCTTCAATAACCCGTCAAACCCGCTGAATGGCATCTACGGCACAATGGCGATTTTGGTGATCTGTACGGTGACGCACTTCTACACCGTATCGCACCTGACGGCGGTGACGGCCCTGAAGCAAATGGACCGCGAGTTCGAGTCCGTGTCAGCGTCGCTCAAGCAACCGACGATGAAGCTGTTTGCACGGGTGACGGTTCCGGTCTGCCTGCCAGCGGTTCTGGACATATCCATCTATCTGTTCGTCAACGCGATGACGACCGTGTCGGCTGTGGTGTTTCTGTACTCACCCAAGACCACGCTCGCCTCAATCGCTGTCCTGAATATGGATGATGCCGGAGACATCGCACCGGCGGCGGCAATGGGGATGATGATCTTCTATACAAATGCCGCGGCCCGGATCATTCATCAGATAGCGTCCAAGGGCATTCTGAAACGCACTCAAGCCTGGCGAAGTCGCTAGCGGCCATTTTGAATCCCTGCCCCGCCAATCAGCTATTGGCGGGGTTTTCTTTCAAAGTCCGCTGCACGAACTCCATGAAGGCGCGGATGATCTTCACCTCGCGGCGTTGCGAAAGCGAAATGATGCTCTCGCCCATTTGCAGGTTGATCCCTTGCAACTTGATCTGCCGCAGCCGGTCATCATGCCCGTATTCCGCCTGCGAGACAAAACCGATGCCGGCGCCGGAGGCCACAAGTTCCCGAATTGCTTCACGCCCTTCGGCAACGATCGCCGGTTTAAGCATGATCCCGTGCTTTTTGGCCTCATCTTCCAGTTTCTGGCGCGTTTTTGACCCGGTCTCGCGAAAGATAAGCGGCAGCTTTGACAACTCTTCCAGGGACAGGGTCGGTTTGGACGCCAAAAGCAAACCCTGGGCCGCAAAGGCGACGATCTCTGTGGATCCAAGGCTCAGGATTTCCATGTCCTTGCCCGGAGACAGGCTGCCGACAACGCCAATCTCCGCATTATAGGACCGGAGTTCCTCCAGGATTTCCTCGGTATTGCCCGAGCGCACGGTGATAGTGACGTTCGGATTCTTCTTCTGAAAGGCCCCCAGAAAGGCTGTCAGGTGGTGCGCTGAGTCGGCGATGATGCGCAACTCTCCATCAACCACGGCCTTGGTCTCGGAAAGGTAGTCCTCGATCTGATCTTCGATCTCGAAGTATTGTTTGGTGTATCTGTAAAGCTGCTCTCCTTCATGGGTCAAGGTCACACGTTTCCGTTCGCGCTGGAACAACAACAAATCGTGATCCTGTTCCAGCTTTCGCACCTGCTCGGAAATGGCCGGCTGTGTCAGATACAAGGCTTCTGCTGCACGCGAAAAACCACCGTGTTTAGCCACGAAATGAAAGGCTTTGAGCTGACTGTGCCGCATCGCGTATCCCCGTTTCCCAATACATAGGCTGAGCTTATAATTAGATCGATAATTGCAATTTCACATATAACAACCGTTGCTGCAATTGTGTTCTTGAAAACGCTTTTCTGGAGCATGGATATGACGCCTTCCAACGCAAAAATCGAACCTCCTCGCCTCGGTGAACCATATCTTCTGACACCCGGTCCTTTGACAACGTCCTATGCTGTAAAAGAAGCCATGTTGAAGGATTGGGGCAGTTGGGATGACGACTTTCGTGCCATGACGCGCGAAGTGCGGTCCAGCCTTCTGGCGTTGCTTGGCGAAGGGGCTGACGACTACGATTGCGTCCCCATGCAGGGCAGTGGTTCGTTCTCGGTCGAGGCGATGCTTGCGTCGTTTATTCCCGCCAATGGCAAGGCACTTGTTCTTGCAAATGGCGCCTACGGGCAACGATCTGCGCAGACCCTGGAATATCTGGGCCGCGATCATGTCGTTCTGGACAAAGGGGATTACCTGCCGCCCAGAGGCGAGGAAGTTGCCCGCATTCTTGCCGAGGATCCAGACATCACCCATGTGGTCGCCATTCACTGCGAGACCAGCTCGGGAATTCTGAATCCGGTCGAGGAGATATCCGAAGTCACCTATGCCGCCGGGCGCAAACTTCTGATCGACTCGATGTCGGCGTTTGGCGCGGTGGAACTCAAACCCACCGAAATCCGCTACGAGGCGATGGTGTCGTCGGCCAACAAATGTATCGAAGGCGTGCCCGGTTTCGGCTTCATCGTCGCCCGTAAATCCGAGCTTGAAGCCGCGAAGGGCAACAGCCATTCGTTGTCTCTGGATGTGCACGCGCAGTGGGCGCACATGAACAAGACCGGCCAGTGGCGGTTCACACCGCCAACACATGTGGTGGCCGCCTTTATCGAGGCACTCAGGGCACACGCCGCCGAAGGGGGCGTACCCGGCCGTGGCGGGCGTTACACCCGTAATCGCGATGTCATGGTCGCCGGAATGCGAGAGCTGGGCTTTGAAACGTTGCTGGACAATCGCTGGCTCAGCCCAATTATCGTCACCTTTTTCTGTCCCGCGGACGAAAACTTCGTGTTTGATCAGTTCTATAACCTGATGAAATCCAAGGGCTTCATCATCTACCCGGGCAAACTGACGGTGGTCGACAGCTTCCGCGTCGGATGCATCGGCCAAATGGACGAACACGTCATGCGAATGGTCGTGACCGCCGCAAAGGAATCATTGGAGGAGATGGGCGTGACCAACGCGGCACCTCCCCTCCGGGCACTGCAAGAACGCGCCAAACTGGCTGCCTAACTATCAAGGAACATGACAAGATGACCATCCAAACCCCCGTTGTAGCAAACGAACGCGTCTATCCGACGCCCAAGGTCCCCGCAGTCGCCATCTGCCTGGATGGGTGCGAGCCTGAATATCTGGAGGTTGCGATTGCCAAGGGCTTGATGCCCAACCTAAAGCGGATGCGCGAAGAGGGCACCGACCGGCTGGCCCATTCCGTCATCCCGTCCTTCACCAACCCCAATAACCTGTCGATCGCCACCGGACGCCCGCCCATTGTGCATGGCATCTGTGGCAACTACTTGATTGACCCGGACAGCGGCGAAGAAGTCATGATGAATGACGTGCGTTTCCTGCGCGCGCCGACCATCTTCTCGCAATTCTACGATGCCGGGTTCCGCGTCGCCATGGTCACCGCCAAGGACAAACTGCGTGCGCTTCTTGGTGCGGGGCTGAAGTTCGACGAAGGCCGTGCAGTCGCCTTTTCCTCGGAACGTTCGGGCGAGACGACCATGGCTGAGCACGGCATCGACAATGCCAGCAAATGGTTGGGCATGGACGTCCCCGAGGTTTACTCGGCCGAACTGTCCGAGTTTGTCTTTGCTGCTGGCGTCAAGCTGTTGAAAGAGTTCAAGCCCGACGTAATGTATCTGTCGACCACTGACTATATTCAGCATAAGTTTGCACCCGAACAGCAAGGCGCGCTGGATTTCTACGCGATGTTCGATCGCTATCTGGGCGAACTGGACGCGTTGGGTGCCGCCATCGTGGTGACCGCCGACCACGGCATGAAGCCAAAGCACTTGCCTGATGGCTCGCCCGCCGTTGTCTATGCGCAGGATCTGATGGACGAGTGGCTGGGCAAGGACGCCGCGCGGGTCATCCTGCCGATTACCGATCCTTATGTCGTGCATCACGGCGCATTGGGGTCTTTCGCGACCGCCTATCTGCCCGAAGGCGCGGATCAGGATGACATCATAGCAAAACTCAAAGCGACCGAGGGTATAACCCACGTGCTGACCAAGGCCGAAGCCATCGAGCAGTTCGAGTTGCCGGGCGACCGGATTGGCGACATCGTGATGGTCTCGGGCGAGAACATCTGCATTGGCACGTCCGAGCACCGTCACGATCTGGCGGCCCTGAAGGAACCCCTGCGCAGCCATGGCGGTTTGACCGAGCAAGAAGTTCCGTTCATCGTGAACCGCGTCATCGACCTGCCCAACCAACCGGTTTTGCGTAATTTCGACGCCTTCTTTTACGCAACCACAGCAGCGGCACAGTAAGTCATGAAAGATCAGACCATGTCGAACATCGAAATACGAAACGAAGGAATGCGGATCGGCGGTGAAATTGTCTTCACTGAAGAAACCGTTCCGGTGCACTACCCCTATACCAACGAAGTTGTGGGGTACGTTCCGGCCGGAACCGCCGAACATGCGCGCAAGGCTTTCGAGATTGCGGCAAACTACAAACCAAAGCTCACCCGATATGAACGCAGCCAGATCCTGCAGCGCGCGGGTGAGCTGATCGGAGAAAAGCGCGAATATCTGGCCAAGTGGCTGACGCTTGAACTGGGCATCTGCCACCAGCACGCGATCTACGAAACCAAGCGCGCGCAGGATGTCTATCAGTTCGCTGCCGCCGAGGCATTGAAGGATGATGGCGAGATTTTCTCGTGCGATCTGACCCATAACGGCAAGGCCCGCAAAATCTTCACCATGCGCGAGCCGGTAAAGGCGATCAGCGCGATCACACCGTTCAACCACCCGCTTAACATGGTCAGCCACAAGATCGCGCCGTCGATTGCCACCAACAACTGCATGGTCTGCAAACCGACGGAATTGACCCCGCTGACCGCATTGACCCTGGCGGATATTCTGTACGAGGCGGGCTTGCCGCCCGAGATGTTCCAGG
Source organism: Ruegeria sp. K7 (assembly GCF_056531785.1). Taxonomy (NCBI): domain Bacteria; kingdom Pseudomonadati; phylum Pseudomonadota; class Alphaproteobacteria; order Rhodobacterales; family Roseobacteraceae; genus Ruegeria; species Ruegeria sp. K7. The sequence goes on from NZ_JBQFMJ010000012.1 coordinate 32,052, forward strand.
TTGTCACCGGCTGGCCCGCTGACATCGGTGACGAGATGATCACCAACGAGCATATCGACATCATCACCTTCACCGGCGGCGTGCCTGTGGGCAAGATGATTGCCGAAAAGGGCGTCTACAAACGTCAGGCTCTGGAACTTGGCGGCAATGATCCTCTAATCGTCCTCAACGACCTCAGCGATGCTGATCTGGACAAGGCTGCCACGATTGCTGTTGCAGGTGCCACCGGCAATTCCGGCCAGCGCTGTACGGCGGTCAAGCGCATTCTTGTACAAGAGAGCGTCGCGGATAAGTTTGTGCCGCTGGTTCTGGAGAAGGCCAAAAAGATCAAATTCGGCGATCCGCAGGATCCTGAAACCGAATTGGGCTGCGTGATCCACGACAAGGCGGCGGAAGTCTTTGAGAACCGCGTTCATCAGGCCGAAAAAGAGGGCGCGGAAATCCTTTATCATCCGGGCCGTCAGGGCGCGCTTCTGCCGCCGATCGTGGTCGACAAGGTGCCCCATGACAGCGAACTGGTGATGGAGGAAACCTTTGGCCCGATCGTCCCCATTGTTCGTGTGCCCGACAACGATGAAGAGGTGATGGCCATCTCGAACTCGACCGAGTTCGGCCTGTCCTCAGGCGTATGCACCAACGATCTGAACCGCGCCATAGCCTATATAAACGGGCTGAACGTGGGCACATGCAACATCTGGGAACAGCCGGGTTACCGGATCGAAATGTCGCCCTTCGGCGGAATCAAGGACAGCGGAAACGGCGTGAAGGAAGGCGTTATCGAAGCGATGAAGTTCTTTACCAACGTGAAGACCTATTCGCTGCCCTGGCCTGGCTGACGTCCCTGCCCCTTCTGCAAACAGGAGGGGTCCAGGAAATTTCTCCCCGGAACTGGCGGACCCTTCGGGGCCCGCCCCTTTTCCAAAACGACAGTGAGAAACGGATATGCCACAGATTGTCCATACAGAAGGGGAATCGAATACCTCGGAAGCCCGCAAAGCCTGGCTGAAGAAGTCCATCGGGCCCAAATCATCGCCGCTGCTGAAACGCGACTCGGATGTGTTCCTGCATCAGTCCCTGTCCAGCCCCTGCGTCAGCACGATTGCCAAAGCCGAAGGTATCTGGATCGAGGATCTCGACGGCCGCCGCTACATGGATTTCCATGGCAATTCGGTACATCACATTGGCTATGGCCATCCCCGTCTGGTGCAGGCGATCAAGGATCAGCTGGACGACCTGCCCTTTGCCCCACGCCGTTTCACCAATGACCCGGCGGTGGAACTGGCCGAAAAGCTGGTGACCATCATCCCGGGCGATCTGGGCAAGGTACTGTTCACCACCGGCGGTTCGGACGCCAATGAAGTCGCGCTCAAGATCGCCCGCGCCGCGACGGGCCGTTTCAAGACTCTGAGCTTCTGGGACGCCTTCCACGGAGCGGGCTTTGGCGCGGCAAGCGTTGGTGGCGAGGCCACTTTCCGCAGCCACATCGCCGGGCCGCTTTTGCCGGGAACCGAGCATGTGGCACCCTTCCACCCCACCCGATGCCCCTATGGACACGCAACGCTTGAAGCCAGCGCCGAAGCCTGCGCCAACATGATCGACTATGTGCTGGAACGCGAAGGCGACATCTGCGCCGTCGTGGCCGAGGCGATGCGTGCCGTACCCATCGTGCCGCCGCCAGGTTTCTGGAAGCGGGTGCGCGAAATTTGCGACCGGCACGGCGCATTGCTGATCCTGGATGAAATTCCGACCGGGCTGGGCAAGACCGGGCAGATGTTCTCGTTCCAGCATGATGAAATCATCCCCGACATTGTCACCATCGGCAAATCGCTGGGCGGGGGTATCCTGCCAATCGCCGCCTGCATCGCCCGGAAAAAACTGGATGTTTGCGGGGACTTTGCCATTGGGCATTACACGCACGAAAAGAACCCCGTAACCTCTCGGGCCGCTTTGACGACACTTCAAATCATAGAAGACGAGGGCTTGGTCCAGCGCGCGGCTGAGTTGGGCGAATACGCGATGGGGCGCCTGGTCGACGCCCTTCAGAATGTTCCCATCGTCGGTGACATCCGGGGCCGCGGCCTTATGTTCGGTATCGAGATTGTCGAGGACCGTTCCAGCAAGACGCCCGGAAATGCGCGCGCGGAACAGATCTACTATGCCTGTCTAGAAGCGGGGTTGAGCTATAAGATCAGCCAGGGTTGCGTTCTGACCCTGTCGCCGCCGCTGACGATTTCGCAAACTGAACTGGATCGTGCCATCGACATCGTTGTTGCCGCAATCACAGAGGCAAACTGAGCCGACGGGCCATGGCGGCGGGCAAGATCGCCCAATTGGCTCGGTAACGGGCACACTTGGCGCAACCCAATAAGATGCTGCAAAATAGACCGGATTTCCCGTCCTTGTTTGCCGTCGCCTACGACTCAAAAGCCATCTGCAGCGGATCGCACACAAACTGCGGTGCAAATACCTGTTTTGAAGCCGGAGTGAAGCATGGCAATTGTCACCTTCCTGATCAGTTTGGCCGGGGCAACCATGCTTCTGCTTTACGCAGTACGCATGGTGCGCACTGGAATCGAACGCAGTTACGGCGCGTCGTTCCAACGGGTGATGACGCAACAGCGCAGCTACCTGCATGCCTCGGTGGTTGGGCTGATGATGGCGGTCGTGTTGCAAAGCTCGGCCGCCGTGGCTTTGCTGACGTCCGGGTTTGCCGCCAGTGGGAGGCTGAGCTTTCCAGCCGGTCTGGCGATTGTACTGGGTGGCGATCTGGGCTCGGCGTTGATCATTCAGATCCTGTCCTTTCGGTTGGACTGGCTTGTGCCGCTGTTACTGGCAATTGGCGGCTATCTGTTCGTCAAGACCGAAGCCAAGAAAGCACGGCAGCTTGGGCGCATTCTGATGGGCGTGGCATTTATCCTGATCTCGCTGAGGTTCCTGCGCGAGGCGATGGACCCCATCCGGGACAGTGCATTTCTGCCCGCCGTCGCCGATTATCTGGCGCGCGATTTCATCACGGCCTTCCTTGTCGGGGGTGCCCTGGCTTTTGTCATGCACTCGTCGGTCGCGGCCATCCTTATGTGCGTGACGCTTGTACAGATCGGCGCAATCCCTTTTGCCGCCGGTATGTCATTGGTTCTTGGCGCGAATTTTGGCTCGGCCTTCATTCCGGTCTGGCTGACCCGGGGAATGCCTGTGACGGCACGACGCATCCCCTACGCAAACCTGGCGCTGCGGGGCAGTTGGGCTTTGGTGACCCTGTCTGTGGCGAACCTGGCCCTGCGAACCGGGCTCATGGGAGAACCGCAGGGGGGACAGATGCTCGTCAATGTGCATCTTGCATTCAACCTGTCACTGCTGGTTCTGGCGCTTCCGTTTTGCGGGCGCTTGCAGGCACTGTTCGAAACGCTTTTGCCAGACCCCCAAAAAGAACAGAAGCCGCAACCCGCAAGGCCGGTCAGTGCGTTGGACATCAGATGCGTTTCGAACCCAAACCAAGCGCTGCCGAGCCTGAAGCGGGAACTTCTGCGGATGAGCGATCTTCTCGAGACCATGTTCCGCCCGGTGCTGGAACTGTACCGACACGGTGATAAGGAACAGATCCGGTCTGTTCAGGCGATTGACGAGGAAGTGAACCAGTGCCTCTCGGGTATTCGAACCTTTGTTGCAGCGATACCGGCTGAATTATACGAAAAACAGGATGCCAAAACCGCGCGCGATCTGATGGAGTTCGCTATTCGGCTTGAAACGGCCGGGGATGTTGTTGCCAAACGCCTGACTGTTTTGGCGGGCGAAATGCGCGCCAAGGGTTCAAGTTTCTCGCAAGAGGGCTGGTCGGAACTCGTCCACATGCACGAGAGCATTCTGTCGAATATGAAACTGGCTTCGAATGTTCTTATTTCCGACGATCTGGAAAGCGCGCGGCTGCTGAGCCTTGAAAAAACCGAAATAAAACGGGTGGAACGTGACAGCCGCAAGCGGCACCTGCGCCGATTGCAACATGGGACAACGGAAAGCTTCGAGACCAGCGATATGCATCTGGAGACTTTGCGTGCGTTTCGAGAGTTCAACAGTCACATCGCCTCGGTCGCCTACCCGGTCCTGTACCGCTATGGGCAATTGTTGGAGACGCGATTGATCAAGGAAATTGCCGACGAGCCAAGCGGTCCGTGAGATCGTCTCAACTCGTTTGCCTTTTTGATAGCGGTGTTCGCAAAGTCTGACGGTGGCCTTGCGCTGGTTCCGACCCCGGATACAGATGCGCACCCTTGTCGGTCAGAGCTTGCCTGAACCAATCAACATCCTAGGCTCGAACTCCACCTAGCCAATCGACATTGGCGGGTCCCTCAAAAGGGCCCTTGTCGCGCCACCGCTTTCAGCAGTTTCACAGGGCTATCCTTTATCCATGGGCAGTACCTTCAGCCATTTCGAGCGCCTGGTCGAGGCTGTTTGCCACCTGGTCCACATCTTCCAAGGACAAACAAAGTGGCGGCACCATCCGTAGGCATTGCTGGAAAGGACCGGACTTTGACAGGATGATCCCCTGCGCGCGGCAGGCTTCGAAGACCTCTGCTGTCATCTCCTTGTCAGGCGCTTTGCTGTCCCGGTCTTTCACGAATTCCAGCGCCAGCATAAGTCCCTTGCCGCGAACATCACCGATGGCCTTGTACTTGTCTTTCAAGTCATTAAGCCTTTCCAACAGCGCCGCGCCCACAATACGGGCGTTTTCCTGAAGCCCTTCGTCTCGCATAACGGCCAGAACGGCACGGGCTGCGGCGGCCGAGGTCGGGTTGGCGCCGTAGGTGTGGAACATGAACCGTTCGGCCATCGGCGCCGCAACTTGTTTTTTGGCCACAACCGCTCCGATCGGAAAGCCGTTTCCAAGGCCCTTGGCCATGACAATGATGTCGGGGACAACGCCGTCTGCCTCGAACCCCCAGAAGTGTTCGCCGGTGCGGCCAAAGCCTGACTGAACCTCATCGGCAATGTAAAGACCCCCTGCCGCGCGCACGCGATCTGCTGCGCCGGACATATAGCCCGGCGGCATTTCGATGATGCCGCCATAGCCCTGCACGCTTTCCACAAAGATGCCCGCCACCTGACCGGATGTCGCTGTGGCGATGGTGCGGTCGATCTCTTCCAGATACGGCTGGGTACCTGGCCCGAAGATGCCGCGATACTGGTTGGGTTCGGGAACGAAGGCGACGTTGCCGGGCATACCCGGGTGGCGCCACCCGGCAATACCTGTGATCGACTGCGCTGCGGCAGTGGGGCCGTGATAAGCGGTGCGCAACGCCAGCAGGTCCAGATTGCCGGTATAGGTGCGCGCCATGGTCATCGCCAAGTCAATCGCCTCGGACCCGGAATTGGTTAGGTGAACCACCCAGTCATGGCCCTTGGGCATGGTCGCGGCCAGTTCCTCGGCCAGATGGGCAGGGGTCGGGTGGTAAAACATTGTGGTGCAGTGGGTGAGTTCCTGCGCCTGTGCCGTTGCTGCGGCCACGACGCGCGGATGCGAGTGCCCGACAGAGATGCAGACATTCATTCCAAGCAGGTCGGTATATTTCCGTCCGTCCGTGTCCCACAGGTATTGGCCTTGGCCTTTTTTGAACACAATGGGCTCGCGGAAGGGCGTAAACCGCGTCAGCGAAGCGGCATAGTACCGGTCCCGTCGCGCGGCGGTATTCGAGAAGTCCCAGTCGGTGTGAAGGGGGTGGTCAGTCATTTGGAACCTCCGGTTTTCAGTCGATGGTTATTGGGGTCAAAGGGGGCTTCCGGCAGGATGGTCGCGGCACGGTGCTGACCCAGGATCGAGATGGTCAGTCCCTCGCGCGCGGTCGGGTCACGCAGGTAGGCCAAGGCAAGAACCTTGCCGGTGCGATGACCATAGGCCCCCGAGGTGGCGATCCCCACCGGCACCCCGTCCTTCCATATCGCGTGCGCGTAGAACGGATCGAACTGACCGGCTTCGACATCCAGCAGCACCATGTCCCACGCGTCGTCGCGGGCCAGCTTGGTGCGCAGGTCGTTGCGGACAAACGGGGTCAGCCCAGCCTCAAGAGGGCTGCGCTCGGTCGTCAGGTCACTGCCCCAGCCACGATAACCTTTTTCGAGACGCATGGAGTTTGCGGCATAGGCCCCATAAAACCCAAGGTCATGAGGTTTCGCGGTCTCCTCAAGCATTACGAAGAGCCTTGCCGCATGCTTATTGGCGACATGCAACTCCCAACCGCATTCGCCCAGATAGGACACACGCAGGGCGCGCAGGGGGATGCCCGCCACGTGGGTCTCGCGCGCGGTCAGCCAGGGCATATCGAGCAATTCGGGTAGAGCGTCAGTAGACTTGGGTCCCATGACGCCGATGACCGCCAGATCCTCGGAGACGTTTCGAACCATGACGTCAAAACCTTCGGCGACATGTGTCAACAGATCATAATCGATATGCTCCGCTGCAGCGGCACTGGTGAGGTAGGCATGGTCTTCGGTCAGGCGCGTGACGGTGAACTCCGACAGTACACCACCCGTCGGCGTCACCGCGTGGGTCAGGCCAATGCGCCCCGGCGCGGGTGCGCGGTTTGCGCCCAGCGCCTCCAGAAACGGGACAACATCCGGGCCGGTGACGTCGAATTTCGAGAAAACCGACAAATCTGCCATCGCAACGCGGTTATGCGCGGCGTCGACCTCTCGCGCCACATGTTCGAACCAATTGGCGCGGCGGAAGGTTTCGTCGGCCACAGCCCCGGGCATGTCCGAAAACCAGTTCGGACGCTCCCACCCATAGGCCGCCCCCATTACCGCGCCGCGCTGGACCATCAGGTCGTGCAGCGGAGACAGGCGCAAGCCGCGCCCGGCGGGACGTTCCTCGTGCGGGTAGTGCACACCGAATTGCAGACCGAAACATTCGATGGCCTTGGCCACGCGATAGTCACGATCCGCCCAGACGCCAAAGCGTCGGCTGTCCACTGCCAGCGCATCCATTGGCGGCGCGCCATGGGTCATCCAGTGGGCGAGGAACCAGCCTGCGCCGCCGCCCTCCATCACGCCCATGGACGAGCCGGTCAGCAGCCAGGCGTTCTCCAAGCCATGCGCAGGCCCGATCAGGGGGTTGGCGTCCGGTGTGAATGTAATAGGGCCGTTGATCACCGATTTCACGCCACCCGTTTCCAGCGCCGGAATACGGTCCATCGCGGCCATGATGATGTGTTCGACACTGTCCAGATCCGGCGGCATCAGGTCCGCGCCGAAATCCGGCGGTACACCATCGACTGACCAGACCTTGGCGTCCTCTTCATACGGCCCAAGGATCAACCCGTCGCGTTCCTGTCTGACGTACCAGCTTTCCTCGGGGTCTCGAATGATCGGCAACTCGGGCAAGCCCTCCTTTATCCGGGACGACACGGCGTCGACCGTGTCTGTCACCAGATATTGGTGCAGCACAGGAACCGAGGGGATGTTGAGCCCCATCATGCGGCCAACCTCCCAGCCCCAAGTGCCTGCGGCGTTGACCACGTGGACAGTCTCGATCGTCTCTTTCTCGGTTTCGATCCACCAATGATCCTGCTGGCGCTCAATCGCGGTGACCGCGCAATTGCGCAGGATCCGGGCGCCGCCACGCCGGGCGACTTCGGCCATCGCGTGGGTTGCAAGCGTTGGGTCCACGTGGCCGTCATCGGGTTCGTAAATTCCACCGATCAACCCATCCAGTTTTGCCAGCGGGAACAGTTCGGCGATCCGTTCCGGTGTCAGCACCTCCAGCGGATAGCCGGTGAACTCGGACAGGCCGGCCACGTGGCGAAACTCGTCCATCCGGCCGGGGTTGCGCGTGATCCGCATCGCACCCGAGCGATGAAACCCACAATCGCGCCCGGTTTCCTGAGGTAAAATATCCCGGTAAAGCCGGACAGAAGTTGCACGCAGTTCCTGAATCGTGGGATTGTGCGCGAAATGGGTGCAGAGCCCGGCCGCATGCCAGGTCGACCCATGGGTCAGGTCGTTCTTCTCGACCAGCAAAACGTCGGACCAACCCGCCTTGACCAGATGATACATCAGCGAGACGCCCATGGCCCCACCGCCGATGATCGTTACCTGCGCCTTGATCATGCGCGCATCCTTTCGCCTGAGGGATCAAAGGGCGGGCGGCGCAGGGGCTGCGCGGGATAGTCCTGCCCGGCGACCCGAATTGTGAAAATTCGGCCGCATGTCTCGTCCAATGTCTCGCCCGGCCGGACCGATACCATGGCAAAACACAGGTTCAGCCCCGTTCGCGGCCCGCGTCCACCCGAAGTTGTCAGCCCGACATAGGTGCCGTCCTCGAACACCGGTTCGTCATGCAGCAGCAGGGCCGCACCCTGAACCTGCACCAGGATCAGACGTCGATGCAGCCCCTTGTGTTTTTGCTGTTCCAACACCGCTTTACCCACAAACTCCTTGGACCAATCGATGGTGAATCCCAGACCGGCTTCAAGCGGAGTGATCTCGGGGCCAAGCTCATGCCCCCAATGTTTGAAACCCTTTTCCAATCGGCATGCATCCACCGCGTAATGACCCAATGGGGTTGCGCCTGCGTTTCGCAACGCATCGAACAGCTTGGGGGCCTGCGCATTGGACACTGTCAGTTCCCAGCCCAGCTCTCCGACAAAACTGACGCGGGTCGCACGGCATGAGGTGCCTGCCAATTCGACGGTGGCGGCATGGGCAAAGGGCATCTCGGGAAGGTCTCCCAGGCTTTGCAGAACAGACCGGCTGCCTGCCCCCATCACACCGACGGTGCAGAACGCCTCGGTCAAGTCCTGAACCATGACGTCACCCTTCAGGTGGCGGCGCAGAAACGTCAGGTCGCGTGTGCGTGTGACCGCGCCCGAGGTCAGGTGAAACGCATCCTCGCGCCGCCGCGTGATGGTCACGTCCATCTCGATGCCCCCGCGCGCGTTGAGTATCTGGGTGTAGACAGCCCGACCGAAAGGCACCTCCATCTGCGCGGTGGTGAGGCGATTCAGCGCCGCCAGAGCCTCCGGGCCGGTGATGTCCAGTTTGGTAAACGGGCTCAACTCGATCAGGGCGGTGCCATGACCCATGACAGCCGCTTCCGCCTCGGCCAGAGGCCACCACCCCTGATCGGCTATGGAATAATCCTGCGCCGGGCCGTAATAGAGCCCACGCTCCCAACCTGCTGTCAGCCCGAAATGTGCCCCGGCCCCGGCCCAGCGGTCGTGCAAGGGTGTGTTCCGCAAACCCCGCCCAGCTTGGGGCTGCTTATACGGCCAGTGCAAGGCAAAGAGATCCGCAACAGCCTCTTCCATGCGTTGTGCCATGTGCCCGGCAGTCGCCGTAGCGGGGTCGACCCTGGCCACATCGACCTCCCACATATCCATGGAGGGGTGGCCGTCGATCACCCAATCCGCCAGGGCCCGTCCAATTCCTGCGGAAGACATCACTCCGACCGAATTCATGCCAGCGGCCACAAACAGGCCATCAACCGAGGTCTCACCTACAAGTGGCCGGGTGTCCGCCGTAAAGCTTTCGGGGCCATTCATGAAATGCTGGATGCCCACGGTTTCAAGGCTGGGGCACAGCTCCAACGCGGCCTCCATGAAGGGGGTGAACTGGTCCCAATCTTCGGTCATCTCAAGGAATGGGCGGTCGCCTTCAGGGCCATAGGCGTCCCAGCATTTGGCGTTGGGTTCAAAGCCGCCGATCACCAGCTTGCCCGCGTCGCCCTTAATGTAGATGCCCCGGTCCAGATCCCTGATCACCGGAAATGGGTTTGGCAGGCCGGCCATGGGTTCAGTGACCACATACATGTGTTCGACCGCCTGTAACGGCAGCGCCACGCCCACGCTGGCCGCCAACTCGCGTGACCAGGCACCGGTGGCGATGACCACCTGATCTGCGTCCAGTTCGGTTCCATCGGTCAGGGTTACGCCAATGATTCGAGTGCCCGACTTGCGGAGGGCCTGAACACCGGTGTGCTCATGGATCTTTACACCACTGTCGCGCGCACCTTTGGCATAAGCCATGCACAAATCGACCGGGTTCACATTGGCATCTTCAGGCACAAACAGGGCGCCGACGTGACTGCTCAGATCAAGCTGCGTCAGGGGTACGTCCGAGGCCGAGACCATGCGCGGGCTCAATCCCAGCGTCTGACCCAGATCCGCAATCCGGTGCAACTCGTCCAGACGAGCGGGATCGCGTGCCAGCCAGTAACCTGAGGTCTGGCGGTAGCCGGTCGACATTCCGGTTTCGGCCTCAAGAGCTGGAAAAACCTCGAGTGCGGCCATCGCCAACCGCGTCATGTTTGGAGTTGCCCGCAAGGGACCAACGATCCCGGCCGCGTGCCACGACGTGCCCGAGGTCAGTTGGTTTCGCTCCAAGACGGTGACATCTTCAGCACCGCGCTTGGCCAGATGGTAGGCCAGGCTGAGACCAATCGCGCCGCCCCCGATGATCAGGATACGGGTCATGCTGCCCTCCATTGACGCGACAAAGGCACCGAACTTAGGGTCGGCGCATGACGATACATGCGTTGTGGTGCCATCCCCGCTCGGTTTCGACCGCTTTTGAACGTGTCATGCGCGAGCGCGGTGATCTGACCGTTCTGCACGAGCCGTTCATGTACCATCACTATCTGACCACCAAAGACCGGCTGTTTCCGGGTTTCACGCCCGAACCCGGGCACCCTGCGACATACGACGATATTCGGGCCATGATCCGCGCAAAGGCCGCAACCAACCCCTTGTTCTTCAAGGATATGGCTTACTATGTCACCGAAGCCTTGCCGCTGGATCCCGAATTTACTCATCAGATGAGCCACGCATTTTTGCTGCGCGACCCGGCCGAAGCGGCGCTGTCTTATGCTAAACGGGATCCCGAATTCACCCGATTGGAACTGGGATATGAAGCCCAGTACCGACTGTACACCGCGCTGAAAGAGCTGGGACATGACCCTTTGGTCATCACCGCTGATCAACTGCGCCGCGATCCGCAAGCGACGCTGCGCCGATATTGGGCGCATGTCGGGCTGCCCTATCTCGCGCATGCGTTTTCCTGGGACAGCAGTGTACCGGATGGCTGGCAATCGGTGCAAAGCTGGCATAGCGAAGTACTGCAAAGCGGCGCGATCCAGGCGCCCGTGGTCACGGACGTGCGGGCGGAACTGGATGCGCTTGGCGAGCCATATGCCGACCACGTGGCGCATCACCTGCCGTACTACACTCAGATGCGTGAAATCGCCGAAACCCAAGCTCATCAGAAATAGTCCCGATCGGGTTTCTCGGCCTTTCGCCGTGCGATATAGTCCTGCAATTCCATGTCAATGTCTGGATCCAGACCAGGATCTTCATATGCGTCAAGCTGCTCTTTCCAAATTGCATTGGCGCGGGTTGCGGCATCCTTCTCTCCCGCCGCGTGCCATTGTTCGAACGAATTGTCATCCGGGGTCCAGGGCCGGAACAGAGCGGACATGAAATTGGCCTGCGTGTGTTCGGACCCGAGGAAATGCCGACCCGGGCCTGTCGCCGCGATCGCCTCCATAGCCTGGGCATTCTCGCTCATGTCAATGCCTTCGAAGAAACGCCCGATCTTGCCGCACAGATCGTGATCCAGGATCGTTTTTTCGAACGAGGTCACCAACCCGCCCTCCAGCCAACCGGTGGCGTGGTTGATCAGGTTCGCGCCCGCGAACATCGACATCATCAGACCCCAGGTAGCCTCTTGCTGGCTCTGGGCGTCCGGGACTTTTGATGCGCTGAGCGTACCAACCGTGTGCAAGGGTACATTCAGCCTGCGGGCAAGCTGTCCGGCCGCCAATACCATCAGCCCGGCCTCGGGCGTGCCAAAAGTTGGCGCGCCGGACTTCATCGACATGGTCGAGGCAAAGCTGCCCATCATGCAGGGCGCGCCGGGGTTCACCAATTGGGTCAACGTCATTGCAGCCATGGTTTCGGCCAGCACCTGCGCCAGCGTTCCGGCAACGGTCGAAGGCGACATGGCCCCCGTCAGAACCCAAGGCGTGCAGGCAACTGGCTGCCCGGCGCGCGCATAGGTTTTCAATGCACCCGACATGTGGCTGTCCATCACAAGGGGCGCGTTGGTGTTTGACACGCAATAGAGGACGGCGTTTTCGGCCACAAAACCCTCACCGAAAACGATCCGCGCCATGTCGATCGCGTGGCCTGCCCGCTCGGCCCCGATAAAGGCCCCCATGAAGGCCCGATCAGAATAGCGAATGTGTCCATATAGCATATCGAGGTGGCGTTTGTTGGCAGGCAGGTCCACCGGCTCGCACACCACACCACCCGAGTGGTGAAGCCACGGCAGGCTATGATGCAGCTTGATCAGATCGATGAAATCCTGATGCGAGGCATAGCGACGACCGCGATCCAGATCGTGCACAAAAGGCGGCCCCCAAGCCGGACAAAGCACACTGGCTTCTCCGCCAAGCTGAACGCTGTTGGCCGGATTGCGGGCATGTTGCGTGAACTGCGCGGGCGCGGTTGCAGTGATCATTTTTCGACAAAAGCCGGGTGCGAACCGCACGCGCGTTCCGTTTACGTCACAGCCTGCATCTGCAAAGATCTTCAGAATCTCCGGGTCATCCTGAAACTCCATCCCGGTTTCGGCTAGGATGGTGTCCGCATTGGCCTCGATCTGCTCCAGCCCCGTCTCGCTGAGCACATTGAAGGTCGAGAGCTTTCGCAGAATAAACGGCGCACGCATCTCGGCAGAGGTGCGAATTTCCGTCGCCCTGCGACGGCGGGATGGGCGCAAACGTCTCATGGCAAAACTGTTGACCCGGCGCTTGACGGAAACCAAGAAAATCTCAACAGTATAATCATTATTTATACTAAGGATGAGCTATGCTGGATCGTCGCAAGCTGTCGCCAAGCCTGATGCGCTCACTCGAAATCTTCGTCGCCGTTGCGGAAACAGGTCAAATGCGGGCGGGCGCGAAGCTGCTCAATCTCTCGCAGCCGGCGGCATCCCAGCACATCACCGCGTTGGAAAAGGCCTTTGGCACCTTGCTTCTGGATCGCAGCACACGTCCGGCCCGGCTGACCTACGCGGGCGTGCGCCTGCACAGCAAAGCGCAGAAGATTCTGGATGCGTTTTCCGACATGGAAACTGAATTGCGCCACGTCGGCCAGAAATCCCTGACCCTGCTTCGGGTCGGTATTCAAGCCTCTATCGCCACGACCCTGACGCCTTCATTGATTGACCTGGCCCAACGTGTGTTCAACGTCGAAGATATCACCTTGCATGCCGGGCAAAGCGGCAACCACGAGCATTTGCTGAGGACCAAGCAAGCGGATCTGGCGATCACCTCAAATCCTTTTCTGGACATGGATGGCCTTGAGCGGCACCACGTTCTGACCGAAAGATACCTTCTGGTTCTGCCCGAAACATATGATGGCCCGACAGATAGCCTTGAGGCGATCCAGACGCGGCTGCCCTTGGTTCGGTTCGGAGATACAACAAACGCCGGCCGCCAAATTGCACAACACCTGCGCCGTTTGCGTTTTGAACCCGACAAGGTCATTCAGGCGGACCGTTCAAGCATGGTTACGTCCTGTGTTTCTGCCGGACAGGGGTTCAGCCTTTTGACACCAACGTTGCTGATTGATGGATTGGTGGAGAACATGAGCTTGCGATTGAAAGAGCTTCCGGTCTCCGGCCTCTCGCGCACCCTGACAGTTGTCGCCAGAAAAGAAGAGCTTCAGAGTTTTCCAAAAGCGCTTGCTGAGATGTCCAAACAGAAGCTGACACAGCAAATTGCCAAGCATATGGGAGATGTCGGAACAACAAACGTGGAATATGACTTGGCCGAAAACTTGGTAAATAACTGAACGAGGCCGGGCTTCCGTCGGCGAACTATTGACGGCTCCAAACGATTTCAGCGGACATTCTGGGCAGCGATCTTGTGCAGGAAGACAGAAAGCTTCTTGTTTGAGCACTTATCTTAAGCGCGGTCATAGCGGTTCACTTCGAGGACGGGCACGCCCAAGATGGTATGGAGGAGATCGGACCACGAAAACTTCAGACCGCCTTTCCTTGGGTAAAATGCGCGTTGAAACGAACCGAACGCGATACCCCAAACAAATGACCAATAATGGGAATCTAGAATCTCCTTTGTAAAAGCCGCTATATGTGCAAGCATAATGCCGTAGGTTAATTGGATTGTACCATGGTTGAAACACACGGCGGTGGGTTTCATTATGTGCCCGATCAAAAACAACCGCCGCAAAAAATAGAAAACACGTCCTGGCGTTTCTTCGAAAGTCTCGAGGATGGAAGCAACAAGCTCGCGCTTGTTCCTGACAAAGACGGACACCCGGCGCCCAGATTAACGACGTTCGACAAGCTTCAAAAGTTCCTGGAACAATGCAAATGCAACCACCCAGACTTGCTCAGCGCGCAAAATCTCGCAGAAACATTCAGCCAGGCCGACTCGGAAAAGATTAACTATTACAGCCGACTCGTACCTGGCGACACCAGTGACAGAGAGCAGCCGGATGAGGAAACGCTCAAGGCACTGGCGGAGGCGATGCTGGATGACAGTGACCCAGCCTCCGAATTACCTGCCGCCTACACCTACTTCGGCCAGTTTCTGGCTCACGATCTGACACATATGAAGAAGCAGGAAAACGGCGATAACGAGACTGTTTGGGTTAATGCAAGCAATCACGCGCTGACCTTCGAGTCACTTTTTGGAACGCAACATGCCGAAGGTCAGAGTTCAGCCAATTGGATAAATGAGGCTGGCGCTTGTTTGGGACAAAACCAAAATATACCGACACAAATCGAACCCACATTTGACCTGCCCCGAGATATTCATAACGGTCAACCTAGGTGTGTGGACCCCCGTGCTGACAGCAATCTCGCATTGGCCCAAATGCATGTGCTGCTGGTTCGTTTTCATCAAAAACTTGCAAAGATTTCAGAGTCGACTGAGCAGGACGCAAAGTTGGAAACCAAGCGCCACATTCAGGCCGTCGTACTGACTGATTACTTGCCCAGACTAATTCCCAGCGACATCTATGATTCCGTCTTGGCAGAGGGTCGCCGCGTTGTCGCCCCGGACGACGCGGCCGAATTTCTGGTCCCGCTTGAGTTTGCAGCCGCGGTTTTCCGTTTTGGGCACAGCATGGTTCGTAAAGTTTATAGTCCGTGGGGCTTGTCCTGGCCAATAGGCGCATCTGATCAATACCCCGAGGAATCTGCAACCCTTGGTACATTGCTAAATTACACATCTGGTGGCCTAATAAATAAGAACCATTTGCAGTTTCATTGGGGACAATTTTGGCGTCATTGGGTGGACATGAAGCTGGTGGGGAAAGAAAATAGCCATATTTTCGCGGCTCCAATTTCGACCAGGATAAATTCCGACCTCGGCAAGATACCTAAAACCAACTTCCCGCACATAAAAACCGACGGCGAAACATTCAATTTACCCCTGCAAACCTTATTGCGCGGATCGAAGTTTTCTCTCCCGAGCGGTCAAGAAGTGGCAGAGCTTCTTGGAGCAAAACAAACTCTGGACGTGAAAGCCTTTTTGGATAAAGACCCCCGGTTCGCTGAGGTGGCCAGCTCTTCAATTCTTCACGAACATACCCCTTTGTGGTTCTATACCCTTGCCGAGGCAGAAGGTTCACCAGAAGGAAAACTGGGACCCGTTGCGGCAAGGGTCGTTATGGAAACATTCCATGCGGCGCTGGATGCCGATCATGAAGGTATTCTAAGATTCATGGATAACAATGCCAATCTCGACTTCAAAATCCGCATTCCAACTCAATCAGAAACTAATTCGGATATAACCCTAACCGACATTGTTAAATTTGCTTACGAACCACAATAGTAAGGGAGAAATGGTATGACACACATATTGGTCAAAGATAATAATAACGATGTTAAAAACGGAATGATTGACGCCGGTGACTACATCAATGAGTGGATGAAAGATCATGGTGGTGCTGGCAATGATGTCAACGATTTTTTTGAGAATGTATTTGACGAAATGGAGGGCAAAGGCAACATAGTTGCTATTAAAGACGGCATTGACAAGAAATTAACAAAACAAGATGGGGTACATTACACATTTTCCGACGGCGAGCTTACAGTAAACCTGGAAGACGATAGGAAGATCGGAAACCAGTGCAAAAAGACAATTCCCATCCCCGAAAAAAATCCGAATATGTTTGATGGTTATATGGGGACGATTGCAGATCATGTTGTCCAGTTGTCGGGCGGAGATTCAGCTTCTGATGAAGCCAAAAAATACCTACTTGCCGTGGTTTTCCTGAACCGCTGTCAATAAGCCGCCAATCGTGCCGCCTGAATTGCATCGCCAAGCTTTTGCTGGTCGGATAGCTCTTTGATCGGGAAGGCCTGGGCGAACCACGTGGCGACCCGTTCTGGCGTCGCCTCATCTTGTGCTGTCCAATGCTCCGAAACCTTTTGCCAAAAGGCGTGGAATGCGCTTCCAGCCTTATCCATGTCACCCCTTCTGGCATGGACAGCAGCCAGCCAGCCTTGCGTGTCCGGGATACTGTCGCCCCCCAACTCGGCGGCCCGCAGGGCGTCTTCCAGCCTGTCGAGGAAGAAATACGTTGAGGCGTGGTAGGCCCAACACCAGGACGGCAATAATTCGGACAAGGCTTCGCATTGCGTCAGGGTCGACTTGGCTTTGTCATAGTCGCCGAACCAGGCGAAGCCCATGGCACAACTGGCCAACGTGGCTGGGCTTGAAGGGTTGAGTTTGGCAGCCAGTTCCAGGTGCATCGATGCCCGTGTAAAAGCGCCGTTCATTGCGGCCGTCCAGGCGACCGTTCGCTGAACCCTGGCATCGAGCGGGTCGATGGCAACGGCACGTGCGGCAAAACTGTCCGCCTCTTCTATTTCACTTTGATCGCGTACCCGGCCGGGCCAGATCACATGCTGAATGTTCGAAATCGAGGCAATACGATACAAAGACGGTGCGTGGTCAGGGTGGTTTCTTAATATTTCACGAAAAATCGCATCTGCGTTTTCCGCCCCGGTTGCGGTCCACTCCATCAGCGCACGATCGGCGCGCAGCCACATGTCCGTGACGTCTTTGCCTCCGGCAGACGTACCGAGTGTCGAAGAAATTCGGTCGAGTGAAATGTAACTTCTTACTTTGGCAGCAATTGATCGGAGAACTTCGTGCTGTACATCGTGCCAGTTCTCTGAGGACAAGCAAAACTCCTCGGACCATATCACCCTGCTGTTTTCGGCCTCTTTCAGGATAAGAGCCATCATGGGCTGGTCTCCGGACATGTGGCGCCGTCCCTCGACATCGTAAATCATGTTTCCCGACGCTCTCGTTGAGTCCGATGAACTTGCCGACCCATCCAAAACCGACCAGTCGCGGAAACGGGAGAGGTTGGCAATTAGCTCGTCTCGAAATGAAGAGACTTCCCAAGCAGTTGAATCCACGCATTCGTCTTGGAATGTGTGTACGACTATCTTAAGTCCGATATTTGACGGAATGTCGCTTGTGCGTGGCTGTTCCGGTGCCGGTGCTTTCCCTCGTATCGCCTGTATCAACTGCCGAATGCGCTTACCCGGCGAGATCCCGTAATGCTCGAACAGGAACTTTTTGAGCCTTTTGAATTCCTCGAGCGCTCCACCCCGGTCTTCGTGTTCCAGTCGGCATTCGATCTTCGCAAGTGACGCGCTTTCGTGCCCAGGCTCCTGTAACAGGATGATCTGGGCAACTTTCTCTCGCTGCTCGTTTCCGGGATCGGTGCGCTCAAGAAAACGCTCCATTTCACTCAGCAGCAACCATTTCCAGCGCTCGCGTGTAATCCTGAGCCAGCTGTCGAGGAGTGGGGTAATATCGTCCAGACCTGCAAGGATTTCCTGCGGCCAGTTGGCCTCCAGGATCAATCTTTCCGGAACCTTGTTTTGCCTTAGATCGCCAAGCATTCCCCCAAGGTCCGTGCGATCCAGTTCCACATCAAGATGGATCAACGCGCTATCGGGAAAAACCTGAACATCAAGACCAGTTTCGCTTTCCGCCAGCTCAGTGAGCGCGGCACTGACGACTTCCTTACCGCCAAACAGCGTTTCGATGCGTTCGATCGTCTCGTAGCCGCCCGAATTCAACGCAAGATATGCCAGAATACCGCGCGCCCTGGTCCCTAGCGGTTTCGATGTCGCGGCGGGGTCGGCACCGTCCGTTCCGATGAGATTGAGGCCGGTGAACCGGTGCAAATCAGTCAAACGATTGCGTTGCAACGGGTCCAGAACACGATACGCCGGGATGCGGGCTGTGATGTTCTTGAGCTTCGGAACGCCAATGGATTCAAACTGAAGGCTGCTCTTGTCCGATAGTGTGGAAAAAACGTCCTTCGATATTATGCATTCGCCGGGTTCTGCGATACTTTGAAGACGGGACGCAATATTGACGGTCTGCCCGAAGACGTCCCCATTTTTGAACCTTACTTCCCCAATATGAATTCCGACACGGAACAAGAACGGTTCAGCTTCCTCAACCTGCTGTTTGTCAACTATCCGGTGAAGTTCCAGCCCAAAATCAACAGCACATTCCACGTCTGAGAAGTACAGCAACGCGCCATCGCCCATTGTCTTGACCAACTCACCGCGAAATCGGCGCGCTAGAATACGGATCGCATCGAAGCAGTTTGACATGAAGTCCAGTGTCTTGGCTTCGTTTTCAGCGACGCGACGGCTGTAGGACACCATGTCCAGGAAAAGTATGGACACATCCGCAGAGGCGCTGTTCGACGGGGTCAAAACAACAGGCGTTATGCGTTCAATCTGTTCCATTATGGCAGAAACACTACGGATTCTTTACAATTAGCCTCATGAGTATAGATGAACTTTCAAAGTATTTCGATGAAGTTCGCGTTTCGCCGGATGGCTGGCCGGCCTATTGCAATCTGGTCCACCCCAACGAAACATCACTGAACGCTTTTCCGCTTTGGCCTGAATCCGCGTTACTGGGTGCCGGGCGCGTGGGCTCTGGCAGGGGATTGACGCACGGACTTTCGATAGAAAGCGGGGTCGGGTCGGCAATCGAACTGGCAAGCGCATGCCGGTGGCCTGATCTGGTAACTGCGCATGCCAGGGAAGATCAGCTTTCCGGCGAGGTTTGGAATCCCCGCATGCTTTGCGGGTTTTCTGAAACTCAGTTGTCGCGCCCTGACAAATTCAACGCGAACTATTCCGGTGTCGATGAAATCCTTGATGCCCAATCCGAGGAAATTGATTGGATACAGGGCGTGGGATTGCAAGGCCAACCAATCTGGCTTCCGGCAGACTCGGTTTTCATCAATGACGAGTCCACACAGGTGTTTTCCAGAACAGACACAAACGGTTGTGCGGCAGGACAAACCGACAACCAAGCAAGAAGTGCTGCCTTGTTCGAATTGATAGAACGCGATGCGACCGGGCGATGGTGGTACGGTTGCCGGTCGCGGCCCACAATAGAAGCGCGCCTGCTGGGAAGTGAAGTTGAAGCATTTATCGAGCGCTGTAAAAGCCACGACATGGTTCCGACGCTTGTGAACATAACCACCGACTTGGAAGTTCCCAGCGTGGCCGCGACGGGTGTCAGCGCCCGGGGGCATATCGCATTTGGTTTTGCTTCGGCACCAACGTATCGACATGCTGCGCTCAGCGCGCTGTGCGAGATGGCGCAAATGTTTCTGGTGATAAAGAACGGCGCACAGGAAGCGCACAGACGACCGGGATTGGCGCGCTGGTTATCCGAGGTTTCTATCGACACGCCCCCTATATCATCTGCATCGCCGGCCCCGTCGCCCTTGCCTAAAGAACCACGAAGCATTGGAAACAGGCTGTCTGCCGCGGGGATCCGCGTTGCGTTTGTCGACCTGACCAGGCCGGAATTCAACCTGCCTGTCTGGCGAGCCATTTCGCCCGACTTGTGCCACTGGAAACCCCGCTTTGGAATTCCGCGCCTGATGCAAGCCGACGCATTGGACCTCTCCCCGATCGCCAAGACCCCGAACAAGGTCGTCCTGCGGTTGTGAGCGGTACAGGCCTGTCTTGCGAGAATGTCCTACCCATCTGGCACGGCTACCTTACGTCACGGACCCGTCAGGAAGGACCATCCTTGTGTACGGTTTGTCTTGACGTGCTGGGCTCGTAGATTGAAAAGTAACGATATTTCATCGTCATACAATTTATGACAGTCGACAGAACTGGCGCGAACAGGGGGTTTGAGAATGTCATTGAAACTGGAAGAAGTATGCAGCGGACTGGGGTTTCCGGAAGGTCCCGTGGCAATGAACGACGGATCGATTCTGTTCGTCGACATCAAGGAACAGACGTTGGTTCGACTGGGCACGGATGGCAAAGTTGCCAAGGTTGCCGAAATTCCAGGCGGACCAAACGGCGTTGCGATCGGACCTGATGGGGCCGCATATGTCTGCAACAACGGAGGCGTATACAGTTTCGTTCCATTTGGTCCTGACCAGATCACGGTTCCCGCTCCCATTCGTCCGCACTATCAGGGCGGGTCGGTTCACCGCGTTGATCTGGAAACCGGTGCCGTCACGCAATTGTTCGATTCCTACGAAGGAAAGCGGCTGATCGCCCCGGACGACATCGTCTTTGATGAATCTGGCGGCTTCTGGTTCACCGATACCGGGATCGAGGATGAAGAGTCGACGCGTTATGGCGGACTGTACTATGCCTCAATCGACGGAAAAACCCTGATCAAAGCGGCGACAATCCCAATGCCAAACGGGGTCGGACTGTCGCCAGACGGCAAGACGGTCTATGTCTCGGACACCGTATTCGGCAGGCTTTGGGCGATGGAAATCACTGGACCGGGGCAAGTCAAAGCGGGACCGATTCCCGGCATGCCCGGCAATGTCGTGCAAACCTTGCCCGGATATCAGTGGCTGGACAGTCTGAGGGTGGAAGAAGACGGGCGCGTTTGCGTCGGCACGATTTTCAATGGTGGCATTACGGTGTTCAACCTTGACGGGACAACCGAGCATGTCCCGGTGCCGGATCTGTTTACAACCAACATGTGCTTTGGCGGGTCGGATATGCGTGATCTGTGGATCACGGCGTCCAGCACCGGCAAGATCTACAAAACCAGATGGCCGCGCCCAGGGCTGAAACTGGCCTTCACTGCCTGAAGGTTTCGCACGAAATCTGACCTACGCGCGCCGGACACAACCCACGGTAGCATTTCCCGTGACATTTTGGCTGTCAGCCACGCTTGCCTTAACGGCAAGGTGATGCCTAGTGCTGGCGAGAGATGCCAAGGTGTTGTAAACATTCTGTCAAAATGGGGGATGTCAGCAACATAAGAACGCGTCGACCGGTTGATCTGGGGGAACGGCGCCAGGTCTGCGTACTGTTCGCGGACATGGTCGGCTATACCCAAATCGTTGCTGAACTGGGCGAAGAAAAAGCGCTGGAGTTCGTTCGGCTGGTTTACGACATGCTGGTGAAAGGCGTCGAAGAGCATGGCGGCACAGCGCGCGAATTCGCCGGCGACAGCATCATGGCCTTGTTCGGAATCCCTGACGCGCTGGAAGACCCCGCGCTGCGGGCCTGTCGGGCGGCCAAAACGATCCATGCCTCGTTTCATGCCGAGGCTGACAGTATCGAGGCCCGGTTCGGCGTTCGCCCCCACATGCGCGTTGGTATCAGTTCCGGCAACGTCCTGATGGCGGCCGTTCAGGGCGACGATGGCCCAACGACCGCGGTGGGCAGTACGGTAAATCTGGCGGCACGGTTGGAAAACCTCGCCCCGCCCGGCGGCACCTTGCTGTGCGATACAACGCGGGGGCTGGTCGAATGGGTGACAGAGCTAAGCTTTTTCGGCGAACAAGAGGTCAAGGGGTTCTCGGCTCCGCAAAAGCTCTGGGAACTGCAGGGCATTCACGATGATGCCACCCGGTTCGACGCCTCAATGGCCAAGGGTCTCAGTAGCTATGTCGGTCGCACCAACGAGTTGAATGTGATGTCAGCGGCGCTGGCGCGGACGGAAGGCAGGCTTCAGGCGATCGATCTGGTTGCCGAGCCGGGGCTTGGCAAAACCCGCCTTGTGTTCGAGTTCCTGCAACGGATCGGCAGCGAGGGTGCGACGGTTCTGACGGGATACTGCTTTGCCGACGGCCAACATGTTCCGTTTCTGCCAATTCTGGAAATTGTCCGAAAGGCTTTCCTGATCAGCGACGGCGATGATCCCGTCAAAGTTGCCAACAAGTTGGAAGCGGGTCTCAGGATCTGGGATCAGTATAGCGATGAAAACCTGGGACTTCTTCTGAACCTGTTGGGCCTCACGCCGCCTGCCGGATCGCTGGATGGACTGGACGGCGTTCTGATCGGATTGCGCACGCGAGAACTGCTTCCATTGTTGTTGAAGGCACGCTGCGAAAAAGAGCAGGTGATACTTCTGATCGAAGACACCCATTGGATGGACAGCGCGACCGAGGATCTTCTGCGTGCTCTGATCCTTCGGGACGACCTGAAGAATCTACTGCTCATCCAGACCCGCAGGCCGGAATACACGCCGCCATGGCTGGACGAAGTGTCCGTTACGACGGTTGCCCTGAAACCTCTGGATACCGAAGATTTCGCTCAACTGGCGCGACACCGGCTAGGTGTCGATGTTCTGCCGGACGGCTTTGCCGCGCAACTGGTGGAACGGGCCGGAGGAAACCCGTTGTTTGGCGAAGAGATCCTGGGCTTTCTGCTGGATCAGGGTTCGTTGCGTGTCGAGGGGCGCAAAGCCAGTTTTGATGCTGACATCAGCAAAAGCGGATTGCCCGTCACAATGCGCAGCCTTTTGACCGCCAGAATGGAACGGGTGTTGGCTGAGGACCGACCGGTATTGCAGGCCGCAGCCGTCATTGGACGGCGGTTTGATCCGGGGCTGTTGTCGCAACTCGTCGAGAACTCGGAAGAAACGGGGGCGGCACTGAAGCGTTTGCAGGCACAGGATGTGCTGTATCGCGAACCCAATTCGTCGGACTACATTTTCAAACATGTGATGTTGCGGGATTCGGTTTACCAGAGCCTTGTCTCTTCGCGCCGGTCTGAACTGCATCTTGCGATTGCCGATAATCTGGCGTTACGAAACGCGAACAGGTTGCAGGAAGCGGCGGACACGCTGGCCTTTCACTACGGGCAGACCGATCGGACAGATCAGGCCTTCCGCTATAACGTGATGGCGGGTGACAAGAGCCTTGGCGTTTATTCACTGGACGAAGCCAACCGGTATTTCGATTCCGCGCTGGAGCTGTATCAGCGCGACCCCGATATAGCCTCGAAAGAGCATTTTGCCCGCTTTCTGTCCAGTTTCGCGCTTTGTTCGAACATCTCCTTGCGGGTCAAGACGATTATCGAACTGGCCGGGACAGTGCGGCCCATTCTTGCGCAGGTTGGTGACAACCCTCATCACGCGCTGTTCCTGCACCACTATGTGTCCTGCCTGGTGTGCAACGGCAAATACCGCGAAGCGCATTGGGTTCAGCAGGAACTGACCGCCATGGCGAAACGACTGGGGGACCCGGCCTCGCAGGCATATGCCATGGTGAACGAGCTTTCGGTTTCCATATATTTTGCCCCCATTGAAAACACGGAATTCGACGCCCGCTCGCGCGAGGTGGAGGACATTCTCAGCAAGATCGATGACGCGTATATCCAGAACTTCTTTCTGGCAACGATGGGCTGGAACGAACTGACCCGGGGCCGTGTTGCGCGTGCGCATGCGGCATCGGACCGGATGATTGCGATCGGGACATCCAAGAATGACCCACGTTCGCTGGGTTACGGAACCGCGATGAAGGCGCTGATTGCGATGGTCACGGACGACCACGAACTGGCGCTTCGAATGGCCGAAGAGGCGCGCAAGGCTTCACAGGTGGAATTTGAACTCGCCATTGCCGAGGCGGCCCGGGTCGCAGCCATGGTGCCGCTGCAAAAGCCCGGGGCCATCGAGATTGTTCAGAAACACATAGACAACTGCGCCGAAAAGGGATGGACCCTGTTCACGATGGGCCCGGCGACGATGCTGGGTGTGGCTTACGCGCTGAACGGCCAGGTGGCTGCCGGGCTGCAACAAGTCGAGAATGCGATCCGGAAGCGCACGGATGAAGGAACGCAGGTGTCTGCCGACTGGGCCCGGCTGTTCTTATGCGAATTGTATCTGGCCATACTCACCGGCGAAGGCGAAAGCTCGCTTGGCGTGTTCTTGAAGAACTTCCGCTCGGTTGTCTGGGTCATGATTTTTGGCGAGAAGAAGCTGATCCAGATGATCGCGGAAATTCGCAAAAACCCGCAGTTTGACGACAAGGGCCACTACATCGCCCGTTGCGACATGATCATGGGGCTTCTGTACAAGGCTCGAAAAAAGCGTCAACTGGCCTTCGAACACCTGACCAAAGCCCGCGTCATTGTTGAAACGGCCGGGCAGACGCCAATGCTGGCCCGAATAGACGCGGCGTTGGCGGATCTTGGTTAAGACGGTTCAGGTGTTCAACTCGGACAGGTACTTGATCGCCGCAAGGCTTGGCAGGAACGTGTAGGCACCGCCCCGTGCAAAAATCAGGCGCGGAAAACCGCGCAGGCGGATCGTTTCACCATCCGGCAGGGTCATATCGAACCAACTGGTTTCGGGCGTATTCGCACCCAGCAGCGGATCGTTTGCGCCGGTAATGTTCGGGTCCTGCAGACCGAGATTGATCCAGTCGCACATGACGGCCTCGAATTGCGCGCCAATATTGGCACCAATGAAACTGCCCAACAGACCGCGTTCTGCGGTATCGGGATTTTGGGGGTCAAAGTCCGGGCCATAAGACGTGCCGCGTCGGACCAGTCGCCGCGTGTAGTTCGCAATGCGCTGAACGATCGGCCCGCCCCGCGGGTTGCCGCGCCGCAAATGCGATCCGGCCGGGCAGCGTGAGCCGTGCGAATAGTCGAAATTGGTTAGCGAGACTTCTTCCTCGGGAAATTGGGCGTTTGGCGACAATTCGTATGGGGTCCCGTTGCGCCAGCGCCCGCACATCTGCGCCGCGACCACTTCGCGAAGGGCGCCATGCATATCCGGGTCTTTGACGATGAGATGCAGTTTCTTCGGGTCCGCCAAAAGGGCCCTTTTGGGATGGCTCATCAGTTCCGTAGCGGCCTTGTCCAGATAGGCCTCGAATCCGGCGGCGTCCTGTTGCAGCACCCGGAAGGCATTGAAAGACCCGTTGAATCCCAGCTCGTGCGGGGACGGAACGCGGAACAGCACGCCTTCTTGTTTGGTGGGATATCCCAGCAGCGCCGTGCCGAGCGGGTCCATGGGTTCATCCACACCCACCTGATCTGGATCGGTGACATGCCTGAAGCGCGGCTGCGAGATGCCGTCGACATACCCGAAGAACACTTTCCCTTCGGGCAGATTCCGCCCATTGCGCACACCGAGAATGGTGAAGGCCTTGGCAACTTGCGCCTCGACCTGATCAAGATGGTCTTCGGTGTCGGAATGAACCGATGCAATCAGGTGTATCCGCTCGGGCTTGTCAAACGGAGCAGGCCAGTTTTCGGGCGCGCTTTTGCCGAAGTCCCCGATCTTGATCGCCCGTTTGGTCATCCCTTGAACGAATTCCGTCGGGAAGGTCTTAAGATGCTCAGCCGGCGTACCCAGAGCGCGCAGCCCTTCAAAGGTAACTCCGATGTTGAAGCAGAACGGCGGCCTGACGGTCCAGGTAACATCGCGGGTAATCGCCGGAACGTCGCCGTGGCTGTCATCCACTGTTGCCGCCAGAAACTGCCGGGCCGCTGCGCGGTCGCTGACCTCAAGAACCAGATGACGTACAAGATTGCGGCGATATCCACGCAGGATATTGCCCTGAATGTCTGCGAGGTTGAATTTTGTGTTCACCAGCCCTGTCCAAATTTCTGGCGCACCTGCGCGGCGGAAACTCCGGGATAGGCGCGATAGCCTCCTCCCAACGAAAGATTGCGGTTCGCGTGCAATTGCAGAACGAACTCACGCGGCAACGTCGCCAGTTTGTGCGGCGGCTGGTTCGGCGGCAGCCCTTTTGCGGCGTCCTGCAGCCCGAACAGATCAGTCGGGAAATCGGCGGCCTGGAACAGGTCATGTTCCTGCACCCAGTCGATGAACTCCTCGACGTTGTGTTCCGTCGGGATCAGGTGTTCGGCACCGTCCACCAGCGAAATAACATCGTTGAAAACACTGCCGATGGTGGTGATGAAATCGCGGATGTAGTTGCTGAAATCACCGTCATAGACCGAGATCATGCAAATCTTGTCTTCGATCAGCAGGAAACGCGCGAAATGAACGGTTCCGACATTGTCCAGGCCGGCAAAGATCTCGTCCACATTCTGTGCAATCGCCAGCGTCGCATGCGCTCGTCCGGCTGGCGAAGGATCCTTGAGCGGCATGATCAGGTTCATCATGCGCTGGACGTTTTCACTGGGCTGTGGCGAAGGTCTGGGCCCGCCCGGAAGCTTGGGCTTGGGTTCTTTCCAGATCCAGAACGGCACCACGACGTAGCGCGACAGGAACTTGAACCATCCCCGCTCGGGCAGGCTGTTGACGTAGCGATTGAACCAGCTGTCCTTACGTGTCATCGGATGGCCTCTTGGGGAATGGGCAGGGGGTTGCGTCCCGCAGCTGGCTGGAGAATTCGTAGGATTCGATGCGGATCTTGAGAACCGGATCCTCTGAAACCTCGATCCCGGGCGTCAATAGGCCCGGATTGAAGCTGAGCTTTTCCGCATTCTCGATCTGATCCTCGGGCACCGCGTCCAGCGTCAGTGTGCCCATCATGATGCGTTTGCGGTGCGGCGGCCATGGCCGGGCCGAATTTTCGAAATCGTCGCCCACCTCACCAATGGCCATCATCAGTGAAAACCGTGCGGGTTCGACTGCCAGCCGGTCTTTCAGCTCCTGCCGCAAATAGTCATCGTCCGGGGTTTCCGCGGGATCGGTTTTGAGAACACCGGCGATCGGTTGCCATGAAAAACGGACCCAGCGCTTTACGTCATCCTCGCCGGTGACAATAAATGTATGAACCGCATGATAAGCCGCGCGAACATAGCTGACGGGCGCGCCGATGGCTGCCGCCTGCAGAACGCCCAATTGTGCCTCGGCATTCTCGTCCGCGAACTTGATGGCACCGTCATCCGGGCTGATGGTTTCGTTCGGGTAGGGATCCCGTTTTGGCAGGATCAATTGCAGCAGGTTGATGATCTTCCGCCACGGCGACTCGCCATAGTACATTTTTGGTTTCGCCGCCTCGGCGAAATCCAGAAAGTTCTCGGGCGTCGACGAAAAGAACTCGGGCAGCGTCATGGCGATCAAGTCGGTGTCGGTGCCATCCGAAAGGTGAAACCGGACAGCCATACCGCGCACGTCGGACCAGCCGTCATGTACGGCGGCACATCCCGAGCCGTTCGAGAACCGAACGATGACATCCGTCTTGTCGGAACGGAAATGGTCGGCGGCGCAGAAGTTCCGGGCAATCAGAGAGGGCTTGAAGAAACCTGTCGCGCTGATGCCTATTGTATGAACCGGTCGCAGCTTGGGATCGCCATCCGGTCGATGCAATACATGAACCAGCTGCTCGGCAATGACGGGAGCGCTCATATTTTCCCCCCTGAGCGTTAATTAATCACTAATACCTGTGTGTTAACCTTAACGGCTGCGGCCCCAAAGGCAATAAAAACGTCACATGTACACGCGCTTGGGTCGCGGTTCCCTGACGACAGGAACGTGATGCAACCCTTACCAGCGGCGCGCCATCTCGACGGCCTTGGCCCAGTCCCTGCCTTGCTTGCTGGCTTCGAATGCCTGGTCCATCAGGGTGTAAGACGACGGCTTGTGGGTCGCCAATCCGACCATTTTCGGCAGAGGCGGGTTTATGCGGACCAGACGGTCTTTCAAAACGAGGTGGGCCATCCAGTACAGGTTCTCGGCCGATGTCGTAAGCAGCAATTCGATCAAAGCACCCTTGGGCGCGTTGGAAGTGACGCCAAACCACTTGAGCAGACCCCAGTCGTCGGGATCCCGGATCATCTGTTCCGAGATGTCGGTGGGCTGTTGCCCGGTGCCGATCGACAGGGCCTCGATCTGGTCCAGCCCCGGCGCCCGGCCCGCAGCGATGGCAACGTTAATTCCGTTCATCACCGGGTTGTTGGCAAAAGCGCCGCCATCGGCAAAGTAGCCGTAATCAACCCCCTCTGCCCTGATCAGGTGCGGCGGAAAATAGGACGGCGCCGCTGAACTGGCCATGGCCACGTCCAGCAGTTTGACCGCACTCATATCCAGCCAGGCGTCGCGCTCGACGTCATGGTTTGTGATGGTGAACGGCGCCCAGCCTACCTTGTCACTGCGATGGAGGCACACAGTGTTGACCGCCAGAACCAGATCGCGTGATAGCGAAGATATGGTCCGGTCGCCGACAAGCGACAGCCCGATTTCCGCCAAACCCGAGGCATTGTACTGCGCCGCCGCAATGCCCGGTCCG
Organism: Ruegeria sp. K7; assembly: GCF_056531785.1. NCBI lineage: Bacteria > Pseudomonadati > Pseudomonadota > Alphaproteobacteria > Rhodobacterales > Roseobacteraceae > Ruegeria > Ruegeria sp. K7. The sequence continues at coordinate 60,554 of NZ_JBQFMJ010000012.1, forward strand.
CCGCCCAGCTTGAATTTCTGCAGCACCCTGTCCGCCACCTTGTCCAGCAGGCTGCGTTCGTTTTCGCGGAAAATCGTGGCGGCGTCGTCCCGGTAGTGTGCGGCCAGTTCTCCAATCAGCGTGGCCATATCCTTGCCCTGGGTCCGTCCGTCGGCCAATGCCACCGCGATCAGTCCACCGGTCGATGTGCCCGCAAAACCGTCCGCCTTGTCCAGAAGCTGAGTTTCCTCGTGCAAACTCTGCAGAATACGGCACGTCAGATATCCACGAATTCCGCCACCGTCGCAGGAAACCAGTTTGAATGGCATCCGATTTACCCCGTTATTGTTTTCAGAGAAGGGTTGCGGACCGGGTCGAAGTATCACCCCTCCGCGAGCCTGTCTGACTGCTTCGGTTTCGTTCTTTCCCATATCATCAGAAAATTGTCACCGGGGTACAAGCACCTGGCAGACAATGGGCGCGTCTGGTAATCAGGCGCGGTCTTTGTGCGAGAACAGGATCTTGTCGGTAGGGAAATCAAGCCGGAAGTCTGCTGCACGCCTTGGAAGCGCGCGGTAGAAACTCAGCAATCCTGGCTCAACGGGTTTCGCAAGCGTCGCGCATTTATCGCACATTTCCATGATCCTGAGATGCGGCTGCCGGTTGCGAATGGCTTCCAGCAGGCTCGAATGCTCTGCGCTGAGTTTCTGAAATTGTTCGCTTTCAAGCAGTTCCTGATCGCCCACCAGCGCAAACACGGGTTCCGGGTGGGATTTGCCTTTCAGATCGACAAACCCGGCCCGCAGAGTGGCAAGGGTCGTTTCTGTCGCTTCCTGTACCGAGTTCGAGACCAGAATATCATAGTCGACATTGCGACAGCTCTGTTCGATGCGCGCCGCAACGTTCACCACATCGCCAATGACAGTGTAATTGAACCGGCTGCGCGACCCGATATTGCCGACACAAGCCCAACCCGTCGCACATCCGGTTGCCAGGGCAAGCGGAGGACGATCCTTCATGATGTCAGATCTGTTGAATTCAGCCAGTGCTTTGCGCATGTTCAATGTCGCCAACGCGGCGCGATGCGGGTGATCCTTGACCGGCAGGGGCGCATTCCAGAATGCCATGACGGCGTCACCGATGAATTTGTCGATCGTCCCACGCTCGAGAAGGATCTGGTCCCCGATTTCAGAGAACAGCTCATTCAGAAGGGCGACAAGGTCGGTGGCGGTCACCCCTTCGGACAGCGGCGTGAACCCGCGGATATCCGAGAACATAACGGTTATTTCCTGAATTTCACCGCCCAGATGCAACTGATGACCGGTTGCTTCCATCTCATCGAGAATTTCGGGCGCGACGTAGTGCGAGAACACCTTTCGAATGGCGCGTTTTTCGCGTTCTGTCGAAATGAACATGTAGCCCGCCAACAACCCGAAATTGGCCATTCCGCCAATCATCGGGAACGTCACATCAAAAAGGATCTGCTGGTTCTGGAAGACCAGCCAGCCAACCGCCATCACAACCGCTGCCGCAATGCCGCCGGCAACAAAAGACGCAACGGCTCCAAAGCTCGACATGACTGCCGTGACTACCAGCCCAAGAATGACAAAGGCGATCAATTCCAGCGCCGCGATGACATCTGACCGGTTCAACATATCGCCTGTCAGGATCTGTTCCAGAATCTGCGCATGAATGGACACCCCGGGCACCGATTCCCCAAGGGACGTCTGGTGAATGTCGAACAGACCAGCTGCCGAGGTGCCGACAAGAATGATGCGGCCTTCGATTTTTTTCTGCAGATCCGGATCGTCGGCCGAACGCATGACGCGGTCTGCCGACAGATAAAGATCTGGATTGTCGCGCCGGTATTTCACCCAGATCTCACCGTGTTCCGTTGTAGGCACCGCGTAACTTCCAACATCGATGCCCAGCATTATTCCGGGTTCGTCCTGAGACCCCTCTGCCAGAATGATGGGTTCATCCAGTGCAATCCTCAGCGCCTCGATTCCCAGCCCCGGCATCACTCCATCAGGTCCGCGCCACAGTGCCGGAACGCGCCGGACCACCCCGGTTCCGCCCAATGGCGAGACATTGACCCCTCCGATGCCAGCCGCGGCGCGATCCAGCGGCTCGGCGGGGGGCGCCCAGTGTGGAACCGAGATCAAACCGGTCGTGGGCGAGTCGCCAATTTCGACAATGCCCGTTTTGGGTGGCACCTCGCGGTCGCCACCTGTCAGGCGCGCCGCGACGCCCAGCACGACTGGCCAATGGGCCATTTCGAACCCGAACAAGACATCGTTATCCAGTGCCTTTGCACCTGGTTCGATATCAACCAACCCTTCAAGCGCCGGGTCATTGAGAAGACGGGAAGGCGAAAACCGATCCGGCTCGACAAAAAGCATGTCGAAGGCGATGACCGCCGCGCCATATTCACCCAGGTTTTTCACCATTTGCGCCAATAACGTGCGTGGCCAGGGCCATTGCCCCCAATTGGCCAGGGAAGTTTCATCGATATCGACCACGCGCACCGGCAAGTCGGGATTGTATTCGCGTGGAGACAGTCTTTGCAGGATGTCGAAGTAGATCAGACGGGACATCTGAACCGGATAGGGGTCCATCGAACGAACCAGGCAACCGAACAGGATCAAAACAATTCCGAATAGACGGAATGCCCATTTTCGGCTGTTTTTATCCCTTGTTCTTGCTGTCACCTCTGCCTCCGGGCGCAAGGGGGTCACGTTGTTTCGACAATACGGTCCGAGTCGTTTTCCCGGGAGACCCTATTCGACTTCAGGATCACGGTCGGGTTCTGTTTCAGGCTCAGGATCGTACTCAGGTTCAGGATCGTACTCAGGTTCAGGATCGTACTCGGGTTCAGGCTCCGGCTCGGGTTCAGGCTCCGGGTCACGGTCCGGTTGGGATGGCGGATCCGGGCGGTTGTCTGGCGGGGCGGGATCTGACACAGCACGCGCCTCATTGGTACTCGTTTCACCGGGCGGCGCAGGGCGGGGTTCAGACCGACCGGGTGATGCAAAGAAGCGAACCGGCCTGGCGTTTTCGGAACAGCCGCCGAATTCGACCTGAAGCGGCGGAAGCAACCCTTCCTGCGACCGCGCGAACGGGAAACCGCTTTCCAGCGCCTTCCTGTATTGCTCGCGATCCACCGGCCGTCCGACGCCGCCACCCTTACTGTTCGCAAAAAGGCTGCATTGTCTCCCTGTGGATCGGCACGACCCGTTCAGGCTGCACATTCGAACAGTGCCTTCCAGAACCAGCATCGCGCTTTGGTCGCCGGAAGCAATCCAGAGATCGAAAGTCGTTCCGCGCACCGCCATGGTCGCTGATGGCGTCGAAATGGAGTAAGCCCGCTTTCTGCTTTTTCCGGAAATGAACCGGAAGCTGCCACCCAGTGCCTGTACCGCAAAGGACTTGGCCTTGCGGTTGTTCCGCAGCATTTTGACATCAATGACCATACGCGCATTGGGGCCGATGGCTATTTTCGTGTCATCGACAAACACAAGCTGAACCACGCCTGATCCGTCAGTCGCGATCGCATCACCCGAGTCGACCTCCATCCCCGTCCGCAACGCTTGTGTTTCTCCGGCACGCGTCACCTGAGCGCCTTGCTTGGCACTAACGACTTTTCCGATATTTGCGACGACCTGCGACGGCAGAATCACAATAAGGCAAACTGCCAAACACACTTTTAACCAAGCCAATCCAAGCCCCTTTCCCCCAAAGGTTCCTGCCGGGTACACACCACCCCAAGCCCGATTGATGCCTCACAACAAACAGAATAAATCTGCAGACTAAATATAGGCAAATATGCAGTAATGCTTATGTTTTTGGCAAGTTTAATATCACCGCCCCAAAAAACGACTGTGGTCAGGTGACGGCCGCCTCGTGTTGAACCGTCGTTTTTGTCCGGCACTCCCTGCCAAGAAAACAGCTGTTATTCGACGAAGACTGTCACATGTACGGCCCCCCGGAATTCCGATTTGCAGCCGTTTACAGAATTTTGCCATTTAGCAGGAAAATCGCCTTGTATCTTGGTGACAGGCACGGATATACCCGTCGGCGGAGACGTGGCCGAGTGGTCGAAGGCGCTCCCCTGCTAAGGGAGTAGGCGGGAAACCGTCTCGAGGGTTCGAATCCCTTCGTCTCCGCCATAAAAATTAACAAAAATCAAGATGTTAGACTCATCTCTCTTTTGGCGCGATTTGCTGCAAAATCGCTTGCATTAGGTGTTGGGGTGCGATCTGGGGTGGATTTTTTGTGATATTTTTGCCACCTACTGGCTAGGTGCGATTCTGACGGCAAATCCGCCAAGATACGAGGATCGTTCAGTGGCAGCAGCGCGTCATTCGTAATGATGGAGTCGGGGGTTCGAGTCCCCTCAGCGGCACCAGTTCTCCAATAATTTTCGATATTTATCTGCTGTCGGCCCTTAGCTGCTGTTGACGGACGACCAACTATGCTGCAGCGCGGCCCGTCATTCTGGCCGTTCGCTGCAACGGCAAAGTTTCAACGGTGCCAATCGCACTGGCTGCGAACAAAGAAGACCTGCTTCTGGCTTTGATTGGAGCTATCGCCTTCTCATATCTGTCGTGGTTAAGCTAAGGCATATACTAGTATCACCAAATTGGAATTTGCATTGCCTGAGGCTGGAGGAACATCAACCCAATCAGGGATTTACTACCAGAATAGCGTAGCTGCGCTTGCGTTGTCTGATCTGATTAGTTTCGATCAATATGTCCGACGTGAACAAGTAATCGAAGTTCGGGTTGAAGCGCCCGAAAGTATCGATGATTTGGTTATCCGATATGCTGACGGTCACCGAGATTTTCGTAGCATTAAGCTCTCCCTGAGAAAGGGAAGTATCGCTTGGACAAACTTGTGGAAAGGCTTTGGTGCTCAGTATTCTTGTTCCGAACTGGGCCTAGGTGACAAGTTCAGCATTGTGGTCGAGACGGAGACGGTCGCAAGCCGTCTGGTCGCTGACATTTGTGCGGTCGCCGAGTCGTCGCCAGATAGTACGGAGTTTCGTTCTCGGATTACTGAGGCTCAACAAAGCACAGTCACCAGTATCGTCAATGTTTTGGGGTCAGAAGAAACTGCGTTCAACATTTTCAGACGAACAATGGTCATCGTCTTGCCTAGCATACAAATCGAAAGAGAGTTTGCTAATAAAAGGGCGACGGGAGAACACCCCGCGCCGGAAAACCTCATCACTGTTCTGAGAGATATCGTCGGTGGAGAGGGAAGAAGAAGAGGCCTCTTTCTATCCGCCACTCTTCGGCGCCGCCTTTACTCCGAACATGGCATTCGCTTAGCTGAACCGATTGAATGGGGCCTCGATGCATATCGCGCCTACTTGAAGCGTCGTTCCCGGATAGAAATTCCTGGAACAGGGATCACTCGTCCAGCAGATGATCTTTTTGTTTGGCCCCGAGTGAGGCTATTTGACCGCGCACGTGTTACTTCATTTGAAGACGAGAACATTCACTTCAACTATGAAGATCACGAACGCGGCGTTGATCTTTCCCTGTTCCCCAATACGGAAGCAGAGAAGGTCATCATTGTCGCTGGCCCAGGCCACGGAAAAACTGCACTAATTGCAACCGTTTCAGGACGGATCGCCGACAGTGTATACATTCCCGTCAACGTGTCGCTTGCGTCATTCTCTGAAGCTGATGACAGCCTTCTTTCATACATACAAAGTCGCATAGGTCATGAACTGAGTGTCAATGCGGATTGGCGTAGGTTGTCAGAACAAGGGCTGTTGGTTCTGCTCCTAGATGGGTTGGATGAGGTGCCATCGGTCAAACGATCGCTGGTTTTAGAACGGATCGAGACTTTTTCATCCTTGTTTCCCAAAGTTTCGTGGATGTTGACTGTTCGTGACCCTTCAGTGGTCATTGGGCTCGAAGAGGCAACGGTCCTTGAACTTCTGCCACTGAACGACGACGACATTGTTCGTTTTGCGGACGCCATGAAGGATCATATTCAAGGAGGTGATGGCTGGGACGTTCTCAATAGATTGAAGCTTTACCCCGACATCTATCGCCTCGCTCGCATCCCTTTGTTCCTATCTATGCTTTTGTCGGTCACAGACCTTTCAGTTCACAAGGCCCTTACGCGATCTGACCTTATAGAAGCATATCTAAAAACTGTCTTCTTACCCGCAGCCCATAAATCAGAAGCTCCGCGAGAAGACGATAGTGCGGTGCTACGAGCTATAACTCAACAGTTGGCTTTTGAACGAATTGAGCAGCAAGAAATTGGTGCAACTGAAAGGGAAGTTCGTAGGATAGTCGGTTTCTTCTCCAACGATCCCAACGAGAGCGCTCGCTTTTTCGATAGGCTAAAAATCAACGGAATTTTGAGACCCCAAGGCTCTGTTCGGCTCCAGTTTCCCTATCCGATCGTTCAAGAATATTTGGCAGCTTGCCATTTGAGCGAGCAAGAAAACTCAAACCTAGAACAACGCATCAGCGATGCGGTCCATCGACCTTGGGCGCAGGTGTTACAGTTTGCTTTGGAAATGCATAGCAACCCCGAAACCATCATGCGTGCTATGCTCGAGAGGCAAGATGATGCTTTCTGCACCGGCCTCCGCCTTGTTGGACGTTGCATTGTAAACGGGGCCACAGTTTCTCAAGCTTTCTCTGACTGGGTTGGTGGCAAGCTCGTTGACTTCTGGGTTCACGCACCTTCGCGCGCGCGAGAGCAAGTTGGTCGCCTTTTGGCGGATGGATTCTCTGATCCAGTCTCTTCGAAACTAAGAGACGCACTACATCACAGATGGCTAGTCAGCGATGGGGCCGGAGAAATCATTTCGAGGGCGGACGACCCTGAACTTACTCTCAGCGTCGTGCGCTCCCTGATTGCTAAGGACCGCAGTTCAATAATGATCTACCATACTTTGAAGCGAGCACTTCGTTCGGTTGGTGATGAGGTTCTTGAATTGCTCAAAGAGGAAATGACTGCAGAAGGATTGGATGATCGTGAAATCCAGGAAATCTCCAGTTTCATGTCCAACCTTTCGACAAGTGCAGTGTCCCGTGATCTCGCGCTTTCGCTTGCGCGAAATGCCAGCTTTCCTATGCAGGCGCGATTCCGGGCGTTCGAGCTCGCCGGTTCGCCGCTACCCGAAGACGGCATCAAGCTGGCCGTCGCAGCATTTCGCTCAGAGAACTGGGACGCAAACTATGAAGCCAGGGATCTGACCAGACTTCATCCGGATCCCGAAAGCTTCTTGCTTGAGCTTTTAATGGATGACCTGATTCCAGTAGAACGAAAGCACGATGCGGTTTTCGACGCTCTGAGATGGATGCAACCACTGGAAGAGTGGCGAGCCTTTGGAGCCAGAGTGGTTGCAAACCAAGACATCGAACAAGACGTTCGGTTGGCTTGCACTTTAATTGAAGCAAGGCACGGAAATCGTAAGGCGATTGAGCGGCTCATTGATCGCATTCCAGACTTACCCATGCAATTTGCTACAAGCACCATTAGCCTCCTTGGACATTTTCCACTTCGACATTTGGCCGAGCGTGCTGCTGAACTTATTCAGAGACGTGATTTGACGGAAGACGACATTGCCCAGATATCCAGTGCGTCTCACACAGGAATGCTCCACATCTTTGAGATGGATTTTATGTTCGGAGGCACACTTAGATCGACGGCACCGCATCCCGGAATTGCCATTTGGGCCACTCTACTAGAGGACTGGGCGATACAAAATGATCTCTCCCCACAAAATCGTATCAGTGTACTAACAGCAGCTACCGCATTGGGCTCTGAATGGGCAGGTGAAAAGCTTGAAAGGGAACTCAGTCAAATTGATGACATGGATGCTCCCGAGTGGTTCGAAGGCGATGAAGACGGCCACACCTTAGGTCACGCTCTGCATTACCTATTGAAGCGGAAGCCCCTGTTAAACCCTTCAATTATCGAAGTTGTCCTTTCTTCCAAGCGCTACAATATAAAAAGGGATGGCTTGATTGCTCTAGCCAATCATGGTGACGAGAAAGCCCTTGATAAACTGATCTTACTCCATGCCAAGGAGGACGATTGGCATTTGGCCGATACAATCGAAAATTCGATCGAGTTGCTGGCCGCCCGATTGGCTGTCTTTGTTCGCGAGATTGACGGTAAATTCGAGATTCAAGCCAACCGAGCTGAAAATGGCAAAGAATAACAACAGAGATGACTTTTCGCAGGCGACCAAGAACCGTCTTGAGAAACAAGCTCGGCATCACTGCTGCAACCCCAGTTGCAGGAAATTGACAGATGCGCCTACCACAGACGGCGCAAAAGAAGTCAGAATTGGAGTAGCCGCACATATCTGTGCCGCAGCACCCGGTCGTGGCGCCCGCCGGTATCGCGCCGATATGACGCCGGAGCAGCGGAAATCGGAGGCAAACGGAATTTGGCTTTGTCAAGACTGTGCAAAGGCAATCGACTCTGACGACCCCATTTTCACCGAGGCATTATTGCATGGCTGGAAGAAGAAGCACTCAGAAGACATGTGGCGTAGCGTTGTCGATAAAGTTGCTTTTGGCCCATCCATGCCGCCTACCGGCGGGGAAATCGGCATTCGCTTGCGAGAGGCTGCCATTGACGATCTCTGTGTCTTCCGCCGTATGCCTAAGTGGCCCGGAACAACCGTTTCGCTCACTTTGACGCTAAAGGTTAAGCACCTGGAAGAGGCGCTGAGCACGCGCTCGCTTGCCAACGCCGTCACTACGTTGGACGACCTGATTCTTGTCGCGGCACCCGGGATGGGAAAGACTACAACCCTCTTTCAGGTCGCCGAACGATTATTGGAAATCGGCAGCGGCACGCCGCTCATCGTGTCGCTTGGAGACTGGGCCACTGAAGGCGAAGCGCTGCTCGTTTCTATCCTCAAGCGCCCTGCGTTCAACGGGATTTCGGAGCAGGATTTCCGCACCGTCGCGACAAAGCCTGGTGTCGTGCTGCTTCTTGACGGTTGGAACGAACTGGATGCCGCCGCACGCGAACGCGCTCGCGTGCAAATCACTGCGCTCAAGGCTGAATTGCCCGAGCTCGGTCTTGTCATTTCCACACGCAAGCAGGCGCTCGACATTCCGTTCAGCGGGACGAGGGTCGACTTATTGCCGCTTGATGACGATCAGCAAATGGAGATCGCACACGGCTTGCGGGGCGACGCCGGCGCACAACTCGTTGATCAGACTAGGCGGACAGCGGGTGTCCGGGATCTTGTGACCATCCCACTCTATCTCACGGCACTTCTTTCGCTGCCCGAGGGCACGCCTTTTCCGACAACAAAAGAAGAAGTCCTACGGCGCTTCATTGCCGCACACGAACAGGAGGCCCGCAGTGCAGCTGCGCTTCATGCCGTGGCCCTCGGCTTCCAGCAAGACTATTTGGAAAACCTCGCCGTATTTGCAACGACAACGGCCAACACGGCGATCACGGACAGCAACGCGCGCAAATCGGTAGCTTACACCGCGCGGTTTCTGCTGGACGACGGACAAATCGCCATCTCCACGCAGCCCGACACGTTGCTCGACAAGCTTGTCAGCTATCACGTTCTGACGCGCTCCGGCGACACGCCGGGCTACTCGTTTCAGCACCAGCAAATTCAGGAATGGTACGCCTCACACTATGTCGAGCGACTGATCCTGCGGGCCGTCAGCGATCCGGCAGCACGCGAAAAACTTAAGGTCGACGTGCTCGATCAGCGGCCTTGGGAAGAAGCAGTTCTGTTCGCAATCGAACGGTGCGCACGCGGGGACGCCATATATAGGGCCGCATGCAGCGCTGCCATCTGCGCAGCTTTTGAAGTCGATCCTGTCTTCGCGGGCGAAATGATTTTCCGCGCCACCGACGAAGTATGGGCACCAATTGGCAAGGAAATGCGGAGCCTCGCCGAACAGTGGCACGCGCCCGGCAAGGTGGATCGTGCGGTGCGTTTCATGATTGCGTCCGGCAGGCCGGAATTCAGCGATCTTGTTTGGCCTCTTGTCACGCACGCGGACGATCAGGTGCACCTGCACGCGCTCCGGGCGGCGAAGCAGTTTCGTCCCTCCGTACTAGGGAGTGACACGCCTACGCGGATTGCTTCATTGCCATCGGAAGTCCGCAAACATGTACTAAGTGAGATCGCATCGAATAGCGGAACTGACGGCCTCGATCTTGCGACCGCAATAGCGAAGAGTGACAGCGAGCCAGAAGTGAAAGCGACGGTTGTCGATGCGCTGTCATTTCGACGGGCGGACCGTCACGTCGCCGACTTACTAGTGGACGCGGGTGACGCGACCTACGACATCCTCGCCCGAAAAGGCCTTCTCGACGACATTGCAGTCGAAGCTGTCCAGCAAGAACTCGAGCGAGCGCGCGAAAGACGGACTGCTGACGGAATATCGCACATTGAGCGCCTGCGCACGCTCATCTACTCACCACGCGGAGGTGAATGCGATGCCGACATTGCTGAGTTTGTTGCGGAAATGGAGATCGACCGCAAGCGCGATATCGATAGGCATCTATTGTACGAAGTACGAGAACGCTATCCGCAGGCTCTCGCTAATGGGTTGCTGCGTCGCCTGCGCGAACGCCGCGAGCTCTTTTACGGCGCGGATAATGTTCTTGCCGCCGCCGGCTTTGCCCTTGAGGACGACGAACTGCTCGAAATTGCCCTCGAAGAGACAAACCACCATGACGACCACGCTAAAGCTGCCTCCTCAGTGCTTGGACCTACCGCTGTTGGTCGGCTGATCGACGCGTATCTTGCTGCTGGAAAGGTCCTGCGCGATGCCAGCGGAAAATACAATCAGGCTGCAGGTGATCGCTATCACGGTTTGCGCGACCGTATCGGCCACACACCGGGCGCAAGTCTGGTGACCGCCGTTCAGGCGCGTGCGGCAGATGCCGAAAATGAGGAAATCGTCCAACTGGCCGCACTGTTTTCCCGCCAGAACAACGGCGACGACGAACGGGCGCGACCCTTTAGTGAAGAAGCCTTGGCTGTAATTGGTGCGCTGGCGCGCAAATGGGCCGAGCGCATGCTCGCCACTGAGGATGAAGAGCGCTGGCGAGTGGCTACAATCGCAACGATGATGAGCCACGCTCCATCTGTGGAGCATCTTCCCCTCTTGGAAAGGATGCTTGACAACAACTTACGTCGTTATCGGGCTTTCCGGGAAATGGCGACCGCCAGTGGCTGGAAGGATCGCGACGCTGTACACGAAGCTCAGCATCCGCACATGCATGAATACCAACGTGCGTTCGTAGCAATCAACGCGCCAGAGACCGCTGCATTGATGCGTCAATACCTGATGGATGAGCATTTTGGCGAACTGGCCGCCCGTGTACTTGCTGCTCAGTGGTTTGAGGCGAATGAACCCAAAGACGACAAAAAATTCCGGGTCGGCGTAGACTTTTCGCGCGTGGAAGCGCGCCGGGAGGCACGCGCTTCCGATCCAGCCGCGACCTCGATCGAGGCGGAGGCTATCTTCGGCGCAATCGAAACCTTGATTGCCGATGGCTCGTCGGATGCACAGGTGAAACTGGCGGTTGCGCTCGGCATTGTAGGAGCACGACTACCCCACGGGCAACGTGACGCGACGATCCGAAAGCTAATTTCCGTCGCGCCTCGGCAGGCGCGCGCAGCCTTATTGTTGTCGCTGGTCCTTTCTGGCGAGGACATCGATAATAAGCTCGTTGCCGATGGCATAGCTGAGACTTTCAAGGCGGCCGAGAAGGAGACTTGGATCCTCACGCAGAGCGACGCTTATCAGTTACGCGATTGGTTGCGCCTTTTGCCGTTCGCTACCCCGGTCACCGACTTGCCCGCCATCGTGCGCAGTATGCCGGAGGCACATCGTAATCCACTAATGCTCGAAGAGATGGTCCATGGACTCCGCAGTTCGTCTTTGGACAAAACTGAAGACGTGACTTTCATTCTCGCCGAAGAAGACCCACGTTTTTATGGAAACCATGCGTGGCGCGAGACCGTGTTGCGGTTTGGCACCTTGTCCGCTGCTTGCCGTCTTATCGACCTGACCGTCAGCGGTGCGTTCGATGGCAGTTCATACGAAGGATGGCATCTGAGACGCGAATTGAGTGGCCTGATCTCGGAGTTTTCCGAGGTCCGCGCTTATGTCCAGGATCTCCTGAAAGATGGGCCGACAACGAAGCAGCTTGCCTCGCTAGCTTCCGCAATTGCCGAAGACCCTGGCACCGATGATGTGCTGATGCTGATCGAATTCGAGATGAAAACAGGTAAAGCATTCATGACCTGGCAGTCGATCCAAAACGCCGTCACAGAGCACGTCCCGGTGGAAAACTGGGAGAATGCTTACGATATCGTGCCTGTCCCTGCGGTTGAACTGCGTGGCAAGCTACTGGCCATGACAAGCAATGGTGGCAAGGATGACCCGGCAGCCCGCTGTCTTAACCTAATTGACAACCTCCGGGATGAGCACGGTGCCCCAGAGACGGAGCCACGACATCCTGATTTGGCCTCCGGGAAGCCTTGGCCGATCCTAGCGCCTCGTCTATCTTCTCAGGATGCGAGTTGAAAAACTGCTATGAGCTAGTGAAGTCAAAACCGAAGGCTCGGACTTACACTGCCTAACGTCGATGTTTTCAAACGCATCAAAAGTCCGCTTTGACAATTCTGTCCGGTCGCTTTGCACCTGCGGCGAACTTCTGCTTTCCGCCCTTCATAGGTTTGTGCGAGGCGAAAAACTAAGCGCGCAAGAAATTCGCCGAGAATTGCATCACTTGAGGTGCGCAAGAAATCTCGAACGGAGGCGTCAAAATAAGAATCGTTCATGCGCCAAAGACCGGGCAGCTGTTCATTCGCGACCTCGACGGGAACCCCCGCCGCGCGCTGAAAAACTGAACTCGGAGTACTTGGCCGTAATCGAAGCGCTGCAAGCTAAGGGTCCGTTGATCATAGGCGGAAAGTCCATGGGCGGTCGTGTTGCCAGCATGATTGCGGATGAGCTGTTTAACGCAGAGCACATCGCTGGTTTGCTCTGTGTAGGCTATCTACGAGGTGCGGTGTCATGTCTTCTCTATTACTGAAAACAATTTAGCCTCAATCTGAACGTCACGCTATGACTGCGAAGGGCTCGGTGCGGTCGTTCGTCGAATTGTGGTGAGTAACCGCACTGCGGACAAAGCGCTCGTTCATATCACGTTAACAAACCAAGCTGATCTTGGTCACTCGCTCGCTTCTGCAATGAGCGTTGTCCACGCATCGTGCTGGGACAAGAAAACCCTGCCGTTCAGACCGTCGACAATATGAGACCGCTTGAGTCTGTCCATAACAGGACCCTTAACTTCGGACAGATGTAGGCCGACGCCAAGCTCCTTAAGGCGGTGATTGATCGCCTCGAGAGTTTCCAGCGCTGAGTAGTCCACTTCGTTAACGGCAGAGAACATCAAAACAACATGTTTGACCTTCGTCCGCTCGGCAAGGCGACTGAAGATCAGTTCTTCCAGAAAGCCGGCGTTTACAAAGTAAAGGCTCTCGTCGATGCGCAACGTCAACACCGTAGGTGCGGTTTCGACATCGTGGCGCAGGACATTTCGAAAGTGCTCTGTCCCGGGCACGCGGCCCACTTCCGCAACATGCGGTCGAGACGTCTTGTACAAATGCAAAAGTATTGAAATAGCCACTCCAGACGCGACGCCGACTTCAACACCCAGACTGAGCGTCAGCAAAACCGTTGCAGATACTGCGATGAAGTCCGCACGGGAAAAGTCCCATGTTCTGCGCAATATTGAAAAATCCACAAGGCTCAGAACCGCCACAATGATTGTGGCGGCCAACGTAGCGTTTGGCAGGAAGTACACCAATGGTGTCAACGCCAAGGCGGCGATCGCGAGGCCAAGCGCAGTATAGGCGCCAGCAGCAGGAGTTTCAGCGCCGGCATCGAAATTGACGACTGATCGCGCAAATCCCCCCGTGACCGGGTAGCCTCCTGTGAACGCTGCGCCGATATTGGCTGCGCCCAGTCCAATGAGTTCCTGGTCCGGATCGATCCGTTGACGTTTCTTGGCAGCCAAAGTTTGCGCGACTGAGACGGATTCGACAAAGCCAATCACTGAAATCAGAATCGCCGGAACCAACAGCGCTGCAAGCAAATCGGGCGCAAATCCTGGCAAAGTAAGCGGCGGCAGGCTTTGCGGGACTTCCCCAACGATTTCCACACCCATTTCGACAAGATCTAATGCCCAAACCGCAACCGTAGTAGCAACTACGGCGGCAACAGGTCCCGCCTTCGTCAGAATATCGGCAAGCGCCGCCGGGGCGCCTAGCCTCAATAGTCCAGGTTTTAACCAACGGCGGGCCCCAAAAAGGAAGGCCGTCGCACTGAGACCGATAACAAGCGTAACCCAATTCACCTCGTGCAAATGCGCAGCAATCGATGCGAGTATCTCGAACACTGTATGTCCGTGAGCATTGACACCCAAAATGTGCTTGAGTTGGCTGGCGGCGATCAAGATCCCGGATGCTGTGATAAAACCCGCAATCACCGGGTGGCTCAAAAAATTAGCCAGGAAGCCTAGCCGCAAGAACCCCAAAAGCAACAGGAAACCGCCAGAAAGAAATGCGAGGGTTAGTGCCGCAACCGCGTAGCCTGCCGTGCCTTGTTCAGCAACCTGACCGACCGCTGACGCTGTTAACAGTGAGACAACGGCAACCGGGCCAACGGCTAAGGCGCGACTGGTTCCAAATACTGCGTAAAGCAGAATTGGCGCGATGGATGCGTACAGCCCCGCTTCAGGTGGCAACCCAGCCAAGAGCGCGTAGGCCAAGGATTGGGGTATCAGCATGATGGTGACGATCACCGCCGCAATCAGATCGTTAGAGAGCTCCGCCCGTCCATAGCTGCGAGCCCAACTCAGAACCGGCAGATATTGATTCGCCCGCATCGTTACCTCCCGCTACGCCGCAGTGCCTCGTAGTGCGCGCCACAGCGCTGCAGCGCGCTGACCGCTTCGGCAGTAGCCAAGGACAGGCTCAGGCAGCTCTGCCAACGCCGTAGAAAATTCAATGTGGTTCGCTTCTGTTGCGCCGGAGTGTTTGACCGGCACATAGCGAGCTTGAAGACCTTGAGCCTTGGCGCAGTCTTGGATCTCGCCAAAGGTAGGCTGACCCTTTTCTTCGCCGTCAGGACGGACACAGATTAACGACCGAAATCCAAGCGTTTTGACTTCCGCAAAGTCATCGGCCTCTAATTGGCCGCAAGTACTGAAGTCGTCGGAAATTTGGGTGATTTCCATCGCTCTCATCCTTTCAAAATCAGAGTTTGTTGACCGGAATCTTGAGCATGGGGTTGCCGTCCACGTCCGTTGGCACCTCACCCGCACGCATATTTACCTGAAGTGATGGGATGATCAGCTTCGGCATTGCCAGCTGAGCATCTCGTTCTGTGCGGAACTTGACGAACTCTCCTTTTGATTTGCCACCGCCAACGTGGATGTTGTGGGCTTTCTCATCGCCGACAGTTGTTTCCCAGGCAATGTCCCGCCCGTTTGGTCCGTAGTCATGACACATGAAAAGTCGTGTTTCGTCCGGCAAGCTCAGGACTTTTTGAATGCTATCGTAAAGCGTTGCTGCATCGCCGCCTGGAAAATCTGCGCGCGCCGATCCCCCATCCGGCATGAACAAAGTATCGCCCACAAAAGCCGCATCCCCTGCAACATGTACCATGCAAGCCGGCGTATGGCCGGGGGTGTACATTGTGAACACCTGCATATTGCCAACCATGTACGCATCGCCGTCTTCGAAAAGCTGATCGAACTGGCTGCCATCACGCTGGAACTCGGTACCTTCGTTGAAGACCTTTCCAAACGTGTCCTGCACGATCATGATTTTTGAACCAATGCCGATTTTTCCCCCAAGCTTTTCTTGGATATACGGCGCCGCACTCAAATGATCGGCGTGAACATGGGTCTCAATGATCCATTCCAAATTCAGATCTTGGCTTACGATCTGGCGGATGAGTTCGTCTGCGTGATCGTAAGTGATGCGCCCGGCAGCGTAATCAATGTCCATTACGCTGTCGACAATGGCACATGAGTTCGAGGTTGGATCCTTTACAATATAGCTGATGGTGTTCGTTGCCTCATCGAAGAAGGCCTGAACGTCCGGCTTGATGTTTATGTTCGAGTGATACGTCATCTAACTTTACTCCTGAGAGTTTGAGGCAATGGGTGATTACGCCGCCGACTTAACAGGTCGCGCGAAAAGGAGCCTGCGCAGTACAAACCCGGCAAGAACGGCAACCAGAAAGAGAGCGACTTCCCAACGCCCGGTGCCAAGTGCCGGAATAGCAGCGCCGGGGCAGAAGCCTGCAATTCCCCAACCGACGCCAAAGAGAGCCGAACCACCAACCAGTCGCTTGTCTACGGCCCTCGCGCTTGGAATCTGAAAACGCCCGCCAAAGAGCGGCGTTGTTTGCCGCCAGGCAAGTCTGTAGCCGAAGAAAGTGACCAGGAGCGCACCACCCATAACAAAGGCGAGGCTAGGATCCCACGTCCCGGCAATATCGAAGAAATTCAGAACTTTGGCCGGGTCCATCATGCCCGACACAGCGATGCCAATGCCAAAGATCAGGCCAGTAAACAAAGCAAAAACAAGCTTCATTGCATTAAACTCCAAAGACATGACGGATCAGGAAGACTGTGATTGCAGCTGTGACCATGAAGGTCGGCACTGCCACCAAGGAGCGAAAAGACAGCCGAGATAGTCCGCAAACACCATGCCCTGAAGTGCAGCCAGACCCGAGACTGGCGCCCAGGCCTACGATCACGCCGCCGATCACGATCATAGTTGGGCTGACAGGTACCGTAAGTTCAGGCATCGCACCGGTTGCAGCATAGATCAGGCCCGGTGCGAGGATCATTCCCACAACCAAAGCTGTTCGCCAGGCGAATTCCTCACGGTTTTCTGGGAATGCCAAGCCGGACAAAATGCCCGTCGCACCCATGATGCGTCCAAGTCCGAGCATCAAAAGCACGGATCCAAGTCCAATTGCTAGCCCACCTCCAAATGAGGCGATCGGCGTAAACGCGGTTTCCATCAGGCGTCTCCGGTTGTTCGTGTTGCAACCTGATTACCGACCGGTGCCTTGCTCTTCAGTGACAATGTCACCCAACGCAAAAATTCATGCGCTGTCCGCCAAACGCTCTAATTGAGGTTTGTTCTGGAGGGTAATCCGCCCTCTCGTCTGAAGGATAAGTCCGCGCTTTTGAAAATCGTTCAGTATGCGTGAAACGACCTCACGCGCTGTCCCTAATTCGTTGGCCAAAGCCTGATGCGTCGCCTGGATTTCAGAATGACCTTCTCCCAGCGCCAAAAGGCGCTCTGCCAGTCGAACGTCCATTCTGCCAAAGGCGACATCGTCGACCACGCGCAGAAGATCAATCAACCGACGAGAATAGGCCGAGAAAACGAAGCCGCGAAAACTGTCTTCTTCAGCAGCCAGTCTATCAAAAGAGGTTTTTGGCAATGTGATTGCCGTAACGTCGGTCTCGGCAATACCCTCAGCATTATAAGCTTCCTCGGACAGCATGCAGGCGGTGGTCAGCACACAGCTCTCTCCAGCTTCAACACGATACAGCACGATTTCTCGCCCGGCATCAGAGCTTTGGGAAACGCGTATACGGCCGGCATGCAAAAACATCAGACTGTCCGGGATGTTGTCGGGTCCAAAAACTTGCTGGCCCTGCTTGTATGAAACCACGCGTGCTTCATGTAGAAGTTTATCCCTGACCCGCCGAGGTAGATTTCTCGTGCCAAGAAAGCTTTCGGTCCAATCTCCGACAGTTGTCTTCAATTTTTGTCCTATGCCCTGTGCGTTCGGTTCACTGGTTCCATACAAAGATGCGGTGGCACGCAATCTGGATCAATGGCTCTCTTCGCTTTTCAGACGAGCTAGATCCGAGCATCGCCCAACATTGGCCAGCCCGACTGGCTATTAATGCGCGGCTCAGCTCTTTGGCCGCTTCGGGCTCGGAGCGGACATTTCGTGAAATCTGCTCAACATCTGCTTTGCGGACGAAGCGGCCGTTCGTCTAATCGCTCATGGTTTTAAGAACTCGTTGATAGAACGAGCCAGGTGTATCCTTACCACTAGGTCTTTCGACCCACACCCGATCCAAGTTCAGTGCTCCTACAGGTACGATTTGCCGCGCGATCTCAGGCGGTGTGGTTTCGTCAGACGTTCCATTCTTCCAGTCGTGAAAAGCTGATGAGTATCGAACGACCGCTCCGCTAGTCGGCAAATCGAGCAACCTGCCCTCGGCAAAGAACACCAACCCGTCGCCCATTTCTTCCCCGATGAGTTTCAGCCTGTTTCCCAAACGATGTTTTAGGATGGCCACAAACACGATCGCTGCGGAAAACGTGAATTTGTCGACAAGCACGACAACCTGCTTACTTGCGCTTTGCGAGATGGCGTCGATCAAGGGCATGGTTAAAAGAAAATCACCGCCAGTGTTTCCGCGAACGTCAATCAAGAGTGTTTTGTTCGAGCAGGCGCGCACGCATTCCACTGCCGCTGAGATAGCTTTGGGGAGCGCAGTTTCGCTCGGGTCAAAGAAACTTGGCAACGCTATTGATAGTCCAAGATCTTGCCAGTCCTTAATCTCCACAAAGGTTTCGGGTTCCCAGGCCGGATCAGCCTTGCCGTGCTCGTTTCTCGGGTAGAGCGTCGATGCAGGGACAGTATTTCCATTTGCCACTTTCAGATTGGTTATCTGCCCATTTTCGTCCTTCACGCGATACTCGGCCGAACCGTCGTTTGACGAAAAACCTAAACGTGTCAAAGCGTACGGCCAAGCCAGAAGAATTGGTCCGATGACCCGTTTCCTTTGGCACGTTCCCGCTAGAAAATTCTGCGCAGTGGCTTCGATTTGGCTCACAGCCGCACCGTTGACTGCTATCAACTCTCCTTGCGGTGCAATTACCCCTGGTGCCGCCCCAATGACTTGCACCGAACGCCCCACGCTCACGAACCTCAGCGGTAGCACTGAGATTGCATCATTCGGGATCAGCCGTGAGTGCCCATTGTCGGGAAGTGCCAATAGACGCATCGCGGACAACAGAAATGCTTCAATGAAGCCCTCCAAAGCGTATCGTCGGCAGTCATTAACGCTGTTGTCTATGACGGCCTTCTCGACCCGCCGAAAGCTGGGATCGGTTGGCAGGGCGGTTTCCAGAATTTGCTTCAGGTCTTCCGTCAGCGACATGGTTCACAGTGGGCATAGCCGCTCGTCAATGTCCAGATTGGGCTCAGAGCAGCCGTTCGCTGCATCTGATGCCAACGGCCGCTCAGCGGACAAAGCCGTTGTTTGCTACACTGCAGCACGTTTGGTTTGAGTGAACGACTGCTTGAGCGGCCTCAATCTTGGTCTTGGGTAGCGGATCGAGAGTTTCAAGCGGGTCTCAGTTCAGACATTGAAACTTCCAACTAATGCGACGCTTTAGCTATTTGAAGCCGATAGTGAGCGTCAGTTCGGCCTCTTCAGAAGTTTGGTGCGAGCTTGGCCTTATTTTGCGGAACCGGTGTGATAAATCAAATCTGAGCTCGAAAAAGGCGGGGTATTTTATTTCAAGTAAGCCCTAAACTGAACACAGTTGATTTCAGAGTGCTGCCTTGACGGGCGCACTTCCATTGACGATGGTAATTTTATGAGCACTTTGAGAACATTTTTGCTTTCAAATCTGTGCATCCTGGCGTCTTCTGGATTGCTCTATGCAGAAAGTGGGATCGTAAAGTCCTTTGCAGGTTGTGCAGGGCGCTTCTCGGCTGAAATGGAACATGCGTGGCTTTTGAACGATGCCAAAGCTCAGGACTATGAACTGCGGCGCGGCGGGTTTGTGTCTCTGCTGGAAGCGACGACCACAGCAGAAAATGCCGAATTTGTCCTAAGCCACAGGGTGAATTCCAAACACGCGCATGCACGTCTGCTGCAAACCGCGACCTTTGGTTCAGACGAAACGAAGGCAAATGTGGCGCGCCGTACCGCCAAGCAGTATTTGGATCAGTGTAACTTGTTGATCCTTGGCGGTGTCTAAGAGCCGCTTCGCTGCGCTGCCGCATTATTAAGCGGGGCATGCTGCGCTGCCGCAAGATTAGGCAATACCCTCAATCTGTCCAGGAACTCGGGTCATGAGACTCTGAGTGCTGCGGAGAACTGTCCTAGCACTATGGAGTGCCGCAAGACGGCTTGGAACATGTGCGAAGGTGCCCGGCCCAGGAAACCTGAAGACGCCCTCGCACACCGCAATTATGCGTGGGGGGGTATATGGGACGTTTCGGCGCCCCGAACAACCCTGCTGCGCGTCGCATAAAAGGAAATGCTGATGCACACCAAACTTCTCACCACAACCGCCGCAGTCCTGTTGGCCAGTTCATTGCCTGCACTGGCCGATTGCCCGATCAAGGTTGGCGTCCTTCATTCGTTGTCCGGCACCATGGCCATTTCGGAAACCACGCTGAAAGACACGATGGAAATGCTGGTCGAACAGCAAAACGAAGCCGGTGGTCTTCTGGGGTGCGAGCTTGAAGCTGTCGTTGTAGATCCGGCCTCGGACTGGCCGCTTTTTGCCGAAAAGGCGCGTGAGTTGCTGACAGTGCACGAAGTTGACGTGATCTTTGGCAACTGGACATCGGTTTCCCGCAAATCCGTCCTGCCGGTGATCGAAGAACTGAACGGCCTGCTGTTCTATCCGGTTCAGTACGAGGGCGAAGAGAGCTCGAAAAACGTATTCTACACAGGCGCTGCGCCGAACCAGCAGGCGATCCCAGCCACGGATTACTTCCTGGATGAGCTGGGAGTTGAGAAATTTGCGCTGCTGGGAACCGACTACGTCTATCCGCGGACCACGAACAATATCCTTGAAAGCTACCTGAAGCAGAAGGGCATCGCGGAAGAGGACATTTTCGTCAACTACACGCCGTTCGGACATTCGGACTGGTCCAAGATCGTGGCCGACGTGGTCGCGCTTGGTGCGGATGGCAAGAAAGTCGGCGTGATTTCGACCATCAATGGCGACGCGAACGTTGGCTTCTATAAGGAACTTGCGGCCGCGGGCATCTCGGCTGATGACATTCCGGTTGTCGCCTTCTCGGTCGGTGAGGAAGAGTTGGCCGGTCTGGATACCACCAACCTCGTCGGTCACCTGGCGGCCTGGAACTATTTCCAGTCGGCCGAAAGCGATGCGAACGAAGCATGGGTCGAAGCTTGGAAAGCCCGAATGGGTGAGGACCGTGTGACCAATGACCCGATGGAGGCCCACTATATCGGCTTCAACATGTGGGTGAACGCGGCGACGGCTGCCGACACCACCGATGTGGACGCTGTTCGGACCGCCATGTACGGTCAGGAATTCCCGAACCTGACAGGCGGCACCGCTGTGATGCTGCCCAACCACCATCTGGCCAAGCCGGTCCTGATCGGTGAAATCCAGGAAGACGGTCAGTTCGACATCATCAGCCAGACCGAAGAAGTTCCGGGCGATGCCTGGACCGACTATCTGCCTGAGTCCGCTGTTCTCGTGTCGGATTGGAAAGAGCTGGGTTGCGGGATGTACAACACCGAAACCGAGAGCTGCGTACAGATCAAGTCCAACTACTAAGGTCTTAACCTGAATTCCTCGGGGCGCGCGAGTTGTGCCCCGAGGCTCAATACAAAGGTCTTCCTAAATGACGCTTCCGTTCAGGCGGGCAGTGCTTGCCCTGCTGGTCCTTGTGGCCCCTACCCTTTTGCAAGCGCAATCCGCAGACGCCCCGGTGCAGCAGATATTGCAGTCCCACGCGGAGGTGATTCAGAAATCCTCTCGCAAGACGATTGGCCCTGCGATCGACGCGCTGGCGCAAAGTGGGCTGCCGGAAGCGCAGACCGTTCTGGAGCGTTGGCAGGCCAAGGACATGTGGTTCAACAAAGAAACCGGTCTTTTTGTCTTTGCCTCAAAGGCTGACGGTGGGTTGCAGATCTTCGATGTATCTGACGGGGCCGAGATCGGGGTTGTCGAGAAAAAGAAATACAAACAACTCAAGCCCAATTCTGGCATTCGCGGGTTGATCGCGTCTGCTCTGGTGCAGTTTCAGCTGAACGACCCCAATCCAAGGACACGCGTCGCTGCTTTGACAGCGATTGAGCGAGACGCCGAAGCGTCGCACCTGTCTGCCCTGCGGGGTTCCATCGAGGCTGAACAAGACGCAGACCTCAAGGCGCGCAAAGACCGGTTGGAACGCTTGCTCACCATTCGCTTTGATGAGGATGAGGCCGCGAGGCTTGCTGCAATCGACAGCTTTGCCGGCGATCTGGGTGTTGATGTCAGGGCAACGCTCAATCCTTTGGTTTCATCCGAAATCAAGGCCGCAGATGAAATCCCGGACGGTGCGGTTGGCATTGAGGTCGGATCAGACGAGTTGACGCAGGACCAAGCCTATAACCTTCTTGTCGCAAACGGGTTGGCCCCGGAACCGGTGGATGCCGCAGCGGTAAAGCAAACCCTGATCGCCAACATAAACGGCGATACCGTTGCGGGTGTGCAAGTGGCGAGCCTTGACGAGGACGCCGCCCGAGAGGCCGCGTATCAGGTGTTGGCCCAGCAAGGTTTGGCGGCCCCTCTGGTGACACAGGAAGATATTGCCGAAGCCGTTCAAAAGCATAAGTTTTTCAAGGTGTACGTGTCGGCCCCCCTTCCCATCGCCCTTGCTGCGCAGGCGGCTTTGGACAACATCGAAACGCAGGTTGCATTGAACCAGACAGCGGATCTGGTGTTGGACGCGCTGTCTCTGGCCTCGATCTATTTCCTCGCTGCAATCGGTCTTGCGATCACCTTCGGGGTCATGGGCGTGATTAATATGGCGCATGGTGAATTCATTATGATGGGCGCCTACACCGGCTATGTGGTGCAGTTGTTCATTCCTGACCTGACGCTTTCGATCCTTGTGGCTATTCCATGCGCGTTTCTCGTGACCTTCGGGGCCGGAGTTCTGCTGGAGCGGCTCGTCATTCGGTGGTTGTACCACCGCCCGCTAGAGACGTTGCTGGCAACCTTCGGTGTTTCCATTGCCTTGCAGCAACTGGCCAAAAATATATTTGGCACGCAGGCGCGTCCTCTTACTGCGCCGGCATGGTTGGATGGGTCGATGGTTCTGAACGACATCGTGTCGATCAGCTACATTCGCATTGCGATCTTCGTTCTGGCGCTGCTGTTTCTGGCGCTGTTCCTTATTGTCATGAACCGAACCCGGCTGGGGCTTGAGGTGCGGGCTGTGACCCAGAACCCGCGCATGGCGTCCTCGATGGGCATCAACCCGGACCGGATCAACATGCTGACGTTCGGTCTGGGTTCGGGCATTGCTGGCATCGCCGGCGTGGCCATCGGGCTTTACGCCAAAGTCACGTCCGAGATGGGCTCTGACTACATTGTACAGAGCTTTATGACGGTGGTCGTCGGCGGCGTTGGCAACATCTGGGGCACGTTGCTGGGCGCGACGATGGTCGGAACGCTGCAAAAGGGGATTGAGTGGTTCAACCCCTCCAATACGCTGGCTGCGCAGACCTACATGATCCTTTTCATCATCCTGTTCATTCAATTCCGACCGCGTGGCATCATCGCGCTCAAAGGTCGGGCGGCGGAAGCGTGATATGGTTGACATGACTTCTACAGCCGAGCCGATACGCAAGCCGCTGGTGCTGCGTTATCCCTCTGTCGCGATCTTTCTGATCATCCTGTCCCTGTTTACGGCGATCATCACCGTTTTGGGCGAAGGGTTTGGCATCGGGCTGATTTCCACCAGCTTTATAAAAGCCTTGGGCAAGACGCTGTGCCTGTGTCTTGCTGCGCTGGCAATGGATCTGGTGTGGGGATACACAGGTATCCTGTCGCTGGGGCACATGGCGTTCTTTGGCATTGGCGGCTATGCCATCGGCATGTGGCTGATGTACGCCCGTACCGAGATAATCGTGGTCGACAGCCTCGCGGCCTCTGCCTTGCCGCCGACGGTTCAGGAAATCTCGGATGGCATTGCCACTCAGATTTTCGGCGTTGTCGGCGCATCCGAGTTCCCCCCAATCTGGGCTTTCGCACATTCCCTACCGCTGCAACTGGCTGCCGTCGTGTTGGTGCCCGGTCTGCTGGCCCTTATCTTTGGGTGGCTGGCGTTTCGCAGTCGGGTGACCGGGGTTTACCTGTCTATCCTGACGCAGGCGATGACGCTGGCGCTGTCCCTGTACCTATTCCAGAACGACAGCGGGTTGCGCGGGAACAATGGTTTGTCCGGGCTGCAGAACCTGCCGGGGCTGGACTCGGTGCCGCAATCAACAGTTTCGATCCTGTTCTTCTGGGCGTCCGCCTTGGCGCTTGGCCTTGGCTACCTTGTCTGCGCATCGGTGGTGTCCGGCAAATTTGGATCGGTCATTCGCGCCATCCGAGACGACGAAAGCCGCGTTCGGTTCCTTGGATACTCGGTCGAGGCCTACAAGCTTTTCATCTTTACCTTCACCGCCGTGATTTGTGGTATCGCGGGCGCTTTGTACTATCCACAGGCGGGCATCATTAACCCGGCCGAGATTGCGCCCATTGCGTCAATTTATCTGGCCGTTTGGGTGGCAATCGGCGGGCGCGGACGGCTGTACGGAGCGGTGATCGGTGCGGCCTTTGTCTCGTTGCTGTCGACATGGTTCACGGGCGGGCAAGCCCCTGATATCTCGCTTAGGTTCTACACGATCCAATGGGTCGACTGGTGGACCATCCTGCTTGGGTTCTCATTTGTTGCGGTCACGCTGTTCGCGCCGCGCGGCATAGGGGGACTGATCGACAAGCTTACAGAGCGCCGCGCGCCGGATCGACATGGGGCCGACCTAGGACCAGACCTTGGATCGCTGCGCGAAAAGGAGGCGAATGAATGAGCACGCTTCTCGAAGTCTCTGGCGTTTCCGTGTCCTTTGACGGCTTCAAGGCGATCAACAACCTGACATTCCAAATCGGCCCGGCCGAAATGCGCGCCGTCATCGGCCCGAACGGGGCGGGCAAGACGACGTTCATGGACATCATCACGGGCAAGACCAAGCCGGATGATGGTCATGTTCTTTGGGGTGAAAAATCGGTTTCACTACTTTCGATGAGCGAAAGTCAGATCGCGCAGGCCGGAGTGGGGCGAAAGTTCCAGCGACCGACTGTGTTCGAAGACCAAAGCGTCCGAGAAAACCTGATGCTTGCTTTGAAAAACAAACGCGGGCCGTTGGCTGTACTGCGGTTCCGGGCGCGTCAGGAAGATCATGAGAGAGTCGCAACGCTGGCCGAGGAAATCGGACTGCAGAGCGCCTTGGACCGCAAGGCAAGTGAACTTAGCCACGGGCAAAAGCAATGGCTCGAGATCGGGATGCTGCTGGCTCAGGACCCGCAATTGCTGCTGGTCGATGAGCCTGCGGCGGGGATGACCCCGGCAGAGCGCAAGCATACGACCGACATTCTTGTCGAAGCGGCCAAAACCCGGGCCGTCGTCGTTGTCGAACACGATATGGAGTTTGTCCGTCGCTTGAACTGCAAAGTCACCGTGCTGCACGATGGATCGGTTCTGGCCGAAGGATCGTTGGACCATGTCACCCGGAACGAAAAAGTAATCGAGGTTTATCTTGGCCGCTGACCTTCTGAACATCTCCGATCTGACCCTGCACTATGGCGGCAGCCTGATCTTGCACGCCGTCGACATTACCGCGCGTCAGGGTCAGGTGACCTGCGTGATGGGGACAAATGGCGTTGGAAAAACAAGTCTTTTGAAAGCGATATCCGGCACGCATCCCCGCAGCGGTGGCGACTATGTGCTGAACGGCAAAAAAATCGGCAATGTCACTTCCTTTGAGCTTGCCAGAAAAGGAGTGGCTTACGTTCCGCAAGGGCGCGAGATCTTTCCGTTTTTAACGGTTCGCGAAAACCTCGAAATCGGCTTCGCCTGCCTGCCCCGCAGCGATCACGCGATCCCCAGCTATATCTTCGAGCTTTTTCCGGTCTTAAAAGAGTTCCTTTCTCGGCGCGGGGGCGACTTATCTGGTGGTCAACAGCAACAGCTTGCAATTGCGCGCGCGTTGATCACGAAGCCAAAGATACTGCTTTTGGACGAACCGACCGAAGGTATTCAACCAAACATTATCAAACAGATCGGGGAAGTCGTCGGCCTGCTACGCGATCAAGGGGAAATGGCTATAGTCTTGGTCGAGCAGTTTTTTGAGTTTGCTTATTCGTTAGGCGATGAATTCTTGGTTCTCGAGCGAGGCACCCCTCATCTACGCGGCTCCAAATGCCAAATTGGCAAAGAACAACTAAGGTCCGCGGTGTCTGTTTAACGGCACTGTAGTGGTTCCCTTCTGCTCTGCCATACCTGACGCACCGCATTTAACACTTCGGACTTATGCATATACCTTCTCGTAGCTCACTTAGCTGCATAGAATGCCGATTACTTGCAGTTTTTTGTATTCCGATGTTCGTGGATCAGGGGCATTTTGGGCTCAACTTGGTCATCTGACCATTTTTCTCAGATGACAGCTTATGAGAGGAAAGAAGACACATAAGGCTGTGGCAGTGCGGGTTAGGGCCTGCCTCTGCCGTCCCAATACTCTTTATCAGGCTCTTGATATCCAGCTCCTTCATGGCAGCACACCCTCACGACAATGATTATGAAGAGTGCCATCAGGATTGCTCTGGCACTTGGGGTTTGGAGCAAGTATTTCATTATTCTTTTTTATTGTTGAGTGAGTGACTTGGCAAAGAAGTCCCGCGCCTTTTCATTCAGCGCCAGTTGAGCTCAACTAACCGGCAGCAGGCCGCATTGTGAAGCGGTTCGGAGGAGGTCAATTGATTGGTTTTTGCTCTGAGCGCCAACAGTTCGTGAGCATCCGTGAAATGAGTTATCCGGATTTCAACGTAACACACGACAACCACTCTGTAAATTTAACGACGTCAGAGGTAGTAGCGCGGTTTTACGAAGGATTTGATGTTAAGAAGGAAATGACGCAGGATGAAACTTTCTATTCAAACGCCAAGGAAAAAACTTCTCAGTTCTAATCCTCATCATGATTGGCGGTATTACCTGAAATCCTTGTGCCCGTATCTTAAAGAGTTCGCATTTAACTGCTTGTGCAATGCGACCAGAATTACGCCTTGGATACGCCGTTTCTCGCAGCTACGAAATCCACAAGGTGAGGAACGTAGTCGTTCGGCCCGTCACCTCCAGCGGCGAGCGCCATTGCAAAACTGTTTTTTGCGGCGTTTCCGATTGGATTGGACAGCCCCACTTCATCTGCCATGGCTTCGAGGTAACGCAAATCTTTCAGAGCATTGGATAAAGTGAATTTGTGGGAGTCTCGATTGCCTTCAACGGCGTACCCCATGAAGGTTTGATAAAACCCGCAATCCATCCTGCTGCCACGAATGACCGAGTCGAATTCCTTGGTGGATATTCCGACTTTTTCGGACAGTGCCAACGCTTCCGAATAGAGCGCCGCGTATCCCAGTGAAAGAAAGTTATTCAGAAGCTTCATTTTATGCCCTGCAGCACATGGGCCGATGTGAACGATGGTCTTTGCCCAAGCTGCGATAACAGGCTTCAACCGCTCAAAAACAACTGGGTCGGCGCCGACCATGGTCGCCAGCTCTCCGTTCTGTGCCTGCACGGGTGTCCCGCCCAACGGCGCGTCCGCCATATGGTGACCGGCCTGCGCTAACTTATTCGCGAGTGCCAAAGTGGAATTCGGGTCTGACGTGGAGCAGTCTACAATGACGCTACCGGCCTGCATGGACGGCATCATGGCTGCCACGATTGCCTCGACCTGAGGAGAACCGGGCGCACAAACATGGATAACTGATGACACTGCTGCAAGCTCCGCGAGGTTTTCCGCCTCCGTCGCACCCTGAGCGACCAACTCATCGACAGGTCCGCGGTTTCGATGAGCAATCACATTAACTGTGAAACCGGCCATTAGCAGATTTGAGGCCATACCTTGACCCATCAAGCCAACACCAACAAATCCGATCGTTTCTTTGCTCATGGGGGTCTCCCTTTACCATTTACGGAGAGTCAGTGTGGACTAGTACAGAATGAAAAAGCAATGGCGGCTTAACTTTGCTTCGTGAACCAAGGCGCAGGACGCAGCGAATGAACGTTTCTAGTCCTTTTCGACAGATGCTGCGCTTGAACCAAATGTCTGTATTGGGCTCAAAGCAGTCGTTTGCTGCAATCTGTGTGAGTGTCTGCTAATTTTGTTTTACCAACATTCTGTCATATGACACCTTGCGCTGTGCCTCGCTTGAAATCGATCGTTGTGTGGTATCTATCGTGGTAACTATTAAATTTAGCTAAATTTATTATATACTTAACATAGGACTACAGAATTAGTTATACTGACTTCGTCCCCGCCATACAGCATTGAAACCAGATGATGTTTCGGGGTTTAGTCGACCGAACCCGCGACAATGGACGCTAGTGATCGAAGTTCGACGCGCCGGATGATTCAGCTAACCTTAGCCGTTTACGGCTACCCACCTTAGGCTTCGGATCGCACTGTCGGATTCCTTCGGTTGGGAATCTTCCCTCGCTCGAGCTTCTTTTGTGCCAACCCCCAACCGGAGCGGTAACAAGACGAACGCTTCTCGGTTTGCGTCCGACTTGAAGTTTGAAGCAAGCGACCTGACTGCGTGTCGGCAATAGAGACGCGCGGCAGAAACTTCTGGAGCGAGCAACAGCAGCGCTGGCTCCGCCACCGGACAGGTCGGCCAAAACCCGACGAACACCGATCCGATCCCAATGCGAAGGTTTCCTGCGCGGCGTGTTCGCGAAGAACCTGAACGCAAGTTTTGAGCCGTCGCAGGATCGGTCTCATCAAAATTTTGTATTTCATTCCAATACTGTTATGTATGAATTTATTTTGCGGGCGGGGGCGTAATGAACTCACTAACCAGAATAACACGCGGGATAGGCGTCGCCTTGAAGGACGGCAGGGTGAAGAGTCTTTTGGCCTTCACCATAGGCATGATCCTTTGGGCATCTGTTTTTTATCACTATGTAGAAGGCTGGAGTTGGCTGGATTCCATCTACTTTTCCGTAGTGACGATTTCGACCGTCGGATTCGGTGACTTCTCGCCCGAGACCGCGTTAGGTAAGATTTTTACCATGGTCTATATCATTGTCGGACTGGGTGTCTTTGTGACTGCGGCAACCACGATTGCGGACACGATCCTGTCTCAGGATGACAAAAAAGCAGACGAGTAAAACGACCCTAGCCCTGACGTTGCGCTCAAAAAACAACTGCAGTGCTGAAGCCGCAGTTCGTTTTTTCGACGCTTCATCAAACCCATACCAAGCGACGATGTTTGAAAAAATGTACATATCACGTTTTTTGAGTGTAAGGTTTGGAAAACGAGTAATGGAGGGACGGTATGGAAAAGACACAAGACGCAAGAATTGTGGATCTGGCAATTCGCTTGCTTTTTCTTGGGTTATTCCTTTACAGCGCATTGGTCATGATCGCACCGCTGGCAAGCGTGGTGATCTGGGCGACGATACTCTGCGTCGCGCTTTATCCGGTTTTTGATTGGCTTCAGGCCAAGTTGGGCGGACGCAAGTCGCTGGCCGCAACCATTCTGGTTTTGCTGGGTCTGGTTCTGACCTTGGGGCCCGTCGCAACTGCAGTATCGGGCGCAGCGGAGCTTGGAGGCGAGTTTGCGGAACAGGCGGACAGCGGTGAATTGAAAGTCCCACCGGCGCCTGAAGGTCTCAAGGAGCTGCCCCTGGTCGGGAACAAGATCGCCGAAGTCTGGGGGATGTTCGAAAGGAACCTGGACGGTGCGCTGGCCAAATATGGTACACAAATCCTGGAAGTGACCAAATCCCTCTTTGGTAAGGTTCTGGGTATCGGGATCGGGCTTTTGGGACTGGCCCTTTCGGTTTTGATCATGGGAGCTCTGTTCAGCCCCGGCCCGAACCTGGTTCAGGGCCTGCAACGATTTGCCAACCGCGTGTTTGCGCCACGCGGGGGTGAGTTCGTGACTCTGGCGGGTGCAACAATCCGAAATGTCACAAAGGGTGTCATCGGCGTGGCGGCAATTCAAGCTGTCGTCGTGTGGTTGCTGTTGGTGCTGTTTGGGATTGGTTCAGCTGCGACGCTGGCGTTTATCTGCCTGATTCTGTCCATCATCCAGATCGGGCCCGGTCTGGTGCTATTGCCCGTAGTAATTTACGCGTGGAGCTCAATGTCCGGTGGTGCGGCTTTGGTGTTCACCATATTGGCCATCCCTGTCGCCATCATGGACAGCTTCCTGCGTCCGGTCTTCATCTCAAAAGGTCTTGAGACACCAATGCTGGTGATCCTGATTGGGGTTCTCGGTGGCATGATGGCCTACGGCTTGATCGGCATTTTCATGGGACCGGTTCTGTTCGCTGTCTTCTACGAGCTGTTCAAGGTCTGGATCGACGCCTCACCCGAAACGGAAGACGCTGCTGAAGGAGCAGCAAAATGAGAAAAACAATATGGACGACACTTGCCGTCATTCTTGTTTTTCTTGTGTGGTATCTGGTTGCCGACCGGAAAACTCCGTTTACGGGAAATGCCAGAGTCAAGGCCGTGGCAACGCAGATCGTGCCGCAGGTCACTGGCACGGTGACCGAAGTTCTGGTCGAAAACGGTCAGGTCGTCTCAGCTGGTGACGTGCTGGTTCGGATTGACGCCAGACCATATGAAATCGATCGCGCAAAGGCAGAAGCGGATCTGGAAGCTGCAACACAGGAAGTGGGCGCTTCCTCGGCCGAGGTAAGTGCGGCGCAGGCCAAACTGGCTAGGGCGCAAAGTGACCTCGACACGATGCGCATACAGACAGAGCGGGTTTTTGCACTTGAAAAGAAAGGACTGATCGCGGTTTCAAAGGCGGATGACGCGCGGGGGCAACTGGCAGAGTCAGAGGCGAATTTCGAGAACGCCAAAGCGGATCTGGAGAAAGCCAAGCAGAGGCTAGGCAGCGAGGGAGTGGAAAACCCCAAAATTCAGCGCGCACTGGCAGCACTGGCGGATGCAGAGCTTAATCTTGAATGGACCGAGCTGCGCGCGCCGGCAACAGGTGTGATTTCCAACTTACTGATCGCGCCCGGAACATATGCGCGCTCCGGGCAGGACCTGCTGACCTTTCTGGATGCGACCGACGTCTGGATCGAAGCGTATTTTACCGAAAACAACCTTGGCAGAGCATCTGTAGGCTCGCCCGTCGACGTGGTGCTGGACATGCATCCCGGCAAGATTGTCCCGGGTGTAATCGAAAGCTTCAGCGCAGCTGTTTCCCTGAGCGGTGGAGATGAGCCCGGCCAATTGGCAAGCCCGCCAAGCACCAAGGGTTTTCTGCGCGAGCCGGAACGGTTCCCGGTTCGGATCGTGTTGCCCGGGTATGAGGCTGGAAGCGCCGAGGACGACCTGCGTTTTCAACTCAACGGGCAGGCGGACGTGATCATGTATCTCAGCGAAAACTCGCTACTGAACGTGGTTGGCCGCACCTACATTCGTTTGGTTTCGATCCTGTCTTATGCGTACTGAGGACAGAAACTCGGTCATCCGGCTTGCATTGGGGGTAACAGGCGTCTTCTCGTTGGGCCTGTTCCTGGGTTGGCCCCTTGCGGTTGTTGGTGCCGTGTTCACGGCCTTGTTTCTTCAAGCGCCGGCCGCGTTGCCTTTGGCGGCGTTTGCAAAGCTGTTTGTCTTCTCGATCGGGTTGATGTTTCTTTCGTTTCTGCTGTCATCGGTATTCGCACCATATCCCGTCGTATTTCTGAT
Organism: Ruegeria sp. K7; assembly: GCF_056531785.1. Taxonomy (NCBI): domain Bacteria; kingdom Pseudomonadati; phylum Pseudomonadota; class Alphaproteobacteria; order Rhodobacterales; family Roseobacteraceae; genus Ruegeria; species Ruegeria sp. K7. The sequence goes on from NZ_JBQFMJ010000012.1 coordinate 92,369, forward strand.
TCTGGTTGCGATCGGAATAATCCTGTCGTTCATATGGTCGGTGTCAGGCGCAGGAGTATTGCCCGGGGTCATTGCCCTAATGGGGGCATTGATGATCCCGAACCTTGTGCTGCAATCGCAGGATTTGGCCTTGGTGCTGGTGTTCTGGATCCCACTGAACCTTCTGTTTGCGGGGTTCGTATCCACACTGATGTTTGTTCTGATCCCCGCTGAACCCCCAACGCCTGCTGAAAAAAAAGCAGCGTCATCGCCTGAATTTGACCCGCATCGTCGGATCGTCAGGATGTCGCTTGTCACGGTTCCGTTTGCTTTGGCGTTTTTCGTGTCCGGCGCGTCGGCGTTGTTGGTGTTGTTCTTTGTGGCGCTTCTCAGTCAGCAACTGGCTGCGATGCCCGCAGCGGGGAAGACCGTTGCCAAGGCTATGCTGACAGCAAACCTGCTTGGAGCGGCGGTGTCGATCATCTGCTATGAAATCAACGTGATCGCCCCGGTCATTCTGACGCCTATACTGCTCTGTCTGTTCTTTTGTCTGACGCTTGGGGCGCTCGGCAAATCTCAGGTTCCACTGGCTGCCGCTGCCGGGTCTGCAATAACAACAGCATTGATTGTGTATGGCGGGTCGATTGCGCCGTTTTCCGACGAGGCCGACGTCAAAAGCATCACGCGTGTTCTGCAAGTCGCCGGCGCCGCGTTCTTTGTGATCATAGCCTACGTCGTGGTCGACGAATTCTGGCCGGAAAAGCAACGCCAGACCAGTCAGAACAACGCGGCCTGACGGGAACAGACGTCGCGGCCAATAACAGGCCAGCGCATGGTCACATATGTGGTCTGCCCAAAACTCTGGATGTCGGTAATGCCCGCAAAACACCCAGATAGCAATTCAGCGGATACCGAAACTCGGCCTATGTCGAACGCACCCCAATCCGCTTAACCGACACTGTTTTCTTACCTCCGCACCGCGCTAAACGCGGTACAGGGCAAGCCAAATCAAAAAACCGATATAGGCGAAAACTGTTACATTCAGCACCGTATCGACGATTGATCCCGTCATTTCGTGACCTCCTTCATCAGCGACTTGAGAAGGCAAATAACAAGGACAGGCACAATAAAGACAAACGCGATGGCTGACAGTGCGATAATGGATCGAACGAGCGCCACGTCGTTCACAAAAATCATCGCCAGCCCCAGGCCGCCCAGTACCACGCCCCAGATGGTACGCACACCAGGGGAAGGGTTTTCATCTCCGCCCGTTCCAATCATTGCTAGCGTGAATCCGGCGCTGACAACACTGGTGACCACAAACAGGAACGCGGCCGCGATTGTTGCGATCTGTGTCACGTATTGCAGAGGAAACTCTTGCAACAAAGCAAATGTCGTCGCATCAAGGCTTTCGGCGTTCACCTCCAGAAGATGGCCGCTTCCATCCAGAACGTCAAAGATACCAATCCCGCCGAAAACGCCAAACCAGAAGATCGAGAACAAAGTCGGCGCGATGATGACGCCGGTCAGAAACTCGCGGATCGTGCGGCCGCGCGAAATTCTTGCAATGAAAATCCCGACGAACGGGGACCATGCAAGCCACCAGATCATGTAGTTCAGCGTCCAGTCCTGAAACCATGTGGAAACGGTTTCGTCGAAAAACTCGGTTGTCGAAAACCCGGCGGGTATGACGTGGAAAACGTACCGGCCAAAACCGGAAACGATGGAATTCATCGCGAAGGACGTGGGACCAACAAGCAGCAAATAAACCAGCAGGGCAATTGCGATACTCATGGCCAGATTGGACAGCCTGGACATCCCCTCACCCAGATCGCGCCGAAGTGGGATAAGAAATGCAATGCACATGACGACAAAGATAATCGCGGTCAGCGAATACGAGTTTGGTATTCCCAGGACCCCTGCCAATCCCGTTTGAATCTGGAACACCCCCATCGCCAATGAGCCTGCCAGCCCGACGGCGATGGCAACAACCGACAAGAAATCGAAAACCCACGCCAACGCTCGGGTCCAGGCTTTATCTCCGTAAACGTCCAGCAGCGGTGCGCTCAACAGCAATGAGCGCTCTCTCCGAAATGCAAAATACGCAATAATCAGCCCGACGACGCCATAGATCGCCCAGGCATGAAAGCCCCAGTTCAAATAGGAGACAAATATGGCCAGGCTGGCCGCTTCCGGGTCGGCGCTGAAGTTGCGAATAACCGAAAAGTGCGTGAGAGGCTCTGACGCGCCAAAGAACAGCAGTCCAACGCCCATACCCGCCGCAAACAGCATTGCTATCCAGGCGACAGTGGAAAACTCGGGCTCTGATCCTTCGGGACCAATTCGTATCGAACCGAACCTGGACAGCGCGAGATAGATCGACAGCAACAAAAGTGCACTGGCTTCCAGCATAATGAACCAGCCCCGGCTTTCGAATTGAATCGAAACAACTGTTGAAGAAACGGATCCCAGGCCCTGTGGGTCGACAATGCCCCAAATGGCAATGCCGCTGCTGACCAGTAGTGCCGATACCAATAGCGCGTTAACTTTCATCGCTCGCCAATCTGAAGAAGTGCGTCTGCCTTGGCACCGTAGTCACAAAATACCGTCACACAAAGTCGCAAACGTGGATTGCCACGAGAAGCCGATGCTTATCCTGCCCTCGCAGTGGCCGTTTTCGTCCGCCCCCTGCCGCATCGTGGCTAATCACGGCTTGGTCCGCACAGAAAACGATCAAAGAACCGATGGACGGACGTGTCGAACCCGAATTGTGCAAACAATACTTTTCAAAAAATCACTATAAGTGAATATAATGCCCTAATATAGCATTGAACGGCGTGAACGGGGGAAGTCGGCGGTGTTTGATATATTGGCGCATACTGTCAATGAGACAGGCCAAGGTGATCTGATTGTTCAAAACACCACTATGCCTGCGATAATCAGCGGCTCGACCATTTCTTTCGACGGTGGGCAGACGTTCCAAGCCTACACGTATCTCGGTCAGGGCAACTATCGCGGCACCGGTGAGTCCGGCGAATTCATCAGAGTTGGCGGACAGGTCTATGCCTATAACACCACGAATCCCACCGGCCCGATGCAGACGGGCAACTGGAAAATTACAGAAGGCGACCTCGATCCCAGCAATCCTCCCTGCTTTGTTGGCGGAACATTGATCCAGACACCGCAAGGCGAGGTTCTGGTCGAACAGCTTCAAGCAGGAGACTTGGTTACCACGGCATCAGGCGGACACATGCCAATTCTTTGGATAGGCGGCCGACAGGTCATGCCCTCCATGCTGCTTCGCAATCCGTCATTGCAACCGTTGAGAATAGACACAGGCGTCCTTGGGAACGACCGGCCCCTGGTAATTTCCCAGCAACACAGATTGTTGGTTTCGGGCTACAAAGCGGAACTTCTTTTTGGTGAGCGAGAGGTCCTGATGCCCGCCAAGGCGCTTGTTGGATTTCCGGGTGTCACATTGGATTACTCCCGTACAACGTTCACCTACTACCACCTGTTGCTGGAAACACACGAGGTGGTCTTCGCAAATGGAGTTCCATCGGAAAGTCTGTTTCTTGGTGACCAGCTTGGGCGCACTGAAACCGATGAAATCAAACTCCTGTTTCCGGATTTGTTCTGCGAGTTAAGAACTGTCAGAGCAGCAAAGCCTATGGTTTCTCGTCGCGAAGCAATGGTGATGTTTGCCTGATCCGTTTTGCGCTAGCAGGAAAGACTGGCTTTGCTCTACCCTTGGACCTGCTGACTTCGTATTGCTGGCGAAGCAGTTTTCGCTGCGACTGAATGAAGGACTACGATGAGCCCAAATCAGGCTTCTTTTCCAAAGGTGGATGCAACGGGCGTGATAGCCTGCCCACACACCGCAGCCAACATATTCAGAAGCCACTTACGCGTTCTATTAGCCAATACATCGACACTGAGCCGATGCCATAAGCGGTAACAGTTGTCGCCGTTTGACCAATCGGAACCGTTATGAATCGCCCCGCCGCTATTAGAAGAGCCAAAGCGCCAATGAAACTGAGCTGGCCTGCCTCGACGCCGACATTGAAGGCAAGCAACGCCGCCGGAATATCGCTTGAGGGCAATCCGATCTCGGCCAACGCTCCCGCAAAGCCAAGGCCGTGCAAAAGCCCAAATCCGAAACATACGATCCAGGGTTTCTGTTTTGACAGCCGGAACCGACCTTCGCCGCCCTTCACAATCTCCATGGCGAGGAAAACGATGGAAAGCGCGATTACAGCCTCGACCGGCGGACCGGGAACATTCAGGACACCGAAAGTCGCAAGCGCCAGAGTTATGGAGTGCGCAACTGTAAAAGCCGTTACAGCGCCAACCAGCCTCCATGGCTCACGAACCAGAATGAACAGCGCGAAGACAAACAGCAGGTGATCCCAACCTTCCAGTATGTGTTCAAACCCCAACAGGAAATATGCGGAAAAGACTGACCACGTCGTCTGTTCGGTAGGTATTTTCTGAATGGCGGCATCTGGCGTGAAACGAAGGGTCGTCGGCTCGGCTTGCAGAGGGTGCAAACGCACCAAGACGTCGTTCTTTTGAGTCTCTAGCCCCTCAATCGCAATGGGTTGGCCAGCTATACCTGCCCCGCACTCGACAACCCATGAAGATACCCAGGCTCTGCCGTCTGAAACCGGGTCCGGGCCCCGCGCCGGGGCGCAGCCATTCGGTAGGACCGCATCAATCGCCATCGGTCGACCGTTCACATCCGGCTTTCGCCAATGAACGCTCCACGTGTCTGAAGCGATTTGGCGAATTTCCAGATAACCCGGATCAAGCGCATGTGCGGTAGCCTTACCTGCCGACAAGGTAAGCAGCAAAGCAAAAACAAGACAAACAACTGCTCTCATTTGGCCGGGCCTGAAAGGTCGGGAGCTACGATTTCGTAGTTACGGGCAAGAGCCTTATATTGCGCCTGCGCCAGATCTTCGCTCGCAGCGCGACGCCAATCCCGCAGTACCGCACCGTGAATTTCTGCCAACGGCGGCAGTTGGCTGGGTTCGATGGCGACAACCTTGACCAGATGCACCCCATATCCCGACCGGATCGGTCCGGTCCATTCACCCACATCCAGCGTTGTCAGACCTTCGGAAAACCCATTTCCAAACACCGAGTCGATGACTCTTGTCGCGGTCATGGGCATTGAAGCGGGCAGCAATGTCGAGCCTCCAAGGCCATCAGGCTCCCGCTCGGCCCGCAGCGCGGTCAGAGCCTGCTCGATTTCTGCGTCGCCAGGCTTTTCACCCAGAAAAACCTGAGTGAAGGCCACTTTGGCAGATGTTGCGTAGCGTTCAGAGTTCTCCTGCAGAAAAGCCTCCAATTCTTCGTCATCCGGAACAACTGATGTGGCGATCGCTTCAGACAGAAAATCCATCTTTTGGCTCAGCCGGGACCTGATGACGGTATCGCCGCGATCAAGGCCAAGCTTTCTCGCTTCTCTGACCAGCACCTCTTCGCGAATGGATGCATCGACCAAGGCTTGCAACTCAGCGTCGCTTGGTCTGCGTTTCCACCTAGCTTCAAACTGATCTGACAGCAGCGCAACATCGTTTTCGTCGATTGCTATCATATCAATGTCTTCAACAGCCTCGGCTTCCGGCGCAACCAAATGGAACCAAACGAAAATCGCCGCTCCAATCAAGAAGAAATGGAACAGAGGTTCTTTCAACAATCGCATGAAGGCTCCTGCAAGAAAAACACGATCCGGTTCTATGTATCGATGCTGGCATCACCCGGTTGGGTTTTGCAAGAAACGAACACCCTGTGTGTTTCAGAAAGTTGGTGACAGCACCGGGGCAGAGGTACCTTCCCCGGCTTCCAATTCCGTCCCCAGATTGGATCACTCTTCCGGCGTGTACCAGATCGGAGAGGAATACGCGCGCTCCTGATGCGTCAGAACCGCGTCTTCCGGCAATTCGGCACCGAACCTCAGCTTGTCGTACAGCACCCAGCGTGGTGTGGGGATTTCGATGGCGCGCACGTAGTAAAAGGCCCGCGCATTCTGATCGAAATCAGGATCAGACCAAACCGTAACCAGTTCGGCGGTTCCGATTGTGTTGGTCCAGCTTGCGGTGTCTACATCCACGGTGTTTCCAACCGCGGGAACCTTGCCGTTTTCATCAGCAACACGATCACCCGACCACGCCACATCGTAGACCTTTTCCTGCAAAGCTCCGTCGGAATCGAGCCATCCCTTTACCACTTGCACGCGGTCCAGATTGGCACCAACCGGGTCGCGCAGAGCAGCGATCAGGAATGCGGGCGCACCATCACCTTCGCGGGGGCGCAGGTCCGAACCCATCGGGACCCCTTTGGTATAGCCGACATCTGCAAGGAAACGGGTTTCAACGTCCGCGTCATTGAAATCCCATCCGCCAAAGAACCGCAGGCCGATCCGGGGGCCGGTTGTTGCATAAGTCTCGCGCCGCTTGAACGCATCAAAGATCGCAGCGCGTGTGTTTTCGGTCGCCCAAACGGCCGTGTAGCCGGAAGCGACCAGAAGGTCGCCGGGAATTTCACCCAGATCATTGGCAATGAAAGGATGTTTGATCCGCGTGGCCGAAGGTTCAACACTGACAGATTTTCCAAAGAAGTTGTCCTCTTCGGCAGTGGCCAGAGATGTATGGCTGTCCGTCGCACCGCCCATACCGAACTTATAGGGGTTAACGCCGAACTTTTCTTCCAGCAACAGACCGCGCTTCAGTGCTTCTCGGGCGTATTCACCGGCCAGCATGTCATCGGTCTTCAGCTCGGTGATATCCAGATTGCCTACATCCCAGTTTTCGTAGTCTGCAAATTCGTCATCCGGGCTCAGGAATGGATGCGCTTCGCCGTCACCCTTGATCTGCGTGACTTCGTAATGGGGCTCCCATTTCGCACGGGCCGCCACGTATTCCTCGTCGACCTTGCCGCCGTGATACGTATCTTCGGTCGGGAACATCCACCCGTTTGACAGGTTGCCGTTATGGGCAAAGGCAACTGCACGCCCCCCGGTTTTTTCCTGATATTCTTCAAGCCACGCGTAAAGCGCCTTTGGATCCGTATCGCCGTAAGGCGGTTGCGTCACCGGGGGCACCATCTGAAGCGCTCTGATCGGCCCGTCGCGCAGCATGACGTTTCGATGCAAGTTGAAACCCTTCGGTACCGAGGTCCACTCGAACCCGATGAAAGCGGTAAAGTCGCCGGGGTCGTTATGCCGCTCGGCCGCCAAGACAATGTTCTCCCAGGTGAAGGCGAAAGCGTCGGCACCGGGGCTGTAGGACTCGAGAAGAACTTCCGGCAACGTCATTTGCGAGAAGTTGGTAATAATGTCGAACGCGGTTTTCCCGGCCTCTTCACCGCCGGCTTTGTAACCCTCGTACCATTCCAGACCTTTTGGATCGGCAAGAACACCGGGCTTGCCAGCTTGCAGATCCGGGGCAAATCCCATCAGGTCCGTGTGATCCGTCAGAACCATCCAATCCAACGGCCGGGCCAGCCGGACAGGTTGACCGGTGGACGAAATGACCTGCTCACCCTTTGCGAAACGCCATGCGTCGTCCGGCAGCAGGGTGTTCCCGAAGGCGCCCGCATCCAAGGAAAGCCCCGTGTGAAGGTGCGTGTCCCCCCAAAGCGGGCGTTCGGGAAAAGTCCGGTTGGCATATGGAGAAAACGGTCGGTCCGAGAACAAGTCTTCGGCCGCTTCTTTGCTTGGCACGGCGTCAGAAAGAGCAATTGTCGGCGCAAACACCAATGAGAAAAAACACGCGGATATCCGAAACATAGTGACCTCCCAAATCAACTATACCAACAGAATGGAGGAACTTTTCGCAGCCCCTTAATATTCGATTTTGTTTATATCACAGTGCGTCGATTTCCGTGAGGAATTTTCCGGACCACGGTTTTCGTGGTGCTGGAAAGGCAACCGATCCGTTTCCAATTCGAAGTTTCCACCTGCGAACGTTTTACGATTTCGCCCATGCTCGTGACCAGGAACCAGTGCTTGCGGAACTCAGGCGCGCAACCGCTTGTTCTCTGGGTCATAGACGTGGTGGTTGTGACGAACGGCAGATCGAAGTGCGCCAAAGGCTTGAACGTGGCAGCTTTGGCCAATGTCCAGAGTTCCCGTTTCCACATAACCCAGCGCGATAAGACGACCGCTTCGGAACCCCATCGACACGGATGTTAGGTAACCGATTGCTCGATCGCCCAGGATAATGGGATCAGACGGCAACGGATCTGGGCCAGGGTCCGTAATTTCAAGTCCGATGAATTGCCAGGCTGGCACCTCGCGCTTTTGCTGCATGACAGCTTCGCGCCCTGTGAACTGCCCCTTTCTCAGGTTGGCAAAGCTCGCCAGCCCCGCGTCAAAGAGTGTGTATTCCGTGCCAAAATCAGCAGCCCAGCCGTGATATCCCTTTTCAACCCGCATTGCGTTCAGCGCGTAGGAGCCGAAATTTCGAATACCGTGGTTTTGCCCGGCCTCCCAAATGGCCTGGTAAAGCTTTGTCAGGTGCTCGGAAGAGACATGAAGCTCCCAACCCAATTCACCCACGTAACTCACCCTGAGGGCGGTGACTGGTACGTCGGCGATCGTCGTCTCGGTAACGCTCATCCAAGGCCGGGTCAGGTCGCCGTTTGTCAAAGGCTCAAGAAGCGCACGGGATTTCGGCCCCATGACCAGAAGTGCGCCATCTCGTTCGTGCTGCCGGGTGAGCGTGGCATCGGCGTCGCCTATCTGTCCCGCGATCCAGTCGTAGTCACGGTCCACGGCAAGTGTCGGACCGCAGAGCAGAAAGCGGCCATCGGCCAGCCGGGCGGTCGTTGCCTCGGACCAGATCTTTCCGTTTGGTGTCAGCATGTAAGACAGGCGCACCCGTCCAACGTCCGGCAGGGAACTACAGAAGACCCTGTTCAAAACCGCGGCCGCATCCGGACCTTCGAGCGTGAATTTGGTAAAGCCGCCATGATCCATGATACCGACCGCATCCCGAACGGCCTCGCATTCCTTGCGGACCGGCTCATTCCATGCTTCTTCGCCAAAGCTTAGATCATGAGCCTCTGAACCAGGTGACGGATCAAACCAGAAGGCACGTTCCCAACCGCCGATCTGCCCCATGACCGCGCCCTGTGAAACCAGATGGTCGTAAAGCGGAGACTGCCTGACGGGTCGCCCGGAGGTCAGAATGCGGTGGGGGTAAGGGATCGCATATTGCAGATCGTAATGCTCCGACGCCCGGCGCGCCGCATAATCCCCGCATGCCCAGTCGCCAAAGCGTCGCGGATCCCAAGCGCTCAGATCCCATTCGGTTTCGCCTGCGGTCAACCATTCGGCCATTGCCTTGCCAATCGCGGCTGAATGCGTGATTCCGATCTGAACACCGGTCGCGTGGAAGAAATTTCGTACGCCACTAGCCGGACCGACAAGCGGCAGAGCATCCGGCGCATAAGGAATGGGGCCATTCACGAAACGTTGTGCCCCGGCTTGTTCCAGCAGCGGAACATGGCTGCATGCAGCCTCGAACACCGCCATCATCCCGTCGACATCGTCGGCAAAAAGCTGATGGTCAAAATCCCCGGGAACACCATCCATCCAGACAGGTCGACCTTCATGCGCGTAAGACCCCAGCAGGAACGCGTTCCGTTCCCGGCGCAGGTAGAACCTTAGATCCGGGTCCCGGATCAGCGGGAAGAGATCACTGTCCGCGTCCAGCTCAGGCAAGGCGCTTGTAACCATGTATTGGTGTTCCAGGGTCACGACAGGCAGGTTCATTCCGGCAAGCGCGGCGATCTGCGCGCCGCTAGATCCCGCCGCATTGATTACGGTTTCCGCAATCAGGCTGCCAGCCGATGTTTCGACCTCCCAGTCTCCGCTGCTGCGCTGTCTGAGGCCGGTGACTTTGGTATAGCGGCGCACCTCGGCCCCCATGTCCCGCGCGTGTTTGGCCAAGGCCTGCGTCAACTGGCTGGGATCAATATCACCTTCATAGGGGTCCAGAATGCCGCCCAGAACGTCATTCCCCGCCTTCCAGTAAGGGTGCATCTTCTCAATGTCCGACGGTTCCAGCATCGAAAGCTCGAACCCCGCGGATCGCGACACGCCACACAAATGCTGAAACAGCTGCATCCGCTCTGGCGTGTGTGCGGGCCAGATTGCCTTGGTGTGGCGGTAGGTAATCGGTGCATCCGGGTGGGTGGCAAGTTCCTTGTAAAGACGCCAGGCGTAGTTGCCCGCGCGCATCCCCAGCCACGAGTTGGCGTAAGTGGGAATGTTGCCTGCCGCATGCCAGGTCGAGCCAGCCGTCAGCTCATTTTTCTCGAGCAGCAGCGCATCGGCAATGCCCGCCTTGGCAAGATGGTAAAGGATAGCCGCCCCTACGGCGCCGCCACCGATGACGGCGACCTGCACGTGGTCCTGCATTCAGTGTTTCTCCAGCAATGTGCCGTAGCCCGGGATCGCATCCTTGATGCCGATGGCGCGAAGCGCTTGCCAATACACGGCCGCATTGCATGCAACGATTGGTTTTTTATAGCGCGCTTCCAATTCGGCGATCAGTGAGACCACGGGCAACGCGGTACCGACCTGAAGGATGACATCGCAGTCCGATGCAGCCACCTGAGAGAAGACGGCGCGAATATCGTCAAGCGGTGTTTCGCAAATCTCGGGGAGTGTCGGCGCCGCCGTTCCTTTGATCGCGGCAACCTCAAATCCGGCGGCCTCGGTATTGGCTTCTACAACCGCATCCACTTCTGCGCTGAACGGGGTGACAACTCCGACCCGCACCGCCCCAAGTGCGCGAAGCGCCGCGTAGTTGGCCTGCGAAGCGCCCAGCAAACGCACGCCCACCTGGTCAGAGACTTCCGAGCACCGGGCCGCCAGCTTGTCCGGCCCGCCCGCCCCTGCATCCGTTGTCAGCCCCACGGCAATTACCCCGGGGTTACAATCCATCAGCTTGGCCGCTTCGTCAGGCAGATCATCCGACACAGTGTCCCCACCAAGGCGAAAGCGCTGCATCTGGTTGGTCACACCGTTCGGTCGCAAAAGCTCCAGCTCCGGCTGCACGACGGTATTCATCGCCGGTGTCATCACGCCGACAATGGCGCGGGGCGCGAGCGTGTCAGTCATGCTGGTTCTCCCTGAGATATCGGTTCAAACCTTCCATGCCACCAATGTAGATTGCGTCACCCACGATACTGTCCATCTCGTTTGCGACATCAGGCGCACAGTTAAATCGGCTTTCCCAAATGCCCAGGGTCTGATCTGTATGTGATATCGGGATAAATCGATGCGTCGAAACGTATCCTTCGACGGGAAGCGGACTTTCGAGAATGTCGTAGGTATAGAAGTGGTCGATGTCGGAATGCGCAAGCAGGGTCTCGCGAAACACCGTCCCGTCGCGAATCTGCAGGCTGCGAATTGACCCGGTCGCGGTCGGCGCTCCATTTTCCAATGTGGCCTTATCCACTCCGGGGTTCCAGGCTGCTAACCCGTCAAAGTTTCGGACGGCCCGCCAGACCCGGTCGATATTTGCATCTATGATCATACTGCGAAAAACGTGCATCTTTTCCCTTTCAGTGACCCAAGCGAGTGGTAAATCGCGTGAATATCCTTTGTGTCGTTCAACGGGGATGTGAGAGCGCGATCCCATATTGATTGTGCACCAACTTCGCGCCAATCGTCCACGCTCGGGCGGTCCGCGAGTCAACGATAACAGTCGTGGAACTGGACACTCATGGGCCTTACGGTTTCGCGCGAGGATCGTGTGACACTTTCCATGGTCGACAGATTGCTAGTCCGAAAGCGCTGCGTCGAGCGCGCATCGGACCGATGTCCAACCGATGGGTCTAACAGCCCACTCCGCTTGCCCGAGATCAGCCCGAGCACTCGGGACCCACTGCCCTTATTCGGGAAGGTATTTGTCGGACCGCTGCATTGCCGCTGCCCCGGTCTTGATCATGTGATCAATTGCATCTTCGGCCAACCCGATCCGCGCCAGGATTTCGCGCGTGTGGGCCCCATATTTTGGCATGTGCGAAGGCACTGTGATACGGCCCTTTTTCGGGCGCACGGCATTTGGCGCCACCAGATCAGTCCAGCGGCCCATCGGATGCCGGTCATGGCGGATCGCGCGGAATGTCGCCTGTGACAGATCAACCGCTCCACCGCTTTCCGGTTGCAGGGCGGCATCGCGGGTTTCGTGCAGCGACCCTAATGGAACAACGGCGCTGGACGAAGCGGCGAATGCTGCTTTCCAAAAGGCCACGGGACGTTCGCGGAAGCGCGATGCCAGGTCGGCCTGCACTTCAAACTCCGATAGATTGGCAAGTTCGGCAAGTTCGGGGATATTCGCCAAAGCCTTCTCTCGCTCGGTTGGGGCGGCGAAGAATATCCAGCCGTCCGCCGCTTTATAGCAATGATAGAACGGCCCCCAGCCCAGCGCCTGACGCCCCGAAGGTTCGTCAAACGACGCCCGCCCGTCATAATCATACATGAACTGGGCCTGAATCAGGTTGCCCGCAGCCGCCAGCGAGGCGCGCGCAATACCGCCCTCTCCTGTCTGGTCCAGCCGCATCAGCGCCCCACCAAGCGCCACGCAGGCACAGTACCCGGTCAAAACGTCGATCGTGCCAAAATGCGCGTGCTCTTCCGGCGTTTCCATGCCGCCGCCAAAACGCACCATGACACCGGTGGCCGCCTGGGCCAGATCGTCATAGCCAAGGTGGTTGGACTTCGGCCCGATCTTCGGCCCGCCAAATGCGTCTAGCTGAACCAGGATCAGCTTCGGATTGATGCTTTTTAACCGGTCCGGCGACAACCCCAGCGCATCGCGCTGCGCATCGGTGCCGTTCATGGTGATGACGTCGGATTCAGCGATCAGGCGCGCCAGTGCCTCTTGCCCTTCGTTGCTGCGCAGGTTCAAAAGGATGCTCTTCTTGCCGCGATGCGCGTGCATGCCAAAGACAACGGCATTCCAAGGGTCTACCGAAGGGTCGACCGGTTGTACCAAAGTGACTTCGGCTCCGAACCGTGCAAGGGTCGAGCTGATGGTGGGGCCGGCGATGACATTCGTCAGGTCCAGAACCTTCAGCCCGTCCAGCCAACCCTGTCCGGCGGTATCAAAGACCGCCGAGACCCGGGGCGCTTCGGCCAGAAGCGCGGCAAGATCGGCGGGCTTGGCCGCATGCTTGACCGGAGCCTCGGCATCTTCTGCCAGCCACGCGACATTGCCCATCTGGCGCATCCTGCCGTGCACGGGATGTTCGACCTCCAACACAAGACCCGAAGCCAGCGCGTGCGGATCATTCAGCCATTCCTGTGAGGATCGCTGGGCCGTTGCCGGTGCTTTCGATGCCCCGAACAGCGCCTCCCACTCGTGGGCCGGGCGGGTCAGAAAGGCCTCTTTCATCGCGGTGGATACGCGGGCGCGGTCCGAAACGCCGACCGGATAGTTGCGTATAGACCATTCCGCGGGCCAGTCTTTCTGATCCAGATAGGCGTCAAAATCTGGCAGGCTTTCAACCATATCGCCAAGCCCAAGCGTTCGAAGCGCGCGTTCAGGATGACCCTTGATGCTGCATGCCACAACATAAAAACCCCGGCCATCTGCGCAGGGGTAGGTCCGGTAGAACGGGTCGAGGAATTCAGACAATTCCGAAAACTCCAGATTCAGCGGCAGACCTTCTGCCGCGCGCCGTTCCAGTTCAACTTCTCGCGGGGATTTGTAGCGGTCCGGATAGTCCTCGATTTGCTGACAATTGTAGACCAGCCCCTCCAGGAGGGCCGAGGCCAGCGGAACCTCAATATGATCCCCGCCATTTCTGCCCCGCGCGCGAAGTGCAAACAGCACCGACATGGCGCCAAACGTTGCCCCGTAGGCCGAAGCCAGCCCCAGCGGAGTGAAGGATGGGTTGATCCCCATAAGCCGGCGGTTCAGGCCCATATCCGTGAACTGCCCTGTGCGCGCAGCGATCACTGCCTCCCACGCTGCAATATCGGCCAGTTCCGGATCGGTCGAGGCAAAGCCGGGCATCGATAGTGAAACAATGGCGGGATTTGCCTGCCGCAAGGCGTCCGGTCCCAGACCAAGACGTTTCATCACACCCGGCCGGAAATTGTCGATGACAACATCGGCGCGCTGAACAAGTTGCAGGGCTGTCTGAAGACCGCCTGGCGATTTAAGGTCCAATTCCAGGTTGGATTTTCCACGTGACAGCATATCCGATGCGGGTGACTTCAGGCGCGGTCCGCCCGGAGGATTGATGCGGATCACATCCGCCCCCATATCGGCCAACATCATCCCGACCAGCGGCCCGGCCAGATATTGGCCGAAATCAAGAACCCGAATGTTCGAAAGCGGTCGGTTGCGCATGGTGGTCAGGCCCTTTTGCCGGTGTGGTTGGTTCGACTGCAAATTGGGTAAAGCGTAGTCTTGAATTTTCTGCGGGCGTTGTCCTAATTTGCCAAAAAACATCCCAAATCGGACGAGATGCTGGCGCTCAAAATCAACGTCCTGCTGTTTGACAAATTTTCCAACATGCTGCTGGCCTGCCTGTTGGAGCCGCTGCGCGTTGTTCGGGATCAGACCGGCGCCGACATCCACTGGTCTATTGTGACGCCTGACGACGATGCAGTTCGCAGCTCCAGTGGTCTGCGTCTTTCGCCGGACGTCACCCTGGTTGACGCGGGCGCCTGCGATCTGTTGATGGTGGTCGGCGGAGACGAGTTTAGGCAGAACGCCTCGAAACCGGCCAGCAGAAAATGCGTCGCGCTGACCAGACAGGCGGAGACGGTCATCGGGGCGGATACCGGGGCGTGGTTTCTTGCTTCCTGGGGATTGCTGGACGGGCGTCGGGCAACCCTGCACTGGCAAACACTGACTGAGTTTTCGGAGGCGTTTCCAAATGTCGAGACCCTGCCGGACAGATTTGTCCGCGACGGTCCGATCTGGACCTGCGGCGGCGCGTCGACGGCCATGGATTTGATGATCGCCCTGATTTCGGAACGATACGGTGACGCGCTGGCGCATGATGCGGCCAGCATGTTCCTGCATGACGGTGCGCGGTTCGATGGGCTTGGACACAGCGCCATGCAACCCAAAGGGTCGGAAAAACTGCGGCGCTGCATTTCCATAATGGCAGAAAATGTCGAGGCTCCGATGCAAATCGTGGACCTCGCGCGGCGGGCCAACCTTTCGGTTCGGTCCATCTCGCGCATCTTTGTCAAAGAGCTTGGGATGCCGCCCCAACGCTATTACCAGTTGATGCGCCTGTCGCGCGCCCGCGACCTGGTTGCACACACGAACCTTGTTCTGGAAGAGGTTGCGATGCGCTGTGGCTATTCCTCCGCACAGTCTTTGTCCAAGGCGTTTTCGCGGCAGTTCGGCGTCAGCATCGGATCGACGCGCAAGCACAAGCAAATGTGGTGATCTGCCCGGTACGGTGACGCTACTGCGTCTCGTTGAGAACCGGCTTGATCTCTTCCAGTGCGCGGTCGAACGCATTCAGGGTGTCCGTGACATCATCGTCACTATGCGCAGCCGATGTTACGGCGCTCATCGCGGACATCAGGTCAACGCCGTTGCGGTTCAGAGCATCCTGTAGCCCCGCGACCAGCTTGGGTGCGGGTCCGCGAATGGTCGCGGCGGGTATCCCGTCCATCGACCCTTCGTGCGGCCCGAACCAGAGGTGGAACGTCGAGCTTTCGCCATAGCACAACCCTTCGATTCCGTGTTTGGAGAACAGCGCGTTCACGCCACTCCGAATATCCGCCGCGATCCTGTCCGCATGGGCCTGGGCCGAACCATCCGCCAAAAGGTCCATCATCACCGATCCGGTTGCGGCAACGATGGGCGCCCCGTTGAAGGTTCCCTGGTGCAGCACAGCCGGGGTATGTCCCCGGGTCGTGACGGACGGGTCGAGCATCGCCATGACCTCGGCTGTGCCGCCGACGGCACCGCCCGGCATACCGCCGGTGACGATCTTGGCCATGGTCGTCAGGTCGGGCGTGGTACCGGCCAGGGCCTGACGCCCACCTGGGGACCAGCGGAAACCAGTGATGATCTCATCCAGGATCAGCAGGCCGCCATTTCGATGCGCGGCGGATTGGGCGGCTCCCAGAACCGCCTGCGCCATCGGCACTGCGCCGTAATTGGCGCCCGAGGCTTCGACAATCACCGCAGCATAGTCCTTGGTGGCGAGCATCCTGTTCAACATGTCCGCATCAGGCGGGCAGATGTCGGTCAGCGCTGCGACGGCTGCGGGAACGCCCAGTGATGGTGGCACATCCGATCCCGGTTTTGCCCCCTTCAGAACGTGATCATGCCAGCCATGGTAGTGCCCGTCCACGCGAAGGACCTTGTCACGGCCGGTGAAGGCGCGGGCGATGCGCAGGGCCAGCATCGTAGCTTCGGTTCCGGACGCTGTGAAGCGGACCCGCTCTACCGACGGAATCAGATTGCAGATCTTGCGTGACCAGTCGACCTCGCTCGGGTTGCAGTCAGCCGCAAAGATCGCTTGCGCCGCTTGCGCCTGCAGGGCTTTGACAATTTCGGGGTGGCAATGGCCCATCATCTGGCTGGCCGCACCCATCTTAAAATCGATATATCGATTGCCATCAGCGTCCCACTTATGCGCGCCCAGCGCACGGGTGATATAGATCGGGTTCGGCAAGCGCCAGCGATAGCGGTGTGAGATGCCCCCGGGCATCGATTGTCGGGCTTGCTGAAACAGGTCGCTGGATTTGGTCATCTGTCCTTCTTGCCCTTCACCAAATTTGCCCGCCGCGGGCCGAGTGGCCCCGGCTGTCAGCACGTTTCTTTCCAGCAGCGTCGGCCCGCGCGGCGTCAGCCAGATGCCGCGATGTCGAACAATCGACTGCGCCCGCACCAAAGATCGCATCGCATATGTGACCAGCCACGCCACCCTCCTGCTTTTCAGCCACTCTGGCGACAAGGAAACAATCGGGCAAGACGACTTTTCGGTAACGGATTCTCCGGACTTCCGGTGCTGCAGAACGGACCAGGCAGGCTTGGCTTACAAAGCTCTTGGCCACAGCCAGATGTGAGGCGCGCGCATCTACGTGGGCGCGAAACGGACAGAGCGTTGCCGATCAGGTGGATGGGAAAACGGCTGTTTTCTTTACCGTTCCATAGACAAAGCTGGTATCGATGGAGGCGATACCGCCAATCGGGTGTATGCGATTGCGGATAAAGTCTTCGTAAGCCTCGAGATCCGAAACAAGAACGCGCAACTGATAGTCCATGGCACCGGTCAGCACATGGCATTCGAGAACTTCCTCGATCATCCGAATCCGCCCTTCAAAATTCTGGACATCCGTTTCGTTGTGCCGCTCCAGCCGGATACGCACAAAGACGGTAATAGCCATCCCGTATGCGGCGGCGTCCACATCGGCGCTGTATCCCTTGATGATCCCACTGGCCTCAAGGTTCTTGACCCGGCGCAGGCAGGGCGAGGGAGAGAGGCTGACCGCATCCGCAAGATCCTGATTGGTCATGCGCCCATCCCGTTGGAGGGCACGGATGATCTGTCTGTCCTTGGCGTCCATTTTCTTCCCTGCAGTTGGCAGATCCTGCCAATATTTTCCTGAATGTTGGTATATTTCGCAACCCTTCACCCAAAGTAAAGGCGCAAACTGGCTTCAACTGGAATCAGGAGTTTGTCATGACCCGCTCAACCGGCTTTGCTACCCGCGCCATCCACCATGCTTACAACCCGTTGGAAAATGACGGCGCGCTGACCCCGCCGCTGCATTTGACCTCGACCTTTTCCTTCGAAACGGCCGAGGCCGGCGGCGAGATGTTCGCAGGTGAACGCCAAGGCCATATCTACAGCCGTATTTCGAACCCCACATGCGATCTTCTGGAACGCCGGATTGCGGTGCTCGAAGGGGCAGAGGCCGGACTGGCCCTTTCCAGCGGCATGGGCGCGATTACCGCAGTGCTTTGGACCCTGCTGTCGCCGGGCGACGAAGTTATCGTCGACAAGACACTCTATGGCTGCACCTTTGCGTTCATGCGCCACGGGTTGGCGAAATGGGGCGTCACGATCACGCATGTCGATATGACGGACCCTGAAAACCTGCGTGCCGCTGTGTCGGACAAAACGCGTGTGGTCTATTTCGAAACGCCGGCAAACCCGAATATGCGGCTTGTGGACATTGCCGCCCATTCAAAGATCGCACACACGGTCGGCGCAAAGGTCGTGGTCGACAACACTTATGCCAGCCCATATCTGACCCGACCGATTGAACACGGTGCCGACATCGTTCTGCATTCCGCCACCAAATACCTTGGCGGGCACGGAGACGTGGTTGCTGGCCTGGTCGTGGGCTCGGCGGAACAGATTGCCGAGATCCGCCTGGTCGGGATGAAGGACATGACCGGCGCGGTGATGGCGCCCTTCAACGCGATGCTGATCCTGCGAGGGCTGAAGACCCTGAATTTGCGGATGGACCGCCACTGCGCATCGGCTGAAGTTGTCGCTGAATATCTCGAGGCCCACCCCGCTGTCGGTGACGTATCTTTCCCTAGTCTCAAGAGTTTTGCCCAACATGATGTTGCGCAGCGCCAGATGTCGCAGCCCGGAGCCATGATTGCGTTTGAAATCAAATCCGGCCTGTCCGGCGGGATCGAATTCATGAACCGACTGACCATGATCCAGCGCGCAGTCTCGCTGGGCGATGCGGAAACCCTGATCCAGCACCCGGCCTCGATGACCCATTCGACATACACCCCGGAAGAGCGGGCCGAGCATGGAATCAGCGATGGCCTGATCCGCCTGTCAGTCGGGCTTGAAGACGTCGAAGACATCCTTGCAGACCTGAAGCAGGCTTTGCCCTACCCTGCCCGCAGCGCCGCTTGAACCCGGAGACCGCCATGCACATTGATCCCACCCAGTTGAAAATCGTTGAACAACGCCTGCTGTGGTTGTCGCATTGGATGATCCACCATGCCAATTATGTCCGGCCCAAGGTGGATGGGATCAAGATCGGTGGTCATCAGGCTTCGTCCGCCTCGATGGTATCGATCATGACGGCGCTCTATTTCTCGGCCCTGCGGCCGGAGGACAGGGTCGCCGTCAAACCCCACGCGTCGCCGGTCTTTCACGCGATGCAGTACCTCATGGGCAACCAGACCCGCGAGAAAATGGAAAACTTCCGCGGATTTGGCGGTGTTCAGAGCTACCCCAGCCGAACCAAGGATATCGATGACGTAGACTTCTCGACCGGGTCAGTGGGCCTGGGAGTCGCAATCACCTCGTTTGCCTCGATCATTCAGGATTACATCAAGGCCAAAAGTTGGGGCGCCGACGCCCCGTTGGGTCGCATGGTTGCACTGGTCGGCGATGCCGAGCTGGACGAAGGCAATATCTACGAGGCGTTGCAGGAAGGGTGGAAGAACGACCTGCGCAACACTTGGTGGATCATCGACTACAACCGCCAGTCACTGGATGGGATCGTACGCGAAGGGCTGTTCGAGCGGATCGAGAAGATCTTTGATGCTTTTGGCTGGGATGTCGTACGCGTGAAATACGGCGTCCTGCAACGCGCTGCATTCGAAGAGCCCGGAGGGGACCGGTTGCGGAACTGGATCGACGCCTGCCCCAATCAGGACTATTCGGCCCTGACGTTCATGGGAGGTGCGGTGTGGCGCCAGCGCCTGATGGACGATCTGGGCGATCAGGGAGACGTCACGGCGCTGATCGAACGGCGCACGGACGCGGAACTGGCGGCCTTGATGGAAAACCTCGGTGGCAACTGCGTCGAGACCATGTCCCGGACATTTGCCGCGATCGACCATGATCGCCCGACATGCTTTCTAGCCTATACGGTAAAGGGCTGGGGCACGCCCATTGCCGGTCACAAGGACAACCACGGCGGGTTGATGAACAACAGTCAGTTTGCCGCGTGGCAGGCCCATATGGGCGTGCTTGAGGGTGAGGAATGGAATCCGCTCGCTGCAGTTGAGGATCCTGAAGCCCTGAAAGACTTCTTGTCCCAAGCGCCATTCTTTGCCAAAGGTCCTCGGCGCTATCTTGATGACAAGCTGGATGTGCCGCCAATAGGGATCGACACCAGCCGTGAGATTTCAACCCAGATGGCTTTCGGCAAGATTCTGGACGCCTTGTCCAAGGGCGACAGCCAACTGGCCGAACGCATTGTGACAACGTCGCCTGACGTAACCGGCACCACCAATCTTGGGCCATGGGTGAACCGTCGCAAGCTTTTCGCGCGTTCCGAACAGACCGACGCCTTTGTCGAACATCGTATCCCCTCGACGGCCAAATGGGAGTTCACGCCGGAAGGGCAGCATATCGAGCTCGGGATCGCTGAAATGAATCTGATGCTGTTGCTGGGCGCGGCGGGTCTTTCGCATTCCCTGTTTGGAAAGCGGCTGATCCCGATTGGAACGGTTTATGACCCCTTTGTCTGCCGCGGACTCGATGCATTGAACTATGCCTGCTACCAGGACGCGCGCTTCATACTGGTGGGCACGCCGTCGGGGGTTACACTGGCTCCGGAAGGTGGGGCGCACCAGTCCGTCGGCACCCCCCTGATCGGGATGAGCCAGGATGGGTTGGCCGCATTTGAACCCGCCTTTGCCGACGAGTTGGCGGTGATCATGGAATGGGCCTTCGACTACATCCAGCGCGACGGCGAGGGACAACCGGACGAGCGCACCTGGCTGCGTGATGAAACCGGAGGGTCGATCTACCTGCGCCTGACGACCAACCCGATCGAACAGCCCGGCAAACGCGTGGACGACGAATTCCGTCAGGGTGCGATCGATGGGGCCTATTGGCTACGCAAACCTGGGCCCAATTGCGAGGTCGTAATCGCCTATCAAGGGGCAATTGCACCAGAGGCGATCAAAGCCGCAGGAGCAATTGGTGAAGGCCGTCGGGACATCGGTGTTCTGGCCGTCACGTCCGCCGATCGGTTGAATGCCGGATGGACCGCCGCCCAACGGGCACGGTCACGCGGAAACAAGGCGGCGCTGTCCCACATCGAAGCCCTGATGTCTGACCTTCCGCGTCACTGCAAACTGATCACGGTGATCGACGGGCATCCTGCGACCCTGTCCTGGATGGGGTCAGTGCATGGACATCCGACGATTCCAATGGGTGTCGAGCACTTCGGTCAGACCGGCACGATCGGCGACCTCTATCGTCACCACTGCATTGACGCCGATGCCATCATCGAAAAGGTGAGCGGATTGACAGATGGGAAACCAATGCACCAACCGAGCATCGGCCTTGTTAGGGACTGACACCCTCTGATCGCAGCGTTTTGCAGGGTGAGGCCCCTTGGTCAAAGACGTCTCACCTCGGCGTGAAATTGCGACCCAAGTATTGCCGGTTTGATTTCGACCAGCTTGCGCCGATCCTTGCAATTCGGACCGGAACTATGGGTCTTCTTCTTGATCCCGGATTCCATCTCCAATCCGACGGCAACCGGGCTGTGGCTGTTCGGAAATCAATTTGAAAAGGCCAGCCAAATTTTCAGCCTGCTATCCGTGACCGAATTCCTTGTCCGCGAAACCATCCACGAGGAAGTCAATCAGGGCCCGAACGCGCCGTGGCAGGAAGGGCATTTCCGGTCGCAGTACGAAGACCCCACCGCCGGCGCTAGGCTCCGCGTGATCCGACAGAACCGGACACAGGCGACCTGTGCGCAAGTCGTCGGATATCAGAAACTCCGGCAACCACGCTATGCCGCGTCCCGCACAGCACGCCGAACGGAGCGCTTCCAGACTATTGCAGGAAAACCCCGACCCGAGCCGCGACATGCCGCCACCCGTTCGTTTGAAGCCCCAATCCGACAGATATTTTTCCGGCCCGAGGCGCAGGCATCTGTGCGCAGTCAGGTCCTCGGGTTCCAGTGGAACTCCGCTCCGCTCAAGATAACCGGGCGCGGCACATGGGATCCGCTGATTGTCCATCAGTTTCCGTGACACGAGGGACGAGTCCGGCAAGATGCCGCTGCGGATTGCGAGATCGAAGCCGTCGCCCACCAGATCAATGATCTTGTCCGTCAGCAACAGCTCGATTTCGACCTCGGGATTAAGCTCCATGAATTCGATCACCAGAGGGACGACATGTAATTGGCCAAGAGCCGCCGAGCTTGTCACACGGATCACACCGCGCAGGTTGCCGGCATCATCGGCAATGTCCTCTTCCAGGGCTGTCAGGCGGGCAAGAAGATCCCTCGCTTCCTCTACATATCGTTGTCCGGCCTCCGTCAATGCCATGCGCCGGGTCGAGCGGACAAGAAGCGGCACCCGCAACCTCTGCTCCAAGAGGTGCACCCGTTTGCCCACCGCAGACGGGGTGTACCCCAACACGCGGGCCGCGGCCGAAAAACTGCCGTGGTCAACCACGGCCAGAAGGATTTCCAGTTCCGTTTTTTGCGACATTTATTCCAAAAACTATTAAAAGCTGATCCAAGATACCGGATTATCGGCGCAAACTTTCCAAATTATCTATGGTGGAGGCCAATAAACCAAGGAGAAATACCTTGCCCATCGCTTCGAAAACCTCCCTTTTTAGCCCGTTCACCCTGCCGAACGGGCGTGTTTTGAAGAACCGGATCGTCAAATCGGCCATGTCGGATTCGCTGGCGGATGGCCGGGGCAACCCGACCGCCGCCCAGATGCGTCTCTATGAACGCTGGGCCGAGGGTGGTTTGGCGGCGTCGATCATCGGTGAAGTGCAGGGGGATCCGCGTTACCCCGAAAAACCGGGTAATCTCGTGCTCGACGAGGCGGCCGATATGGCGGCTTTCCGGGATCTGGCCCGCCGTGGCTCGGTCAACGGGGCGCAGCTTTGGCTGCAACTTGGCCACGCCGGGGCGCTCGCGCATCGACCGATCGGTCATCCCAAAGGCCCAAGCGCTATCGATTTCCCTGATTTCAGCAGTGAAGCCATGTCGCTTGCCGAGATCAGGACCATTCCAGAAAAATTTGCCCGCACAGCCCGTCGGTCTGCCGATCTGGGGTTTGGCGGTGTCCAGATCCATGCAGCGCACGGATTTTTGTTGAGCCAGTTCCTCTCCCCCCTCTTCAACCGTCGAACGGATGCCTATGGTGGCCCGATCCACGCGCGGATGCGGTTGCTGATCGAAACCGTTGACGCTGTGCGCGCCGCAGTGCCGTCTGATTTCACAGTCGCGGTCAAACTGAACGCCACTGACCAGCTTGACGGCGGACTGACGGAACAAGACGCGCTCAGGGTGGTTGCCGGGTTAGACGGGAAAGGCGTCGATCTGCTGGACATCAGCGGCGGGACCTATTTTCCCGGCGCGCCATCTAGTTCCGAACGGGCAACCAAAGGTCCCTATTTTCTCGACTTCGCGCGCGCCGCGCGGCGGTTGACCAAGACCCCACTCATGGTGACCGGAGGGTTCAAGCATCGATCAGAAGCAGACGCGGCAGTCAAATCAGGGGATGTGGATGCGGTCGGCATAGCACGCGGCTTCATCCTGGACCCTGATTTGCCCAGCACTTGGCAGGCTGGGAAAAGTGACCCGGTCTTCCCTCGCTTCGCCACTTTGCCGCCGGGTGGGATGACGGCTTGGTTCACCATGCGAATGACGGATTACGGAGAAGATCGGGACGGGCCGGTGGATCGGGATATTTTTCAGGCTATCGCGGAATATGAAAACCGCGACCATCAGCGTGTAGGGATTTGGAACGAGAAGTTTGTTTGAAAACGCCCCTGCCTCCGAACACGCCAAACATAATCGACGAGGGCGTAGATACTGTCGTGGCTTCTACGCCGATCTATTCCGAAAAGCGCCAACATCGCAAACCACCGTCTATCCAACAGATGTTTTGGGAACGTCCACAATGTTGGCTTCACACCTCTGAAACCAATCAAAAAAAGCATTGGCCCCAGGTTTGCACGGATGGTCATAGCGCGTGAATGTCGAACGTATCAGAGAAACCTTTTATCTTCGTTGCGCCGAATGTCTTTTCCACATGGGCACCTTCCAACAGCGCCAGTGTTTCCTGATCTATCAAAATTCGGCTACCGGTTCGCTGGGTTTCCGCTTCAAGACGGGCCGCAAGGTTTACGGTCGATCCGATGCAAGTATACGTCGCCCGGTTGTCCGTGCCGGCATATCCGGCAACAACCTCGCCGGTTGAGATTCCGATGCCGATCTTCAAGGCATCTTTCCCTTCCGCGCGCCGTTCGAGATTTAAAATTTCGATCATGTTGTGCATCTCATGTCCCGCCGCCACCGCACTTTGCGCAGAGTTGGGCAGGGGTTGCGGAACCCCAAAAAGCGCCATCAAACCGTCGCCCAGCATCAGGCTGACAATGCCGCCATTGCTGGTCACAGCCTCGAACATCAAAGTGTAGAAGGTATTGAGCAGATCAATGGTTTCTTCCGGCGCGAGGTTTTCCGACAACGTCGTGAAGCCCCGGATATCGCAAAACAAAACCGACGCGTTGGCACGTTTGCCGCCGATGGCGAAGCCGGACGCTTGCAGGTCCTGGGCTACTTCGGTGGTTGCAAAGCGTTCAAGCAGACGCTTCTGTTCGTCCCGCAGTCTTTTCTTTTCGAGGCCACTGGAAACGCGTGCACTGAGAAGCGTCTTGTTGACCGGTTTCGGCAAGTAGTCTTCGGCCCCCAATTCAATGCAGCGCACCACATTGTCGAGCCCTTCGACAGATGAGGTCACAATCACCGGCAAATCGCGCAGGTCGGTGTCCGACTTGATCGCCTCAAGAACCTGGAATCCGTCCATTTCCGGCATTTCAATATCGAGAAGAAGCAGGTCGAAAGGCTGACTGGACAGCATCTCCATCGCAACCCGACCGTTTTCCGCCACCGAAGCCTGGTGACCCAAAAGCTCGACATTCCGGGACAACAGCAGGCGATTGACCTTGTTGTCGTCGACAATGAGCAGATGTCCGGGGGCGTCAGTCATCAATCAAGCTCCGAAGCGCCGCTGCTGCGGAGTTAAGGGCCGCCTCCAACGCGTTCGCATCCGTAAGATCACCGGCCACGGGCGGCTTTCCAAGCTCGACTTTCCTGGCCAGTTCGGCAAGCGCCGTTGCACCAAATGTGCTTGCATTGGATTTGATGGAATGTGCGGCCCGACGGTATCTGTCGGCATCGGCCGCGCCCGCGGCTGCCTTCAATTCGCTTATCATTCCGGGGGCTTCGTCGAGAAAGGTGTTCACAAGCTCGGCAGCAAAGTCTTCGCCTGTCGCGTCTTTGAGTTCCATGAAGATTTCATGATCAATTGGGCTATCTGTCATGGATCACCTTCTTGTTCGGGGGGAGTTCAAAAGGGCTTCAATTAAAACGGGGACTCGGATCGGTTTGGTGATGTAATCATCCATACCGGCGTCCAGGCACATCTCGCGATCGCCCTGCATCGCGTTCGCAGTCATGGCAATTATGCGAGGACGGCTGCCATCGGGGAACGCCTTGTTGATCCGGCGGGACGCCTCCAACCCGTCCATTTCGGGCATCTGCACATCCATGAACACGACGTCGTATGTTTGTCGGTTTACGCTTTCAACGGCCTCAGCGCCGTTGCTGGCCAAATCCGCGCGATACCCCATCTGCTCCAACAAGCGGAGGGCGAGTTTCTGGTTCACCAAATTGTCTTCCGCCAGCAATATGCGCAGTGGGTGGCGCTTTGCCATATCGGGGTCTGTTTGGGGTTTGTCCGGTGGTTTGGCCACTTTCAATTGCACCTTTTGGGTCGCAAACAATGTGACCAACGTATCAAATAGCTGCGATTGACGTAACGGTTTGGCAAGGTTGGCGGCAAACAACCCGTCCTCAAGATCCACGTCGCGCTGGCCGAGTGAACTGAAAAGGATCATCGGCAGTGCCGGCCGCTTTGTGCGGATCTTTCCTGCAAGTTCCTCTCCATCCATTTCCGGCATATGCATGTCGAGGATGGCAAGATCGAACCGGTCGGCCTTTCCCAGCAGGCCCAGCGCTTCGGACGGGGTTTCACACGTCGTGGTTTGGGTGCCCCACTTCTCGGTTTGGAGAGCCAGGATTTTGCGATTGGTGGCGTTGTCGTCCACCATCAGAATACGCTTGCCCTCAAGCTCGGGCTGAACGCCAACCAGATTGCGAGACGATGACTTCACTGGTTTCGCCGCTTTGGCCCGGATCTTGAACAAAAAGGTAGAACCACGCCCTTCGCCTTCGCTTTCCGCCCACATTGTCCCACCCATAAGCTCTGCAAGACGCTTGGAGATCGCAAGACCCAGACCAGTGCCACCATATTTGCGGGTCGTTGAACTGTCTGCCTGGCTGAAAGATTGAAACAGACGGCGCATGCCCTTGTCAGACAGGCCAATTCCGGTGTCGCGAACTTTGAACGTGAGTTCCAACGCGCCCTGCTCCTTGGCTGATCGTTCAACGGACAGAACCACTTCGCCGCTTTCGGTGAACTTCACGGCGTTAGACAGAAGGTTCAGCAGAATTTGCCGCAATCGGGTCAAGTCGGCGCTGATCGCCGGGGGCAGGGCATCGTCGAACTCATAGGCCAAATCGAGCTGTTTTTCGGCAGCTTTGCCGCTGATCAAATCCAGCGCGCTTTCTATGCATTCACGCAAGTCGAACGGATGGTTCTCGATATCCATTTGCCCGGCCTCGATTTTTGAGAAATCGAGAATCTCGTTGATGATACCCAATAGCGCATCGCCACTGTCGCGGATCGTATTGGCATAATCGCTCTGCTCCGCATCCAACTCGGTGTCCATCAAAAGCCCGCTCATTCCGATCACGGCGTTCATCGGGGTTCTGATTTCGTGGGACATGGTGGCCAGAAAAGCGCTTTTGGCTTCGTTGGCCTCTTCCGCGGCCTTGCGCGCTTCTTCGGCCTCTCGGAATAGGCGCACATTCTCAATTGCTATGACGGCCTGGTCGGCAAAAGATTCCGCCATGGCAATATCGTCATCCGAAAATGGCTTTTTCGTTTTCCTGATGAACACAAGGCCACCCAGGCAGGTGCCGCCACGCATCAACGGAACACCCAGGTAAGCCTCGGTTCCGTTTTCCTTATGCAGTTTTTTCGCCAATCTCGGCAGTTCATGTGATGAAAAGTCGGAAACATGCCGTGTTCTTCCCGACATTAGTACCGATGACTGGAAATTGTCTTGTGGATCAAGCGGGTGACGGGACTGTCCGAAGTCGCGTATCAACCCGTGCGGTGAAGCCACGGCCACTTGCCACCAGGATGACTCATCGGCCAAGGTTGCTATCGCCATATCACACGAAACAAGCCGGGTCGCGGACTCTACGATCATCTCAAAAACAGGCGTTGTATCCGTAGGCGATTGGCTGATCACCCGTAGTACATCAGCACTCGCCGTTTGACGCGCGAGCGCAGTTTGCGTGTCATTGAACAATTGAGAATTCTGGATCGCGATAATCGCCTGCGACGCGAATGTCTCCATTTGCTTGATTTGCTTTTCGTCAAAAGCAGCAGCCGTTCGGCTGCCCATGCTGATGACACCAATTGTGGCGCCGTTACGTATCAGAGGCACGGAAAGAACGGATCGATACCCTTCGAGGTTCGACTTCAGAACCGGATCATAAAGAAGGTCTGCCTGCGTATCCTCGACATAGTCGGCCTGTCCACGAAGAAGTGCACGCGCGGTCGCCGATGAGTTCCCCGGTTCAAATGGGTGCGCCTTCAGAAACTCGGTAAATCCGTCTGACAGGTTGTGCCCCGCAAAGAAATGATACTTCCCGTCCTCTGGTTTCTTCAAGGCGACGAAGGCATCCTGAAGACGGCAGATACGGGACGAAACCGCCAGCAACGCTTCCAGCACGGGTTCCAATGCGTCAGGAGATCGGGAAATCACCTCGAGAACTTCAGTCGTGGCAGTTTGGTACTGCAAGGCCTCTTCGACTTCTGCGGTGCGTGCCTGCACTTCTTCGAAAAGCTGCGTGTTGTTGATGGCGATCAGTGCCTGAGACGCAAAGGTTTCCAAAAGGCTGATCTGTTTGTCGTTAAACGCCGAAGCCTGCCGGTGCGCCATGACGATGACCCCAAGCGTCAGACCATTTTTGACAAGCGGAACGCCCAAAGTGGTCAGGTAATCGCCCATCTCGGCCGCTTGTTTCCATGTGTAAGTCGGATCGTTGCGCGTATCCTCGATGTAGACTGTTTTTCCATGCAACGCCGTTCGCCCGATGCACGAGCCTTCTTCGGGAGCTATGGGGTTGTCTGACAGGAACTTCAGAAACGCATCGCTCACGTTGTGGGACATGACCACCCGGTACAGCCCGTCGTCTGGGTCCCGCATCGCGAAGAATGCATATTCCGGTGAACATATGCGCGAAGAAACCTCGAGGATGGCATCCAGCACCGGCGGCAGATCGTTGGGCGAGCGGGAGATGACATCCAGCACTTCTGACGTGGCTGTCTGGTACTTCAGTGTCTCTTCCACTTCGGCCGTACGTGCCTGAACTTCTTCGAACAACTGGGTATTGTTGATCGCAATCACGGCCTGGGCCGCAAAAGTCTCTAATAGAGAGATCTGCTTTGAATTGAATGGCGCGACCTTGTCGTGGCAGAGCACGATCACACCGACCACCACTTTTCCCTTGATTAGCGGGACACCTAGCAGCGAACGGTACTTTCCGATGCGAGCTGCCTCTTTCCATGCGTATTCGTCAGCTTCCGTGTCCTTGTAATAGACTGTTTCCCCTCGAGCTGCTGTTTGGCCAATTCCGCTCCCGTGACCGGCCGGAACAGGGTTGGCCTTCATGAACTTCATGAAAACACTGTCAAAATCGAGCATGATGTCCGTGTGGTAAAGGTTATCTTCCGGATTGAGGATCGAAATCGCTGCGTATTTTGGTTCGCAGATCCGGCTTGCGACCTTCAGGATTTCCTCAAGTACCGGCTCCAACTCGTTCGGAGAGCGCGATATGACCGACAACACGTCTGACGTGGCGGTCTGGTATTCCAGCGCTTGCTCTACTTCCGCAGTGCGTTTCTCAACCTCGCGGAATAGGTTCGCGTTTGTGATGGCGATAATGGCCTGGTCTGCGAAAGTTTGAAGCAACTGAATCTGTTTCTTGGAAAACCCGGAAACTTCCGGCGACCCGAGCGATAACACGCCCACGACCTTGCTGTTCTTGACCAACGGCACCCCAAGCAGTGATTTGTATTCACCGACGCCGCTTTCTTCCATCCATGTGTAGGACGGGTCCGCTTCGACATCTTCGATATAGATTGTGCGCTTGGACAGAATGGCCCGCCCGCTTACACCGCTCTCACTGGGCGAAATAGGGTGTGATTTGACGTAGTCCGCAAAAGCCGTGTCCTGAGTGAGCGTCGAGTGAACGTGAAATAGTCCGTCGTCCGGATTCAACATCGCAACATAGGCATCCTGCAACTCGCAGATACGCGACGCCTCTTTGAGGATGGCATCGAGAACGGGCGACAACTCATTTGGTGACGCCGAAATAACCCGCAGCACTTCAGATGTGGACGTCTGGTATTCCAGCGCTTGCGTAACTTCCGCCGTGCGGTCCTGGACCTCCCGAAACTGGCGAACATTCTCCATTGCTATCACGGCCTGGGCCGCAAAGGTCTGGACCAGAGCGACGTCGTCATCTGAGAACGGTGCAACTTCACGGCGATAGAGCACGATCACCCCAAGTCCGGTGCCGCCTTTCATCAACGGAACCGCAAGAACCGAGCGTGCTCCTTCGATCTCGACCATCTGAACCCGTTTCGGGTCGCGGTCCCGGTAATAAAGCGGATCATCGGCGATGTTGTCCCGACGAATGAC
The DNA here is from genome assembly GCF_056531785.1 of Ruegeria sp. K7. Lineage (NCBI taxonomy): Bacteria > Pseudomonadati > Pseudomonadota > Alphaproteobacteria > Rhodobacterales > Roseobacteraceae > Ruegeria > Ruegeria sp. K7. Next base: position 122,165 of record NZ_JBQFMJ010000012.1, read on the forward strand.
CTGCCCATCGACCATGGGCCTGATTGCGATCAGTTCCGTACGTGTCAAAGGCTCGGTGAATTCCCTGAGCGCTTCATCAAAATCGGTTCTCGCGCCAATATTGGCCGGGATCGTTGCAAGACCGCGTTCGTGATCAGCGACACACAAGAAGGCCAGCGGTGCCTTGCACAAACGGCTGGCATTTTCGAGAATGCTGTGGAAGACCGGCTTGTCGTCGTCGCGGCTGCGGCTGATGACTTCAAGGATTTCTCGCGACGCTTTCTCCCGCTCAAGCCGTTCCTGAACTTCGCGAAACTGGCGCGTGTTCTCGATGGCAATCACCGCGTGTCTGGCGAATTCATCGATTAGCTGCACATCAGGGTCGGCGAATGGACGCACCTCGCGGCGGCTGACCGCGATGGCCCCGATGGCCTGCCCCCCCTGCATCAACGGAACTGCGACGCGGGACCGAATGCCTTCTACCTCAACCATCGCAACCGCCGTTGGATTGCCCGAGCGATAGTAATCTGTGTCAGCTATATCGTCGACGCGAACTACCTGACCTGTTCGTATTGCGATAGCGGCTGTAAACGAACCTTCGAGAGGCCACTCCGTTCCTATTTCAGCCCCTTCTTTTTGGTGACCCCAAGCCGCCACGAGCCTTCCGCAGGTTCCAGCAGAGTTTACCAGAATGAGTGCGGCCTGATCCGCACCACAAACCTGAGTGGCCTGCTGAAGAACCACCTCAAAGACCCGCGCATCGTCGTCCCGGCTTTTGCTGATCACTGTCAGAACTTCCCGCGTCGCCGTTTTGCGTTCCAACTGAGTGTGCAGCTCTGTCATTTGGCGTGTATTGTCGATGGCGATGACAGCCTGAGCTGCAAAGCTCTCGACCAAAGCAATCTCGTCATCGGTGAAAGGGCGTACTTCGCGCCGATAAATCCCGATGACGCCAACCGGGTCGCCGTCCACTGAAATCAGAGGGACTGTCAGAAACGAGCGGACACCTTCTTCATCAACCAACTGACGGCGCCAAGGGTCCCCGTTAATGTAATGGTCTGTCAGGCGTAAATCGACGTTGTGAATAACCCGCGCTTCCCGCACAGACTCGGCAATCTGAAGATTTGAGTCCAACGACCAGCGATCAACACCGACCTCGTACGTGGCCAATTGATCGCCGTAATGGGCGGCGTATTCTAGATGCGTTCCCGCTTCATTCAAAAGGCTCAGCGTCGCGACATCGGTTTCACACAGCCGGGCGGTGTTTTCGAGGATCGTTTTAAAGACCGGAGCTTCATCCTCCCGAGAACGGCTAATTACCTCAAGCACTTCGCGCGTGGCGCCCTCGCGCGCCAGGCGGGTCTGCAATTCGCGGAATTGGCGAACATTCTCGATTGCGATCACGGCTTGCGCGGCGAATGTTTCCACCAGCCGAACCTGATCATCGGTGTATGGGCGCACTTCGTTGCGCGCCAACATCAAACACCCGATTGCCGAGCCATCCAGTTTCAATGGAACAAACAGATTGCTGCGGCATCCATGTGTGTCGACAATCAGCTTGAAACGCTCATCACCGGACTTGTGAAAATCGGTATCTCCCATATCGACAACGCGTTTGGTCTCGCCGCTGAGAATGGTATCGGTCACAAGGGAATTGCCCGGCTCCATGGTGTACTTACCGTCGAGCCAGAGCTGTTGAATGTCCGGGTGCAGATTAACGCTGGCCACCAGTTGCTGAAGGGCACCCCCTTCTCGCCCCAGAACCAGACCGGCGAAGAAAGCGTCGCAGAGATCTTTTGCCAGCGTTACAATCAGATCGCAGACCGGTTGCACGTCATCCTTGGTCTCGGAGATTGCCTGCATAACCCGCGCAGTCGCTTCGAACCGCGCCTGCTGATCAGCGACGCTGAACCCCTCAATTTGCGCGGATGACGACGCAGGACCTGCCGTCTCTCCTGATGGTCTTTTTTCACCCACGTGAGGTTAAGCTCCCCAGTCAACTCATGAAAAGTACCAGGTTCGAGTTTAGAGAGCATGAGATAGAAGTCACTGAGTTTTCTTCGCGGGTCCCGGAATCAGCGTTGCCCCGCAAACAGCCCAAGGGCACATGATCCGATCATTTCAGATGAGCCGTGCCAAAACACACATGACGAAGCGAGCTGCCGTCAGCACCTTTTTCAGGTGTTCTGTTAGCACTTCATTGAAAAATCTGGATTCAACAAAGAAAGCGTTTGGGACTTGTCGATGCGTGTGCTCGACATGCGCGCGTTGAATTGTGTTGGCAACAGCGATCCCATCATCTTCGGGAGAAAGGTATTCCGTCGTTCGCGCCTATCGCAAACTGATCCGCACGAGCCTCAGGCGGAGGCGACGTCCTTCATTTGGATGAGCTGAATGAGATTTCCGCACGTGTCATCAAAAACAGCCATGTGAACTGCCCCCGCATCCATCGGTTCGGTGACGAAATCCACGCCCAGATTTTTCAGCCTCTTGTACTCAGCATCAAGGTCCCGGACCTGAAATGAATGTGCGGCGATGCCGTCTGCAACAAGGGCTGCTTTGTAAGGCCCCACCGCCGGGTGGTCGCTTGGTTCAAGCAGCAACTCAGTCCCTTCGGGATCTTCCTTTGATACGACCGTCACCCAACGGTTTTCGCCCAATGAGATATTGTGCTTGACCTTGAACCCCAGGGTTTCAGTGTAAAACTTCTCAGCTTTGTCTTGGTCATCAACAAATATGCTGGTTACGTAGATTTTCATGTCTTGGATCCGTTTGGTTTGTAATTTGTGAGCCATGATGCAGCCGCGATGTGCTCATCGCTCACGCGCAAGGAGTGCGTTTTTGTCCGACCCTTCCATTCAACTTCGATCAAGCCTGCCTTCTCCAACACCGCCAGATGCTGGGAAACCGTCTGCCGGGACAACGCAACACCATCCTCCGCAACCGATGCGGCGCAAACTTCGAACAGCGACTGGGCAGGTTGCCTGCTCAGACGGTCGATGATGCGGCGGCGGGTGCTGTCGGAAAGTGCCTTGAAGATTAGGTCGAGCTGATCATCTTTCATGGCTTCAATATGCAGCAACATTACTGCATGTTTCTTGCGCCGGAAGAGACGTTCACGAGTCCTGCGAAGATGCCAGAAATGGGCGCACCAGGACTATTTTTCATACGACTTGACACATGACGGGCGGATGACTAAGTCGACAACCGCCTGAGGCATACCGCTTCGTGCAACGGAGATTTTATGAAAGAGACCCGGGACTAACGCCCGTTCCTGGCGACCCAAATTCAGGAACACAAACATTGATAGGCACACTCACGCGCGATGCTGAGTGAACCTGTTTCTGTGCTTTCGTAAGATCGAGACATCCCAATGAATATCTCAAAGCACGAGCAACGTGTTTTGCACGAACTCGCCCTTGGCGGGGCGATCCACTTCGAACGCCTAGAAAACGGCAAAATCCACGACGTCACTTGTTACACGCGCGACGGTCATGTCCTGACCGACTGCAGCCTTGGCGTCTTCAAGCGCCTTTTGAAGCGACGTTTCATTCGTTCGAAAAACGGCAGTCCTTACCGCGCATCCGCGTTGGGGATCAAATCTGTGCGTGCGCAAATGAACCAAAGATAGGAAAGAAAAATGAACCATATGAAAATCGAGGTCATCGGGCTTTTTACCCAAGTTCAAGTTAGTTCCGACAAACAAGCAGACACCGCACCCCTGAGCTTTTGACCCTGTCGCAATTCTGGATGCAGCTTGAGTTGAGGCCCGGAATCGCAAAGCCGCTCGATGGTAAGGCGATTGCGGTCGCACTGATCATGCAGCCGGAGATGACAAAGTAATCTTTGGTTAGGCTCCGTAGTCTGCACATACCCTTCGCCATCCAATTGGCGGAGGGTTCTTTCGGCTACACAGTGCTCAATCTTCTTTTGGGAAATACGTCTTCCACCTCGGCTCTTGGCCTAAACTCGGTGCAGGGAACTGGCAAAATCTTGCCGGGGAATTGGCAACCCTCTTTTCATTTCAGATTGGATTACCGTAAAAGCCTCGAAAGTCTTCGAACAGGCAAAGAAGCGACTTGCACACCAGCGCCCGCAAAACGAATACAAACCTGCCGATTTTGCTCGGCACTGCCCGAACCGCGATTGCGTTGGGGCTTTTCATTCTTGTTTCTGCCTGTGCCCAAAACCCATCCGAAAGGGAACTCAATCCCGAACGTCAGTCAATGGCGTTGCGCGAGGTTTCACAAAAGCAGGCCCGGGGGCAAAGGGTGTGGTGCGTACCCTATGCACGAAGCCTCAGCGGCATCGAAATTCGCGGCAACGCCAAGGACTGGTGGGGCAAGGCGCACAATATTTTTCAGCGGGGCAATGAACCGGTTGTCGGTGCGGTGATGTCGTTTCGGGCTACCCGAGGGATGCCGTTGGGCCATGTGGCTGTCGTGTCCGACATTGTCACCGAGCGGGAAGTTATCGTGAACCACGCGAACTGGCACCGCAATAAGGTAACATTGAAAATGGGCGTCAGGGACGTATCCAAAAACAATGACTGGACGCTGGTCCGGGTCGAAAGTCAGCCGGGCCGGTATGGCAGTTTCTACCCGGTGAACGGATTCATATATCCGATCGCTACCAAGTAGCCCAAACTAATTTCTCTTCTCGTTCGCCGTAGACCCGTAGAATACCCCGCGCGCAATTCTCATCCCGGTCGTTAAGCACGGTCACTGACCGTCCTCGCACAGAAGACGAACAGTGGCGTCGCTCGACATCTCAAAAAATTCAAAGCTTGATTTGTAACACCCGTTTCGGTCCGGCAATAGCAATTGGTAAGTTTTCACCCGAACGGCGTTACCAGAAGGCAACCAGACAAAACTTCGCCGACATTTATTGAGCTTCGATCTCCGACAATGGGAGGTTACCGTGGCCAAAGCTTTGCGCCAAAGATGCAAATCTTTGGGCGAAATGCAAAGCTTTGGGAGCACCTACAACCTGTTGTGGGTTTGCGCATATCGCCGCGCCTATACTATTGATTTAATTCATGAAATTCAAGCGAGCTCGCCCACAACTTTGCGCGACGTTTGCGCAAAAATTTGCGCGATTTGCCCAAAAGCTTGCTCACTCACCATTTTGGTGTCGGCTTAAATCCTTCCGAAAGTCTCTTTTAGTTCTACGACTTGAGCTACATCCAACATTCGGGTTGGCATACCTCGCAGTGCCAAGAGTAACTTGGCTGTTTCTTCCAGCTCTTCTGCTGCACAGACCGCTGAGAACAGATACTTTCCTGAAACGACGGGGCCGTGATTAGCCAACAGAACCGCACTATACTTGCCGCCCAATTCGCGGATCAAATCACCGGATTTCGGATCACCCGGCTTGACGTATGGAACCAGTTTGACCGTGCCGACGCGCATGACCACATACGGCGTAAGTGGTGGAATACAGTCGTCTGGATCGGTGTCTTCCAGGCAAGATAGAGCAGTGGCCCAGGTCGAATGCAGATGAACCACCGCACCCGCGTCTGGCCTCGTCTCATAGAAGGCTTGGTGCAGAAAGACCTCCTTGGTGGGCTTGTCGCCGGAGACGTGGATGCCATCCAAATCAATCTTGGCGATACGCTCTGGGTCGATATCACCCAAGGTGGAATTGGTTGGCGTCATGAGGATTCCGTCATCAAGACGTGCCGAGACATTGCCCGCTGTGCCGACGGAAAAGCCACGCGCAAACAGCGAAGCACACAGTTCCGACATCTGCTGCCGTAAAGCCAATTCTTCAGATCTCATTTGCCGGCCTCCATCATTCTGAGGGCTTTAGCAAAAAAGTCCGGAGCGCCAAAGTTTCCAGATTTTAGGGCCAGCGCAATAGGTTCAGTTTTTCCAACGCTCAGGACTGGCACGCCCGGGTCGATCTCTGGCCCAATTGACATGGCCGGAGACCCCAGTGCCTCAGAGATGACCTTGGCAACAGCTCCCGACGTCTCTCCTCCTGCCACCACAAGGCGCTTGTACCCCGTTTCGGCAAGTTCTCGTGCTGTATCTGCAAAGAGATTGTCCAGCTTTTCCGCCACAGCCTCCTGACCGAATTTGTTTTGGATCGCCCGCACATCATCCGGGCTTCCCGATGAATACGCGAGCGGTGCCTGACCCGGATGCGTTTCAAAGAAATCCAGAAGCGTTTGCGTGGTCACATCCCCGGACATGACACCCGAAACATCGATGGCGAAGGTCGGATGGGATTTCGAATGAACATCAATCTGTCCACGGGTCGCGCCTGAGCAAGACCCGGCAAGGATAGCGGCAGGCCCAGAGATACCTGTGAACACACTGCCACTTCTTATGGATGAAGCTCTTCTGACGAAGTTTCTCGGTAGCCCCAGTGCTATCCCCGATCCCCCAGTAATGAGCTGGGCATCCTTTAGAGCCTCACCCCAAGCCAGCAAATCCTCGTCCGAAATCGCATCGCCGATCACAAAGCGTTCGTCGGCGTTCTGCAACGCATCAAGAATTGCCCCTGATCCTTGCTTCACGGTGTCAATTGACACCAATCCTACCGCTTCTTCAGTCTGATGCTGCAACCAACGCCTGATGTTCGCATCCGTCATCGGAGTAAGAGGGTGATTTTCCATCCCAGACTCGTGCAATAGCTTGCCAAGCACAAAAAGATGGCCCTGATAGATCGTTCGGCCAGTTGTCGGAAAAGCCGGGCAGAAAACCACCTTTCGCGCGCCCAGTTCGTTGGCCAACGCTTCCACAACGGGTCCGATATTCCCATCCATATTGGAGTCAAAGGTTGAGCAATATTTAAAGATGAACTGCTGGCATCCTTGGTCTGCGAGCCATCGCAAGGCTCGCAGGCTGTCCGAAACAGCTTCTTCGACAGGTGCGGTGCGGCTTTTGAGCGAGATCACACCCGCTTCAATCTCTTCGTCAGCCGGGATCGTCGGAATACCTGGGAACTGCGCGGTTCTTAATCCACCTTCCGGTTCAACGCCCTTCGCCAAGGTGTTCGCAATATCGCTCGCACCGGTAAAATCGTCCGCTATGACACCGATTTTCACAGTTCAATGTCCCCCGCCGGCCCTGGATCCAGCCTATGGATATGCGGTGCCGCGCCTACGGGAAATACCGCACGCACAAGTGGATCATGGCCGGGCACGATAAGCCTAGGATGCGACGCTAACTTCTGGAGTGTCTCGAAACCATCCATCATGTCTTGCAGGTCGACGACGATAGGAAAGGCTTTGCGCGCCATGAAATTCTCGTAATAATGCGAGGCATCAGAGGCGAGTACCATCCACCCGGCCGCCGTTCTTACGCGCACGCATTGCAACCCGCGCGAATGCCCACCGATGCAGTGCACCGTGATCCCATCTGCAATCTCGGCTTCTCCGTCGTAGAACACGACTTTGCCCGAATAGAGACGCTTTACGACCTCGCAGACATGGCCAGCCGTGAAAGGCACACGCAGGTGGTCATGGCACATGCAGGGACCTGTAGCGAAGACCATTTCCGCCGACTGCATGTGCAACTTCGCGTTAGGGAACATATGCACCCCCCCTGCGTGGTCATAATGAAGGTGGGTCACGATGACCTCAGTCACCGCTTCCGGCGCGATGCCTAGAGGCCGCAAAGCCTCGCGAGGGTCCATCGCGATGGGACGACCACGGGCGGCAGCCTCATCGGAGTCGTAGCCAGTATCGACCAGAATGACTTTTTTGCCGCGTTTGAGCACCCAAACGAAGTAATCCATCGCATGAGGCGCGTTGTGATTGTCATCGATGATGAAACTATCAGCTCGCGTCCGGGCATTTCGATCCGCGTATTTCACGGCGTGAATTTCCCAATCGTTCATCGGATGACCTCGGAATACTGTTGAACTACCTTGGTGGCGATCATATAAGCCACTGCCGCATCAAAGGATTGAAAATGCGCGCTTTCTAGGTGGGCAGAGAACGCCACGCTGTCATCATAAACCTCATAGAGAAAAACTGTCTCGGGATCGTCGCCGAGGCAAACGTCAAACTGATGGCATCCGGGTTCTTCACGCAAAGAAATTGAAGCGTTTTCGACCATCAGCGGCAAGAAAGCTGCTCTCGTACCGGGTTTGAGAGTGAAGGTGACAGTAACCGCAAACATCAGACAGAAATTCCTTTTAGGCGTGAGTAAGCGCGCTTTGCGACGGGCAGTTGGCTGAGGATCAGACCAATGTTGAGCACCAGCAGAATGGCCGCACCGGGTCGTGAAAAGAAGACCGAAAGATCCCCGTCCGACAAGAACAGCGACCGGCGGAAGGTTTCATCGAACAGACTGCCCAGAATAACCCCGATAACCAAAGGCGCGATTGGGTATTTCATCAGGTTCATGAAATAGGCAACTGCGCCGACGCCAAGCATCAGATAAAGATCATTGATGCCCCCACCAACGCTGAAAGACCCAATTGTTGTCAGAACCATAACGACGGGCAAAAAGATGGTCTGCGGGATGGCAAGTATTTTGATAAATACCCGAGCGGTGAAAAGCCCCATCAGGAACATCGTCAGCGAGGCCAACACCAGGATTGCAACCACGCGCAGAATGATTTCGGGGTCTATCGTCGGGCCCGGGATCACGTTGTTGATCTTGAAGGCCCCCATCAAAGCGGCGGCGGGTGGTGAACCGGGAATGCCCAACACCAACAGCGGGATCAGCGCGCCGCCAATACAGGCGTTGTTTGCAGTCTCAGAGCACAACAGACCTTCCAAGGAGCCTTTTCCGTACTTGTCGCCCTCGGTAGATAAGGTCTTGCCAACACCGTAGCTGACCCAACCGGCTACATCTTCGCCTACTCCGGGAAGTGCTCCGACCCCTGTCCCAATCACGCCTGACCGGCCAATGGTGGGCAGGTAGCGTCGAATTGAGCGAAGGTTCGGAAGGATACGACCTTTCAGGGCCAGAACTTTCCCGGCCTCAACGTGCGTCAAACCGTCAATGATTTGGGGGATCGCAAAGGCCCCCATCAAAACCGGCACGACCTGAAACCCGCTCAACAGGTAAGACCAGCCGAAAGTATAGCGCGGTTCAGACAACAAAGGGTCGAGTCCCACCATGGACATCGCAAGCCCGATCAGACCGGCGATCCATCCCTTAATCACCAGGTCTTCGCTCATCAAAGTGCCAGAAAGCAGAATGCCGAAGAGGGCCAGCAATGCTTTCTCCGGGCTTGCGATGTTCTTTGAAACCAAAAGCAGCGCCCAGACGAAAATCAAAAGTGTGATGGTCCCGATAACTGTGCCAATGAAACTGGCCGTCGTGGTCAGCCCAAGTGCTTCGCCCCCTCGGCCCGCTTTGGCCAGAGGGTAACCATCCATGGCTGTTGCCGCGCTGGCTGCCGTGCCCGGAATGTTCAGCAAAATAGACGGGTAAGAGCCGCCGTAAATCGCGCCGACATAGGCCCCGAGCAAAGCGATGAGCGAATAGTCGAGCGGGATTTTGTTGCCGAAGAAGCCCGTCAGGATCGTCACGGCCAGGGTTGCCGTAAGGCCGGGCAATGCGCCGAACGTGATGCCCAGGAATACGGATGCAATCAAATACAGATAGGTCAGCGGGTCCACTGCCAGGCCCACGAATGCAGTCCCAAATCCAGCCAGTTGCGAAAGAATAAAGTCCATCCGGTCAGTCTTTCCATGGCGGACGAAGCGTCACGTAGTAGTGGTATTCGATTTGCTTGAAGATCAGCCCGCCGCGCGCGGGCACGTTCTGCCGGAAAATAAAGGCCATCGCACATACGAGGATGAGCGGGGCAAGTATTGCCACCAATGGAACGAACCGCAAAACCCATTCGGAAGTCGCTTTGGTCAACACCACTAGTGTTAACGCGACCCACAAGGCCAGAGTGAACCAATCATCACCGTGTGCATTCCAATCCGCCTGAGCAGGAAACACGGCGAACGCAAACAAACCGGTGACGACAACTGCGACACAGGCCACCAAAGCACGCCGCGCATGACCTCCGTAGTAGCCGTAAGTCAAAGCTGTAATCAGCAACCCAGAACACAGAATGAAGTCCACTCTGGGGACCAGTCCGACGACATATGCAAGAAGGATCAGGCCGATTGTTGATGCTCGATAGGCTTCCGACTTATCCCATCCGATCCCCAAAGCACTGAGCGCGTTTTGGGCTCCACCTGAACGGATCGAAATAGCCAGCAAGACGAGGGACAAAACAAGTAATCCACCGAAGATGAACAGCGGTACAATTGCAGCCGAGTTGTACCAATCAGATCCACTTACACCTGCGCGGTTTTCACCCCAAAGCGGGATGTCCGACGTCTTCCAAAGGAAAAAGGTGGAAATTGCTATCAGACCAATCGATGCCCAGAAATCGCGCGCCCGCATGATCAGTGTATCGTCAGGTTTGTCCATTGCCTGCCTCTTGTCGGAAAGGGCGCGATCAGGCGCGCCCTTTCAAAAGTGATCGGATTATGGCTTCTCGATACCCAGCGACGCCGGATCGACGGTCGCTGCGCCCAGATCTTGCAAGGTATAGGCAAAGGTAGCTTCGAGGTTCGCAAACAGCTCTTGAGCTTCTTCGCCGTGTTGACCACCGACATCATAATTGTTTGCAGAGGCCCATTCAGCCACGGTGTCGGAGGCAATCGCTTGCTCGAAGGCATCACCAAGCGCGGCCTTTACGTCGTCCCCGGCTGAACTGTGAACTGCAAACCCGATGGCCTGTTTGAGCGGCAAATACTGATCGAGACCGTCATAAATACCAAAGGCAGAAGGCACTGTTGCCCCTGCAATCTGCGCATCTTCGGGCGTCAACATCGCAAGCGGTTTAAGTTGACCGCCTTCGATCAACGGGGCCTGTTCAGCTAGAGAAGTCACAACCAACGCAACTTCACCCGCTATCGCTGCTTCCTGCCCTGGCGCTGAGCCTTTGTATGGAACAAACTTGAATTCTGCACCGGACCCTTTTTCGATGGCCAGAAGGTTCAAGTGGTGGATCGAACCTGCGCCGGAAGCCGCCGCTGGAATAGTGCCAGGAGCGGCTTTCGCAGCGTCGACCAGTTCTTCCAGAGTATTGTAAGGACTGTCCGCCGGAACCGAGATCAGATCAGGTGATCCGCCAACAATGAACGGATACCAGAAGTCAAATTTCTTATCCCAACCACCCTGCACAGCAGCGGTGACGTTCGATTCAGACAAACCGACGAGTGTATAGCCATCGTCTGGTTGGTTCATCACGTAGACCATCCCGTTGGAGCCTGCGACACCACCTGTTTGGTTGATCACATTGATCGAGACCGGAAGGTGTTTTTCCATCTCGGCCATGATCATTCGGTTGATCGTGTCCGTTCCGCCACCGGCCCCCCAGACCACGGCTGTGGTGATATCACGATAGGGGTAATCCTGCGCAGCAGCTGCGCCTGCAATACCGGTCGCCATCACAGCCGCGGCCGCCAACTGCCCTAGCTTTAGTTTCATTTCCAAGTCCTCCCAAACATCTTTGCGTTTATTATTGCATTTATTTGCGTATACATTAAAGAATGCGTTGTCAACGGACTGTAGTGAGATCTGCAATCGCGCTATGAATACGAAACGGGAAGGAAGCGGGCTAAGATGAAAAAGAATTATGATGTGGCAGTGTTCCACGGCGACGGGATCGGCCCTGAAATTATGGCCCCTACTCTTGAAATTCTGCGCCGGCTCTCAAGCAACAATCCCAGCTACGAATTGGTGTTTACGGACGCGCCGGCAGGCGCATCCCACTACGCAAAAACTGGAGAATCGTTTCCTACCGGGTCACTCGAAACTGCACGCAACGCCGACGCGATTCTGCTCTCTGCAATGGGTTTGCCGGATGTTCGCTACCCTGACGGAACCGAGATTTCACCGCAGATCGATCTGCGAAAGCAACTGGGACTTTTTGCTGGTGTGCGACCGGTGAAGGTATGCAGCGGACAAATGACCCCCTTGGCGCTGCCCCCCGGAAAAGAGATCGACTTTGTCTTGATACGCGAAAGCACAGAAGGACTGTTCTTCACCCAAGGCGCTGGCGAAGTTACTGAACACGAAGCACGTGAAACTTTGCTGATCACTCGTGAGGTGTCCGAAAAACTGTTCCGTTTCGCGTTTGAACTCGCCCAGAACCGCAAAAGAACCGGGCGCGGCCGGGGTCGAGTTACATGTGTCGACAAAGCCAATGTATTCCGCGCCTTTGCATTCTTCAGATCGATGTTTGATGCAGAAGCCGCCCACCATCCCGATTTGCAGGCAGACCATGCTTATGTTGATGCCACCGCACTGTGGATGGTCCAAAAACCTTGGGAGTTCGATGTCTTGGTGACCGAGAACATGTTCGGAGACATCCTCTCCGACCTTGGTGCAGGTCTTATGGGCGGTCTTGGACTGGCTCCATCAGCGGATATCGGGTTGAATCACGCTGTATTCCAACCCTGCCATGGTTCCGCTCCAGACATCGCAGGACAGGGTATTGCCAACCCTTTTGCGATGATCCTGTCCGCAGCAATGATGCTTGAATGGTTGGGTTTGACCCATGATCACCCAGGCCTGTCCAATGACGGCGAACGATTGCGTGAAGCCGTGGAAAAGGTGACTGCGAACGGAAAGAACCTAACGCGTGACCTAGGTGGCTCCGCCGGAACGCAGGATGCAGCCGCGTCGGTATTGGAAGCATTGTGGGCATGAACACTCGACAAACCATCAGAGTCGCGTGTGTGGGTGCGGGGTATTTCAGCAGGTTCCACTACGAAAGCTGGTCCCGAATGCCCGGAGCGGTTCCGGTTGCATCCTGCAACCGTGATATAGGCAAAGCGAAAGAAACAGGACTGGCCGCTTACGATGATCTGTCAAAAATGCTGGAGGCGGAAAAACCAGATCTCGTGGACATCATTCTTCCACCTGTGGCGCAAGCCGACGCCATTCGAACTGCGCTGCATTCGGGCATAAAGTGGCTGATCTGCCAAAAACCTTTCTGCATGTCATTGGATGAAGCTAAGAAGATCGTCTCAGAGGCTGAAGTGGTTGGTGCAACTATTGTTGTACACGAGAACTTTCGCTTTCAGCCTTGGTATCGTGCAATCAAGGTGGCTATGACCGAGGGTCGAATTGGCACACCTCTACAAGCGACTTTCCGGCTTCGGCCCGGCGACGGCCAGGGACCGCGCGCCTACCTTGACCGGCAGCCGTACTTTCAGGACATGCCACGTTTTCTGGTACATGAAACTGCTGTTCACTGGGTAGACACATTCCGATTTTTGTTCGATGCGCCCAGCGCAGTTTATGCAGACTTGCGCCAAGTTAACCCCGTTATCTCGGGCGAGGATGCAGGTTACATCCTGTTTGACCACCCCAACGGTTTGAAAGCTCTGTTCGATGGCAACAGATGCCTTGACCACCGCGCCAAAAACCCGCGTCAGACCATGGGCGAAGCTCTCATCGAAGGAACAGAAGGATCACTGGTTCTTTACGGCGACGGTTCAGTAGAATTCCGCGGTTTTGGAAAACAGGAGCGACAGCAGATTTTGCCTCCAAGCGATCATGATGGATTTGGAGGAGACTGCGTCCACGCCTTGCAAACTCACGTCATTTCGGGCCTTCTACGGGGCACGCCGCTGGAAAACACGGCCCGAGATTATTTGGATGTGATCCGCATTGAAGATAATATCTATCTCTCAGCTGCGGAGGGACGAAAGATCAACCTGGAGACGCCGTGAAGGATCAGGACGCAAAAACTCTTTCCAATACACAACGCGCTGTTAGGGATTTGCGGCGGATGATCCTGTCTGGCGAACTTGCGGCCGGAACTGACCATCTGGAGTCAGAACTCGCCGAGACCCTTGGCATGTCCCGCACCCCGATACGGGAAGCTGCGCTGATGTTGGAAAGCAAGGGATTGCTGGAAATGCGACCCCGCAAGGGCGTGCGGATACTGCCCGTTTCATCAGATGATATGCGTGAAATTTACGACATATTGACGGAACTCGAGAGCCTCGCAGCACAGCGCGCTGCCGAAGCGGGTTATTCAGAAGATGAACTGACAGTACTTGCCGGGTCAATTGCAAAGATGGACCAAGCCATCGAGGCCGAAGACCTTGAAGCCTGGGCCGAGGCCGACGAGTTGTTTCATCAGGAGCTTGTTAGGTTGGGCGGCAACAAACGGGTCGAAGCGATTGTCGCCATGATGAGCGACCAGGTACGCCGCGCGCGCGCAACGACGTTGTTCATCAGGCCCCTGCCCGTCAAATCCAATGAAGATCACCGGGTTGTTTTTCAAGCGATTAGTGAAGGTCGTCCAGATACCGCCCGTGAACGTCATCGAGAACACAGGCTGCAAGCACAGGCTATGCTTTGCGGGATACTTGAAAAGCATCGGCTTAACAGCCTCTGATCTTCTCACATCCGGTCATAAATCAACTAAAATAGATGCTTGTTTTAGGCACCGAAGGCGCTCCGAATACCTGCCTAACACGGCAGTCCATCGTTAAGTCCGGCAGTTCTGACTTACTTTTTTCAGGTCACTCAACCAATCACTGCATCGACGGGGTTGCAATAGTACGATTTCGGATTAATTTAGTTCGATATCGTACTATTGGAGAGTCAAGATGCCAAATCGAAGACGTTTTCTCAAGATTCTAGGCGGAGGCACAATACTGGCGGCAACCGGCGCGGTTGCGTTTCTCGCTACACGCACGCCGCATGACGCGCTGGCTCCGTGGACGCCAAAACCGTATGACGACCCACGCAAAGCCGCTTTGTCCTATGCAATTCTCGCCCCAAACCCACACAATTTGCAGCCTTGGCTGGTCGAGTTGGTTGGACGAGACAAGGTGCGCATCCACCGTGATCCTGATCGCGAGCTTCCGGAAACCGATCCTTACCACCGCCAGCTCTATATTGGTCTCGGCGCATTTGTTGAGACTATGATCCTGGCGGCAGGTGCACAGGGATTTGATACCGAGGTCAAGTTACTGCCCGATGGGGATGATGGACCTATCGCTGAAGCAGTGTTTGTTCCTGGTGGAGCACCCGACCCAATCTCAGATCAAATCCTCAAACGGCATTCCAACAAAGAACCGTACACTGAACAGCGCCTCTCTGCCGACCAAGTGTCTACGCTTGGCGATTATGCAACTTTGATTACCGATGAAGATTTGGTGGCCCGTATTCAAGATCTTACGAAACGCGCTTTCGAAATCGAAATGCGTACACCGCAGACCCTGAAAGAATCCGTCGACCTGATGCGGATCGGGAAAGCAGAAATAAACGCCAACCCCGACGGGATTGAATTACGCGATCCCATGCTGGAAACGCTGCGACTTACCGGCCTATTGGACAACGAGACCCTGATGAACGTTGACCACCCAGGCACTCAGTCACACATGCGAGGCTACTTCGCCATGCTAGACGCGACGCCGCAATACGCAGTCCTCACGACAGCTACAAATACGCGTAGTGATCAACTCGATGCCGGACGTCAATTGATGCGTTTTTACCTGAAGACAACCGAAATGGGCCTGGGCGTTCATCCGGTCAGTCAGGCCCTTCAGGAATATCCTGAGATGGCCGATGAATACGCTCTCGCGCATGAGCTTCTTGCGTCACCAGGCCACACGGTGCAAATGTTGTTACGTTTGGGGTATGGGCCTGAACCAATTGCCACGCCCCGCTGGACTCTAGAGACACGAATTCTGAATGAAGCCTGAAGATGAGACCAACGAAGTCTACCGGTTCTTCACCGAGGTCGGGATCATCAATCAGTTGATCTCGACCAAGCTAGAAGCGTTCTTACCTGGCAGAATGACCGCAACCCAATTTGGCATATTGGGCCACCTGGTCCGGCGCCCCGACGGAGAAACTCCGCTACAGCTATCGAACGCGTTTCAAGTGCCCAAGACGTCGATGACGCACATGCTCTCCAGCCTTGAAAATCATGCCCTAATTACCCTTGAAGCCAACCCCAATGACAAGCGTTCGAAAATTGCCCGGTCCACGCCGCAAGGCGCGGAGTTTTTGAGTGCTTGTATGGAACAGATGTCAAAAGCGCTTGGTCCAGTATTGTCCGAACTCGGGTTCGATCCATTTCACAATTCGCTGCCGAATCTGACGCTCATACGCAAAGTTTTGGACAGCGAACGGGACTAAGAAATACCAACACCAACCAGAATACGAAGCCAAATTGTTAGAACATCATGCAATCTCCGCCCGGGGGAAGCGGCGGTGATCCTTCAGGCAAGGTGGGCGTGTAGTCAAATGTCACAATCTTTGCGCCACCGTCGAATGCCACGAACAATTGGTTTGATCCTGGCCTTATGGCGATGCCTTCCGGGTCGGTTCCAAACTCCAACAAGCTTTGCTGGGCGAGTAGTTGGCCGTCTGCCGTGAACTCATACAAGCTGTTTGACCCTTCCCAATCATCAACAATCAACATGTGACCGGTACGCGGATCAATCGCGATTCCTTGCGCCTCACTCAACGGAGGAGAAAGCTTCATGGTATCCAACCTTGCCGTCAAAGCACCCTCTGAAGTGAACCAAGATAATCGTTCAGGGTCATCTTCCACGGTCACAATCTGCCCTTTGGCATTGATCGCGATCCCTTCAGTATCCGCAAACCCACCTTCAAGTTCAAAGGGTGTTCCTAAAGCGGTTCCTTCCTTGGTGACACGTTGGAGTCTTCCAAGACCGTCGCCAACCAACAAGTGATCCCCTTCGATAGCAATTGCTTTGATCCGGAAGAGATCACTGGATATTCGGCGCAATTGATCCCCTTGCAACGTAACGAGAATTGCCTCGGGTCCCTCGTTCGCAATCCACAGCCCGCAAAACGTTGGATCGTAGTCAAGACTTGCGGGTTGATTGAGCTCGTAGTGCCCTGTTTCGCGAAGATGCAATGCTGTGGCCGGGGTAGACACAGCAAAGATCAACAAGGCTATGGTTCTTGCAATCAATCTAGATGCTCCTAGAAACTGCAATGCAAAGGTGTATCGGTGTCGCGAAGATTCAATGCAAAGAACGCGTAATCTCCTAACGACAATGCGCATCAATTTGCCTGATCAGAGAGACTGAGAACACGAAAAATCTGCACGGGGTTACCGATGCCCTTCAGCTCTCTTTCTTCCAGTTCTTCTGTCTCCACATAATCTTCTATGTCTAATAGCGCCCGTTGGTTCAAAAGGATCTGCCCGTCGCTGGCAAAATCGCAAAGCCTCGATGCAGTGATCACCACGCCGCCGATAGCGGTATAGTCGGCCCGACCATGAAACCCGATAAGCCCAAGGGTTGCGTAACCGCTGCTGATCCCGATACCCAAACCCATCGCATGCCCAAGCCTCAGCCAGGGTGCTCGAATTCTGTCAAAGGCTTCGCTTATTGCTTTAGCCAACCGCACGGCTTGCAGGACGGGTTGCTCGCAGGGAACCGGATCATTGAAGAAGACCATCAAACCATCTCCAGCTCGGTATCCAATCGTCCCCTTGTGTTGGGCAACTAACTGACCGACGTCATCGTGGAATTGCTGGAGAAGGGTAATGACATCTTCCGGCTCAATCGCCTCGGAAATGGCGGTGAAATTACGGATGTCGCAGAATAGGCAAGAGATGTATTGACGATGGGTTTTAAGAAGCTCTTCAGAATTTTCTTCTACGACGAGCTCCGCCACCTGAGGAGCAAGGAATTGTTTAAGTCGCCCCAGCCTGTCAATTTCGCCTTCCTGGCGCTTCACCTTCTCTGTCAGCCTTTCGTTTAACGCCTCTATTTCATGCGTCTGGTCACGAACCTTGTGGTTTAACGCATCGAGTATAAAGTTCTGGTTTAGCAAAGCTGCAATCACCAAAAGTACATAGGCGAGCGCTTCGACGCGTTCGTCATAGCCGAAATACAGCGTGATAATCAAAATAAGGGCAGCAATCCCACCAAGGACGAGTGGAAGCTCTTTGGCATGTCGTTTACGGTCTCTCCACAAGAAACTGACCGCCAACAAAGCAAACACCCACATGAGCACCGCTTGCACATGTGGGTTTATGGAAAGCGCTTCATAGCCAACCAAATAAGTCAACAGAATTCCAGAATAGCATGTGGCCAAAGAGGCAAGTGCAGCCAAAACTGCTCCGATCCCTATTGGCATCGAAATTCTGAATTCCTCCGTTGCCCTTCCGATACCATCGGCTACAGCGTGCGACCTAGGTTCCGCGACGGATTCATTTCTGTTCTCGGGATCAGACATGGTCCTCGTTTGCGCTTGGCTGCTGCCAGAGTACGTTTGAAATGATGTTGCGTCAAAACCGCCAACCCTGCAGCCGGACGGTCGACGTTTCCGCGAAATCGGCGCCGTCAGACAAAACAACCTCAAGTTTCACATTGGTTGGCAACCGAGGTGAATTTCGGAACCTGAACGTCAGTAAAAACCAATCTCACTGACATCTACGCGGGCCTCGTGATCGCGCCCGTAGGCTACAACTCCGACGGAGGTGATTTCGTCAGCAACGGGAATAGCGCGCAACATGGCACCTGAAGCTTTGAAGCCTGACAGAGGCAAATAGACTTCGGTCCATTCTTCAGAAGTTGCGAACGCGGCCTGATAGTATTGCCAAGGAAGCACCGTGCCACGTGTTCTGAGGTGAACGAAGTAGTGCTCGCCGTTGCCCCGTACCAATAGCCTGACGCCTGATACACCCTCATCTGGCCGATCAGACAACTTGCGCCGGAACTGGATGAAGCCGCCGTTATTTTCTGTACTGACGGTTCCGGTCAACCGTGCGAATGCAACATCACCCTCCGAACGAAACTGCACCTGCCCTGAAGAAACTCCTCCCATTACGGTGTCGGCAACGTAGTCCCAACGCGTCTCCGGTGACTCGGAGAAGTCTTCTGCAAGATTTTCATCAGCCTGTGCCATTGTAGATCCGATGATAAAAAGACTTGAAACAAGCCCAGCGAAGTTTCCACGCATATCGTTCTTTCTCAGTTCAGTATTGCAATAGAAAGGTTCAAGACAGTGGCAAATGCGACCCATGCAAAGTACGGCAGGAAGGCTAGTGCAGAAATCCGATCCGAATTCCTGACCTTAACGATGAACACAACGATGACAGCCAACAACGCGACAATGACCAAAAGGGCAAACCACGGCAGTTGCAGTACGAAAAAGGTCGGGGACCACAAAAAGTTCAGACCCATCTGTGCCCACCACAGCTTCATGGCGGTCGAGCTTCGGTCTGTTTCAAACTGGCGCCAACCCGCCATAGCGATCAAGACATAAAGCACCGTCCAAACCGGCCCAAAAATCCAATTTGGTGGATTGAAAGCCGGTTTAGAAAGCTGTGCATACCAATCGCCGGGTGCAGTCAGTGTCCCAATCAGGATGCCGCCTCCCACCATCAGCGCAAGGAATGCTATGCGGATCAACCAATTCGACATTGTTGGATAGCTTTCAGCAGTCCTTGGTCGTCACGTTCACAAGTGCTTCGGAAGAGAAGGTCGCAGTATTAGTCTCATCCGCATCGGTATATGACACCGTGGCGCCTGCGATCTCCGACCTTGTTACGGTGACTTCGCGTTGCCCGATAGTGTCATCGACATCGATGGTAAAGGCGAGATTGTCCCCGGCTGCGAGGGAGGCGATCTCAAGCTCAATTGTATCTTGCCCATCCACGACCGCTGGAATTTGACGCAGAGCATCCGCACCCTCAACGAATTCGAGAGGTTGGAACACCTCCACGCCCGCACCCTTTTCGGTAACGTCGAAAATCAGACGCCCGGCAGATTGCGACAAGTCAATTTTGACGGTCGAGGCTTCTACTTCGCAAGCTCCGAGGTTTGTCAGAACAAAACGGTCCTTGGGTGCGCCTTCTATGAATCGAATTTGCACACCAGCCTGAAGGGACGTGGCCGCAAATAATCCGACGGTCGCCGCGAGAATACACTTCGGGAGCATATTTTTCTCCTTGCTAAAGAGTTCTTGATGGATACGCCTG
The DNA here is from genome assembly GCF_056531785.1 of Ruegeria sp. K7. NCBI lineage: Bacteria > Pseudomonadati > Pseudomonadota > Alphaproteobacteria > Rhodobacterales > Roseobacteraceae > Ruegeria > Ruegeria sp. K7. The sequence goes on from NZ_JBQFMJ010000012.1 coordinate 142,112, forward strand.
GGTGGGTTTCTTGGATCAGACTTTGAGCTACTCCCCGATGTTTGGACAGATTTTGGCGTTGTTTAAGCTACTCTCTGCTCCTGCTGATCGGTTTGGTTTTTGTCTTTTCTCAGCCAATAGACCACGGCTGGCGGTCTACCGCCAAGTGCGGAATGGGGGCGTTTGCGGTTGTAGAACTCGATCCATTTCCTGACGCCCGCTATTGCCTCTGACCCGGTCTCCCAGGCGTGCAGGTAGACGCATTCGGATTTCAGGCTCCGCCAGAGCCGTTCGACGAAGATATTATCAAGGAACCGGCCCTTGCCATCCATCGAGATACGCACGCCGGATCGGCGCAGACGGTCTGTCCAGACAAATGATGTGAACTGACTGCCCTGGTCAGTGTTCATGATCTCAGGCGGGCCGAAGCGGTGTATGGCCTCATTCAGCGCGTCGACGCAAAAGTCGGCCTCCAGCGTGTTCGATATCCGCAAAGCCAGAACCTTGCGTGTGTGCCAGTCCATAATCGCCACCAGATACAGGAACCCTCGTCGCATGGGCAGATAGGTGATGTCTGCGGCCCAGACCTGATTGGGTCGATCCACCCGAAAACCGCGCAGCAGATATGGATACGTCTTGTGCCCTTTCGCCGCCTTGCTGGTATTGGGCTTCTGATAGATAGGCATCAAACCCATCAGCCGCATCAGGCGACGGATGCGCTTCTCGTTCACCAGATGACCTTCGTTGCGAAGATGCCAGGTCATCTGCCGAACACCAAAGAAGGGCGTTTCCAGAAACTGCTCGTCGATCTGCCGCATCAACATTAGATTCAGAGCGGTCTTGCCCTTGGGCTGATAGTAGAATGATGACCGCGAGAGCGACAGCAGCTTGCATTGCTTGCCAATAGGCAGGTTGGCATTGGCAGGCTCGATCATTTTTCGCCTCACTTGCCGATCCCCGGTTTGAGCTTTCGTGACAAAAAATCGTTGGCGACGGCCAACTCCCCGATCTTGGCGTGGAGCTCCTTGACCTGTTCTTCGTCAATCTCAGGGGTTTTCTTGCCGCCACGCTCGAACACGCCAGACGCGCCTTCAAGCAGCGCCCGCTTCCAGCTGTGGATCATCGTCGGGTGAACGCCAAACTGGCTTGCCAACTCAGCAACCGTCCGCTCGCCCTTCAATGCCTCAAGCGCAACTTTGGCCTTAAACTCAGGCGAATGGTTCTTCCGTTTCGACATCTCTGATCTCCTCTTCGTCGAAGACCAGCAGACAACAAATCGTAGCCCACGTCAGTGTCCAGTTTTCGGGGGGTAGCTCACTTATACCCTATAATTATCGTGGTTTAGCCGACAGGAGCTTTCGAAGTTCAATGCTCCACAGTCAGAACGGCGAAGTCAAAACATGCCGTTGTCATTCTCGCTGTTTGCTGGAACTTCCTGAAGAACGTCCCAGTGCTCGACTACCTTACCGTCAACGTCCAGGCGAAAAATATCTATCCCTGCGTACTCGAGACCATCGGGCCAGATCTGGTGGCAATGCAGAATAACGTGGTCGTCTTCAGCAAAGGCACGTTTGATATCCACACGCTTTCCCGGGTATTCGGTGGCCATGCGCTCGAAATACTCGACAAAGGCTTGCTTGCCGTCGCCAACATGCGGGTTGTGCTGCGTATAGGTTTCGCCAACAAAGGTTGCGATGGCCTCGGCAGGTCGACACGCGTTGAACATCATTTCGTAGAAAGCGATGACGTTTTTCTTGTTTGTTTTGAGGTCCGGCATACTGATCTCCAAATCGACGTTTGCACCGCCCAAAAAATGTTGGCCCACGCAAGTTTTGGAAGCAACCCGGCAAGGACCTCAATCCCTAATCGGCAAGAAGTTACGAGCTTGATTTTGCGTTGCGACTATTTTGAGGGTTAGCCACTTATTCGGTTTCTTCGAAGTCAATATGAATATGATTTCCATCAGGATCGGCCACATGGATTTGCACCATTCCAGCCCCCGGGACATCAGTTTTGCGATACTGGATCTGACACGAGATCAGTTTTTCCTCGAATGCTCTCAACCCTGTGGCTGAGAGCGCAAAATGCTCGAGCTTGAGCTTTACTTCGGAGCCGACATTAGGCGTTCCTTCGTGACCCACAAGGTGAACCACGGCGTGATCACCCGCATACAACCAAGCTCCGGGAAACGGAAAATCAGGGCGGGCCCCGAGTTTTAAACCCAGGACCTCTTCATACCAAGTAACCATCTCAGGCAACCTTGTGGTCACGATATTCACATGATCCAGTCGCTCAATTCTCATCTAAAAACCCTCAAGCACGAGCTTTCCTTTGGCCTTGCCGCTTTCGAGGATAGCATGCGCTTTCATTAAGTTTGTAGCATTGATCCTACCAAGTGTTTCGGTCGCTGTAGATCTGATCTCTCCATCATCTATCAACGCGGCGACCTGATTCAGGATTTCGCTTTGACGATTCATATCTCCAGTCCCAAAAAGCGACCGAGTGTACATGAACTCCCAATGCAATGAGATCGATTTGGGTTTGAACGGCGCGATGTCGAAGGTTTCAGGATCATCAATCAACCCAAAGCGACCTTGAGGTGTCATCACCTCTCCAGCTTCAGATGCGTATAGCTCGGACTGGTTCGTTGAATAGATGAAATCCACGCTTTCGATACCGAGAGCCCCGAGTTGCGCGCCCAAAGGTTCCGCATGGTTGATGACATGGTGTGCGCCAAGCTCTCGAACCCAGTCTTGCGTCTCGGGTCGGGACGCAGTGGCAATCACCGTCAAGTCAGTGAGAGCCCGCGCCAATTGAATGGTGATTGACCCGACACCGCCTGCGCCACCAATAACCAGCAACGTATTGGTTCCGCCGGAAACGGCATCTTGGACTCGCAAGCGGTCGAACAGCATCTCAAAGGCAGTAAGCGTCGTTAGCGGCATCGCCGCAGCTGCTTTCGCCGGTATGGATTTTGGCGCTGATCCGACAATACGTTCATCCACCAGATGAAACTCGGCATTGGTTCCCGGTCGGTCTATTGCCCCGGCATACCAAACTGCATCTCCCGGACGGAAAGTCTCAACCGTTTCGCCAACTGCTTCGACGATGCCTACTGCGTCCCACCCCAAAATATCAGGTGCTGGACCTACAGGAGCACGTTTTTGCCGAATTTTCGTATCGACCGGGTTCACTGAAACGGCCTGCACTTTCACCAACAAGTCATGCCCCTTCGGCGTCGGTTTGTCGGCCTCGAAGTCGATTAAGGCGTCCGCCCGATCAATCGACCCTGTCTCACGGTATCCCACGGCTTTCATAAAGTGCTCCTTTGTTCGGTTTTGTATCAACCGATGACTGTCATTTCATTCAACGTGAATTCTGCAACGGCACCCTCTGTTGCTTCCAGGTAAGCCGCAAGGTGCTGAGCACCCATGTGGGTTTGCCAAAGCTCCCGGCTTTGCCAGTTTTCGTAGAATACGAAATGGGCCGGGTTGCCGTTGTCCTGATGCAGGTCGTAGTTAATGCAACCCTCTTCGGCACGGGTTATGTCGATGAGCTTGATCAACTCACCCTTTACAAGGTCGATCTTGTCGGGGTTGGCTTTGATGTTGGCGACAATTGTCAGCTTGGCCATTGGAATAGGTCCCTTGTGTTCTTGAGCGATGCGCTAGATTTACGCCGCAGTCTTTTCGGGATAAACGGGGCGAGATCGAACATATAATCCGGAAATTCCGTTTAATGCTTTTAGACAATCTTCGCTTGTTTCTGACTATAGCCGAGAAAGGCAGTCTTGTGGCCGCAGCGCGCGCAACAGGGATGTCGAGCACGACAGTGTCCGAGCGACTCGCGGCTCTGGAGGCACACTACGGAGTGGTTTTGTTCAACCGCACCACTCGTTCTATTAGCCTGACCGAAGAAGGCCGTACACTAGCCGATGGAGCAAGAAACGTACTCAGTGAGGTTGCGGACCTGGATACGCTTGTTCGGCACGGCGCCGAAACTTTGTCTGGTCCAATTCGCATAAGCGCGCCTATCGATTTGGGGCGGAGCTTTGTTTCCGAGGTTATTGCCGAATTCACCGAAGAGAACCCTGCCGTCTCAATCGAACTGTCCCTCTCGGACGGCTACGTCGACCTTGTAGGCCGGGGTTTTGACCTCGCCGTTCGCTTCGGCAACATCACAGACAGCTCGCTCAGATTACGAAATTTAGGAAGCTACCAACGTTTCGTATGTGCCTCCCCAAGTTACCTAGCCTTATTCGGAACGCCTGAAAAACCAGAAGATCTATTGAACCACAACTGCTTGGTTATGAGGTTTGGCGACATAATCGACAACGTTTGGGAGTTTGGATCAGGACCAAATGCCCAGCGCGTATCGGTAAAAGGAAATCGAATAGTCAATGATGGTTCACTCATCCGCGAATGGGCGATTGCAGGTCATGGGGTCGTCTTGAAGTCGGAGCTGGATGTCGGCGAAGATGTTCGATCTGGCAAACTTGTTTCTGTCTTGCGCGACTTCCTCCCACCGCCGAAACCTTTGCAAATGATGTTTCCGCCGAGCCGAGCCCAACCACGTCGCATAACGGCCTTAGCTGAGCATTTGCGTCGCAAATTTGGCGTGAGTTGAGGCCGCAGGGGAAGTCACTAATCTGACAGCCGTTATGTTTGCTCAATGAATTTCAAAGTCGCGTTTGCTAGCTCTGCCGCAGCATCTTCTTGAATGAAATGCCCCGCTTTAGGCAAAACAGTATGATTTTGACCAACTGCCCCAGGGATCGACTTTTGGAACAGTTTGTCTACCCCCGCCATGACCCTGTCGTCTTCTCCAAAAACAGTCAGAAACGGGGTGTTTAGGGTCTTGAGGGTTTCCCATGCGGCTCGGTTGGCTTCAGAAGCTGGATTGTCAGGCGAGTCGGGCACCAACACTGGAAACTCGCGAGCGCCTGCCAGATAGCGCGAATCCGGAAACGGTGCGTTATAGGCTGCAACCTCTTCATCTGAAATCTTCGATGTTGTGCCGCCAAATACGATACGGCCCGAATTAAATTCAGGCACAGATTGTGAATATTCCCGCCATGAAAGAAATGCCTCACCCAAGGGCACGTCACCGGTAGGTAGGGCCGTGTTCGCCACAACCACACGAGAGAAACGCTCGGGCATACTCGCAACCAGCCGCAAGCCAATGAGTCCGCCCCAGTCCTGACACACCAATGTGATGCCAGTCAGGTCAACTTTCCGCAACCACTCGGACATCCAGTCTACATGGCGTTGGTAGGTGTAGTCGGATCGCTCGGTTGGCTTGTCCGACCGCCCAAACCCAATCAAATCAGGAGCCAGAACTCGATGGCCCGCATCCTTGAATAACGGAATCATGTGCCTATACAGGAAGCACCAGGTTGGCTCTCCATGCATCAACAATACGGGCGGTGCCTGTTCCGGTCCCTCGTCCAAATAGTGCATTCGGAGACGACCGCCTTCGGTATCATCCACATCAAGATAATTCGGGCCGAATGCGAAATCTGGCAACCCGTCAAACCGATGGTCAGGTGTTCGAAGGAACTTCATTGTGAACTCTCCAATATGCCGACGGTATTGGCCAAGCAACAGTGATCGATAAAACAAAGACGGTCCAGTACCAGCGTATGTCGACGTCAGGTTTGCATTTGTTCGCCGCCCTTCTTCTCTTTCTCGCAGCGAAAGTCCATTTGTATAGATCTCGGATTTTCTGCTCCAACAAAAGGATTGGCCTCCAAGACCTCATCTTGCCAGTTCTTCTGAGCTGAAGCAGAGTTCATTGTGCGGGTCGCCGAGAAGCGGCTCAGAAGAAAAGCGCAAGTCCGGTCATTGAAACAACCAAGAAAAGGAGAGTCATGATTCCGCCCGAGCGAACGAAATCGACCACCCGATAGCCTGCTGGGCCCATGATCAACGCATTCACCTGGTGTGTTGGGATCAAAAATGAGTTGGACGTTGAAATTGCCACGGTGAGAGCAAATACGGCCGGGTTACCACCCGCTGATACGGCAATAGAAACCGCCAGCGGCACCAGCAGAACAGTTGCACCTACGTTGGACATGACCAGCGTGAACGCCGTTGCCAAAACGGCGATCCCTGCTTGCAAAGACCAGATCGGCCACCCCTTCAGGAGGGCCAACACATGCGCGGCAATCCAATCCGCAGTGCCAGTGTTCTGAACTGCCTGGCCCAACGGGATCAGCGAAGCCAGTAGAAAGACTGTGCTCCAACTTATCGACTCGTAGGCTTCGTCAATCGAGAGCACCCGGCTCAACACCATCCCAATAGCGCCGATCAACAGGCATAATGACAAGCGCAGATCAGAAAACAGAATTAAGCTCAACACTATTAGGAAGAAAGCAAGCGCCCATCCGACCTTGTGTGGGCGTAACTCTTCTTGGGGAAAGTCCGAAGTTACGACGACAAAATCCCTGTCTGACTTCAGTCGTGTCAGACGGTCCCATTGCACGTGCACGACACACGTATCACCCGCCTGCAAAGGGACTTGCCCGATATGCGTGGCTGAATGATCTTCGGTTTCTACATGGCTCAGTGTTTCTTCGCCGCGCTGAATGGCCAACAGAGACAAACCATGTGTCTGACGGAGACGCAAATCAATCGGAGTCTGGCCGATCACTGAAGAACCGGGCGGAATAACAACCTCTGCCACCCCCGATTGGGTCGCGGCGAAATCATCTGCAAAGACATCCAGTTGGGGCAGAATCTCTAAGCCATAAGGCTCAGCGAACTGATGCTCAACCACACGGCGCAGGCCAAGCACTGCAAGCCGCGCTGGCGCTTCGATCTTGGTATCCGCCATCGGCGCGATGACCTTGTGGCCGCGATAGGATGTGCCGAGAATGTATAAATTATGGGCGACCATGACATCCGCGAGCGTTTGTCCAATCAAGATCGAACCTTCTGGAACACGTATCTCGAACATATCAGCCCTAAGCCCATAGGTGTTTTCGACGTAGGTCTGCATGGACCGGGCTGAGCTTGCGTCTTCTCCACGCTCCCGCTGCGCAGGGAGGACCCAACGACCAAAGAGCACAAAGTAAAGTACCCCTGTCAGCACCAGCATTACACCGATAGGCGTGACTGAAAACAACCCAAATGTCTCCATTTGTTGGTTAGCCGGAAGAGATGAGTTTGCCGAAACAATCAGGTCGTTCAACAGGATGAGGGGTGACGACCCGACCAATGTGATCGTACCACCCAGAATCGCGCAAAACCCCATGGGCATAAGCAACCTACTCATCGGTATTTCTGTACGCGCTGAGATGCGGCTCACAACGGGCAAAAAAAGCGCAGCAGCTCCCACGTTCTGCATGAAAGAGCTGATCACACCAACCGTAGTTGAAATTATCGGGATTATCCGAGCCTCTGTCGTGCCTCCATTCTTGAGGATCAGGGCCGCAACCTTTGACATAAGCCCCGTCTTATCAAGCCCAGCCCCGATTACCATAACTGCGATGATGGACATCACTGCGTTCGAGGAAAAACCTTCAAAGAGCTTTGATATATCGGCAAGATTACCCAGCCCCGGGAGATAGCTCAGTGCACCAAGCAGCACCATTACAAGAATTGCTGCGACATCGATCCGTATAATCTCGGTAACAAAAAGTAAGACGGTAAAAGACAATAGACTCAGTACGGCTATCATTTCGTATGTCAGTGTTGGTAATTCCATATCGCACTCCCAACCTAACGTTACCTGACTACCAGCAAATACGAAGAACCAACTCTGCGCGTCAGATAAGGCCAAAATCCATCAGGCCGACTCACGCGGCTTGTTTTCTCGGACGTGATATCTGCTGAAACCTGGATTTCGCCAACCCAAAGAGACGCTGGTGACAAACTCCCAAGCCTCTCTTAACCATCGCAATGCAAAATGAATTTTCACTAATTCTCGAGTACAAACACTTACATATTCCGTATCGTCATTATTCATATGGACTCGGCGCAGACCTTCGCTGCACTTAATGCCAGCAACAGCTTTGCGGGCTATGCTGCCCTAGGCGCGAGTATATGCTGGTCATTCCTGTCTGTCGTCGGAAGTTTTGGGTTAGTTGACGTACTTTGCAAGAAGAGTCTTCACAGGCAACGAGGCATTCAATCGAGTGGCCAATAAGAACATCCCTCCAATCTTTCGCTGAAGGTAAAGAACATCCATTGGAAGCTGGGGTGGGAAATACCCGGCCTCAGCCAAAGCCATGCCTTCTTTGTTCAAGTGGTTGGAGAGCGCTCGGTCGGAGAAATCAAATTCATCCGCAGATAGGATTGCGTCAAAAACGCTGCGGATCATTCCGAGGATGCGGTCGTCGTATGGGCCGTCGTCTGCAATAAGCTTCATTTGGATCGCAGCCCTACGAAGATCTGCATCATCCTCTAGTAACCCTGCGCGTAACAAATGCGCGTAACTATCGATTGCATATGGTTGCAGCGCACGTGCCGCGCCAAAATCCAAGAGACTAATCTTCCCATTATCTGGGTTGTATCGGTAATTGGCAAAGTTTGGATCGCTTTGAATGATGCCGAAGTCAAAAATCTCGCGTAGCGTGAGATCGACCAGTGCCTCGGATACTTGATTGCGTTCCAATTTGGTCGCATCACTCACTGCTTCGATTGGGCGACCTTCCAGAAAGGACATCGTCAGAACTTCTGAATTGCTCCAATCCGGATAGAACTCTGGGACTTCGAAAGCTTCATCTGCCTGCAACAGTTCAGCAAAATAGCGCAGGTGTTGCCCCTCGCGTTCATAATCCGTTTCTTCATGTAATTGTCTGCGTGCCTCTTGGATATACGGACCCAGATCAAAGCTTTTGGGGAGCAGACCCGACATCCGAACCAAAGCAGCCACGTTGGCAACATCGCTGTCGATACTGCGAGCGATATTGGGATACTGCACTTTGATCGCCACGTCGCGCCCGTCTTTCAAGGTTGCACGATGTACTTGCCCTATACTAGCCGCCGCAATGGGCCTTACATTGAAGGTGTGAAAGGCCTTTAGCCAGTCCTGGCCCCAGTTTCGGTTCAAGACGTCACGCAGTTGTTTGGGGGGCATGAAATGCGCCTGATCTCGCAAACGCGCCATGATGTCAGCCAGTTCAGGCGGCAAGACCTCACCTGCATCCATCGAAATCAACTGACCCACCTTCATCGCGGCGCCTCGCATGCGAGCGAGTTGATCCGCGACTCGTGTCACGTTGCCGGGTGTCATCAACAAACCACGCATATCGGGTCGCGCGCCGCGACCGATCTCTCTTAGGGCGCGTGCTGCCATGTTCCCCGCAATGCCTGCCGTCATGCTGCTTAAACCGGCAACACGGACCAAACGGCTTGTAGGAACTGCCAAAGGGGTTGGTGAGGATTTAGGGTCGGTCATCAATACTCACCAAAATTCCGTGCCCGGAGCGCCATTTATGCGACCCTTCAAGTTTTCGGTGACCCAACCTCCATAGAAATCCCCGGGTTGCGGGATCACCCGGTACTCATCAACAAAACAGGCGTCCATAAGTCCGGCGTAAAAGGCGAGATAGCCCTTAATCCGTTCAAATTTGATGGTTGGTGCAGCATAACTCCACGCAGCTTTCTTAGCCGCAGCTGCCCCGCTCTGAACGTCCCAGTAGCTCGCAACACCCTTCCACTCGCAGAATGATCTACCCGAGGCCTTTGTCAGAACGGCATCAATGTCTTGCGGCGGAATATAATACGTGGGGGCGTGGTGGGTTTCGAGAACCTGAAACGCCTGATCGGTTTCCACGATTGTTTGACCGCCGAGCTCGATCCGCACTCGATGAGGCACTGCCCGCAGCGCAGGTGGTCGCGGATAGTCTTGGATGTTTTCAGTTGTCCAACCTGTCATTTCGAACCTTGGTTATGAATCAGTTGTTCCATCTTCGAACTAGCGCGCCGACAGCGTTATTCTAGCGATAGAGCTTTCAGCGTATGGCAGGTTAACTTGCACCAAAATTGGGCTTAGTGTCAGCTTGGGACGGGCAACGTTATTTGACCGACTTTGCAGCCCGAACCGTCGAAATGAGTGTCCTAAATCTACCAGTTTGCCAATAGTTCGCCCATGCGCTCTAGGCCAAGGTCGAGGTTGGCAGCAGCACCTCCCCCCACACCCAGTCGGATGTGGTTCTGCATCCCGTAAGACGAACCCGGTAGTAGAAATGTCCGATAGGGATCGGCGAGCAAGCGTTTGGCGAACACGTCGCCATCAATCCCATCGAGCCGTGCCAAACCAATTAATCCAGCCTGAGGTTTGACCCAATCGAGGTTGGGCTGATCGGCAACAAACCTATCCAGGCGTTCCAGCGTTTTCATCCCAGCTGCCCGTGCAATTTTCAAAGCCTGATTATATTGGTCAGACCTCAAGGCGATTTCGGCGATGACTTCGCCAAGAATATTCATAATTTCGCTCGAGTTTTCCCGCAGAATAATAGCGTCCCAAATGAGATCTGAATCACGGCATATCATCCAGCCGGTGCGTAGCCCCTGGAGCCCCAGTGCCTTGGAAACGCTGCCCGTCGTGATACCCCTTGGATACAAACCAGCAATCGAAGGGGCACGGGACCCGTCCCACTCCAATCCCGCGTAAACCTCGTCAACAACCAGCCATGCACCTACGCGATCTGCGATTTGGACAAGCCTTTCCAGCTCTGCTTGTGTCATCAACTGCCCGGTGGGGTTATTGGGGTTGGTCATAAAGATGAGCCGCGTGCGCGCTGTTACTGCGGCCTCAACTTTGTCGAGCGGCAATACCCAACCAGCCCTCTCTTCGCGGTCGACAACTTTTAGCGTCGCGCCAACTGCCTCTGCCAATACGCCCGCTTGTGGCCAGCCCGGGCGTTCCGTTACGACTTCGTCGCCCGGTTGGACCAATTGCATGAATGCAAGATAATTGGCTTCCGCGGCGCCGGCGGTGATCAGAACGTCGTCTGGCTTGCAAACATCATACAAGCCAGCGCGGTCCAAAACATGCCGTCGTAAAGCAGGCAGACCCCGAAAGCTCTTTTGGTTCCAATCCAACGGCAGCGCTGGATCCAGCGCATCCATGAACTCACCCAAACGCGGCGACTCGGACAAGGAAAACCCAACGAAAGCTTCTGGATCCGCTTCCGTGGTATCCAGTAGGTATTGAAAAAGTGTGTGTATCTTGACTTTCATGCTCTACTCAAAATCTTTGTAGTCAATCAGGGAGAGAGTCTGTGCAAGCAGAGGGATTTGTCAAAGGGCGACCGATTGACCTTGTGGTTTTGGACTACGGGCTGTTCAAGGTCCATTCCACTGGCCGCATCATAGGTATCTGCGGGTTTCTGATCCGAACAGATTTGGGAGAAGCAATACTCATCGACACTGGATTTCCTGAAAAATACGCCATTGATACCGACGCCGCGGTCAAAGAAGATCGATTGTTCGAGTTTGGCGAGGTTCTGAAGTGCGAACCAGATAATCTGCCACGCGCACAGCTGGCAAAACTCGGGCTTATTCCGTCAGACATTGCATTACAGATTTGTACGCACTCCCATATCGACCATATCGGTGCATTGGGCGACTTTCCAAACAGTCCCATTCTCATCTCCTCTGCCGAGCGAGCCTTACCTCGCCCCTTGTATTGGGGCGATATGCGGCCGATGGAATGGCCCGAGCAGGATTACCTGGTTATTGATGACGACGTAGAGATTGGGCCAGGTATCTTCGTTTTGATGGCACCCGGTCATGCGCCTGGCCAGATCGCGGTAATGGTCGATCTTCCGTCGGGGGCGATTTTATTGACCAGTGATGCGATTTCCCGACCAGCAGAAATCGACGAGAAGTTTGCCGGGTCTTGGGACGAAGATGCAGCAATTGCCAGCGCAGACAGGTTGATGCGTCTGGCATCCGAGCGAGATGCCTTTGTAATCTATGGGCATTGTCCAAAGCAGTGGGCTGTTCTGAAGAAAGCACCAGAAGTCTACAGCTGATCCCACCCCTTGGACCATTTTTCCGGAAAGTGATGTCGCACCAAAGAATTATCTGACGTCGCGCCCTTGGTTCAGAATAATCACATTCCCACTGGAAACATCCCCTGCCGGTGAAATGAGAAAACCAACCCAAGAGGCGATTTGCTCAGGTAGCATCGCATGACCATGTGGCATGGCACTAACGGCTTTCTTCAAGACTTCCTCGGTCAAGACATTGAACAACGGTGTCTCAGTCATGGCAGGTGCCAGAGAATTTACACAGATTTTATCCTTTGCGTATCGACGGGCGAGGTCTTTTGTTAGAGTATCCATCGCAGCCTTTGACGCACGGTAGTGCGGAGGGTCAAAAACATCGAAATTGTAAGCTCCGTTCGATGAGATATTGACAATCTTTTTGCTTCCTTCGCGTTCCAACATCAATTGGACCGCCTGCTGGCAGCAATAGAAAGCAGAATTAAAATTGATTGCCATCTGCTTTTCGAGTTCCTCGGGCGGAATGTGCGGGAAGTCGGACATGAAGCAGGTGCCTGCATTGTTTACCAAAGCATCCAGACCGCCATGCGTTGTCTTAATGCCATCAAACGCCTGAGCGATAGCCGAATGATCAGTTAAGTCAACGCAGATTGGCGTGAAATTCGAACCTAATTCTGTCGCCAGTTCACCTAAACCCTCCTCATTGAGGTCCAGTCCAACAACGTGGAAACCGACTGCCGGCAATTGGCGGCAGATGGCTTGCCCCATCCCTCCCGCGGCGCCGGTCACAACAGCTGTTTTCATAGTAACTCCTCTGACCTCGGCCTCGTATGAGGCACAATAGAGTATAGTATGAACCTGGCATCCCTTTTACATGAAATTGGCACGGTTCAATTGGGCTTGAAATCACCGCTCGTCCGCTTTGGGCTCAGTTTGGTCATTCGCAGCTGTCTGCTAGGTAACTGCTCTGCGAAAATTTCCAACATTGGACTTTCGAAAATCGCTGATGCAGCGTGGCCTTTTAGGCGCGTCAAAGGCTGCGCGGCATTGCATCGGGTTTCCCGTTTGCAGCCTCTCAACGAGGCGGAATTGGCGCGAACTTAAGTCTGAGCACTTGGACCGTAGTGCCACAAACGCGAAAATTCATTGCTTAAGCGGACGGCGACCTCCGTGGCGGCTACTCCAAACCAAAATTTTGGCTGCGTTGCTCTAACGCGATACGAAAGTTCAAGTTCCAACTAGGGACTAAGAACAAACCTGACGGCGCTACATTTGCTGCATTCTTTCGCCGGTGTGCGTGGTTACGACCGTGTTATCGATCCGCCGTTGGCGCGTTGTCGGGTACTTGGCGACCTTAATCCAGCGCAGGACATTGCGTCGGTAAGACGGGGGCAATCGCTCCCATTTGTCCAGGTTCAATACAACGGATAAATCGTCTGGGACGATAAGAGCATCGACATCGTCAAAAGTTCCAAAGCCCTGAAGCTTTACCGGCTTGTATGGAAGCCTCTCCGGCGGGGTGCACTATGCCTTCTTGCCCAAGGCGCTCCGCCCTGTCCTTGTAGCTTTTGGACCAAGCTTGTTGTTTTCGCGGGCCGATAAGTTGCGCCGTCCAGTCTTCTTCGATTGGAAATCGTCTTCCATCAATCCAACCATACGCAATCAGCGCATCCAACACTTCATCCCGACTGACATATCTACGCAGATGTGCAGCCTTCCACGTGATCAGTCGGACGCTCTCAGGTTGGGTAAAGTGCTTGTTCAGCCAGTCCCAAAGTTGATCTCTGGATGTGACCTCACTCTCAGTCATACGCTGCCGAGGAGTTCATGCTCGTGTCATCCGTTGCAAAAAAGCTTCAGCCGTCTTGACATGCTTGTTTTTGACTTCTGACGTCATGCGCCCAGCCGTACGGCACATCATCGCCCATCGGGGATTTCCTGCAAGTCTATCGGTGTGTTTCAGGATAAAGCGCCAATAAAGTCCGTCCCAAATTTCGGCCCAAGGCCCTTTGCCCCAATGGCTCATTTTGCGAACATAGTTTGAGCTGGAAAAGTACGGTTTGGTGGTGATCAACCCTCCATCGGCATGCTGGCTCATCGCGTAGGCATTAGGAACCATAACCCAATCATAGCTGTCGACGAACATTTCCATGAACCAGCGATAGACATGGTCCGGATCAATCTCGCACAGAAACATAAATCCGCCCAGTACCATGAGGCGTTCAATGTGGTGGCAATACCCAGTTTTGAGCACCCTTTTGATCGTGTCATCCAGCGGATCAATACCAGTGGTTCCGTTGTAGAAAGAGCGGGGCATGGCGCGGTGATGGCCCCAGTGATTTGTCGTGCGCATCGGCACACCTAGGCCATCATAAGTCGCGCGCATGAACTCGCGCCAGCCACTGAGTTGGCGGATGAAACCTTCTACAGAATTCAGGGGAATGCCCTTGCGATCCGCATGCTCCAGGGCAGCGTCCAAAACTTGTTTCGGCGTCAACAATCCAATGTTCAAAGCAGGCGTGAGAATGGCATGCCATAGCCAGTTTTCTCCCTCAACAATGGCATCTTCATAGTCGCCAAAACGTTCGAACCGCCGTTCCAGAAACTGCGTCAACCAGACGGACGCAGCGTTGTGTGATGTCGGATAATACAACGTATCTAGGCTGCCTAATGCATCTGGAAAGTCAGCAACAACGCTCGCTTTTGCGGCTTCATCAACTGCGTCATGGGAAGGCCAGTCGATCCAAGGCAGGCTGCCCAACAGCGCCTTGGGCACTTTTTTGCGATTTTCCTCGTCAAAACTCCATCGTCCCCCGGTCGGTTGACCGCTGTCCATCAAAACGTTCAAGCGTCGGCGTTGGCTTTTGTAGAACTCAGCCATGAGCCAACGTTTTCGACCGAGAGACCAATCCAGATTGTCGGCCCGCGTATTCAGAAAGCCAGGCGATGGCTTGATGTCGAGCGTGATGCCGGTATTGCTAGCCGCCGCCCGCAAACGTCTTTCCGCAATGAAGTCTACTGGATCAGCTATGATCATTTGGCTGACACCGCGATCACGTAGGTTTTGAAAAAGTCGCAGGCACGCGCCCGACTGCCGCTCAAAGGGCCAGATCGCGGCATCAATGCCCTTAGCGACCAAGCCATCGCGATAGCGCGCCATAGAGGCGCGGTGCAGCCAAAGCTTTTGTTTATGCATCGTGGCTGGGTAATGCGCATCGCCAAAGAACAGCGGGTCTTCGAAAAGCACAACAGTGTCTGGCCCGGCGGACAGACCCGGGTGTTGGGCAAACAATTGGTTGGGGAGTAGAAGGACTGCAGAGGACACGAGCTATTCTCTTTGTTGGGTGGCTAGGTTCAATTGGCCTAAGAGCGACGGGATCTTCTTTCGAAGGCTGAAGAATCCGGCCCTTGCATGAGGCCATGTCATAGCGTCGTACGGCAGCATTATCCTATTCAATGATAGGCCTGCGTCTCTCAATAAAGGCTCCGCACGATCCAGCCATGACCGAGTGGGGCCGACAGGCACATAGGCTGTTGCAATGGTCGTGACGCCGGCATTCCGTGCTGCCTCGATCAACGGACCACACCAATCCTCAGCTGATTTCGCGTGTTTTCCATGGGGTTCCAGGGCGCTGTTCATCGCGCCCTTGGCAAAATCCTTTGCGGCGTCCCCCATCGGGTTTGGAGACCGACCATGCGTCGCCAAAAGTCCAATCGCGGCAGCAGGCGATGTCCGCACTAAGCAGTCACTTGACAGATCATCCTCTGTCAACAGCAACAGATAAGGGCTGTCTGCGGGAATGAGCGGGATAGAAAGTGGAATGAGCGGGTGATCTACCGGCTCGGTCAACGGTTCTGCAAATTTGGCGAGGCCTTTTGGTTGAAACCGTCCTTGCGTGTATTTGGCAATATTATCGGGTCGCGCGAGGTAGGTTTTGCCTTTCGTGTGCAATCCGCCGACCCACCGCCAGCTCAGCGTGTTTGACGCGGGATCGCCATCCAGCAAATGCCGCAAAAAGAAGTCCGCGCCAAGATGCCAGGGTATGTGGAGCGTAAAAATCCAAATTGATGCAAACCACATGCGCGCATGGTTGTGGAGGTAACCGGTCGTCACCAGTTCCAGCGCCCAATGATCGAAACAGTCGATGCCGGTATTGCCGTTCACTGCATCGTTGAAACGGATCTCTAAGCCCTGATCGAATTTTAGTCGCTCTAAAGCGCTCAACAGATCCCGTTGATAATGTGCCCAGACGCTGGGCCTCTGTTCCAGCCAGCCCTTGAAGTAAGTGCGCCAGAACACTTCTTGAACGAACTTCTCCGCCGCGTCGGGATTATGTGACGCTAGTACAGTTGCCAGTACCTCTTGTTCCGTTATCAAACGGTGGCGCACCCAAGGTGACAAACCCGATACATTGCTGCGTTGATCGGTCCCAAAATCGTAGTTCCGCTTACCTGCGTAATGCCGACCGGCGCGTCCTACGAACTGCTTCAGCCTTTTAAGGCCATTGGTTCGTGTGGGCTTGAAACTGATCGTCTCTTTCGCTTCCCCAAGTTCTGGAAAAATCTCGGTCATGCGGCCGACCTGCATTTTTTCGAGCAGTAATTCACTTCATCCCAAACTTTTTCCCATTTCTTGCGCCAAGTGAAAGGGCGCTGACAGACCGGGCAGATTTTCTGGGGTAAATCGGCTCTCTTTCGCATCTTCACCAATGGTCCCCCAAAGGCAGGCCGAGTTGCATTTGATCTTGAGAAGCCCGCGCGACTTTGCGAGCACTCCGCCTGGTCTTTCGGCTCGCGTGTTTTGTCACGATGGCTCGCGCTTCGGAGCGAAACTCCGCGCTTCGGCGGACGCTCCAAACCCGCTCGCGCGCGGCCTTAGCCGCTGCGAGATGGTCAAAAACACGCGCTGGATAAAGCGTTCCAATGATTTGTTTCGCGCCGTGAGCTTTCCAAGGTTCATGGATATGCTGATCAGTGATGTGGGACAATTCCGGCAACCATGTCCGAATGAACAATCCTTCTGGATCCTAATCATAGCCCTGCTTAACCGGATTATAGATGCGAACAGTATTGATGCCGGTGGTGCCTGATTGCATCTGCACCTGGTTCCAGTGAATGCCCGGCTCGTAGTCAGTAAACATGCGCGCCAAATGCTCACCCGGGGCCCGCCAATCCAGCCAGAGGTGATAACTCGCCGCGGCCATCACCATCGCGCGCATCCGAAAGTTGAGCCACCCCGTTGCTTGCAACGACCGCATACATGCGTCCAAGAAAGGATAGCCCGTTTCGCCGTTGGACCATGCAGCCAAGAGTTCGGCATCTGGCGCTTTCGGTCGAAGATCGTCGTAGAGCAGATGCAGATTTTCAAACTCAATCCGAGGTTCATCCTCAAGTTTTTGAATAAAATGGCAATGCCAATGCAATCGGCCCGAGAAAGAGCGAAGCGATTTGCACCGGTCCTTTGCTTGCGGCGGCAATCTTCGTCTCTGCTTTTCAGTCGCTTGCGACACCTCGCGCATCGAAAGCGCACCCCAAGCCAGGTGGGGCGATAGCCGCGAACACGCAACAGCCCCCTGCAAGGGGCTGGACATTTCGCGTTGGTATCTTTTGCCACGGCGGGTCAGAATGCTGTTCAGACGTTCCAAACCCGCAGCTCGTCCACCTGCTTGACGACCAACGCATAGATCATCCCGCAAGCCGAGGTCGTGCCCCGTGGGAATGTATCCTGGTTCTACGCCGATATGCTCTAGCGCAACTGGTGAAGAAACGGGCAGAGCCATAAACCTATCCCAACTTTCCGCCCAGCCGTCGCGAGACTTGAGCCTCCGAAAAACGCCATGGTTTTGTACTTCGCGCCACCGCACGCCATGCTCCCTGCACCACGCAGCGGCCTGACGGTCCCGCTGATACGTCCAATTTTTTCCAGTTTCCTCATGTGACCAGAGCTCGTCGATAAGACCACGATCTTTTAACTGGGAAAGGACCTCCACAATTTGCCCGATGCGCACAATGAGCGGCTGGCCCAGTTTCCCAAGGTCTTTTCGTAACCCAGCGATTGTCTCAGCAACAAAGTTCCACTGCCGTGTTGACGCGTCGGGTTGCTGCCAAAGCTCAGTTTCAACCACATAGAGTGGCAGAACTGGCCCGACCTCAGACGCTTGCGCTAGTGCCGGATGATCCGTTACCCGCAAATCTCGTTTGAACCAAACGACCTGCACGACACCTCCATTGTTCAAGTAGTGTACGAATGGCCACTAAAAATGGATCTTTGTTAAAGTCGTCTCCGCAATTCGCTGCTGACGTGGCTTTTGCACAAAAGCCATTGGCCTTCGGTACTTGAATGTTGGAAGTTTCTGCGAGCGAGACTGACACCTGCGAGGAGGGGTCATAGGAGTGCTGTGTGCGCCCGAACTCGACCTTTTTCTAAGAGGACCATTCAGCAAAAAAAATTGCCTCCCGGCGACGCCACTCACTTTCGTCTCCAGGAGGCTAACCAGACAGATCTGGCTACTACGTGAGCAAAATTGACAATACAAACTTGCTACACACGCCGATACTTGAATCTAAAATACAACAATTCAACATTTTTTACGCGCGATAAAGTAATTTTTCTCGCGTGTTATATGTTTGCTTGTGTATCAGATCTTGCAGTCACGTCTCTGAAGACAGGGTCCCATTGTGCGAGTAGTTGGTCACTAGGTGGGACAACACTGTCGTAAATGAGTAGCCAAGCCATTCTGGTTAACTACGCATGTCCAATTTCGCATTCCAAATAGTCTGGGCAGTCCCATGACCAGACTATGGCCCGCGCTGTCTGTCATCCCAGATCAAGACGGCGCGGGCATTTGGATCACTGCTGCGTTCTTGCACTGCCTGTAGCAAGCGACTGCTTGGGGCTCGGTGCAGTCGTTGGCGATGGTCTGTTTGAACGGCGGTTTTGGGCCCTCCGTGCAAGGGAGAGTGATGCGGGGGAATGGGCTTTTGCCAAGGATCTGGACGTACTAGGCCACGCAAGGAGCGTACCGTCGGATCGAAGACCGGTGTTCTGATAGCATGACATGCTTCACGCCTGTCCTAAGCGGCGCTAGTCTCCGGTCATGGCAACGCTGAAAGGAGCCGCCCAATGTCCCTCTTCTCTAAACTCTT